>JBBQHU010000026.1:0-31274 GCA_038324265.1 Micropepsales bacterium | reverse complement strand
CCGTGGTGTAGCCGCTGGTATGTTTCACCAGCACCAGGTTGCCGTATCCCTTCAGCTCGTCGCCCGCATAGGTGACGGTACCGGAAGCGCTGGCGTGAATGGGCGCGTCCATGTTGGTGGCGATGTTGATCCCGTCATTCTTGCCGCCATTGTTGGTGGTGCCGAAATCGGAAATCACCCGACCGCTGACGGGCCAGGCAAACGCTGGCGCGTTGGCGGCCGGCGCATTGGCATAGACCGGCGACAGCGGTTTGCTGCTGACCGGAGAATATGGCGTCACATTGCGGGTGACGTAATTGGGCGTGGGCCGCGCGGTGGGCTTGGGCGCATACTTGTCTTCATAGATATAGGTGCGCGAACCGCTACCGGACGGGGTGGTCGGGCGCGCCGACGCGATACGGTTCGGATGCTTGGTGACGCGCGTATTGGCATCCCAGGTCAGCTGGGTTTCGGGCGTTTCGGGCATGCAGCCAGCCACCAGCGGCGACGCCAGCATGGCGATTGCGACAAAGAGGAAATTGCGAACGTGACCCATCGGGATGTGCCTTCTGCACTGTCTCGAAACGGATCATCTGCGCCAAAAGTTGAAAAGACTTTAACCGTGAAAACCGAAGGACAAGTTCCCTTTTAACTTTTGCTTAGGCTCTGACGCAGGCTTTCCAGCACAGACATCTCGGTCAGGTTCAGGTGCAGCGGCGTCACCGAGATATGGTTGTCATAAACCGCTGCGAGGTCGGTATCCTGGGACGGCGCGCCGGAACGGCGGCGTAAGCCGATCCAGTAATAGGGTCGCTGGCGGGCGTCCATGCGCTCATCGATGGACGTGGATTGCAGGTCGTATTTGCCCTGCGGCGCGACGCGCACACCCTTCACATCGCCGGCCGCACAGGCCGGGAAGTTGATATTGACCAATGTGCCCTGCGGCCAGCCGGCCGCGACCAGCCGCTGGACCAGGTCGGCGCCATGCGCCTCGCCCGCTGACCAGTCCACTTCCCAGCGGCCGCCCTCTTCGTAAGCCTGCGACAGCGCGATGGACGCAATGCCCAGGGCGCAGCCTTCCATCGCGGCGGCGATGGTGCCGGAATAGGTAACATCATCAGCCATGTTGGAGCCGCGATTGACACCGGAGATAACCAGGTCGGGCGGCGCGTCCTTGAGCAGGTAGCCGCTGGCCATCATCACGCAGTCGGTAGGCGTGCCGCTGACAGCAAAGCGGCGCTCGTCAATCTGGCGCAGGCGCAGTGGCGCGCTGAGGGTAAGTGAATGGGAGGCGCCGGACTGTTCGGTTTCGGGCGCGACCACCCAGACATCGTCGCTGATGGCGCGGGCGATTTTTTCGGCGACGGCAAGGCCATCTGCAAGGATGCCGTCATCATTGGTCACCAGAATGCGCATCAGAGCTTTTCAATCTTTGTCTTGCCACCCATGTAGGGCTGCAGCACATCCGGGATAGCGACACTGCCATCGGGCTGCTGGTAATTTTCCAGGATGGCGACCAGGGTTCGGCCCACGGCAAGGCCGGAGCCATTGAGGGTGTGAACCGGGCCCTGCACCTTACCCTCGGCATTACGGAAGCGGGTGTTCATGCGCCGCGCCTGGAAGTCCCCGCAGTTGGAGCAGGACGAGATTTCGCGGAACGCGTTCTGGCCCGGTAGCCAAACCTCGATGTCATAGGTCTTGCGCGCCCCAAAGCCCATGTCGCCGGTGCACAGGGTCACGACGCGATGGGCGAGATCGAGCTTTTTCAGGATGGTCTGCGCCGCATCGGTCATACGCTCATGTTCAGCGTCGGATTGGCCCGGCGTGGTGATCGAGACCAGCTCGACCTTGCTGAACTGGTGCATGCGGATCATGCCGCGCGTATCGCGCCCGGCCGAGCCGGCTTCGGCACGAAAGCAGGGCGTGAAAGCGGTGAAGCGCAGCGGGAGTTCCGCTTCGCCGAGGATTTCGTCGGAGACATAGTTGGTCAGCGGGACTTCTGCGGTAGGAACGAGCCAGAAGGGATCTTCGTTTGTGGTGCGGAACAGATCGTCCTGAAACTTGGGAAGTTGGCCGGTGCCAAACAGGGCCGCGCTTTTCACCAGCACCGGCGGCGACACTTCGGTGTAACCAAACATCTCTGTGTGCGTATCGAGCATGAAGGCGCCGATGGCGCGCTCCAGCTTCGCCAGGTCGCCCTTCAGATAGACAAAGCGCGCACCCGACACCTTGGCGGCGCGTTCGAAGTCCATCTGGCCCAGCGCCTCGCCGATCTCGAAATGCTGCTTGGCGGAATTGCTCTGCGCCGGCGCCCCAAAGGCGCGCTGGGGCATCGGGACATTGGCGCCCTCGTCCGCACCGTCCGGCGCGTCGTCGGCGGGGAGATTGGGAAGAACCGCCAACAGGTCGCGCACCTCTTTTTCAAGATCGCGCTGTTCCTGCTCGCCCTGCTGGATGGCTTCCTTCAAACCCGACACTTCCGCCATCAGGGCGGCGGCCTGTGCTTCGTCCTTCTTTGCCTTGGCCTGGCCGATCAGCTTGGAGGCTTCGTTGCGGCGGGCCTGCTGGGTCTGCAGCCGCACCAGCACATCGCGCAGGGCCTTGTCCTTTTCCAGTACCGCGTCCGTAGCCGCGCCCGCGCTCCCGGCATAGGCCGGCCGGCGCGAAAGCGCCCTCACGAATCCATCACGGTCCTCGCGAATAGCCTTGATGTCGTGCATGGGAATCTCCTGTCGGCCCGGTCATGCCATGGCCCCCCGTCCGGGTCAAAACCTTCGGGATTACAGCCAAATGCAGGGCTTCGGTCCCTAATGAAAGCTTAAAAATATCTGCACAATTCGCTGGTGGGGTGCAACCGCGTTGCAACCCGGCCTGACGTAACATTTCCGGGCATTACGGGGGTGCCGAGTGGACTGGAGGCTGGACCATATCATCGCGCGGATCCGTTCCGTGCCGGACGCACTGGACCACCAGCTTTCGCGTCTGGGGCGGTATGGCGCCACCGCGGCCCTGACCGCCATGGCGGTGATCGCCGCCACGGCACTGCATTTCGTCTTGCACTTTGCGGAGGGTGAGGCGGTCCATCTCCAAGTGCTGTTCAACTTAACGTTGGAAATAGCCGTGGTAACCGCGCCGATCATTTTTTATGCCCGCGAGGTGATTCACCAGATGGAGCGCAACCGCGTACACCTCGACATCATGTCCCGCCGGCTTGCGGTTTCAGTGGACCAGGCGGAAAACGCCAACAAGGCAAAGTCTGCCTTTCTTGCCAATATGAGCCATGAATTGCGCACGCCATTGAATGCCATCATGGGCTTTTCAGAAGTGATGAAGGACCAGCATCTGGGGCCGATGAGCAATCCGCGCTACCTGGGCTATGCCGGCGATATCCATGCCAGTGGGCAGTATCTACTGGGCATCATCAACGACATCCTGGATCTGTCCAAGATCGAAGCCGGCAAGATGTCACTGGATACGGCGCAGGAATTCGCGCTGTGCGACGCGCTGCAAGGCTCGGTCGGCATGGTCACGGCACTGGGCGACAAATTCGATGTGAAGGTCGAATGCGCCCTGCCGCCGCAAAGCGTGCGGCTGGTGGCGGTGGAACGCATGATCCGTCAGATCATGATCAACCTGGTGGGCAATGCCATCAAGTTCACACCCGCCGGTGGGAGCGTCTCGGTCAGCGGCATGGCAACCAAGGATGGAGGCTATGCGGTGATGGTTCAGGATTCCGGCATCGGCATGACGGATGAGGACATCACCAAGGCGCTGACGCCTTTCGGCCAGGTGGCGAACAAGGTGACAGCTACCCATACCGGCACCGGGTTGGGGCTGCCGCTGGCCAAGGCGATGCTGGAACTGCATGGCGGCGTGCTGGGAATAACCAGTGTGCCGCATCAGGGCACCACCGTGACCTTGCATTTCCCGGCCAGTCGCATCGTCAGCAGGAGCGCTGCGGCGGCGGCTTAGGATTCCGCCACGTCCTTCGCGGCGCGGGCAGCATCTTCCTTCGCCTTGCCGCGCTCGATCATCACCACGCTCAGGATCGAGATTTCGTAGAGAAGTACCAACGGGATCGCCAAGCTCAGCATCGAGATGGCATCGGGCGGGGTGAACACAGCGGCGACGCCGAACAACCCGACGATGGCGTAGCGGCGCATCTCGCGCAGTGCCTTGGCAGTGACGATGCCGACCTTGGCCAGCAGCGACAGCAGCACGGGGAGCTGAAAGGTCAGGCCGAACGCAAAGATCAGCGTCATGACGAATTCGAGATAGTCGCCGACCTTGGCCTGCAATTCGATGCACATCGCACCGCCCGAGGTCAGCGTCTGGTAGCCCGTGAAGAACTGGATCGAGAAGGGCAGCATTATGTAATAGACGAAGGCGGCGCCCATCGTGAACAGCACCGGCGTCCACAGCAGGAACGGCAGGAAGGCGCTCTTTTCGTGCCGGTAAAGGCCGGGCGCCACGAAAATCCAGATCTGGGCCGCGATGGCGGGAAAGCCCAGACAGATGCCGCCGAACATGCCGATCTTGACGTTGGTGAAGAAGACTTCGGTCAGCGCCGTATAGATCAGGTGGTCATTGGGCTTGCCAGCCAGGGCGTGATGCAGAGGCTGGGTGAGGAAGTTGAAGATCGGTGTGGCGAAGGCAAAGCAGAGCGCAAAACACAGCGCAAATGACACCGTCGCCCAGATCAGCCGGACGCGCAGTTCCAGCAGATGCTCCATCAGCGGCGCCTTGGTGGCGTCCAGCGCCGCTTCGTCTTCAGGGGTCGGCGTGATCACGGCGCAGTCTTTTCGGCGAGTTGGAGCGCCGGATCACTGGCCGGATCACTGGCCGAATCACTGGGCGAATCACTGGGCGGCACTGCTACGTCGGTGACTTCGAATTCTCCGCTGCGGGGCTCGATGCCATCCTCGACCGGCACGCCGGCTGCTGCCTGACCCGCACCGTCGATCATGGGTTCGACGGGACTGTTGATGGCGGTCTGCACATCGGCCATGGAACCAGTAACGGAATCGGCGACGTCGGAGAGAGGATTGTTCTTCTTGAGGTCCTCGATTTCCTTGCGCAGCTCGTCCAGCTCAGTCTGGCGTGCCATTTCGTCGAAGCTCTTGCGGAACTCGTTGGCCATGGCGCGGGCCTTGCCCGCCCATTTGCCCGCCATATTCAGGAAACGCGGCAGATCCTTGGGCCCGACCACGACAAGCGCGACGACGAGCAGGATGACAATGTGCTGCCAACTGAAAATGTCGAACATGAGAGGCGCCTAATGCGGACGATCAGACGGTCGTCTTGTCCTTGTCCTTGGCTTCGGCGTTGATCACCTTGGGATCGTCCTTGTCGTGCTCTGACAGGCCCTTCTTGAAGCTGTTGATGCCCTTGCCGAAATCGCCCATCAGGTCAGAGACCTTGCCGCGGCCGCCAAACAGCACCAGCGCGATCGCCGCCAGGATCAGGATGTGCCAGACGCTGAATGCACCCATGATGATACTCCTTAAGCCCTTGAAAAACTGAACGATTGGCCGCGGGCATGCCTTGCCCGGCCGGCTCTTGGTCCCTTTAAAGCCCGCCCCGTGTCCGGGCGCAAGTACAGGTTCCAAAACGGGTTATTTCTCGCGCGCGCAACATGGCTTGAGCGGCCTGGCGGGAGGGCGTCACAATCGTCCAGCCCCCCTATCTCCGGCCGCGCGGAGAGACTAGGTTCCCCGCCCATCATCAGGAGCACGACATGGCCGCCCGCGGAAACAATGCGAAGAAAAAAGACAAGCGGCGCCGTCATGCCGGCACCCGCAAGGCCCAGCGCGAAGCCGCAGCTGCCCTGGTGCAGGACGGATCGCAGCAGCCGCGCCGCCCTTCGGCCCAGCGCTAAACCAGATCAAGCGATGAGCGCGGCGGTGGCCCGAACGGCTGCCGCCGCGTCGTCATTCTGCGGCATGAATTCCAGGCCAATCGGGTCACGGTAACCTGCCGCGCGCACAGCGCGGATCAGGTTGGTATGATTGATCTCGCCGGTGCCGGGCTCGTGGCGGCCGGGTACGTCGCCGATCTGCACATGCGCGACGCTGTCCACGCCGGCGGTGAATTTCTCGATCAAGTCGCCGTCTTCAAGCTGCATATGGTAGAAGTCCCATAGCAGCTTCACGCGCGGCGAATTCACCGCCCGCACCATCGGCAGGGCCGGTTGTGAGCCATTCAGTAGATGGTTCAGGTGATTGACGCGGTTGAAGGGTTCGACCAATGCGGTCACACCGGCGGCTTCCAGCATTGGCGCCATGCGCATCAGCCCGGACTGGTAACCTGCCAGTTGAGCTTCACGGCTCATGCCTTCCACCAGCGAATGACCGGTGACGGTGAACTTGGTGCAGCCCAAGATGCGCGCGTCGGCCACCGCTTTTTCTGCCACCTTCAGCATTTCGCCGTGTTTGGAAATATCGGCGAAGTTCGGCCAGGCGGGCGCGAATTGAGTCACAACAAGGCCATTGTCATCGCACAATGCCTTCCATTCCTGCGCCGTATGGCCCGCACCGCGTTCCACCGACCAGAACTCGATCACCGCGAAGCCATGCTGCCTGGCCAGCGCAAACCGCTGCTCGAACGGCACGGATTTGAACCAGGTATCGAGATTGCAGGCATAGGGCGTCAGCTTCGCCCGCACATCGCCCGCACGGGCCATTGCCGGCATCGCCACAGCGCCAATGGCCGATCCCGCCAGTGCCGCCCTGCGGCTAAATCCCTGCGCCACGCCTGCCTCCCGAGTATTGCCACAAGCCTAGGACCGTGCCGGGAGAGGAACAAGCCACCCGGCCCAGGCTGTCAGAAGGACACCTGGCTGCGCAGTCCGACGGCTACAGCGGAGATATCCCCGGCGGGAGCTTCCACATGGTGCACATGGATGTCGTCCAGATCCAGCATGAAACGAAGGCCCGACGTCGGGTACCAGTTCAAACCTGTGGTCCAGACATTTTGGATCCCACCATTGATCCCGCCTGCCCCGAATACGGCCGTCGGCATGTAATCCAGGTTCATGCTCGAATAGCGCAGCTTGGATTCGAACGCGCCAAAACCGCCCGGCGTGCCCAGCGGACGATCCGGCTGCAGCGCGCGAAAGGCGGCCGAGGCCGATTCATAGCGACGTGTCTCGCCCGTGAGAGACCAGGATGCCTGCGTGTACCAGCCGCTGAAGCGGGGGTCGGGAAGCACGGAATTTTTCCGGACGACACCATAGTGAAACCATCCGCCCTGGGCATAGAAACGACCTGCGTTCAGCGCTGTTTCGAATCCGAACTCCGTCACTTTGCTGGCGCTGATGCCGCCTGTGCTGATGGTCCGCGCGGTCTGCAGCGCCAATTCGGGGCCGTCGCCCAGATTGATGGTGTTGGAGGACGCCGGGCCTGGCGCCACATCGGCCAACTTGAACACATGTGCGACGTCCGCATTGAGCAACCACTTGGTGCCGCCATCGCTGACGGCAAGCCAGGCAATACGGCCCACCAGAGCCTGTTGCTCGTCAAAGGTCGCAGCGTCGGTGGTCCTGCCGCCGGTAAAGGACACCGATGCGAGATAGCGGTCGCCCTGCGCGAAGACGCTGATGGCATCGCGGCCGCTACTGCCGGCAATGCCGCGCGCGACACTGGCGGCTGTCGCCCGTTCCAGGAAGGTGATGTTGGAGCCGCCGGTGGCGCCTTCCAGATTGTCAAAAGGCGTGAATGCACCAATGCGGAATGACAAGGGCTTGAGCCCGTCATATTGGAGATACGCGCTATAGAGATAGGCCTTCTCTACGCCGCTGCCGCCGAATTCATAAGTGAAGTTGTAGGCCCAGTCGCGCCAGGCAGTGCCGACAAGCCCGATGCGGGCGCGTCGCAAATTGCTGCCGCTGTTCAAGTCCACGCCCGGCGGATTTTTGCCTTGCGCGAAATAGCCGGCATCGAACTGCATGAGGCTGCGTAGCGCCAGGCTGAAGGCGCCATCGGCCGAAGTGACGCTGAGGCGGCCATTGTCCAGCCCGACGCGGGGCTGGGCGGAAAGGCGGGCGCGGATATCGTCATGCTGTTTGGCCGTGCTTTGGCGCAGATCGTCCAGAACTGCCTTGTCATGGGGCCCTGCCTTCAGGGCCGCCAGCTGGACTTGTGCGTCGCGCAGTTGAAGCTCCAGCGCATCCAGGCGACCGGTATCTGCGGCCAGCGCGGGGGATAGGCAGGCCATCAGCAGGACCGGCACGCTGGAAATCAGTGAACGCAACTCGCCGCGCATGCAGCGCCCCCACGCCATGAGAGAGTTTACATGCACGATAAGAGGCACTGGTGAAACAGCAGGCACCTGCGGCTTGCGCGCGCGGTCAGCCCACCAGGATTTCGCCCTTGCGGCCCAGCGCGTCGGCCAAGGTGCCAAGGCGCTTCTGCACAGGCTCGCCCGCGATGGCTTCGCGGCGGGCGGGGACTTCGAGGATGACTTTAGACGGGGTCATGCGAAGCTTGTAGTGCGTCAGTTCGCCGGCCGCGCTGGCCGACAGCGAGAAAGCAAAGCGCCAGGCCAGGCCCAGCACCAGCGCGCGCTTTTCGTCGTCCTTGTCCAAAAGGCCCGACAACATGAGCTGTTGCGGGAAATCATCGTCGCCGGAATAGCGGTGGAAGACACTGGCGGCGATCAGGGCGCGGGCGCGGTGGCTGGCGCCGGCGAAGGGTGCGGTCAGCACCTGGCCCATCGCCCCCAGAACCCGGTCGTCGGGATGACGCCGCCAGCCGACATCGGAGAAATATGCCGACGCCTCGCGCACCCGCAGCAATTCCGCGCCTTCGCCATCGAACAGCGGGCGCGTCCAGTCGAGCATTTCGCGGGCATGGCCCGGCACCCGCGCTTCGCGCGCATTGGCGGCGCGGGCAAATTCCACCAGGGGGTCCAACGCGCGTTCCTCCGGCGACAGGCCGGCAAAGAGCAGTCCTTCGCGCAGGCCATAGGCCGAAATCACCACGTCCTTGATGTCGCCGGCTTCCAGCAGCCGCTCCAGCACTACCGCGCCATAAGGCAGGCTTTCGGCACGACGCTTGGAGACCACCTTGATCTTGCGCACGCTGTCCTTGGACAGGCCCGACAAAAGACGGCACAGCCGCAGCGCGCGGGCGCGCGGGATGACGTAATGCTGCAGGACATGCAGCGGATAGCGCTGCTCTTCCATGTCCACACGGGCGAAACTGCGCCAGATGCCGCCCACCGCATAAAGCGCGGGCTCCGACAGGCCCGGCAGGTTCTTCAAGCCCTTGTCCACGATGTCGCGTGCCTTGTCGGGATCGCCCTTGGACTGGTCCATCAGGCGCAGCGGCCCGAATGGCAGGGTCACGGCATTGCTGGTCGCGCCATTCCTCACCGTCACCATGTCGAGCGATCCGCCGCCCAGATCGGCAGCGAGGCCGTCGGCATCGGGAATGCCCGCCACCACGCCCTCGGCGGCGATACGCGCTTCGTCTTCGCCGGCCAGCACGCGGATGGGGCCGCCCCAGGCCTTTTCCGCCTGGCGGATGAATTCGGCGCCATTGCTGGCATCGCGGGCAGCCGCCGTCGCAACGGCCTCGCGGTTCACGGCGTTCAAGCCGCTGGCGATGACACGAAAGCGCGACAGTGCCTCCAGTGCCGCGGCGCAGCCTTCGGCATGCAGCCGTCCGGTGGTGACCATGTCGCGGCCGATGGCGCAGATGGATTTTTCATTCTGCAGTGTGGCGGCGACGCGGGTGGCGGATTCATAGACCACAAGGCGCACGGAATTGGAGCCGATATCCACGATAGCGACAGGCCCGGCGCCGGCGGCGCCCCCGCGAAGTTCGGAAGGGAGCGGCACCCTATCTCCGGCGCTTGTCCGGGGACTGCATCTTGAGCGCGCGACCGCGGCCCGAAAGCGACGGGTTGGTCATGAAATAAGTGTGCGCGGAGAAGGCATCGGCGTCCTCGGAATGCGAATCGCGGATATAGCGACCATCCGGCTCCATATACCAGCTTTGCGCCTGGTCTTTCAGCTGTGCCACCATGATCTGGTCAAGGACTTGTTGATGGACCGTGGGGTTTTCGATGGGAACCAGGGTTTCCACCCGGCGGTCCAGGTTGCGCGGCATCCAGTCGGCCGAGGAAATATAGACTTTGGCGTCCTTGTGCGGCAGATCGTGGCCGTTGCCGAAGGCCAGGATGCGGCCATGTTCGAGGAAGCGACCGACGATGGATTTGACCCGGATATTCTCTGACAGGCCCGGCACGCCCGGACGCAGGCAGCAGATGCCGCGCACGATCAGGTCGATCTTCACCCCGGCCTGGCTGGCGCGATAAAGCCCGTCGATCATGGCGGGGTCGACCAGGCTGTTGAGCTTGACCCAGATGGCGGCGGGACGGCCGGCGCGGGCATGCATGATCTCGCCCTGGATCGCCTCTACCAGCTTGCCGCGCAGGCTGAAGGGCGACATGGCCAGCTTTTCCAGCTGGGTGGGCTCAGCATAACCGGTGATGAAGTTGAAGAGCTGGGCGGCGTCGCGGCCAAGGGCGGGATCGCTGCTGAATAGCGACAGGTCGGTGTACACCTTGGCGGTGTTGGGGTGGTAGTTGCCGGTGCCAAAATGGCAATAGGTGTGAAGCAGACCCTGCTCGCGCCGCACCACCAAGCTGATCTTGGCGTGGGTCTTCAGCGCCACAAAACCATAGACCACCTGCACGCCAGCACGCTCAAGGTCCCGTGCCCACTTGATGTTGGCGGCTTCGTCGAAACGGGCCTTTAGTTCCACCAGCGCGGTGACAGACTTGCCGGCATCTGCCGCCTCGATCAAGGCCGCGACGATGGGGCTGTCGGAAGAGGTGCGATACAGCGTTTGCTTGATCGCCACCACGTCGGGGTCGGCTGCGGCCTGGCGCAGAAACTGGACCACCGTGTCGAAGCTTTCGAACGGGTGATGGACGATCAGGTCCTTTTCGCGAATGGCGGCGAAGCAGTCGCCGCCATGATCGCGGATGCGATCGGGGAAGCGGGCGATGTAGGGCTTGAACTGCAGCTCGGGGCGCTCGGGGAGGATAAGCTTGCTGAGGTCGGACAGGCCCATCAGGTTGTCGATGATGACGATCTCGCTGTCGTCCAGTTCCAGATGCTCGGCAATGAAGTGGCGCAGCGAGGCCGGCATCGACTTGCTGCATTTCATGTGGATGACGCTGCCGCGGCGGCGGCGCTTGAGCAGCGACTCAAACAGCAACACCAGATCTTCGGCTTCCTCTTCCACTTCCACGTCGCTGTCGCGCAGCAGACGGAACAGGCCCCAGCCGGTGACATCGTGGCCCGGGAAGAGCCGGTCGAAATACAGCGCAATCACATGCTCCAGCGGAATGGAGCGGACGCGCTTGTCGGTGTCTGGCAGGCGGATGAAACGCTTGAGTTGGGGCGGCACCGGGATCAACGCGCTGAAGTCCTTGCCATCGCGCTTGTTGGTCAGCTTGACGGCGATGGTAAAGCCCAGGTTCGGGATAAAGGGAAAGGGATGGGCCGGATCGATCGCCAGGGGCGTCAGTACCGGGAAAATCTGGTCACGGAACTGGTTGTCGAGATAGTCGCGGTCCAGCGCGTTGATCTCTTCCCCCGTCACGACACTGATATCCTGCTTGCGGAGCTCTTCGTGCAGGATGGCCCAGATGGCCTGCTGATCGGCAATAAGGGCACGGGCGGCCTTGTCCACGGCGGCCAGCTGCTGTGCGGGCGTGAGACCATCGGCCGATGGGGTGGCGACACCGGCGCGCACCATGCCCATCAGGCCGGCGACACGCACCATGTAGAATTCGTCCAGGTTGGAAGCCGATATGGACAGGAACCGCACCCGCTCGAACAAGGGATGGCGGCGATTCTGCGCTTCCTCGATGACACGGCGGTTGAAGGCCAGCCAGCTAAGCTCGCGGTTGACGAAGCGCGCCGGGCTGGCCGGATCATAGGATCTGGCGTCCTGATGCTTCAGCGCCATCACCTCGTCGGTGGGGACATCCGGGGCGTCAGGCGCATCTTCGTTGGCCACGGCGAGTGGTTGGGTGGGGTGCTTGGCGGACATGCCCTACCCTAGCCGCCATTGCGTGAAGATGTCATGACATAAAGGGTAAACGGCCCTGGGATTCTGCCAGCAAGGTTTTGATAAGGCTCAGATTAATCGGCTTTTTCTCAGCCAAAGCCAGGGTATCCGCCCGGGCGACAAAATCGCGGATAGCGCCGGGCGAGCGTTCCAGGCTGGCGATCATGTGGCTGACCACCGCTTCGGGTACCGTCAGTTGGCGGTCGGCGAACAGCTTCACCGCCAGCCCCATCAGCAGCGCGTCATCGGGCGCCCATAATGCAAAGGACAGAAGTGCGTTGGTCCGCGACACCAGGTCGGGCAGCGCCACCCGCCATTGTGTCGGCGGTGTCTGCGATGTCAGCAGCAGCGGCGCGCCGCGCTCCAGCAGAGCAAACAGCGGCACTTCGGCGACACCTACGTCGACATTCTCTACCACCAGCGGGCCATCCGGCACGCCGGTTTCCAATGCAGAGGCTTCCATGACCTGCGCGCCCGCTTTGTGCGCCCACACTGCCGCCAGATGCGACTTGCCGCTGGCGGGCGGTCCCACCAGCGCCGCCGCGGGCGCAGGCCAGCCGGGGAAGGAATCAATGAACGCCACCGCACGTTCATTGCCGGGGGCGACGATGAAATCGGCGCGACCTTGCGCGCTGCGCGTTTCCAGGGGAAGAACAAGCTGTGTCACGCGATGCGCCGCCCACCGATCGCGGTACGCAGCGCCACGCCTGCATAGGCCAGTCCCGACAGCGCGGTGAAGAAGCCGCAAGTCCAGGCGCCGGCATGAGCCAGACGCGGCGCTTCCAGATCGAAGGCCAGCAGGAGCAACAGGACAAGCACATACAGAATCTGCACCACCGTAGAAATCTTGCCAATCAAAAGCGGCCGCGTCGAGAATGCCAGCCCCAGCATTCGCACCAGCAGCCAGCACACCACGATGGCGCCGTCGCGCAGGATCACCAGACCCAGAAGCCACAATGGCGTCGCCCCGATGGCGCAGAGCGCCGTGAAGCAGAGAAGCATCAGCAATTTATCGGCTGCCGGGTCCAGCCATGCGCCGAAGTCGGATGTCACGCCCCAGCGCCGCGCGATCCAGCCGTCCAGCCCATCGCTGGCAGCGCAGCCGGCAAAGACCAGAAGGGCCGCCGTGTCATGGTCGTTCAGGATCAACCAGGCTGCCAAGGGCGCCGCCACCAGCCGAAGCGCTGACAGCAGGTTCGGCAGGTAACGCACCAGTCTCATCTGGTGTTGGCCAGGGTCCACTGGCCGCCGCGATTGGTGAGGGACAAGCCGGCGCCAGCCAGCGCTTCACGCAACTGGTCAGCACCGCCCTGATAGCCTAGCTGGATGCGGGCATAGCTCATGTCCATGGCCGTCACCGTAACGCCGGTGACATTGCTGACAGACGCCAGCTGGCTCTGGATTTCGCCCCATTGCGTCAGCGAGTCGATACGCACATCCGCGACCAGCCGGCCGCGCTGGCTGAAATCGATGACCGAGCGGGTCTTCCACAGATCCTCGATGGCGCGCACCGCAGCCTGGGCAGCGGCGGGATAGGTGGTGCCCACCGTCTGCAGCATGGGAACTTCTGCGCTGGTCTTGGACGGAGCCTCCCCCACGCCAAGACGGCGGATGTTCACCACCATCTTGCCGTCGGCATAGACAGCCTGCACCAGTCCCACCTCGGTGACGCGGTTCCTGGTTGCGACGCCCGCCACGTCATTCCACGTAGCGGTTTCGAAGTTGAGGCGCGCCAGCGACACATCGTCTTCCGCCCCAGAGACGGTGAACGGCACCAGGCTGTTCTGGAAAGCTGGGGACATCAGCGCGGCGGACCAGGGACCGTGGCTGACATCCGGCGACATCGGAATTACCAGGATGCGCTTGGGTGCACCCTGCGAATAGGCAATGTTGGAAGCCCGCAGCAGCCGCACCACCGCGTCGGGATTGAAAATGTAGCTGACGTCGGCAACGTAGCGGGTGGTGGAGCGCCGTTCGTTGGAGATGGTGTAGCCGCGGCTGAGCCTGAGCAGGCTCTGCACATCCAGTTGCGGCTGGCGGGGCCAGTCAGCCTGGCGGGTGAGGCGGCGATACAGGGTCTGGAACGCCTTGAAGCGGCCTTGGGCGATGGCGGCGTTCAGCGCCTCGGTGGTGGACTGGGCAGATGCGTCCACATGGATGCCCGGCACGGTATAGAGCGAATCCTGCGCGCGCACCGGAACCGCCAGGGCAAGGCCGGCGAGGAATAGGACGGCGAACAGGAGAAGCAAACGCGGGTGCATGGCAGGCCTGATTTGAGCGGGGGAGATTATAGAGGGGGCTTGTGACGGGCGAAAGGCGCTAAAGCATTCCGGAACAAAGCAAAATGACGGCGCTGTGTGTGGCTGGAGGCCCCGGCTTGCACAGCCCTGCCCGCCTCTTTAAACGAAAACCCATGTCCGAACCTAAGTCTGAACCCAAATCCGGCCTGACCTATAAAGACGCGGGCGTCGATATCGATGCCGGCGAGGTGCTGGTACAGCGTATTGGTCCCGCCGCCAAGGCAACCCGCCGCAAGGGCGCCGATGCCGATTTGGGCGGTTTTGGCGGTCTGTTCGATCTGAAAGCCGCCGGATTCAAGGATCCCATCCTGGTAGCGGGCACCGACGGCGTCGGCACCAAACTGAAACTGGCGATCGACACCCGCAGCTTCGGCGGAATCGGCCAGGACCTGGTCGCCATGTGCGTCAATGACATCGTGGTGCAGGGCGCCGAGCCTCTGTTCTTTCTGGATTATTACGCCACCGGCAAGCTGGACGTGGAAGCGGCCGCCGTCACGGTGGAAGGCATTGCGCGCGCCTGCAAGGAATCAGGCTGCGCCCTGATCGGCGGCGAGACGGCCGAAATGCCCGGACTTTATGCCAAGGGCGATTTCGACCTGGCAGGATTTTCGGTGGGTGCGGTGGAACGCGACGCGATCCTGCCCAAATTGAACACGATGAAGCCCGGCGACGTGCTGATCGGGGTACCGTCCTCCGGCGTGCATTCCAACGGCTTTTCGCTGGTGCGCAAGGTGGTGGAAAAAAGCGGGTTGGGTTTGGGCGATGCCGCGCCGTTCGCGCCGGCCACCACACTGGGCGAAGCGCTGCTGACGCCGACACAGTTGTATGTGAAGGACGCGCTGGCGGCGATGAAGACCGGTGGCGTAAAGGGCTTGGCTCATATTACGGGCGGTGGCATCACCGACAACCTGCCCCGCTGCCTGCCGGATGGCCTGGATGCGGAGGTCCAATTGGACGCGATACCAGTTTTGCCGGTCTTCCAGTGGCTGGCAAAGGAAGCAGCCATTGCCGAAAGCGAGATGCTGCGCACCTTCAATTGCGGCATCGGCATGGTGGCGGTGACGGACGAAGCCCATGCCGACGCTGTGATGGCAGCTTTTGCCGGCGCGGTACGGATCGGGAAGCTGGTCGCTGGCCAAGGCGAGGCCAAGGTGGTCTATCGCGGGGCTCTGGGCCTTTGAAGCGCGTTGCCGTCCTGATTTCCGGGCGCGGCAGCAACCTGGGCTCGCTGATCGCGGCACAGGACGATAGCTACGAGATCATCCTGGTGATTTCAAATGTCGCGGGTGCTGCCGGGCTGGAGCGCGCACGCGAGGCCGGCATTGCGACACTGACCATTCCCCATGCTGGAAAGATCCGCGAAATTTTTGACGATGAACTGGACGCGGCGCTGCGCGCGGCGGACGCACAGATCGTGGTACTGGCGGGGTTCATGCGCATTCTTTCCGATGACTTTGTGCGAGGCTGGGAGGGGAAGTTGGTCAACATCCATCCCTCGCTGCTGCCCGCCTACCGGGGCACCAAAGTGCATGAACGTGTGCTGGCAGCGGGCGAAGCCCTGTCCGGCGCGTCGGTCCATTTCGTGGTGCCGGAGCTGGATGCCGGGCCGGTGATCGCACAGGCCTCGGTGCCGGTGCATCCGTCCGACACCCCCGAGATGTTGGCCAAGCGGGTTCTGGAAGTCGAGCACCGGCTCTATCCCGAAGCCTTGCAGCTTCTGGCGAACGGCAAGGTTCGGCTGGAAAAGGGCCTCGCGGTTTTCGCAGATTCCATAACTGGTTAGCGCCCGTTAAGGCCTGTGTTGGGACGCCCCAATATGACCTTTATGCAAGGCGGAACATGCCCGCCCATCTGCCCGTTGTATTGGTATGAACAAGCCCGACACATCGCGCACCATGCGCCACCTCGCCACTGAAATGCGCCAGCACGCCCAAGAAACAGCGCTGCCGGAATATCAGATCGTGTTGCAGCGGACTGCATACACGCTGGATGCGGAGGCAGATCTCATTGCCGAACAGCAATCGCAGGAATTCGCCCGCGTGCTGCGAGCCTTTTCGGAATCGCAATTTACAACGCGCTACCACTAAAGCGCATTGCGCTCATGCGCGGTGCTGGAACCACCAGATGAAGGGCGGCTTGTAATCGCAGGGGCGCATCAATCCGTAATCGCCGACTGTCACAGCCTTGCAGAAGCTGGGTCCCGTCGGTGGCGGCGGTAGGCTTTTGTAGAGTGTATAGGTCACGGTGCGGTACGGACTGCCCTGGATCATTTCGTCGTGGAAAAAGCCGCCACCGAGCGCCATGAAGGCGGCACCGCCAAACACTACCGCCTGAAAAATGCGCTGCCCGACCGGGAAGATCATGGTTATAGCCCCGCAATGCCTTCCGAAATCTGCCACAGCTTTTCGGCATCCGCATCATTCTGCGCTTGTTTGGTCGGGGTCGCAGGACGACATTTGCCGAAATATCCCCCCGTGACATTGGCGACTTCCGGCGAGGCCGCCAGATAAATGATCGTCTTGGCACCATCTTCGGGCGAGATCGCACCAACCGGTTTGACGAGGCTGAACACTCTTTGCATCACGCCCCCACTATTGTCGCCGAAGCGGGTGGCAACAAAGCCAGGGTGCAGGCAGTTGGCGGTGATGCCGGCCGGTACGCGTCGCGCCAGCTCGCGCGTAAACAGGATATTGCAGAGCTTGGAGCGGGAATAGACCGCAAAGCCGGAATAGCTGCGCCGCGACTGCAGGTCGTCAAAGTCGAGCATTGCACCGCGATGCGCGGCCGACGCCACAGAAACGATGCGCGCGCCGGGTTTCAGGTGTGACAGCAGCAGGTTTGTGATGACGAAATAGGCCATGTGGTTGAGGGCGAAGGTCATCTCCAGCCCGTCGGCGGTTTCGCTGCGATGGTTGAACAAGGCGCCGGCATTGTTGACCAGCACGTCGATCTGCGGCTCGCCCGCCAGCACCGCCCCAACGCGCTTCATCTCGGCCAGGGAGGAAAGTTCAGCCAGGTGGCAGGCGTGATCGGCGCTGCCAGTCTCGCGCAGTTTCGCCAGCGTGGCTTCCGCCCGGGCCTGGTCGCGGGCGATGAACACGATGCGCGCGCCCTGCTGCGCCAGACGGATGGCGGCAACTTCGCCGATACCGCTGGTCGCGCCGGTGATGATGACGGTCTTGCCTTCCATAGGACGCGGCATGTCAGTCATGAAAAAAAGGGCTCCGGTTTGCGCCGGAGCCTTTTAGCAGCTTGCCGCGTGGAACTCGACTTACGCGTGGATGTCGAGGTCGCGGAAGAAGAACTTGATCTCGTTGGCGGCTGTTTCCGGGGCGTCGGAACCGTGCACCGAGTTGGCTTCGATGGATTCGGCGAATTCCTTGCGGATGGTGCCTTCCGCCGCATTGGCGGGGTTGGTGGCGCCCATCACGTCGCGGTTCTTCTGAATGGCGCCTTCGCCTTCCAGGACCTGCACCACCACCGGGCCGGAGATCATGAACTTGACCAGATCGCCGAAAAAGGGGCGTTCCTTGTGGACGCCGTAAAAGGCTTCGGCATCGGCCTGGGAGAGCTTGATACGGCGGCTGGCGACGACCTTGAGGCCTGCGTCCTCGAACTTGGCAATGATCTTGCCGGTAAGGTTCCGGCGCGTGGCGTCCGGCTTGATGATCGAAAGGGTGCGCTCGACGGCCATGGAATGCTCCGAATTGAGGTAAATGCGCGCGCCTTATGCAATGGGGCTGGCGATTTCGCAAGCGGTGCTGTACGCCCCCGACAAATGCTGGCAATTGACAACATCGTGGTCCGTATCGCGGGGCGGGAGATCCTCTCCGGCGCCACCGCCAACTTGCCCGCCGGGCGGCGCATCGGGCTGGTGGGCCGCAATGGCGCGGGCAAGTCCACGCTTTTCAACGTGATCCTGGGCCGCCTGCACCAGGATGACGGCGAGGTCAGCTGGCCCAGCGCCTGGAAGGTGGGCGCGGTGGCGCAGGAAGCCCCGGGCACCGACACCAGCCTGCTGGACACGGTGCTGGAAGCCGATACCGAGCGCACCAAGCTTCTGGCGGACGCCGAACACGAGACCGACGGTCACAAGCTGGGTGACATCTACAACCGGCTGGACGCCATCGACGCCTATACCGCGCCGTCGCGCGCCGCCGAAATTCTTGCCGGCCTGGGTTTCTCGGCGGAAGACCAGCTTCGCCCTTGCAAGGAATTTTCCGGCGGCTGGCGCATGCGCGTGGCGCTGGCGGCAATCTTGTTCTCGGCACCTGATCTGCTGCTACTGGACGAACCAACCAACTATCTCGACCTGGAAGGCGTGCTGTGGCTGGAGAATTTCATCCAGAAATATCGCGGCACCATCCTGATGGTGAGCCATGACCGCGACCTGCTGAACACCGGCTGCGAGTTCATCCTGCATCTGGAACGCGGCAAGCTGAAACTCTATACCGGCGGCTACGACACATTTATGGCCACCCGGGCTGCGGCGCGCGCCAACGACATGGCATTCGCAAAAAAGCAGGATGCAGCCCGCGCCCACATGCAGAAGTTTGTGGATCGCTTCAAGGCGTCGGCCGCCAAGGCGGCGCAGGCGCAGAGTCGTATGAAGATGCTGGCCAAGATGGCGGTGGTGGAAGTGCCGCCGGACGAATTCGTGGCACCAATCCGCATCCCACAGGCTACCGAAGCCTCGCCGCCGCTGATCACCATGGACCGAGCCAGCGTCGGCTATGAACCGGGCAAGCCGATCCTGACCAACATGTCGTTCCGCTTTGATCCTGAAGATCGCGTGGCGCTGCTGGGCAAGAACGGCAACGGCAAATCCACCATGGCCAAGCTGTTGGCCGGCAAGCTGGAAGTCAGCCATGGCGAATTCACCCCGGCGCGCAAGCTGGTGGTCGGCTATTTTGCCCAGCACCAAGCTGAGGAGCTCGACACCACCATCACGCCAATCCAGACCTTGCAGCATCTGCGCCCCAAGCTGACGCTGGAGCAGGTGCGCGGCCAGCTGGGCGGCTTCGGCTTTGCCACCGACAAGCAGAATACGCAGGTCGGAAAACTATCGGGTGGCGAGCGGGCGCGGTTGATGCTGGCGCTGGCGACCTTGGACAAGCCCAACCTGCTCATCCTCGACGAGCCCACCAACCATTTGGATATTGATGCTCGCAACGAGCTGCTGACGGCGCTGAATGATTTCGACGGCGCGGTAATCCTGGTCAGCCATGACCGCCGCCTGATCGAAGCCACCGCCGACCGACTGTTGCTGGTGGCGGATGGCAAGGTGTCGCCGTTTGAAGGCGACCTGGATGATTATCGCAAGTTCCTGCTGACCGGCGACAGCCGTCCCACGCGCAAGGTGGAAGAACCCGAAGCCAAGCCGAAAAAGGAAGAGGCGCGCCGCAGCAATGCGGAGAAGCGCCACACCCTCAAGCCGCTGAAAGACAAGGTCAACGCGGCCGAACACCAAATCTCCACCCTGACGGCGGAACTGGCCAAGCTGGACAAGGCGCTATCCGATCCACTTCTTTTCTCCAAAGATCCGGGCAAGGCCGCGGCGGTTTCCAAGAAACGCGCGGACGCCGTGCGCAAACTGGAAGCGGCAGAGAAGGCCTGGATGCAGGCCAGCGAAGCTTACGAAGGCGCACTGGCGGAGTAGCTGGTGGAGTGGGCGGATTTGCGTCGCTTGCGGCCAGCCCAGTCTGCTGGTGGCGCAGGTTGGCATTGGCGGCTCGACCCATGTGGGACCAATGGTGCTGATCGGCGGACAAGTCGGTATCAGCGACCATCTCACCATCGGGGCGGGTGCGCGGCTGGCGGCACGCGCCGGCGTGACGCGCGACGTACCGGCCGGCGAGCGGGTCGGCGGCTACCCGGCGCGGCCATTAGAGCGCTGGCACCGGGAAACGGCATTGCTGGCCCGGATGGCCAAGCCTAATAAGGCTGACGAAGAACAAGCATAACCACAGGCGGAAAATCATGGCGCAGCTTTCGAGCATCATTCCGAAGCTGCATTGGCGGCTGATGCCGACGTTGCTGATGATGTATGTGCTGGCCTTCCTGGACCGCGCAAACATCGGCTTCGCCAAGGCGGGCTTTCAGGCCGATGCCGGCATTGGCGACGCGGCCTTTGCCTTTGGCGCCGGGGTCTTCTTTGTCGGCTATGCGCTGCTGGAAGTGCCGTCCAACCTGATCCTGCACCGCATCGGCGCGCGACTTTGGATGTCGCGCATCATGGTGACATGGGGCCTTATCTCGGCGGCCACTGCGCTGGTGCATAGCCCACTCACCTATTACCTGGTCCGCTTCGCATTGGGCATCGCGGAGGCCGGGTTTTTTCCCGGCGTGATCTATTACCTCACCACCTGGTATCCACGCAGCAGCCGGGCGCGTTCCATCGGCCTGTTCTATTACGGCGCGCCGCTGGCGCTGACGTTGGGCGGGCCCATTTCAGGCTTGCTGGTGGGACATGACGCCTTCGGCATGCATGGCTGGCAGGTAATGTTCATTGTTGAGGGCCTGGCCGCCAGCATCGGCGGCGTCGCGGTGCTGTTCCTGCTCAAGGACAGCCCGGCCAAAGCACCTTGGCTGACGACGGACGAAAAGAGCGTGCTGCTGGAAGCGCTGGCGCAGGACGAGCGGGAAAATCCACGCAGCCATGATCCGTGGCAGGCGTTGCGCGACAGCCGCGTGCTATTTTTGGCTCTCGTCTATTTCCTGCTGGAGATCGGCTTCTATGGCCTGACCTTTTATCTTCCCAGCCAGGTATCCAAGCTGACGGGCATGGCGATCGGACTGGAGGTGGGCCTCATCACCGCCATTCCCTGGATGCTGGCGCTGATTTGCGTCACGATCATCCCGCCCTGGTGCGACCGCAACGACAATGCAAGGGGCACTGGCGCCATCACGTTGGCAATCGGGGGCGTGGCGCTGGCGGTGTCGGCATTGGCGACCCCGCTGATGGCCTTCATCGCACTCAGCGTGGCGGCCGCCGCGCTGATCGTGGCGCCCTGCCTGTTCTGGACCTTGCCCAGCCGCATTCTGGGTGGGGCAGCGGCGGCGGGCGGCATCGGGCTGATCAATGCCATCGGCAATCTGGGCGGGTTTGTAGCGCCCAACCTGCGCGCCTGGGTGGATATCGGGTTGAACTCCCATTCCGCCGGCATGGTGGGCTTGGGCATCATGACGCTGATCGGGGCGTGCACCTTTGCGGTGGCCCCACGGCGCTAACTATCGCAGGTGGGACCTGGCAATACTGGTCCATTCGCGCTGGCGCGAACGATAATAGGAGGGAGCGCCCTTCACGGAGGCGATGATCTCGGCAAACAGAGCCTGGGCGCGGGCCGTCTGGCCCAGTTGTTCCAGCAGCAATCCAAAGCGGGCGCGGGCCTCCTCGCCGGGATAACGCGCGACGACTTTTTCATACTGCGCCACCGCTGCATCATTCTTGCCCTGCAGCGCCAGCGCGCGGGCGTAATCCAGTTCGGCATCGGCATCATAGGCGGCGGGATCAACCTCCTTCAGTTGCACAAAAAGCGCCTCTGCCTCGGCACCCTGTCCGGCCAGCATGCGGGCGCGGCCCATGCCTTTCAGCAGGGTGGGATCAGAACCGCCCAGCGGTCCTTCCATCGCGCTTTCATACAGCTCGATCGCCTCGCCATAGAACCCACGCTTCACGCTTTCCTCGGCGAGGGCCCGTTTGGCATCGACCGATCCGACGATCTCGACCTGCCGCTTTTTCTCACGATAGTCGCGTCCGGGATCCGCCGCCCGCACCACGCTGCCGGTAAAGCTGCGTATCCCATGGCTGTTCAGCAGATCGGGAATGACCGCCATGACCGCATAAGCCAGCCACAGCGCGAAGAGCGCCAGGATGCTGACAAAGGAGGCCAGCCCCATGCCCATAATCCACAGCGGCGAACGCCCACTGCGGATTACGTGCCACGCCATGGCCAGGTCGATCAGCAGAATAGCGATGTTGATGGGAGAAAAATAACCCAAGTTGAATCCCGGTTCAGTTTTGTTTTTCGAATTTTCCGGAAGCGCTTTCCTTCCAGTAGGTCACGTCGTGACCGCTTGCCTTGGCCTCTTTCCATGCTCCGCGCGCGGCCGCAAGGGCAGCTGCATCCTTGCCGTCGAACAGCAGCACGACACGGGCAAGATCGGACAGTGTGGACCAGTTGGATGGCATGGCCCCGCCAACATAGAAGACAATATTGGCCGAATTGGGATTGCCCTCCTCCACCGTGATCAGCACCGGTTGTTCAGACGGTTCGCCGTCGCCAAGCTGCGCATGCGGCAGGAAGCTGGCATCGTCATAGGTCCACAGCAGAGTATCGAGCGCATCGGAGCGTTCCGATGATTCAGTCTTGATCGCTGCGCGCCAGCCGCGCGCCAGCGACTTCTCGACCAGGCCGGGAAGAATGTCGTCCAGCGCGCGGCGCTCCAGATGGTAGAACAGCGCTTCGGTCACTGTTCGTAATGCTCAATGACCATGCGGTTCAGCAAGCGTACACCCCAGCCGGTGCCCCAGCTCGGGATGGTGGGTTTCTGTTCGCCGTCCTGCCAGGCGACGCCGGCGATATCCAGATGGGCCCAGGGCGTTTCTTTTTCGATGAAGCGCTTGAGGAACTGGGCCGCGGTGATGGCGCCCGAATTGGCGCCTCCGATATTCTTCATGTCGGCAATCTTGGACTTGATCATCTTGTCGTAGAAGGGATCGAGCGGCAGCTGCCAGACCCGTTCGCCGGTATGACGGCCTGCTTCCTGGATGCGGCTTACCAACTGGTCGTCATTGCTGAAGACGCCGGCATGTTCATAGCCGAGCGTCGCCACGATGGCGCCAGTCAGCGTCGCCAGATCAATCACAAACTTCGGCTTGAAGCGGCGCTGCGTGTACGTCAGCGCATCGGCCAGCACCAGGCGGCCTTCGGCGTCGGTGTTTAGTACTTCCACTGTCTGGCCAGACAGGGTCTTGAGTACGTCATCGGGGCGAGTGGCGTCGCCGCCGGGCATATTCTCCACCAGCCCGATCACGCCCACGGCGTTGACCTTGGCCTTGCGCGCCGCCAGCGCCATCATGGTGCCGGTAACGGCGGCAGCGCCCGCCATGTCACCCTTCATGCCCATCATGCCGGCGCCGACCTTGATCGACAGGCCACCGGAATCAAAGCAAACGCCCTTGCCGACAAAGGCAATCGGCTTGTTGCTCTTTTTGCCGCCACGCCACTGCATGACCACAAGCTGGCTTTCACGGGCACTGCCCTGGCCCACACCCAAAAGCGCACCGAAGCCCTGCTTCTTCATCTCGGTTTCGCCCAGGATTTCCACCTGCACGCCCAACTTGGTCAGCAGCGTTCTGGCGCGGCGGGCGAATTCGGCGGGGTACAGCACATTGGGCGGTTCGTTCACCAGATCGCGCGCCAGGAAAATTCCGTCGGCCAAAGCCTGCAATCCGGCATGTGCCTTTTTGGCCGCCGCAACGTCAGGCGTTACCACTTTCAGCGTCTTCAGCTTGCGGTCGAATTCATCCCGGTTGGTGGTGCGGTATTTGTTGAAGCTGTAGCTTTTCAGCGTCGCGCCCAATGCCAGATGGGACGCAAGTTCCGCTTTCTTGACCTTGCTGCCCTTGGGGACATCAATGTCGATGAACGCAGCTGTCTCGCCGCCCGCGAACAGCCGGCCCACGATCTGAGCTCCCAGAGTTTCCAGCGCTTTTTCGTCCAGCGCCTCAGGGGCGCCAAGCCCCACCAGCAGCAAGCGTGAAGCCTTCATGCCCGCTGGGGCCAGCACTTCCAGCATCTGGCCGGGCTTTCCCTGGAATGTCGAAAATTTCACGGCCCGGCCCAACGCCCCGCCACTGGCCCTGTCTGCGGCCACAGCGGCCGGCAGGAGGGCGGTACCCACCGCGCCTACGACCCAGGCGCCGGCCGTGACAACAGAAGGGGCTGTAAAGGAAATCTGCATGCTATATCTCCGGGAAGCGGGACCGTAATTTTGGCGGATTTGCCAGTTCCGGTGCTAGTTTAGGTCGAATCCAGTATGGGGCGAAAGGCCATGGGTAGCGTGCGCCTTGAAGCGCCCGGACGGATAGCCTGGGTTCCCCCCAGCCTGTCGCGCTACCTGCTGGGTCAGCTGTTGGGGCCGGTTGCCATGCTGACCCTGCTGCTGACGGGGGTAATCTGGCTGGTCAACAGCCTACAGTTCCTTGACCTGGTGATAAACCGCGGCCAGTCGGCGCCAACCTTCCTCTACCTGATTCTGCTGCTGCTGCCTTCGCTGCTGATGTTGATCATGCCGATCGCCTATTTCTTTGCCACGCTTTTCACCCTGCAGCGCCTGCAGAGCGACAGCGAGTTGGTGGTGATGGCCAGTGCCGGCTTTTCTTTGCGCCAGCTGGCCGTGCCGGTGCTGGCGGCGGCGGGAATCGTGATGGTGCTTACCTGCGCCTGCGCCTTGTACCTGGCGCCGCTGGGCCAGCGGGCGCTGCGCGATAAGGTGATGGATATCCGCGCCGACATGGCGGGCGCGCTGCTCAACGAAGGCGACTTCAATACGCCGTCACAGGGTCTTACGGTTTTCATTCGCAGACTGGGCAACAATGGCGAGATCCGGGGCATCCTGGTGCATGACAATCGCGATCGCAAAAGGCCTGTCACCTATCTTGCCGAGAAGGGCGTGCTGGCCCAAACGCCGGCGGGCACCCGCCTGATCATGCTGGACGGCACCGTCGAGACCAGTGCCCAGGGCGGCAAGCAGCTTTCGGTGCTGCGCTTCCAAAGTTATATCGTCAACCTGGACCAGTTCTCCGGCCCGGCGCGCAGCTCGCTGCGCAAAATTCAAGAGCGCTATCTGGGCGAACTGTTCTGGCCGCAGGAAAATGATATTCCGCCGAAGATTCGCAACCAGTTCTTTGCCGAAGCGCATAACCGGCTGTCCATGCCACTCTACTGCATCGCCTTTGCGCTGATTGCGATGGCGGCGGTTACGCGCGGGCGAAGGCAGCGCGGCAGCGTGGCGTTACGGCTCACCATGGCCAGCATGGCGGCATCGGGCCTGCGCATCGCGGGCTATGGCATCATGGGCATGGCGCAGCGCAATCCGCCGCTGGTGGCGCTGTTTTACCTTATCCCAGCGTTGGGTGCCGCCGGCGGCGCGGCTGTTCTGGCGGGATACAGCCCCCGCGCCCTGCTGGCGCGCTGGAAAATTTCGAAGATGCAGGGGGCCGCATGAGTTGGTCCTGGACGCTTTATCGCTATCTGGCCATCCAGTTCCTGATCGGGGTAACGGTGGTCTATTCCCTGTTCCTGGTAATGGCCTTCTCGATCGATATTGTGGATTTGCTCAATCGCACTGCGGGGCACAATGTGCCCGGCACCACGGCGGTGGGCATGGCGTTGCTGCAACTTCCCAACCTGGGCCAGAAGATGCTGCCCTTCGCCATCCTGCTGGGCGGAGTGTTCACCTTCGTCAAGCTGTCGCGTTCGCGCGAGCTGGTGGCGACGCGCGCCGCGGGTGTTTCGGCCTGGGATTTCCTGCTGCCCCCCCTGACGGTGGCGGTGTTCATCGGTGTCTTCGCGGTGACCGTGTTCACGCCCGTCGCCGCCCGGATGTTCTCCGAATTCGCCGGACTGGAGGCGCGCTATGTGAAGGGCGAGGAATCCCAGCTCTCGGTATCCATAAATGGGCTGTGGCTGCGCCAAGGTGACGAGCATCAGCAATCGGTCATTCATGCGCTGCGGGTGGCCCAGCAGGGCGAGCATCTGCAGGATGTGGTGGTGTTTCTTTATAGCGCAAATGACCATTTCACCGGCCGTATCGACGCCAAGTCCGCGCAGTTGCATGAGCATTATTGGGTGCTGAATGACGCCTGGGTGTCGGGCGCATCGGGATCACCGATCCATCATGAAAGCTACAGCCTGCCCACCACTCTCACGCCCGAGCAGATTATAGAAAGCTCCACCTCGCCTGACGCCTTGTCCTTCTGGGACCTGCCCGGCTATATCCGCGCCGCCCAGCAAGCCGGATTTTCCGCCACGCGCTACCAAATCTATCTTTACAGCCTTTACACACTGCCGGCCTTGTTCGCGGCCATGGTGTTCATGGCCGCCAGTTTTTCGTTGCGCTTCGGGCGCGACGCGGGAATCGCGCGGGTGGTGATGTTCAGTGCTGCGGCCGGTTTCGGCGTGTTCTTCTTCCAGGACCTGACCAACGTGCTGGGCCGCTCCGGCGCGGTGCCGGTGCTACTGGCCGCGGTGGCACCGGCGCTGGCATCGATCCTGATCGGCATGACACTCGTTTTCTCGCAGGAGGATGGCTGATGAAGTCATCCGTTCTGCGCTGGGCTCTGGGCGGCTGCGCCCTGGTGCCGCTGATCGCCCAGGCCGCCACCCAGATGCGCCTGCCGCCGCCCAAGCCGGCCGCAGCCACGTCGGTGCCCATGCCGATGCTGCTGCAGGCGGACGAAGTCGTCTATAACGGCGACGACAAGACCGTCGCCGCCGTCGGCCATGTCGAGATCAATGACCAGGGCCGCACCCTGCTGGCGGAGCGGGTGGAATACAACCAGATTACTGACACAGTGACGGCATTCGGCCATGTCTCCATCACTGACGCCAAAGGCAATGTCGCCTTTTCCGATCACGTCGTGCTCTCCGATCACATGCGTGACGGCGCGCTGTCGGGTTTTGGCGCCCTGATCGGCAAGAACGGTCGGCTGGCTGCCAGCAACGCACAGCGCATTGGCGGCACCATGGTAATCGCCCGGCGAGCGGCCTACACGCCTTGCGAAATTTGCAACAAGCCCGGCGCCAGCCGCACGCCCCTGTGGCAGGTGAAGGCCGAGCGCGTGGTCTATGACCAGAACAAGCACAAGGTCCACTTCAGCAACGCCACCGTCGAGGTCAAGGGCGTACCGGTGGCCTGGCTGCCCTTCGTGTCGGTGCCGGACCCCACGGTGAGATACAGTACCGGGCTGTTGACGCCGGAAGTCGGCAACTCCACCAAGATCGGGTACTTTATCCGCACACCGATCTACATCGAGATGGACAGTACCCAGGATATGACCATCGCGCCCATGGTCTCCACCTCTGGTGGCGAAGTGCTGGAAGCGGAGTATCGCGCCCGATGGAACAATGGCGGCCTGTGGTTCCAGGGTTCGGGCGCCTACAATCCCAATGGCGGGCTGTCGGGCTCTCCGGGTGCGCAGACATATGGGCATCTGTTCGGCTCGGGCCGCTTCGCATTGGGTGACAATTGGCGCACCGGATTCGACATCCAGACCGCCAGCAATATCGCCTATATGCGGTTCTATGACATTTCGCTCCTGGACCGGCTGGTCAACGACCTGTTTATCGAGGCGACCCCGGGGCGTTCGCGGTTTGCGCTGACGAGTTATTATTTCCAGGGCCTTCGCTCGACAGACGTGGCAGCGCGCATCCCCTATGTCCTGCCCAAGCTGGAATTTTCCTGGATTCCCACCCGCAAGGTGGTGGGTGGCTCGCTGCGCTTTGATCTCAACGGCGTCGCGATCGGCCGTGACAACCAGCGCAACGATCAGCGCATGACCGGCGAGATCAACTGGAAAAAGCCTTTCGTCGTGGCGAATGGCCAGCTGTGGACCGTGGTGCTGGACGGGCGCGCCGATGCCTATCACTTCGACTTTCCGGCGGGCACGCCACGTACCACCGACAGCAACATCCAGCGCGGCACCGCCTATGCGGCGCTGGACTGGCGCTGGCCGTTTGTCGCTTCGGGCGGTAATGGGCGCTCCTATGTGATCCAGCCCATTGCACAGGTCATTGCCCAGCCCTATGGCGGCAATCCAACCGGGTTGCGCATCGAGGATTCCCAGGCCTTCGAATTTGACGACAACAACCTGTTCAGTTTCAACCAGGTGCCCGGTTACGACCTGCTGGAAACCGGGCCGCGTGCCAATGTCGGCATGATGGCGGAGGCGATCTTTCCGGGCGGCCAGATCGAGGCCCAAGCCGGACAGACCTATCGCCTGAAGCCCGATCCCAAGTTCACCGCCTTTTCGGGCAATAGCGGTACCTCGTCGGACCTGGTGGGCAGCCTGTCAGTCAAGTTCCCGCACCTGGACATCACCGACCGGATTGATGTGGACCGGGGCAACGGCAATGTGCGGCGACATGAAATTTATGTCACCGGCAGCTACAATCGCTCCTCGGTACAAGTGAGCTATGTCCAGTTGCCCACCTCGGTGGTGAGCGTGGGGCTGCCATCGCGCGAGCAGGTCAACGCCCAGGCGGACCTGAACCTTTGGGGCAACTGGCAGGCCTTTGGCGCGATCCAGCGCGACCTGCAGGCCAACCAGTTCCTCAACACCGAATGGGGCCTAGGCTATGAGGATGAGTGTCTGGCCATCTCCCTGGCTTATCGCCGCAAATTTACCCAGGACGTGATCCTGGGCGTTCCGCGCTCCACATCGGTGATTCTGCGCTTCAGCCTGAAAACCGGGGACGAAGCGATCCAGCCCTTCTCCCTGTTCCCGCGCGATGTGTTCGCGCTGAGCCATCCCTGAGCCTCGGGAAATCGGCGAAGAGCCCGAATTTCCGCGCTTTTTCTTTCCGCCGGTGGGTGGGAGTCTCCCTTGATTGTGCAGGGAAATTCTTTATTTTAGGGCTGGGTAAAGGGGCGTGCGCCAGTTTCGGCGGGGGCTGCATGTGGCCCTGCCGCGAGATCAAATTGACTATGAAAATTGCCACCACCCTTCTTCTGGGCGCCGCCGCCCTGATCGGCGCCAGCGCCGTGTCCATGGCCCAGAATGGCGATGGCTTCGCGCGCGTTCCCGCGGTACCGGAAAAGCCCGGCAAGCAGGCCACCGCCGCCCCCGTAAAGGCCGTGCCTATCAAGACTGCGCCGGCAGAGATCGCGGCCCCTACCACCGACGATGTCGTGCCACCCACCGCCAGTGATGCCGCGCCCGCCCCCCAGACCGAAGCGGCCCGACCTTCGGGCGCCGAAGTGCCGATTGTGCAACCGGCAGCCTCCCCAACCACGCCGACGGTGCAGGAAGCCAAGAACAATGATGCCGCAACGGCCATCGCCCCCATCAAGGATAATATCCATCCTGAGGATACCGACGGCATTGCCGCCACGGTGAACGACGAATCCATCTCTGATTACGAAGTGCGTCAGCGTGTTGCGCTGTATCTCGCCACTTCGGGCATCAACCAGCAGCTGACCGAAGAACAGCGGGCGCGCATCCGCAGCCAGATTTTGGACAAGCTGGAAGACGAAAAGGTCCAGCTGCAGGAAGCGGTGAAGAAGAAGATCACCGTCAGTCCTACCGAAGTGGACAAGCGCATCAACGCCATGATGGCGGACAATCGTTTCACGCTCGCACAGCTCCGCGCTACGCTGGCATCGGCCGGCGCCAGCGAAGACGCTTTGCGCGCCCAGATCACCGCCTCGCTCGCCTGGATGAAGGCCGTTCAGGACGAATATGCCGAACGCGTGAATGTGACGCCGGAAATGGTGGACATAGAAATGGCGCGGCTGGCCGAAGGCGCCAACAAGGCCCATTACCATGTGATGGAAATTTTCGTGCCGGTCGACAATCCGGAAAAGGACGCCAAGGTCAAGAAAGACGCCGAGGAGATCGTCAACCAGCTGCATCAGGGCGCGCCTTTCGCCATGGTTGCGCGCCAGTTCAGCCAGCATCCCACGGCGGCGACCGGCGGCGATATCGGCTGGGTCTATGACGGCCAGCTCGCCCCCGAACTGAATGCCGCTGTTGCCAAGCTGGAGGTGGGCCAGATTACTCCGCCCATCCGCTCCACCGGCGGCTATTACGTGCTGGCACTGCGCGAGCGGCAGGAGCCGCTGGGCACCAAGGTCAATGTCGCGCCCACCGGTCCTACCGGCCCGGCCGGCACCCTGCCCCTGGCGCGCTTGCTGTTGCCGATCAATCCGCGCGGCCCTAAGGAACAGGTCACGCAGGCGATGAGCGTTGCCGAGCAAATTCGCGAACACTATAATGGCTGCGCCAGCTTGGAAGAGGTTCAGAAAAAGTTGCCGGGCTCAGTGTACATGAGCCTGGGCGACGCGGTGTTGGCCGATCTGAGCCCGCAAATCCAGGCCGCCATGAAGGATTCCAAGCCTGGTGATGCGGCGGCGCCCTTTTTGTCGGATGCCGGCGTCGAGGTGATTACGCGCTGCGACAAGCGCCAGCAGACTCTGACCGCCTATACACTGCCCACCCGCCAGCAGGTGGAAGACGAGCTGTTCCAGAACCAAATTGCCGCACTGGCCCGTCGCTACCTGCGCGACCTGCGCCGCGACTCCAACATCCAGGTGCGCGACGACAGCAAGACCGATGCCCTCATTCGCTGAAGGCGATTGGTCTAAAGGGTCTGCGAAACGCAGATCGTCGGATAAATCCGCCGGACCGGATGCTCCCATACTCATCACCATGGGCGAACCGGCAGGAATCGGACCCGAGGTGGCGATCGCCGCCTTCGCGCATTTCGGCGGCAAGGTTGGCGCGCACCCTTTAAAATTTGTCGGAGACCCGGTCGTGTTCGGGGGAGCAGAGGTCATTGCCACACGCGCCCGCGCCGAGGCTGCGGCCGGAAAGCCGGATCCCGCCAACACCGCCGCCGTTACCGAAGCTATCGAAATCGCTGCTGCCGCCTGCCTGAAGGGCGAGGCTGCCGCTTTGGTCACTGCGCCGATCCACAAGGCGGTATTGAATGCGGCAGGCTTCCCCTTTCCCGGTCATACCGAGTTCCTGGCTCACCTGACGGGTGCGCGCCGGGCGGTGATGATGCTGGCCAGCGACCAGTTGAGGGTAGTGCCGCTGACCATCCACCTGCCGCTGGCGCAGGTGCCCGGCCAAATCACCAAGCAGGCCATTTTCGACACCGGCGAGATCATCCTCACGGCG
>JBBQHU010000025.1:0-32400 GCA_038324265.1 Micropepsales bacterium | reverse complement strand
CTCGTCGGCGTCGAAGGATTCCAGATTCAGCGGCCCGATCCAGGCGTCGAATACCGGATCGCCCAGCTCCCGGCGCATGCGCTCACGCACCGCCGCCCACGCCGCCCGCCAGTCCAGCATCGATTTTCCAACTTGCACCATGTCGTTACCCATTTGTTCGTTCATTGTTGCACCGGCGGGTATTCCCGTCCGGAAGTCCGTTCGCCCTAGCCTTGCCTCCAGGGAAGATTGTCCGCTTTCCAGCCATTGCGATTGCCGCGATGACCTTCGCCGTCGGGATCGCCTTCAAAGCCGCCCGCGATATTGAAGGCCTGGGCAAAGCCCGCCTCGGTGAGTGCAATGGCCGCCGCGCGGCTGCGTGCGCCGGAGCGGCAGAGCAGCAGCACGGGCGCAGACTTGTCGCCCAGCGTCTGGCCGGCCTCGACGACAAAGCCGGGATTGCGCGCGCCGGTGGGAAAGCTTTGCCATTCGATGCAGTGCGCCTGGCGGCTGAGAGAGGATAGGTCAGGCAGGCCGACAAAGTTCCACTCGGCCACCGTGCGCACGTCCACCAGCTGGGCCTTGGGATCAGCCTTGAGCCGCTCCCAGGCTTCGGCGGCGCTGATATCGCCGGCATATTCGCAAGAGGAGGAAGGAGCCATGCTACGCCTTGGAGAAAATTCGAGGGTTGCCGGGGTCTTCACCCAGCATAAAAGTGTCATAATTGGAAGTATTTAGGGACTGCTATGTTTTCGGATACTGCCGAGAAGCTGCTGTCCGTCGCCGAATATTTTCGTTTTACTTGATTTATACTTCGGCATTTCTCGCGTCCGCCCCAACCGTTGGTTAAGATACGTCCAAGCCGCTTTGACTCACAAGGGAATAAACTGCGAACAAACTGGCTGATTCGAAAAATTTTTCGCTTTTGTGACCCGGGCTAAACTGTTGTGACGTATACGGAAAATGATATTTTTTGGCCAAGCTTTTTTGAATCAGTCACTTAGCCGTCAATTGCTCCGTGTTGCCTCTGCGAAATATGGCGATCTCGCGAATATCTGCACACGGACAAATAAAAAGGCCCGGATTTTGCCTCCGGGCCTATTCTCGACTTGAATTTGCGAAGGATTCCAGCGTCTTCGTTATTTTGACAGTTTTGAGACCCGCTTGGTCAGGCGCGAAACCTTCCGCGAGCCGGTATTCTTGTGCAGGACGCCCTTGGAGACGCCGCGCATGATTTCCGGTTCAGCGGCCTTCAGGGCAGCCAAGGCAGCCTTGGGATCACCCGAGGCAATGGCTTCCTCAACCTTGCGGATGAAGCCGCGAACGCGGGTTTTGCGCGCCGTATTGATGGCAGTGCGCTTGGCCGTGGTGCGCGTGCGCTTCTTGGCTGAGTCGATATTGGGCATGGAAAGTCCTTGGATTCTTGCCTACAGGGGCGAAAGAGGGCGCGTATAGCGCCGCGCAGGCCGCAGGTCAACGAAAACCGGCTTTGGACCTATTCATCCTTGAAACCGGGTTTGCGCTTCTCCGAAAAGGCCGCCATGCCCTCCTTCTGGTCGGCCGTGGCGAACATGGCGTGGAACAGGCGACGCTCGAAATGCAGCCCCTCCGCCAGGCTGGATTCCAGCGCCTGGTTGACCGCCTCCTTGACCATCTGGGCGGCGGGGGAGGACTGGGCCGCTATCTTCTGGGCCGCTTTCAGAGCCTCTTCCATCAGGAACTCCGCTGGCACCACCCGGGCCGCCAGGCCGCTGGCCTCGGCCTCGGCAGCGCCCATGACCCGGCCTGTCAGGCACAGGTCCATGGCCTTGGACTTGCCCACGATCCGGGTCAGCCGCTGGCTGCCGCCCAGGCCCGGCATGACGCCCAGCGTGATCTCGGGCTGGCCGAATTTTGCGGTCTCCGCCGCGATGATGAAGTCGCAGGCCAGTGCAAGCTCGCAGCCCCCGCCCAGGGTATGGCCCGCCACCGCCGCAATGATCGGCTTGCGGATACGGGCGATGCGATCGAACTGCGCGCCAAACAGGTTTTCCCGGTACATGTCCGAATAGCTCTTGGGTGCCATCTCCTTGATATCGGCGCCGGCAGCAAAGGCGCGCTCGCTGCCCGTCACGATCATGCAGCGTACCTCGCTGCCGCGATCCCAGTCTTCCAGCGCATCCGCCAGCTCGTTGAGCAGCTCGGTATTCAGCGCATTCAGCGCCTCAGGCCGGTTGAGGGTGGCGATGCCCACCGAACCTTCGACCTTGGTGATAATCGCGCTCATCATATCCTCACGTCTGGCATTTGGGACAATAGAAGGTGGAACGGCCCGCCTGCACAATGCGCTTTACCGTCCCGGGACAATCCAGTTTGCAAGGCAAGCCCTCGCGGCCATAGACAAGAAAGCGATGCTGGAAGTTGCCGGGATCGCCGGTCGCCTGGGCGTGATCGCGCAAGGTGGAGCCGCCGGCCGCGATAGCATCTTTCAAGACCTTCTTGATCGCAGCTACCAGCGGACCGATCCGTTCCTTGCTGACCGAACCCGCCAGCCGTTTGGGTGAGATATTGCTGCGGAACAAAGCCTCGCAGACATAAATATTGCCCAACCCCGCCACCACGCGCTGGTCCAGCAGCGCCGACTTGATGGGCGTTTTCTTGCCGTCCAGCGCCTTCATCAAATAGGCCGTGTTGAACCCATGGGATAGCGGCTCGATACCCAATCCAGAGAACAGCTTGTCCGCTTCCAGATGTGCGGTTTCAACCAGGGTCATCAGCCCGAAGCGGCGATGATCGTTGAAGATGATGCGCGCCGGGGCATCGGTCTCGAACACCACATGGTCATGCTTGCCTGTTCCCGCGCCCTCCGGTGCCTTGTCATAGACATAGCTGCCAATACGCCGAGCCTTGCCTTCGGAAAAAACACTCATGCGGCCCGACATGCCCAGATGGATCACCAGGGTCTCGCCGCTGTCCAGGTCGGCCAGCAGATACTTGGCCCGCCGCCACAGCTTCATGACCTTGTGGCCCCGCATCCGGGCCGCGAAGTCTTGTGGAAAGGGGCGGCGCAGATCGCCCCGCCGCGTCTCCACCTGGGTCAGCACATGGCCCTCCAGCACGGGCAGCAGCCCCAGGCGCACGGTTTCGACTTCGGGTAACTCTGGCATCCGCGCATCTTAAAGGTCGCAGCGCCGGGCGGTAGCCTATTGTGGCGCAGGCGGGCTATGTTCCGGGCATGACTGACAAAACCGCCAGTTTCGGTTTCCGCGATGTGCCGGAGGGCCAGAAGGAAGGCCTGGTGCGCGAGGTCTTTTCCTCGGTAGCCGCCCGCTACGACCTGATGAACGACTTGATGAGCGTCGGCGTCCACCGCATCTGGAAGGACGCGATGGTGGAATGGCTGAACCCGCAGCCCGGCTGGAACAGTCTGGACGTGGCCGGCGGCACCGGCGACATCGCTTTTCGCATTGTCGATCTGGCCCGCGCGCGTGGTGGCGAGGCGGCTGTGACGGTTTGCGACATCAACGCCCAGATGCTGGGCGAGGGCGTGCGCCGGGCCGAAGAGAAAAGCGAAACCGCCATCGAATGGGTGTGCGGCAATGCCGAGGCGCTGCCATTCCCAGACGCCAGCTTTGATGCCTACACAATCGCCTTCGGCATTCGCAACGTGACGCACATAGATGTGGCGCTGGCCGAAGCGCGCCGGATTCTGAAACCGGGTGGACGTTTCCTCTGCCTGGAATTCTCCAAGGTCGAGGTGCCGGGCCTCGATACCTTGTACGATGCCTATTCCTTCAAGCTCATGCCCAAGATCGGTGGACTCGTCGCCAAGGATGAAGAGAGCTACCGCTATCTCGCCGAAAGCATTCGCCGCTTCCCGCCCCAGGCCAAGTTCGCCCAGATGATCACTGACGCCGGGCTGGGGCAGGTGAAGGTGCGCAACCTGTCCGGCGGAATCGCCGCCATGCACTCGGCCTGGCGCTTGTGAACGGGCGCATCCGATGAATCCCGTTTCCAGCTTCTTCCGCCTGATCCATGCGGCGCTGGTGCTTGCGTCCGCCGCGCTGTCGTTTCGCGCGAAAAAACCGGACGCCGGCATCCGCCTGGGCGATGCGTTGAAGCGGCTTGGTCCGGCCTACATCAAGCTGGGCCAGATGCTGGCGACACGTCCCGATATCGTGGGCGAGAAAGTCGCCACCTCGCTGGAGCATCTGCAGGACCGCCTGCCGCCATTTCCCGACGACCAGGCCCGCGCCGAAATCGCCAATGCCTTCGGCAAGCCGGTGGAAGCCCTGTTCTCCAGCTTCGGTGCCGCGCTGGCCGCCGCTTCCATCGCCCAGGTGCACCGCGCCCAGACCAGTGACGAACGGCCAGTGCGGGTAGCGGTGAAGATCCTGCGCCCGGGCGTCCGCGCGCGCTTCATGCGCGATCTCGATGCCCTGGCCTTTTTCGCGGTCAATGCCGAACGCGTTTCCGCCGAGGCCCGACGCCTGCGCTTCATCGCACTGGTCGCGACCCTTGCCGACAGCGTGGCGCTGGAGCTGGACCTGCGCATGGAAGCCGCCGCCGCAGGCGAACTTTATGAAAGCACCAAGGGTGAACCCGAATTCCGCGTGCCGCACATCGACTGGACCCGCACGTCGGCCTCCGTGCTGACCAGCGAATGGATCGACGGCGTCTCGGTACGCGACATCGGCGCCATCACCGCCGGCGGCCGCGATCCCAAACAGGTTGCGGTGCTGGTGATGCGCAGCTTTCTCACCCAGGCGCTGCGCGACGGCTTCTTCCATGCCGACATGCATCCCGGAAACCTGTTCATCGACGGCGAAGGCCGCCTGGTGGCAGTGGATTTCGGCATCATGGGCCGCCTCGACGCCGGGATGCGCCGCTTCATGGCGGGCACGCTCGCGGGCTTCCTGCAGCGCGACTATCGCAAGGTTGCCGAGTTGCATTACGAGTTCGGCTTTGTGCCGCCGCATCATCAGATTGAAACTTTCGCCCAGGCCCTGCGTGCGGTCGGCGAGCCGATCTTCGGTCGCACGGCGCGCGATGTCTCCATTGCCAGGCTGCTGGGGCAATTGTTCGACACCACGCGCCGTTTCGACATGCAGGCCCAGCCGCAACTCATCCTCCTGCAAAAGACCATGGTGGTGGTGGAAGGCGTCTGCCGAGGCCTGGATCCGGATTTCGATATCTGGGAGGCGGCGCGCCCGGTGGCCGAGAAGTGGGTGCACGAAAACATGGGTCCGGAAGCCGTCATCTCGCGCGCCGGCGAAACCTTCAGCGCGCTGGGCAGGCTGGCCCAGGACCTGCCGCAGCTGGTGAAGAACGCCGAAGGCCTGTCGCAGATGGTGTCCGAAGGTGGCGTGCGCCTGCATCCCGACACCGCCCTCCAGATCGCTCGCGAACAGGAAAAGCGGTCCCGCCCCACGCGGATCGCCTTGATCGGCGTGCTGGTCGTGATCGTGGTGGTGTTGGCGCTACACTGGCACGGGACGTTTTGACAGGATCGCGAAGCGAGCCGTCAATGTGATGGACGCCACCAGCAATCCGAATGCCAGCCCGAGCCATATGCCCAGGCCCTGCATGTGCAGCCCGAAGCCCAGCAGAACGCACATCGGCGCGCCAGCCAGCCAGTAGCTCGCGCCCGCAATCCACATCGGCCCATGTGCATCCTTGAGCCCCCGCAGCGCCATCGAGGCTGACACCTGTATGCCGTCCACAAGCTGGAAGGCCGCGGCGACATGCAGGAACACAACCGCCAGCGCCAACACATCAGCATTGGCGGGAATGTCGGGCAGCCACAGCGATGCAATCTGGCGCGGCCACAGCAGCAGCATGATGGCGGCCCCGGTCATGAAGACCGCCGCGATGGCTATGGCCGTGAAGCCCGCGCGTCGCGCCGCGATCCTGTCGCCGGCACCCGCCGCCAGGCCCACGCGCACCGTCGCCGCCAGCCCGATGCCCAGCGGGATCATGAAGGTGAGCGAGGGAATGGTGATGGCGATCTGGTGCGCCGCCAGTGCCGAAATGCCGAAGGTTCCCATCGCCAGGGTTGCGGCGTTGAACAGCGCCAGTTCGAACACCATGGTCAGCCCGATGGGAAACCCCAGCCGCATCAGCTCGACCAGGCTCTTCCAGTGCGGCTGCCAGAGGCGGTGCAGGATGTGATAGCGCCGCATTGCCGGCGCTATCAGGATGATTCCCAGCAGCGCGACAAAGCTGAAAATGTTGGAACTGGCGCTGGCGATACCCGCACCCAGCAGGCCCATGGGCGGCAGGCCGAAATGACCAAAGATCAGCACATAGTCGAACAACGCGTTCCATCCGATGGCAACCGCAATCACCAGCAGCGGCGGCACCGCACGCGACAAGGCCGTGGAAAAACTGCGCAGCACCTGGAACGCCAATGCAAAAGGCAGCCCTACCACAATGCCCGATACGAACACCGCTGCCCCCTCGGCCAAATCCGGCTCCTGGTGCAGGAACAGCAGGATCGGCCGGGCAAACAGCAGCGCCGCCATCAGCGGCAGCGAGGTCAGCACCGCAGTCCAAAGCCCCATCCGGACCGCGATGCGAATCCTGCGCCGCTCGCGTCCGCTGGCACCATGTTCGCCTTGAATATGGGCGATCACCGGCGATACTGCCATGGGCACGCCGCTGCCCATCAGCCAGGCCAGAAAATAGATGGTGTTGCCGATGGCGGCTGCGGCCAGCGCCTGCTTGCTGAAATGTCCCAGCATCAGCGTGTCGGTGGCCAGAATGACCATCTGCGCCAATTGGGTGGCAGCCAGCGGCACTGCCAGGCGCAGCAGTTCGCGCGCCTCCAGCAGCCAGGCATGATGCGCCCTGGCGGAGATAAGCGGCCCCGGATCGGAAAGATGGTCGGTCATGGCCGCGGTCCTAGCATGCCTGCGCGACGGATGCCCACGCGCCCGCTATAAAGAGCCATGCACCCTTGGAACATCGCCCATCGCGGCGGCGCGGCGCTGATGCCGGAAAATACGTTGGCTGCCTTTGCGGACGCCATGGCGCGTGGCTGTGACGGCGCCGAGCTGGACGTGCAACTCTCGGCGGACGGCGAAGTGGTGGTGCATCACGATTTCCGCCTGATGGCCCGCGTCGCACGGAAAGATGGCGTATGGCTGACCGCGCCCGGACCCCGCATCAAGGATCTGACCTTGGCGCAATTGCGACAGTTCGAAATCGGCAGTCCCATGCCAGGCAGCGCCTATGCCGACAAGCATCCGCTGTTGCGCGCCGTTGATGGCCAGACCGTGCCAACGCTGAAAGAGGTGCTCGATCTCACGACACAGCGTCCATTCACCCTGTTGGTCGAACTCAAATGCGACCTCAGCGATGACAGCGCCGATCCGGCGGCGCTGGCTCACGCCGCCTACGACCTCTGCGCCGGTCGCGACAACATAATTTTTGTTGGCTTTGACTGGCGCGCGCTGACGCCGCTGGTGAAACGCGGTGCGGCCTGCTGGTTCACCACCGACAAATTGCAGAGCGACGCGCGTCCTGCAATCGACAGCATTGCGGGCGCAGGCGGGCAGGGCTGGTTTCCCAATCACCCCGACGCCACACCCGTCAATATCGATTATGCCCGCGAGCACGCCCTCAAGATCGGCGCCTGGACCGTCAACCATCCCGCAGACATGCAGCGGTTGGCCGATCTGGATGCCATCTGCACCGATCGGCCCGACCTGCTACAGACCTTCGAATAGCGCCGTCGAAAGATAGCGTTCCGCGAAGCTGGGAATGATGACCACGATGGTTTTGCCGTCATTCTCCGGGCGGCCGCCCACTTCCAGCGCCGCCGCAATCGCCGCGCCGGACGAGATGCCCACCGGTATCCCTTCTTCCCGCGCCGCGCGCCGCGCCGTTTCCAGCGCCGTCTCGTTCGAAATGGTGATGACCTCGTCAATGATCTTGCGGTCCAGGATGGCGGGCACAAAGCCGGCGCCGATGCCCTGGATCTTGTGGGGGCCCGGCGCGCCGCCCGACAGCACCGGGCTGTCTTCCGGTTCCAGCGCGATCATCTTCACACTGGGCTTCTTCGCCTTCAGCACCTGGCCGACGCCAGTGATGGTGCCGCCGGTGCCCACGCCCGAAATCACGATGTCCACCTTGCCTTGCGTGTCGTTCCAGATTTCCTCCGCCGTGGTGCGGCGATGGATGTCCGGGTTGGCCGGGTTTTCGAACTGCTGCGGGATCACCGCGCCCGGATGCTCCGCCACCAGTTCATGGGCGCGGGCGATGGCGCCCTTCATGCCCTTGGCCGCTTCGGTCAGTTCGATTTGCGCGCCAAGAATCATCAGCATCTTGCGCCGTTCCAGCGACATGGATTCCGGCATCACAAGGATCAACTTGTAACCCTTGGCCGCCGCCACGAAGGCCAACGCGATACCGGTATTGCCGCTGGTCGGTTCGATCAGCGTGGTCTTGCCCGGCGTGATGATGCCCTGCTGTTCCAGCACATCCACCATGTTGATGCCGATACGGTCCTTCACCGACGAAATCGGATTGAAGAATTCCAGCTTCAGCAGGATATCCGCCTTCAGCCCCTTGTTCATGCGCTTCATCCGCACCAGCGGCGTGTCGCCGATGGTCTCGGTGATGGAGTCATAGATGCGTCCGCGTCCCGGCTTGCCCTGTTCCATGCTGGTGCTCCTAAATTGTAAAATCTGCGACGGCCACGGCGTCCACATTGGCCTGCCGCGCCCGCTGGCACAGGTCCTCGATGGATACCGAATCCAGCCGCACCATCAGTTCGTCCTGCAAGGTGGCGACAAAGGGTGCGACGATGCGCATGCCCAGGTCGCTGCGGGGCGAATGCTTCTCTTCCTCGTCCTCGATGCTTTCGGCCACCCGCACCACATCGCCCACGCTGATACGCCGCCGTTCGCGCGCCAGCCGGTAACCGCCGCGCGGGCCGCGCACGCCTTTGAGTATGCCGGCGCGCACCAGCTGCTGCATCACCTGCTCCAAGTAACGCTGGGGAACGCCCTGGCGCGCGGTAATCTCCTTGGCCTGCACAGGCTCCGGCCGCGCATTGAAGGCGATGTCGATCACCGCCTCCAGCGCCAGCAGGGTTTTGCGCGAGAGCTTCAGCATCAGGCTTTTTCTTTGGCGGCGGTCATGCCGGTCGAACCAAAGCCGCCCGCGCCGCGTTCGCTTTCGCTCAGGCTTTCCACTTCGACCAGTTCCGCCTGTTCATGCCGCGCGATCACCATTTGTGCGATCTTGTGGCCTCGGGCGATCACGAATGCCTTGTCGCCATGGTTGATCAGGATGGCCTTGATCTCGCCGCGATAGTCGCTGTCGATGGTGCCGGGACTATTGAGACAGGTGATGCCGTGGTTCAGCGCCAGGCCGGAGCGCGGGCGTATCTGCGCCTCAATCCCCAGCGGCAGCTCGATGGCGATGCCAGTGGCCACGGCCATGCGTTGGCCGGGCATTAGTGTGATATCCGCATCCACTGCCGCCAGCAGGTCCAGCCCCGCCGAGCCGGGGGTGGCGTAATGGGGCAAAGGCAGGTCGCTCGCATGCGGCAGACGTTTGATCCCGACCTTCATCAAGCAGCACCCTTCAGTTTTTCTGCGATCCGGGCCACCAGCCTGGCGCCCACTTCGTCCTTTGCCATGTTCGGCCAGTCTTCGACGCCGGTATCGCTCACCAGGTGCACGCGATTTCGCGCGCCACCGAACACATCGCCCGACACGTCATTGGCGATGATCCAATCTGCGCCCTTGCGGCCGCGCTTGGTCACGGCATTGGCCACAACATCGTCGGTCTCGGCGGCGAAACCAATCACCAGCCGCGGCCGCGCCGCATGGGCGGCCAGCGTCGCCAGGATGTCGGGATTTTCCACCAGCTTGATCAGCGGCACCACACGGTCCGTGTTCTTCTTAATCTTGGAATTGGCGGCCATGTCGGGGCGCCAGTCTGCCACCGCCGCCGCCATCACAAGCACATCGGCGGGCAAAGAGGCTTCGCAGGCCGCCAGCATTTCGCGTGCCGTGGTGACACGCATCAGTTTTACACCTTGCGGCGGCGTCAGCGACACGGGTCCGGACACCAGGATGGTCTCCGCACCCGCCCGCGCCAACGCCTCGGCAATGGCATAACCTTGGCGGCCGCTGGAATGATTGGCCAGGAAGCGCACCGGGTCCAAAGGCTCGCGCGTCGGCCCGGCCGTCACCAGCGCACGCATGCCCTTCAGCGCACCGTCCACCGCCATCGCCTTCTCAATCGCTGCCACAATCTCCATCGGTTCGGCCATGCGCCCCGGCCCGAACTCGCCGCACGCCATCTCGCCGTCATTGGGCCCGACAAACAGCACGCCATCTTTCTCGAGCTGCGCGCGGTTGCGTTTCACCGCGGCACTTTCCCACATCCGCACGTTCATGGCGGGCGCCATCAAAACCTTTTTGTCGGTCGCCAGCAGCGCGGTGGAGGCGAGGTCATTGGCCAGTCCGCCTGCCATCTTGGCCATCAGGTCGGCCGTGGCGGGCGCAACCACTACCAGGTCAGCGCTGCGCGACAATTGGATGTGGCCCATCTCCGCTTCGTCGGTCAGGCTGAACAGATCGGAATAAACCTTCTCGCCGGTCAGCGCCGACAGTGACAAAGGCGTGACGAATTCCGCCCCCGCCTTGGTCAGGATCGCGCGAGTCCGGATGCCGCGTTCGGCCAGGCGGCGCACCAGCTCCAGGCTCTTGTAAGCCGCGATACCGCCGCCAACGATGAGTAAAATGCTCCGCACGGATAATCCACGGTAGGATGGCTGGGAAATATAGCGAATTACGCACGGCTCGTGTAGTTATAGTGTAACCATCTGATATCAAAGTAAAAATATGCGGTTAAGCCTGCGTTCATCGCCGCCTGCCATGCTTTCGCCATGGCAATGTCGACCGGTGATCTTTATCGCCTTGCAGGCGACCTGGCTGCGGAACATGGCGCAGCGGCGTCCGACTATGCCAGCCGCGCCGTGATGACACTGGAAGCCGAGGGCAGCCACGAGCGCGCCCAGTTCTGGTTCCTGATGCTGGTGCTGCTGGGCGACATCCATGCCGGGCGCGTCGACCCCGAAGCCCGGATTTCCATCCACTAGGCGAAACCGCGATTGATGCGTTAGCGTCCTGCATACTTGTGCTGGGACCCTCATGCCGCTCGATCCGCTGGTAAAAAACTTCCTCGACCGGGCCGCGGCCATCCCGCGCCCCAAGGCCTGGGACGTGCCGCCGGCCATCACGCGCCAATCCTTTGCCGCCATGATGCAGCTGACCGCCGCCAGGGATGTGGCGGTGGGCCGGATCGACAATTTCGTCATTCCAGGTCCCGCAGGCGAAATCCGTGCGCGCGGCTATGCACCGGTCGCGGCCAACGGTCCCTTGCCGACGCTGATCTATTTCCACGGCGGCGGCTTTGTCGCCGGCAGCCTGGAAAGCCATGACGGCCTGTGCCGCCAGTTCGCGGCAGAAGGCGGCTTCAAGGTGATCGCGGTGGATTATCGCCTGGCGCCTGAGGCCCCGTACCCTGCCGCGATGGAGGATGCCTGGGCGGCGACCCAGTGGATCGAGAAAAACGCCGCCGATCTGGGTGTGGATGCAGGGCGCATCGCGGTGGGCGGTGACAGTGCCGGCGCCATGCTGGCCGCCATCGTCACCCAGATCGCCAAGGAGAAGGGCGGCCTGAAGCTGGCCTTCCAACTCCTGATGTTTCCCAACACCCAGATCGGCGGCGAGACTTCATCGCTGAATGAATTCGCGGTGGGCTATTTCCTGGAACGCCGCGCCATCGAATATTTCTATTCGCAATATCTGCCGCCGGGCACCGATACCGCGTCGCCGCGCGTCTCGCCGCTGCGCGCCAAGGATTTTTCCGGCCTGCCGCCGGCCTATGTGATGCTGGGCGGCTATGACCCGCTGCACGATGAGGGCCTCGCCTATGCCGAAAAGCTCCAGGGTGCCGGCGTGAAAGTCGCCATCGCCGACTATTCCGACATGGTGCACTGCTTTATCTACCTGCAGACTATCTTGCCCCAGGCCCATGACGCCGTGGCCGAAGCCGCAAAGGCCGTGCGCGCCGCACTGGACGCCGCCTAGGGAATCAATTTTCCCGGATTCATCACGCCCCTGGGATCCAGCGCCTGCTTGATCCCGCGCAATACTTCTATTCCCGTATCGCCCTTTTCCTGCTGCATCCAGGGCAGATGCTCGTCGCCCACGCCATGGGCATGGCTGATGGCCCCGCCCTGCGCCACGATCGCATCCAGCGCTGCCTGCTTGATCGCCGCCGCCTGCGCCAACTCGCCGTCAAGCACGCGCGGAAAGATATAGGTGAAGTTCACGCTGGCGCCGTCATGGCGATCATGGCCGACATGGGCCAGCACCAGCCCATGCGCGCCTTCGCGCGGTGCATGCTTGCGCATGGCATGGTCCAGGGCGTTGCTGACCGCCGCATGAAGATCGGGAAGCTTCGACCAGCTGGTGGTGGTGTCCACCATGTCAACGCCGACACCACGGTCCAGCAGCGTGTCGCGGCGATAGCCGAAGGCAAAGCGCCGCGCCGGCCACGCCTTGTCCTCGCCCCGCGCCAGCCCACCATGTTTTTTCGCCAACTTGTCGAACCGCTTGCGTGCCGCCGGATCATCAAAGCCCGCCGTCAGCGCCACCGCACGGCCGTCAAAGCGGCGTATCTCCAGATGGATGTCCGACAGCCTTGCCCGCAGGTCGAACAAGCGCCCCGCCCGCGCCAGGGATCGGCCAAACCCGGTCTCCGCTGAATCCGACAGTCGCAGCATGGTATGCGGAATGATCCGCGATGCCTCGCGCATCGCCGCCAGGCCGCTGGCAAAATCGACAAACAGATAGCTGCGATAGTCTTCCTTGGCCGTGACAGGATGCACCCGCAGGGTCGCCGCGGTGATAACGCCGAACACGCCTTCCGATCCCAACACGACCTGGCGCAAGTCCATTCCCGTTGCCCGTGACCCGCCCGACGTCAACATTCCGGTCGGTGTCGCCAACCGCACGCCGGCCAGCCAATCCCCGGCGCGGCCATAGCGCGCCGCTTCCTGGCCCGCACCGTGATGGGCGATCCAGCCGCCCAGGGTGGAAAATTCGAACGAGCCGGGAAAATGCCCCAGCGTCAGGCCATGTGCCGCAAGCTGGCGTTCCAGTTCCGGCCCACTGATGCCGGCGTCCGCTTGCGCGGTGCCTGATACGGCATCCACCAATGTCAATCGCGCCATGGCCGTCATGTCCAAGGTCACGATGGCAGCATGTGTGCCGCGCAAGGGCGTGACACCGCCAACAAGACTGGTGCCGCCGCCGAAGGGCACCACCGCGATGTCCAGCGCGGCGCAAAGCTGCAGCACCGCCAGCACGGCATCTTCGTTCCTGGGGTACAGCACGGCATCGGGCGCCCGCGACAGATCCCCGGCGCGCAGCCGCAACAGGTCGGCCAGCCCGCGCCCGGCCGCATGGCTGGCGCGCGCCAGATCGTCCTGCCGCACATCGCCAAAGGCCCGGAACTGCTTCCATACCGCGGCCGCCAGCCGGGGCGCTGGCAGGGCGATGTCTTCCAGCGCACGCGGCAGCGTCGCCAGTAGTGCGGGCATGGCCAGCGCCCCGGCCAGCCACTGCCACTGGCCTTCGGACAGCGCGTCGTCGCGCGGCCCCCAGCCATTCCAGCGAATCCGGTTTTGATCGAAACTCATGCTTAAGCCTAGCGCAAAGGCGCGGCTAAACCCGCAGATTGATGGCGGAAGGGTAAATCTGGAAGGTTGCGGGCAGTACCCCGACGCTTTCGCCGTCCGTTTCCACCGCGACCGCGCCACGGGTGTCCAGGGTGGGGGCGGCGGTCAGCCGTACTGACCGCAAGCGCCGCACCGCGCCCCGCTTCAGTTCGCCCAGGATTCGCACCCGCGAACGCCCCTGGGTGATTCCCACATCGAACAGTCCGCCGTTTGGCGATAGCGTGACATTGGCAATTCCGGCAATCTCGTCCGTGCCGTCGGCCATCAGCCGCACCCGGCACTCGCGCCAGTCTGCCAGCGCCAGCCGGCTGTGCAGCCATCGCGCAAAACCGAGGCTGAAATAGCGCGCGATGCGGCTGGCTCCCAGGCGTGCGGCGATGCTGCCGCTCAGACCGAAACTGGCACTGCCAAGAAAATAGCGCGCGACCGGCGCGCCCGCACTGCTCAGACAGGCGACCCGGCCGACATCATATCTGCGGATGCGTGCGCGGCCGAGATGCGCCACGCCCACCTGCCAACCCGTCTGCAAGCCGAAGCGGCGACACAGGTCGCTGTCATTGCCGTTATGCACAAAGCTGAACACGGCATCCGGCGAGATCGCTTCGCCATGTTCGAAGAAACCATTCAGCGCCTCGTTGATGGTGCCGTCACCGCCCACCGCCACGATCTCCATATGCCCGTCGCGCAGTGCGTCGCGCACCATGCGGGCCGCCTGGGTGGGACCGCCCGTGACGAAAAAGCTCATCAGGGGGAAGATGCGCTCCAGCGCCTGTTCGATCACTTCCCAGTCGCGGCCGGTATCGCCATTGGCGGAGTTGGGATTGAACACCACAAAGGCCGTCATGCCGCAGTCCTGTAAAGCGGCAGCAGGCTTTCGATCTCGCGCGCGGTCTTTTCGTCGTTCCATCCCAGCTGCGCCGCCATCATCTTCGCGACGCGGTTCACAACGCCCGCTTCGGGTGGACCGAACTGGCCAATGGAGGTGCGGCGCATCACCATGTCCTCCAGGGTCATCGCCATTTCCTCGCGCAGGGCAAGCAGCACCTGCGCCATGGTATCGCCGCTCTGGTTGAGGGCGACAAGGTCGGTCATCCGCGCGCCTTTCAGCGCCAGCGGCAGGCGCGCGCCCAGCATATGCGCCATGGGTCGCATGCTGCCGATTCCGGGATAGGTCTTCTGGAAGCCCCGGGTCAGACCATCGAAGTCGTCAAACCGTCCGCCGGGCAGGGGCGTGGAAGCGGTGGTGCAAGGTGGTGCCATCACCGCAAGCTTGGCAACCAGCGCATCGGTAATGGTCTCGGCCAGCTGCCGCGAGGTTGTCCACTTGCCGCCCAGTGCCGAGAAAACGCCGTCCAGATTTTCGCTTGTGTGATCCACAAGTTCGGAGCGGCGGCTGACATTGTAACTGTCCTTGCTGCCATCGCTGACCAGCGGACGCAGGCCCGCATAGAAAAACTCCACCCGGTCCGGCGTCAGTCCGGCATGTGGCAGATATTTGCGGAAGGTGGCCAGGAAGCCTTCGATGTCGCCTTCCGTTGCACCAACGCTGGCGGGATCACCCGTGAAGGGCGTGTCGGTGGTGGCCAGCAGGGTGTGGCCGCGCCAGGGCAGGGCGAACAGATGTCCGCTGCCGGCCTCGATGGTCAGGCCGGCCTTGCTGATTTCCGGCACCATCACATGAATGCCCTTGGAGCGTATCAGGTGATGCGCCGCGGTCTGCCCGCTGGCGCGCTCCAGGAACAGGTCGGCCCAGGGCCCCGCCGCTACCAGCACCGTCTTGGCGCGAATGTCGAACGCCGCACCGCGCAACACGTCCTGCGCACTGACGCCTACCACTTTTCCATCGCGCTTCAACAGGCGGTCGGCGGAAACATAATTGGCAATTGCCGCGCCGTGCGCGTCGGCATCGATCAGGTTTTCCAGCGCGATGCGTTCGGGCGAATACATCTGGGCGTCGTGATATTCAAAGGCGCCTTCGAATTTGTCTCCCGCCAGAACCGGCTCTCGATTCAGCGCCGCTTTCCTGCCCAGCCAGCGATGTCCCGGCAGCTTGGCGCTGACACCGCGATTGCGGTCGTAGGACAGCAGGTCATACAGCGTCAGCCCCGCCTTCAGCTTCAGCCGCTCTATCAGCCCCGCGCCATACAGCGGCAGCAAAAAGGGCAGGGGCCGCACCAGATGCGGCGCCATCCGCATCAGGTTGCGGCGTTCAGCCAGGCTCTCGCGCACCAGCCGGAATTCCAGGTTGCGAAGATAGCGCAGGCCGCCATGGGCCAGCTTGGAATTGTGGGCACTGGTGGCGGAGGCGAAGTCCCGCGCCTCGACCAGCGCCACCTTCAGGCCGCGCATCGACGCATCGCGCGCGGTGAAGCAGCCGGTGGCGCCGCCGCCGACGATCAGGACATCAAATTGTTCGGATGAAAGGCGATCGAGGGCGCGCTGCAAGCGAGCTTACTTGATCTTGCCTTCCTTGAACTCGACATGCTTGCGCAGGACCGGATCGTACTTCTTGATCGAGAACTTCTCGGTCATGGTACGGGTGTTCTTCTTGGTGACATAGAAGAAGCCGGACTTGCCTTCGCTGTTGAGGCGAATTTTCGCGGTGGTCGGCTTCGCCATGGGAAACTCCAAAAAGGGTCGTATCGAGAGGGCCGGGTAATGGCGGATAACCGCCTATGCTGTCAAGCAAATCCCGGCAAAAGGGCGGAAATCAGCGCTTTTTCGGCTTGAACCGGCCCTTTTTTGGCGGTTTTCCGGGTCTGCCGGGGCGCAGCTTGCGTGCCGGGCGGTCCTCGCCACCGGACCCGTCAGCCAGCGAGAATCGCAGGCCCCCGGTCAGCGGGGCCGCTTCCAGCAGCTTCACCGCCAGCGCCGCACCCATGCCATAGGTGACATTGGTCCGGCTGCCGACCAGCGCCTGGCGCTTTTCATCATGGTGGAAGAAGTCCGCGCCCAGGTTGCGAATGGGGATCAAGCCTTCCGCGCCGGTCCCCGCCAATCGCACGAATAGCCCAAAGCGGGTAACGCCGGTGACGCGGGCGTCAAAGGTCTCGCCGATCCGCTCTTCCATGAAGGCCGCGACATAGCGGTCTGTGGAATCGCGCTCTGCCGCCATGGCGCGGCGCTCGGTCATGGTGATGTGCTCGGCCGTGGCCGAAAGCGCCGCGACCTCGCGGTCGGCCAACCCGCCTTCGCCCAGATCGAATGCGCGGATCAGGGCCCGATGCACGATCAGGTCGGCATAGCGCCGGATGGGCGAGGTGAAGTGGGCATACTTGGCCAGGTTCAGCCCGAAATGGCCGATATTGGCCGGGTGATAGATCGCCTGCGCCTGGCTGCGCAGCACCACATCGTTCATCACCGCCTCGTTGGCGGTGCCCTTTGCGCCGGCCAGCACGCGATTGAACACGCCAGGCTGGATCACCTGGCCCTTGGTGAACTCGATCTTCAGCGTGCGCAGGAAATCGGAAAAGGCAAACACCTTCTCCTTCGAGGGCGTGTCGTGGACGCGGTAGATCAGTGGCGTGCGCTTTTGCTCCAGCGCCTCGGCGGCCGCGACATTGGCCAGCACCATGAACTCTTCAATGAGCTTCATGGATTCCAGCCGGTCGCGATAGGCGATGGAAGCAACCTTGCCGTCTTCGCCCAAAATCACCCGGCGCTCCGGCAGATCCAGATCCAGCGGATCGCGCTTGCCGCGCGCCACCGTCAGCGACTGGTAGGCCTCCCACACATCGGCCAGCGTCTTCTTCACGATATCCGTCATGCCGTCATGCGGATTGCCGTCAAAGGCGGCCTGCGCCTGGGCATAGGTCAGCCGCGCCGCCGAACGCATCACGGCGCGCAGGAAGGTATGGCTCTTCTTGTGACCCTTGGCGTCAAACACCATGCGCGCGACCAGGCAGGCGCGGTCCACGCCTTCGCGTAGCGAGCACAAATCCGCCGACAATTCTTCCGGCAGCATGGGAACCACGCGGTCGGGGAAATAGGCGCTGTTGCCGCGCTTGAGCGCTTCCTTGTCCAGTGCCGAGCCGAAGGTGACGTAATGGGCAACGTCGGCGATGGCGACCAGGATGATATGCCCACCGGCATTGCGTTCGTCGTCGTCGGGACCGGCCCACACCGCATCGTCATGGTCGCGGGCGTCGGGCGGATCAATCGTGACCAGCGGCACGGCCCGCAGGTCTGTGCGACCCTTCGGGTCTATCGGCTGCGCCGCCTTGGCCTGCTCAATCACCGCAGCGGGAAAATCAGTGGGAATGCCGTGATCGTGAATGGCGATCAGGCTGATGGTCTTGGGGCTGTCCATCGAACCGATGCGCTCGACAACCTTCACGCGGCTGAACCCTGCGATCCGCCCCGACGTCAGTTCCGCCGCAACCAGCTCATTGTGCGCGCCTCCGCCCAGGTCCTTCTTGTCCAGCGCGTATTCGGTGCGCTCTTTCTTGTTGATCGGCACCAGCCGCCAGCCGTCGCTGCCTTCGCGCAGCACGCCGATCAGCTTGCCCGTTTCCTTTTCCTGGTCCAGCCGGCGAATGACGCGCGCCTCGTAAGCCTCGCCCCGCTTTTCCAGCCGCGCCAGAAGGCGGTCGCCCGGTCCCGGCGCCGCGCCGTCCTTGGGCGGAATGACATAGACGATGGGCGGCGCGTCTTCGCTGTCCCAGGCCAGCGGCCGGGCCAGCACTTCGCCGTCCTCGTCCACGCCGGTGATTTCGACGATGCCCACATCGGGCAGCTCGCCGCGCTTCACAAAGCCTTTCTTCTGGCGGCCTTCGATGGCGCCCTCGGCTTCGAGTTCTTTCAGAATGCGCTTGAGATGGATGCGATCGGAGCCTTTCAGGCCCAGCAGCTTTGCCAGATCGCGTTTGTTGGCGCCTGTATTGGTCGCCAGCAGTTCAAGCACGCGCGCCTTGTCGACGGCGCGCGCGTTGGTCGGTGCTTTATTGTTCTTCAATTTCCTTATTCGCCTGCCAGCTCCGGCTCTTTGGTCTTTTTACCAGAGCTCGGGCTTTTGCCTTTCGGCGCGGCAGCTTTCTTTGTCTTGGTGGTCTTGGTTGATTTTGCAGCGGCAGCCTTTTTGGGTGCGGCCTTCTTTTTCGCGGCGGGGGCCTTCGCCTTGACGGTTTTCTTCTTCTTTCCGCCCTTGGCTGCGCGCTCCGCGATCCATTGCAGAGCCTGCTCCATCGTCACACCCTCTGGCTCGGTGCCTTCGGGCAGGGTGGCGTTGGTCTCGCCGTCGCTGGCATAGGCGCCGAACTTGCCCTTGAAGATGTTGATCGCCTTGCCATCGGGTGCTGCGCCCAACGCCTTCAGCGTCTGCGCGCCGCGACGGCCCGGGCCCTTGGCCTTCTTCTCGGCAATGAGGGTCACGGCATGATTGAGACCGATATCGAACACGTCTTCCGGCGAGGGCAGGGAGGCATAAATTCCGTCGTGATAGACGTAAGGCCCGAAGCGCCCGAAGTTGGACGTGATCTTCTTGCCGTCTTCGGGATGAAAACCCACTTCACGCGGCAGGTTCAGAAGCTTCACGGCCATTTCCAGGTCCACGTCGGACCTGTCCGTGCCCTTGGGCAGGCCACTGCGCTTGGGCTTGTCGCCTTCGCCCCGCTGCACATAGGGACCAAAGCGGCCCGTGCGCAGGGTGATCATGTCTTCGGAATCCGGGAACAGCCCGATTTCCACCGGGCCGGCATCGCCTTCGCCCGGCTTGGCGCCTATCTGGCGAGTGAAGCGGCATTCCGGATAGTTGGTGCAGCCCACGAACGCGCCGAAGCGGCCGAGTTTCAAATTCAGCCGGCCATCGGCACAGGACGGGCACTTGCGCGGATCAACGCCGTCTTCGCCATGCGGGAAGATGTGCGGCTCCAGCACAGCTTCCAGTTCGTCGATCACATGGGTGATGCGCAGGTCCTTGGTCTCGCCCACCGCGGCCGAGAACTCCGTCCAGAAATCACGCAACAGCTGTTTCCAGTTCAGTTTGCCTTCCGAAACCTCGTCCAGCTTTTCTTCCAGGTCGGCGGTGAAGTCATACGCAACATAGCGCGGGAAGAACTTGCTCAGGAAAATGGTGACCAGCCGGCCCTTGTCTTCGGGCATGAAGCGCTGGCGGTCCATCTTCACATAGGCGCGGTCGCGCAAGGTGGACAGGATCGAAGCATAGGTGGAGGGGCGGCCAATGCCCAGCTCTTCCAGCTTCTTGACCAGGCTGGCTTCGGAATAGCGCGGCGGCGGCTCGGTGAAATGCTGGGCCGGATTGACCTGTTCGACCTTGGTCTTGTCGCCGGCGACCAGTTTGGGCAGCTTCGAACCATCTTCGTCAGCGTCGTCGTCCTGGCCCTCCAGATACAGAGTCAAAAAGCCGTCAAACAGCGTGACGGTGCCGGTGGCGCGCAGGGTGATCTTCTTGTCGGCCGACAGCACATCGACGGTGGTGCGTTCCTGCTCGGCCGATTCCATCTGCGATGCGACGGCGCGCTTCCAGATCAGTTCGTACAGCTTGGCCGCATCGCCATCGAGATAGCGCGACATCTCCTCGGGCGTGCGCGCAAAGCTGGTGGGGCGCACCGCTTCATGGGCTTCCTGCGCGTTCTTGGCCTTGCTGACATAGACGCGCGGGGCGGAGGGCACATAGCGCGCGCCATATTTCTTGCCGATGACCTCGCGTGCCTCGTTCACCGCTTCGGGCACCATGGTGATGCCGTCGGTTCGCATATAGGTGATCAGGCCGGTGGTATCGCCGCCGATTTCCACGCCTTCATAAAGACCCTGCGCGATCTGCATGGTGCGCTTGGCATTGAAACCCAGCTTGCGGCTGGCTTCCTGCTGCAGCGAGGAGGTGATGAAGGGCGGCGAGGGGTTGCGCTTGACCGGCTTGGCCTCAACGCTGCCCACCGCGAATTTCTGCGCGTCGATGGCGGCCACAGCCCGGTCGGCGTCGTCCTTGTTCGCAAGCGACATCTTGTCGATCTTCTTGCCGTCCAGCTGGATCAGCCGGCCGACAAAGTTTCCGGCGGTCGCCGACAGGTCGGTATCGATCGACCAGTATTCCTGCGGCTTGAACGCCTCGATCTCCTGCTCGCGCTCCACCACCAGGCGCAGCGCCACGCTCTGCACCCGGCCCGCCGAGCGCGCGCCCGGCAGCTTGCGCCACAAGACCGGCGACAAAGTGAAGCCCACCAGATAATCCAGCGCGCGGCGCGCCAGATAGGCGTCCACCAATTCTTCGTTGAGCTGGCGCGGATGGGCGATAGCTTCCAGCACGGCTGATTTGGTGATGGCGTTGAACGCCACCCGCTCGACCTGCAAATCCTTCAAAAGCCCCTTGGCCTTCAGAACTTCCAGAATGTGCCAGCTGATGGCCTCGCCCTCGCGGTCGGGGTCGGTGGCCAGGATCAGCTTGTCCGCGCCCTTCACGGCCGTCGCGATGTCCTTGATCTTGGGCGCGGCGCGGGCATCCACATCCCACACCATGGAGAAATCGTCGTCCGGATTGACCGAGCCGTTCTTGGACGGCAGGTCGCGGATATGCCCAAAGCTGGCCAGCACTTTATAATTGCTGCCCAGGTATTTGTTGATGGCTTTGACCTTGCCGGGGGATTCGACAATCAGGACATTCATTTAGGAAACTGTACCTAACATTGGGGTGACAAGGGGCATATCTGGGGTCCGGGCGGCCAGCTTCAACCGGGCATGGCCAAACGGGGCGGGACACTGGTCGAAGCGGCAGCCGCCTGTCAACGCAGGCGCGGTGACCATATTGAAGCTAAAAGTTGTGTTTTGTAGAGTTCCGGACAATAAATATAACCCTGGGTTGTGAAATCACTTGGGGCTACCTATGGTTAATCCGCAAAACCTTTCTGAATCGGTAATGGCCGTACAGCCGCAAAAGCCAAGGATCCCGGCCTCCCAGCTTCCGCCAACGCCCCTGACCGCGGCTGAGTCCGCGCGCTACACCCTCGATATGCTGGAAAATTTGCGAAAAATCGCCGCCCGGCAGGATCAGGCGGTCCTGGCCCACCTGCTGGAACTCGCCCAGGCCGAGGCGCGCATGTTGGTGCGCGACGCCCCGGCCTCCAACGAGGCTGCGCGCTAACGCGCCCCGGTGGGGATCACTTCGCGGCCATAAGTTCCGTTGGTGACGATAGCGAAGCTGCCATACATGGCCATCGCTCCGCACAGCAGCCCGACCCAGCCGCCGGCCGCATGCAGCACCGGATTGCCCAGCAGCGCGCCGCCGCCCAAAAGGAAAAAGGCGATCCAAAGGGTCAGGAATATCCCGAACAACAGCCGCGACAGGCGGAAGGTCGAAACCCACAGTCCCAAGGTGAAGACACCCCAAAGCACCAGGCACAGGCCGATGGCGCTGCTTGCGCCCGACAGGTCCAGCACATGGTTGCCGCCAAGCAGGATCAGCAGCGCGAACCACCACCAGAACGCACCGTAAGCCGTGAAGGCCGTGGCGCCGAAGGTGTTGGCGGTCTTGAATTCCATGATGCCCGCGATGATCTGCGCCGTGCCGCCGAATGCCATCGCCAACGGGATCACCACCGGCTCGCCCGCGACCGGCAACAGGCCGGCATTGATGCTGCTGAGAAGAATGGTGGTGAGCCCGAAGCCAACAAGCCCCAGCGCCGCCGGATTTGCGGTATCTGCCATGAACGCCTCCCTTTATTATTGTTAGGACCAGCTTACACGATTGCCGGGATGGCGCACGCAGCGCCCGGCCAGTTCCAGTTCCAGGATGACCGTCTGCACCGCCCCGGGGGCCGCGCCCAGCTGGCGGATCAGTTCATCGATCTCCACCGGGGCAGGGCCCAGCGCTTCTTCGACTCGCGCGCGGATGCGGTCGGCTTCCGCGTCGTCGCGCGCCGGCGCAGTGGGTGACACGCTGTCAGGCTCGCGGAAGTTTCCCCCCAGCATGGGCGACAGCACGGCCAGGATGTCCTCGGCGCTTTCCGTCAGGGTGGCGCCTTCGCGGATCAGCCGGTTGGCGCCGCGCGCCCGCGGATCCAGCGGCGAACCCGGCACCGCAAAAATCTCGCGCCCCTGTTCCAGCGCATACTGCGCCGTGATCAGCGAGCCTGACTTCTCCGCCGCCTCCACCACCACGACCCCGCGCGCGAGACCCGAGATGATGCGGTTGCGGCGCGGGAAGTGCCGCGCCTGGGGCGCTTCGCCCAGCCGCATCTCCGACACGATCACCCCCTGGTTCAAGATCGCCGCATACAGCTTTTCATTCTCTGGCGGATAGATGATGTCCACCCCGCCCGCCACCACCGCCACGGTGCCCACCGCCAGCGCGGCTTCATGGGCGGCGGCGTCGATCCCGCGCGCCAGGCCGGACACCACAACCAATCCGGCAAAGCCCAGGTCGCGCGACAGGGTGTCGGCAAACTTGCGGGCCAGCGCCGACGCATTGCGCGCCCCGACAATGGCCACCATCTCTTTCTTCAGCAGATGCGGATGGCCCCGCACGCTGATCAGCGGCGGCGGCACATCCATCGCCGCCAGCCCGCTGGGATAATCCGGCTCGCAGGACGCGATCATGCGCCCGCCCATCGCCGCCAGCTTTTCCAGTTCATCAGCCGCATCACGGGGGTCGGCCAGCACAAAACTCTTGCCGCCCCCCCGCTTCGCCATGCGCGGCAATTCTTCCAGCGCAGCGGAAGCCGAGCCGAAGCGCGCAATCAAGTTCTGGAAGGTCACCGGCCCGACATTCTCGGTCCGCGACAGGCGCAGCCAGGCGCGCTTTTCGCTATCGCTGAGCTGCACCCGCTTCTCCGCGCTTTTTCAATGGCCTACCGCTTCGCTGCTTGAGGCCTTGTTGGCGCCAATACATGGCTCCTCGCCGCGGATAAGCCGGCGAATATTTTCGCGATGCATGCAAGTGATCAGCGCCGACAACACCAGCGCCAGGGCCGCATAGGCATCATGATGCAGCAACAGGTAAAAGGCCGGCGACAGTGCGATGGCAATCAGCGCCGCCAGCGAGGAAATGCGCCAGATCGCCGCTGCGCCCAGCCAGGTACCGGCCACGATCACCCCGACCGGCCAGTACAGCGCGAAGCAGATACCCAGATAGGTGGCAACTCCCTTGCCGCCCTTGAACTTCAACCACACAGAAAACAGATGCCCCAGCACCGCGCCCAGCGCGGCGATGATTTCCGCACCCGGCGGCAGAACGGCGCGCGCGATCAGCACGGCAATCGCGCCCTTCAAGCCGTCGCACAGCAGGGTGCCGCCCGCCGCCCATTTCTTGCCGGTGCGCAGAACATTGGTGGCGCCGATATTGCCGGACCCGACCTTGCGGATATCCCCCGCGCCCGAAATCCGCGTGAAGAAAAGCCCGAACGGAATGGTCCCCAGCAGATAGCCGAGCAGCAGGGCTTGCAGGAGAACGGGCAGGGTCATGGCCGCGACGATGCCAGCCTTTTGACCGAAAATCTATCGGGGAGAAACAAGGCTCTGTGACGCGCCATCACCGATGACCACACCCTCCAGCGCGAAGGGGTCCACCCCCTCGATACAGGCAACATTGAAACCGAACTCGTTCGGATTGCTGCGCCGCTGATGGTGGGTATAGATCCCGCAGACCTTGCAGAAATAGTGTTTCGCCACGCCGCTGTTCCAGCGATAGACGCTCAGCAGGTCTTCGCCCTTGGTAACCGTCAGCCCATCCAAGGGCGCGAAAGCCATGATGGCGCCCTTGCGGCGGCACAGCGAGCAATTGCAGCGCCGCAGATTTTCCAGCCCGTTTTCCAGGGTGACGGCGAATTCCACGCCGCCGCAATGGCAGCTTCCTTTTTTAGTTTCGGCCATCGAACACACAGTCCCCGCCGACAAAGGTCATCTTCGCGCGGCCCGAAAATTTGCGCCCGTCAAAGGCGGTATTGTGCGCCCGGCTGTGCAGCTTCTCGGCATCGACCACATAAGGCTCATTCTCGTCGATCAACACCAGGTCAGCCGGTGCGCCCTTGGCGAGCGTCCCGGTCGGAAGGCCAAAGATACGCGCAGGCGCTGCCGTCAGCGCACCCAACAGATGCATCAGGCTGGCGCGGCCGTCATGCACAACGCCCAGCGCGGCAGGCAACAATGTCTCAAGCCCCACCGCACCGGCGGCAGCAGCGGCAAACGGCTGGCGCTTGGTATCGGCGCCCTGCGGCTCATGACTGGAGACGATCACGTCGATCAACCCGCTGGCCACCCCTTCCATCATCGCGGCGCGGTCGGCCTCGCTCCTCAGTGGCGGCGACAGCTTGCGGAACGTGTAATAGGCGCCGACATCCAGCTCGTTCAGCGCCAGGTGATTGGCCGACACGCCGCAGGTGATGGGCAGCCCGCGCGCCTTGGCAGCGGCAATGGCGTCCAGGCTGGCCCGGGTGCTGATCTGGCCAAAGTGGTAGCGCGCCCCGGTCAGCTCGACCAATCGGATGTCTCGCTCCACGATCATGCTTTCCGCGATCGCGGGCGAGGCGGGCAGGCCCAGCCGCGTTGCGAATTCGCCCTCGGTGGCCGAGGTATTCAACACCAGTTCGGGGTCTTCAGCATGGGCGATGACCAGCGCATTGAAGGTAGAGGCATAGGACAAGGCCCGCCGCAGCACCCGCGCATTGGCCACGGTGCGGTCGCCATCGGTGAATGCCACCGCGCCCGCTTCCTGCAGCATGCCGATTTCGGTCATGGTTTCGCCCTTGAGCCCGCGTGTCAGGGCCGCCGTGGCCAGCACCCGCACCTTGGCGGTGGCGGCAGCCCGGCGCATCAAAAAATCCACCAGCGAAGGCTCGTCGATCACCGGATCGGTATTGGGCATCACGATCATGCTGGTGACGCCGCCGGCCGCCGCTGCGGCACTGGCGCTTTCCAGACTTTCGCGATGCTCCGCCCCCGGCTCGCCGGTAAAGACGCGACAGTCGATCAGCCCGGGCGCCAGCACCAGGCCGTGGCAGTTGATGACTTCGGGATCGGTGGGCTCGGCATCGTTGAACAAACGCGGCCCGATATCGGCAATGCGTCCATTCTCAACCAGCAAGCCGCCCTTCACATCCAGACCCGATGCGGGATCGATCAGCCGTGCATTTTTAAAAGCGATGCGCCGGTTCATGACATGCCCCGCGACAGCGCATCCAGAATGGCCATGCGAATGGCCACACCCATTTCCACCTGTTCGGAAATCAGGCTGACCACCACATCGTCGGCAATGTCCGACGCGATCTCCACGCCCCGGTTCATCGGACCCGGATGCATGACCAATGCGCCGGGCTTGGCCACTGACAGCTTGGCGCGGTCCAGGCCATAGAAGCGGAAATATTCGCGCGCCGATGGCACGAAAGCGCCCGACATCCGCTCCAGCTGCAACCGCAGCATCATCACGATGTCCGCGCCCGCCAGGCCCGCCTTCATGTCGGTATAGATCTCCACGCCGAAGCGCTCCGCATCGACGGGCAGCAAGGTCTTGGGCGCCACCAGCCGCACCCGCGCGCCCATCATGGACAGCAGGCGCAAATTCGACCGCGCCACGCGCGAATGCAGCACGTCACCGCAGATAGCGACGACCAAGCCTTCAAACCCGCCCAGCCGGCGGCGGATGGTCAGCGCATCCAGCAGCGCCTGGGTAGGATGTTCATGCGCCCCGTCGCCGGCATTGATCACGCTGCAATCCAGCTTGCGCGACAGCAGTTCGGCCGCCCCCGCATCCTGGTGGCGCACCACCAATATGTCGGGGCGCATCGCGTTCAAGGTCGAGGCGGTATCGATCAGGGTCTCGCCCTTGGAGACCGAGCTGGTCTTGACCGACATGTTCATCACATCGGCGCCCAGCCTCTTGCCGGCCAGCTCGAACGAAGACTGGGTGCGAGTGCTGGATTCAAAAAACAGGTTGATCAGGGTGCGGCCCTGCAGCAGGGCCGTCTTCTTGTCGCTGGCCCGCCCCTGGGTGACATAGGTCTCCGCCAGGTCCAGCAGTGCCGTGATGTCGAACGGCGAAAGTCCCTCGATCCCCAGCAGATGCTTGGATTTCAGGATCGGTGCGGTGTTCAAAGATGTCATTAAAGCTGGGCTTATAGAGAGGGTCGGCGGGGGCTGCAAGCCGCCGCGCCGGTCAATCGGCGGCCACCGCCGATTTATCCTCGGTAATCCGGCTTCCCTTGGTGATACACCCGAAATCCGTGATCCCTGGCGTGTTGATCCGGGTGGGCAGGGGGCACACTTCAAAGCTCCCCAGAATGCGCGTCTTCATCGACCCGGTCTTGCTCTGCCAATAGAGCCAGTTCTGCATCACGGGCAGAGCGATGTCGGCATTGCTGTCCGGCGGCGCCTTGATGAGGATTCGCGTGCCGTCTTCCGCCACCAGCGTCACCCCAATGCCCGGTGTCAGCCCCAGGCTGCCCTTTACGATGCGGCACTGCCCGATCAGGTCAGGGCTCTTGCGGCAAGTGGTTTCGGCAGCGAGCGCCGTTGCGGGAAGAAGCATCACCAACGCAACCAGTGCCTTCACGCCATGTCCTCCAGGGTCCGGCCCGCGGGTTCGGGCAGGAACACGATAGCGGCCAGGGTGATGGGAATGGAAGCCAGGCAGAGTTGAATCGCGGGACCATGTGCGCCGAAATAATCAAACAGCGTGCCTTCCAGCGCCAATGCCACCGCACCGAAGGCGATCTCGAAGACATAGCGCAGGCCCGAAACAGTGGCGCGATACTCGGTCGGCACGATTTCCAGCGCGAAACCCGCCACCAGCGCATCGCCGGAGAAAAATCCGAAAAAGGCCAGCAGCCACAGCGGCGGAATCGCCCAGCCCGGCGCCCCACTATAGAAGAAATAGAAACAGACACCCGCCAGCGCGACGATGCCCAGCGCCATGGGCTTTCTGCCGACCCGGTCGCTCAGCCGCCCGGTCGCGATGGCCAGCCCCAGGCTGACCAGTCCGCAGGACACCATCAACACCGTCGTCTGCCACGGCGGGTAGTGATAGACGGTCTGCAGATAGGTCGCGCCCAGCACCGTGGCGGGCGAGATCGCAAAGCCAAATGCCGATGCCGCCACGATCACCGTGAAAACGCGCCCCGGATACTGGCGCACCAGATCCTTCAGCAATCCCCAGGCTGCTGCGGCCTTTGAAGCGGTCTTCTTAACCGCCGCCATCTCTGCAAAGCGTTGTGTCTCCGGCAAACGCTGGCGCAGCCACGCCACCAGGAAGATCGGCAGCGCCCCGATCACATAGATTGAACGCCAGCCATAGGGCAGCAGGGTCACTGCCGCGAAAACAATGGAGGCGACACCGGCACCCAGATAATACATCGCGCTCAAGGTGCCATTGGCCCAGCCGCGCGCTCCCGCCGCAACTTCCTCCGCGATCACCACGAAGCACAGCATTTCCTCGGCATAGCCAAAGACGCGGGTAAGAAACTGCGCCGCCACGAACTGCTCATAGTCCTGGGTGAAGGCTGTGATCAGGGTGAACAGGCCCTGGCCAAACAAATTCACCAGCAGCAATCGCCGCCGGCCGACAAGATCGGCGCTGGCCGCGATCAGAAGCGCGAAGACGGTGGCAATGCGGAAATAGGCCACGGTGGGCCCGACCTGGTTGTCGGGAATGTGAAAGCTGGCCTGGATCTGCGGAATGGCCAACCCAAAGACATTCTGGTCATAGCCGGCAAAGAAGGCCGCCGCACCCACCAGCAAAATGACGCGCTCGGCCCGCCACGCCATCACCACCGGCGGGCGCAACCCCGGCGGCAGCCAGCGGAATTTGGCGACGTCACTCATCTCAGATGTCGCAAACGGTCCAGCGCTCCCTGCAGGATGTATCCGGCCGCCATCTTGTCCACCACATCGCTGCGGCGCTGGCGACTGGCATCGGCTTCGAGCAGGGTCCGGGTCACGGCGCTGGTCGAAAGCCTTTCATCCTGGAATACGACGGGCAGGGGGCTGTGGTTCACCCAGTTGCGCCCGAAAGCCCGGGCCGACTGGGCGCTGGGTCCGTCGGTCCCGTCCATGTTCAGGGGCAGGCCCACCACCAGGCCGCCGACCCCCTGCGCACTTATTATAATGTCGAGCTGGGCGGCATCCGCCTTGAATTTCCCCCGTTTCAGGGTCTGCATGGGGGTGGCAATGGTCAGGCTGGTATCGGACAGGGCCAGCCCGATGGTCTTTTCCCCCAGATCCAGCCCCAAAAGCCGCAGGCCGGGGGCCATTTTCAGCTCCTCCAGCGTGATGACGGCCACAAAATCCCCCTTTTGCTTGCCTCCGGACCCCCCGGTTGCTAGCAAGCTGACCCCTACCTAACACAGCAGGAACCTTCATGTCCGTCGACAAGGACACCGTGCGCCGCATCGCCAAGCTGGCCCGCCTGGCGGTGCCGGAAGCCAAGCTTGAGCCGATGGCCGGCGAGCTGAACGGCATCTTCCAGTGGGTCGAGATGCTGGGCGAGGTCAATGTCGAAGGCGTGATTCCCATGACCAGCGTGGTCGCCCAGAAACTGAAATGGCGCGAGGACAAGGTGACCGACGGCGGCCAGGCCGAAGCCGTCACCGCCAACGCGCCGGGCGGCGAAGATCACTTCTTTGTCGTGCCCAAGGTGGTCGAGTAATATGTCTGATCTCACAAGCATGACCCTGGCCGAGGCGCGCGACGCCATCCGGGCGAAAAGGATTTCCTCCCGCGAACTGACCGGTGCCTTCGTCACCGCGATCGAAAAAGCACGCCCGCTGAACGCCTTCATCACCGAGGCCGGAGATGCGGCGCTCGCCGCTGCCGACGCCGCCGACAAGCGCATTGCCGCAGGCACGATGGGCGACCTCGAAGGCCTGCCGCTGGCGATCAAGGACCTGTTCTGCACCAAGGGCACCCGCACCACGGCCGCGTCCAAGATCCTGGGCAATTTCATCCCTCCTTACGAATCCACCGTCACCCAGAATTTGTGGGATGCGGGCGCCATCATGCTGGGCAAGACCAACCTGGACGAATTCGCCATGGGCTCGTCCAACGAGACCAGCGCTTTCGGCCCTGTGTTCAATCCCTGGCGCGCCAACAACTCCAACGCCAATCTCGTGCCGGGCGGTTCTTCGGGCGGTTCCTCCGCTGCCGTTGCCGCCGACCTGTGCCTGGCCGCCACCGGCACCGACACCGGCGGTTCGATCCGCCAGCCCGCCGCCATCACCGGCCGCGTCGGACTCAAGCCCACCTATGGCCGCTGTTCGCGCTACGGCATCGTCGCCTTTGCCTCGTCGCTGGACCAGGCCGGGCCCATGACCAAGACGGTGCGCGACGCCGCCATCATGCTCAGGACCATGGCGTCGGTGGACCCCAGGGACTCCACCAGCGTCGATGTGCCGGTGCCCGATTATGAAAAGCTGCTGGAAGGCGGCATCAAGGGACTGCGCGTCGGCATCCCCAAGGAATATCGCGTCGCCGGCGCCGCGCCCGAGACGGATGCCCTGTGGGACAAGGGCGTGGAATGGATGAAGGCGCAGGGGGCGCAGATCGTCGAGGTTTCGCTGCCCCATACCAAGTACGCGCTGCCCACCTATTATATCGTTGCCCCGGCAGAGTGTTCGTCCAACCCGGCGCGCTATGACGGCGTCAAGTTCGGCTATCGCGCGCCGAACGCCCGCGACATCACCGATCTCTATGAGCGCAGCCGCGGCGAGGGTTTCGGTCCCGAAGTGCAGCGCCGCATCCTGATCGGCACCTATGTGCTGTCGGCCGGCTATTATGACGCCTACTATTCCCGCGCCCAGAAGCTGCGCACGCTCATCAAGCGCGACTTCGAGCTGGCGTTTGAAAAGTGCGACATGCTGCTGACCCCCGCCACGCCCGGCCCCGCCTTTGCCGTCGGTTCCAAGACCACCGACCCATTGGAGATGTACCTGCAGGACGTCTTCACCGTGACGGTGAATCTGGCAGGCCTTCCCGGCATCGCCGTTCCCGCCGGCCTGACCGCGACCGGCCTGCCCATGGGCCTGCAGCTCATCGGCAAGGCGTTCGACGAAGCGACCTTGCTGCGCGCCGCCTTTGCGGTGGAAACCGCCGCCGGTTTCAAACATTCCCCCGCCAAATGGTGGTCCGTATGAACGCACCCGTGAAAAATAAGCTCCTGAAAGGCGAAACCGGCGACTGGGAGATCGTGATCGGCATGGAAGTCCATGCCCAGGTCTCCAGCCAGTCCAAGCTGTTTTCCGGCGCCTCCACCGAATTCGGGGCCGAGCCCAACAGCCAGGTCTCGTTCGTGGATGCCGGTTTCCCCGGCATGCTGCCCGTCATCAACGAAAAATGCGTCGAACAGGCTGTCCGCACCGGCCTGGGCCTGAAAGCCCAGATCCACCTGCGCTCGATCTTCGACCGCAAGAATTATTTCTACCCGGACCTGCCCCAGGGCTACCAGATCAGCCAGTTCAAGGACCCCATCGTGGGCGAGGGCGAGATCATCATTGACCTGAAGGACGGGGAATCCATCATCGTGGGCATCGAACGCCTGCACCTGGAGCAGGATGCCGGCAAAAGCCTGCACGACCAGCACCCCGACAGCAGCTATGTCGACCTGAACCGCTCGGGCATCGCCCTGATGGAGATTGTCAGCAAGCCGCACATGCGATCCAGCGAGGAAGCCGCGGCTTTCCTGAAAAAGCTGCGCGCCATCGTGCGCTATCTGGGAACCTGCGACGGCAATATGGACGAGGGCTCGATGCGCGCCGACGTCAATGTCTCGGTCTGCAAGGTCGGCGGCTATGACGAATTCCGCAAGACCGGTTCCTTCAAGACCCTGGGCACCCGCTGCGAGATCAAGAACGTCAATTCCATGCGCTTTGTGCAGCAGGCGGTCGAATACGAAGCCCGCCGCCAGATCGAAGTGATCGAGGCGGGCGGCACCATCACCCAGGAAACCCGGCTTTTCGACAGCCACAAGAACGAAACGCGGTCGATGCGCTCCAAGGAAGAGGCGCACGACTATCGCTACTTCCCCGATCCCGACCTCCTACCGCTCGAACTGGAGCAGGCCTGGGTGGACGCCATCGCCAAGACCCTGCCCGAACTGCCCGACGAGAAGAAGGCGCGCTTCGTGGCCGGTGGTCTGTCGCCCTATGACGCCTCGGTGCTGGTCGCCGAACGCGAACTGGCCGACTTCTACGAGGAATTGGCCAAGGGGGTGGACGCAAAAGCCGCCGCCAACTGGCTGAACAACGAAATCCTGGGCCGTCTCAATCGTGACGGGCTGTCAATCACGCAGGTGCCGGTGAGCGCGGCGGCGAACAACGCCATCATTGCCATGATTTCGGCGGGCACCATCTCCGGAAAGATCGCCAAGGACCTGCTCGACATCGTGTGGAGCGAAGGCGGCGACCCGCGCGCCGTCGTTGAAGCGCGCGGCATGAAGCAGGTGACCGACACCGGCGCCATCGATGCCGCGATCGAAGCGGTGATCGCCGCGAACCCCGACAAGGTGGAAGAGGTGAAGGCCAAGCCGAAGCTCGCCGCCTGGTTCGTCGGCCAGGTGATGAAGCAGACGGGTGGAAAGGCGAGCCCCGGTGCCGTCAACGCCGCCCTCAAGACCCGACTCAATTTGCCCGACGAGGGGTGATTCGCACAAAATGCGCAAAATGCGGATCGGCCAAGCATTTTTCGCGGAAATTAGTCCGTGTACAGAGTGTCATATATAAGCCTTTTGAAATAAGGACTAT
>JBBQHU010000024.1:0-36149 GCA_038324265.1 Micropepsales bacterium | reverse complement strand
CGGCCATTTTCGCACCGACATGGCGCGCGCCGGTGCGGCCATGTTCTTCCTGCCGCGCGTCCGCGCCCAGCTCGCCGCCGAGATCGAGGCGCAGTTCGCGGCGTTTGCCGCCACCGGCCTGACCCTGGATCACGTCAACGCCCACAAGCATTTCCACCTCCACCCCACCATCGCCGGGCTCATCGTGAAGGCCGGTGCGGCTTACGGCGCCAGGGGCGCGAGAGTCCCGCTGGAGCCGCAGGACGTGCTGGCCCGCATCGAGCCGCACAGGCCCAGAGGCGTGGTGGCCCTGACCGCGCCTTTCGCCCGCGCCCTGCGCGGCCGCTTTCGCCGCGCCGGCATTACCGCCCCCGACCAGGTTTTCGGCCTGGCCTGGTCCGGCGCAATGACCAAAGCGCGCCTGCGCGGTTTGATCGAAAACATTCCGGACGGCCTGACCGAGATTTATACCCACCCCGCCACCGGGTCCTATCCGGGCTCCGCCCCCGGCTATCAGTATGCCGGTGAGCTGGCCGCCCTGACCGACCCGGCCCTGCCGGAACGCCTGGCCGCCCGAAACATCCGGCTGGGCGGTTTTGGCGACTTCATGGTATAATGAATTCAATGGCTTACCGGGGGGAGGGGGCCAGCGAAATTGAGGTTCAAATGGGCACCCCAAAAGAGTATTGCAGGTGCGAGAAATGGAGCTGAACCGTGTCTAGTCCCGCTTTCGCCATTCCGCCCGACCTGACCCGCGACACCGGCACCTTGCCCGGTGACGGCCCGATCAAGTTCGGCAGCGACGAACACAAGCGCCTGTTCTGCAAGACGCTTCTGGACACCCATGACCCCTACAAGCCGGCAGTGCTGGACTGGCCCAAGCTGGGCGAAGAGGCCGAGAAGCGCATCACCGCGCTGCCCATCTGGGACATCGCGGTCCAGACCGAAAACCGCGCCGGTCTCAATGTCTGTACCTATGCCGAAGGCATTTCCGACACGCTGTTGCGCAAAGCCGTCGAGCTGAACGGGTTTGAAGAGCGCCGCCACCGTCATGTGCTGGCCAACCTGGTGGAAGCCTATGGCATCAAGCTGGCGCCCGAACCGGTCTATGAAAAGCCGAAAGACCCTGAATGGGCCTTCATGGTCACCGGCTATTCGGAATGCATCGACAGCTTCTTCGCCTTCGGCCTGTTCAAGGCGGCCAAGGACACCGGCTATTTCCCGCCCGAACTGATCCAGACCTTCGATCCGGTCGTGAACGAGGAAGCGCGCCACATCCTGTTCTTCGTGAACTGGGTGGCCTGGCATCGCCGCAACATGCCCCTATGGCGCCGTCCCTATTTCGAACTGAAGGTGCTCGCGGTCTGGCTGTTCCTGATTTATGAGCGCATGGGTATTGCGGGTGACGTCTCCAACGGCCAGCAGGACAACAATTTCACCGTCAACGGCGCCGAGGCGCTTGGCTCGGACATCAATGTCGGCGAACTGGTCGCCATCTGCGTCGCCGAGAATGACCGCCGCCTGGCGCCCTATGACAATCGCCTGAAGCGCCCCCGCTTCGTGCCCTTCATGGCGCGCATCGCGCTGAAATTCATCGGGCCAAAGAAGAAAGCTGCGTAAGATGAAAATCGGATCGCCGGAACATCGCGACACCTTCTGCAAGCATTTCATGCAGACCTATACCGAATTCGATCCCGACACGCTGCCCTGGCCGGATCTGGACGAAGCGTCGCTGGCGCGCCTGAAATCCGTGCCCTTCTGGGAAGAGGTATTCTATACCGAGCGCCGCGCCGGCGCGATCGTTGCGGAGTTCGTGAAGACCATCAAGGACCCGGTGATGAAGGAAGCCGTGGCGCTGCAGGGCCTGGAAGAAGCCCGCCACGCCAAGCTGATCTGCGTCATGATCGAGAAATACGGCATCGACGCCGCCGAACGCCCGCTCGAAGATGTGTCCGACAATATCGAGACCCGCTTCAAGGATTTCGGCTTCGGCGAGTGCATGGATTCCTTCCTGGGTTTTGGCGTCTTCAAGATCGCCATGGCCAACCAGTTCCTGCCCAAGGAGATGTTCTCGATCTTCGAAACCCTGATGTACGAGGAAACCCGCCACATCGTCTTCTTCGTCAACTGGATGGCCTACAATCAGGCGCAGAAGGGGTTCTTCGCCAGGATGATGCTGCCGCTGACCGATTTTCGCTACTATATGCGCGCGCTGGGCCGCATGATCGGCACCGCCAAGCGCGGCGCCGATTTGAACGACGGCAAGGAGTTTTCCACCACCCAGGCATCGGTGTTCCTCGACGGCTTCACCTTCCGCCGCTTCCTGGAAGACTGCTATTCGGAAAACCGTCGCCGCATGGGCGCGTTTGAACCTGAACTGCTGCGCCCCAGCTTCCTGCCCCAGCTTGCGGAAACCGCACTTGGGGCGATGCGCCTCTGGAGCTTCCGCGCCAAGCCGCTGCCCGCGTAAGCGATGAAGTGGGGCGTCTTGACTGCGCTGCTGGCCGGCCTTGTGGCTGCCGTTTATCTCGTCTGGTCGATAGGCTTTGACGCGGTGTTCGGTGCGGTGGCGCGCGCCGGCTTTGTCGGTCTGGCGATCCTGTGCGTCTATACGCTGCTGGTCATCGTCTCCTTGGGCTATTCCTGGCACTTCCTGCTGCCGCCCGCGCACCGCCGCCCGGTGCCCGAATTGTACATTGCCCGGCTGGTGCGCGATTCCATTGCCGAGATTTCGCCCTTCTCGCCCGTCGGCGGCATGGTCGCGGCGGCGCGGCTGCTGATCCTAAAGGGCATGACTCCGTCCTATGCCGCTGCCAGCGTTGCCGCCGACGCCACCACCGAAGCGATGGCGCAGGTGGTGTTCCTGGCCTTTGGTCTGGGTTGGGGCTTTACCCGGTTCCAGCACCTGCAAGGGGCCGGCCCGCTGACCGAAGCGATGATTACGGTCCTGCTGCTGGCGGTTCCGGGCATTGCGCTGCTGATCTTCCTGCAAAAAAAGGGCGCAAGCTTTGCGGAAAAGATCGCGGCCCGTTTCTTCCCACAGGTCAAGGACGGCGTCTCCTTCCACGCCGCCATTCAGGACCTTTACGATTCACCGTCGCGGCTTGCCGCCTCGGCAGCCTTGCATCTGGTCGCCTGGATCGGCGCGGGCGGTGGCACCTGGATCGCGTTTCGTCTGGTGGGCGGCGAAATCAGCCTGCTCAACGCCATCGCGCTGGAAGCCCTGCTTTGCACCATCCGCAGCATCGCCGCCTTTGTGCCCGCTGCCATCGGTGTGCAGGAAGCCGGCTATGTCATGCTGGCGCCGCTGTTCGGTCTGCCGCCGGAGATGGGCCTGGCCGTGTCGCTGCTGAAGCGGGCGCGCGAGATCGTGCTGGGCATTCCCGCCTTGCTCTATTGGCAGGGTGTGGAAGGCCGCAAGGCGCTCAAGGCCGGCAATGTCTGACGTGGCGCTCGTCACCGGTGCTTCGGGTTTTGTCGGCTCCGCCGTGGCGCGCGCGCTTGTGGCGCGCGGCCTGCATGTGCGGGTGCTGATGCGCCCCAACGCCAACCGGCTGAATATAGCCAGCCTGCATTGCGAACCGGTGCTGGGCGACATGCGCGACGAGCAAAGCATGACCGCCGCCATGAAGGGCGCGCGCTATCTTTTCCACGTCGCCGCCGACTATCGGCTGTGGGCGCGCGATCCCGGCGAAATCGAGCGCAACAATTTGGCGGGCGCGAAAGCGACCATGGGCGCGGCGTTGAAAACCGGCGTCGAGCGCGTGGTCTATACTTCTTCGGTCGCAGCTCTCAAGCCGGGCGGCGACGAGACCCAGCGCCACACCGCCAAGACCGTGATCGGCGCCTACAAGCGCAGCAAGCTGGTAGCCGAGCGCGAAGTCGAACGCCTGATCCTGCAGGAGAACCTGCCCTGCGTCCTTGTCGCGCCCTCGACACCGATCGGGCCGCGCGACGTCAAGCCCACGCCCACAGGGCGCATCATCGTCGAGGCCGCGACCGGGCGCATGCCCGCCTTCCTGGATACTGGCCTGAACCTGGTGCATGTCGATGACGTAGCGAATGGCCACCTGCTCGCGCTGGACAAGGGCAAGGTCGGCGAAAATTACATCCTGGGCGGTGAAGATGTGCCGCTGCAAACCATGCTGGGCGACATCGCTTTCCTGTCTGGCCGCCGCGCGCCCACCCTCAAGCTGCCCCGCACCCCGCTTTTCCCGCTGGCCTATGCGGCCGAAGCCTGGGCCCGCGTTACCGGCAAGGAGCCATTCCTCACCGCCGACGCCTTGCGCATGTCGCGCTATCACATGTTCTTTTCGTCCGATAAGGCCAAGCGCGATCTGGGATACAGCGCGCGCCCCTATCGCCAAGGCCTGAAGGACGCGCTCACCTGGTTTCGCGAAAACGGATACCTGAAATGATTGCGGGCATCCTGTTCGGCTTCGTGCCGCTGGCGATATGGCTGTACCTGCTGCTCTTTCATCGCGGCTTCTGGCGCCTGCGCGAGCGCGACACCTTGCCGGTGACCGAGCCGGAAGTCTGGCCCAGCGTCGTGGCGGTGGTGCCCGCCCGCAACGAGGCCGACGTCATCCAGCGCAGCATCGACAGCCTGATCGCCCAGGATTATCCCGGGAATTTTCGCATCATCCTGGTGGACGACCAGTCCGATGACGGCACCGGCGATCTGGCGCGCGCCTTGAACAGCGACCGCCTGACCGTTCTAACCGGCGCGCCCCGCCCGCCCGGCTGGACCGGCAAGCTGTGGGCCATGCAGCAGGGCAGCGAACATGCGGGCCAACAGCCTGACTTCCTGTGGTTCACCGACGCCGATATCGCCCACTCACCGGACAATCTGCGCCAGCTGGTGTCGCGCGCGGGCAAGGACAAGGTTCTGGTGTCGTTGATGGCGCGGCTGTCGTGCAAGACCTATGCGGAACATTTCCTGATTCCCGCATTCGTCTTTTTCTTCGACATGCTGTTTCCCTTTGGTGCGGTCAATGATCCGGCCAACAAGACCGCCGCCGCGGCGGGCGGCTGCATGCTGGCGCGGCGCACCACCTTGGACGCTGCCGGCGGCATCCCGGCGATCCGCTACAATATCATCGACGACTGCGCCCTGGGCCGGGTGATGAAGGTGCAGGGCCCCATCTGGCTGGGCCTGACCGACCGCGCCGTCAGCCTGCGCCCCTACGAACACATCTCCGACATCCGCCACATGGTCACCCGCAGCGCCTTTGCCCAGTTGAACTATTCGTCGCTGATCCTGCTGGGGACCTTGCTGGGACTGTTCATTGTCTATATCGCCCCAGTGATGACGGCACTTTTCGCCTGGGGCATCTCGCAGCTGGCCGGCTGGTTCGCCTGGATCATCATGGCGATCATGTTCCAGCCCATGCTGCGTTTCTATCGCCTGTCGCCCCTGTGGGGCCTGGCGCTGCCGCTGATCGGCGCCTTCTATGCCGCCTTTACACTAGAGTCCGCGGTCCAGTACTGGTCCGGCAAGGGCGGCATGTGGAAGGGCCGTGCCCAGGCTGATGTAACAGAGGCTGGAGGTGGCACATGAGCGTCGCAGAACTCCAGTCCGGCAAGGGGCACAAGGACGAGAATTTCCCCGTCGCGTCCCTCCTGATCGCGCCGCGCCATCGCCCGCCGGTGATGGCCTTCTACAAATTCGTCCGCGCCGCCGATGACGTGGCCGACAGCGCCGCCGCTGCCGCCGATGAAAAACTGGCATTGCTGGAACAGATGCGCGCCAGCCTGATGGGCGAATCCGACGCCGTGCCGGAAGGGGTGACCTTGCGCACCATCCTGGCCGAACGCGACCTGCCGCCCGTGCATGCGCTGGATCTGCTGGAAGCCTTTCGCCGCGATTGCACCAGGCTGCGCTATCGCGACTGGGACGACGTCATCGACTATTGCCGTTACAGCGCCATGCCGGTGGGCCGTTTCGTGCTGGATGTGCACGGCGAATCCAAGGACCTGTGGCCCACCAACGACGCCCTGTGCGCCGCGCTGCAGGTGATCAACCATCTGCAGGATTGCGCCAAGGATTACCGCGAGCTGGGTCGCGTCTATATCCCCGAACCGATGCTGGCCGCCGCTGGGGTCGGGGTCGAAGCCCTGGGCGAAAGCCGCGCCAATCCGGCGCTCGCAGGCGTCATTACTGCCCTGGCGCGGCAGAATGCCGAATTGCTGGACACCGCGCGCCCCTTCGCGCGCGGCATCAAGGATGGCCGCCTGGCGCTGGAAGTGGACTTGATCCAGACCCTGGCCGACGATCTCAACACCATGCTGATTCACCGCGACCCCCTGTCCCAGCCGGTGCACCATTCCAAGACCGATGTGATGGCGCTCTTTCTCAAACGATTTCCCGCCTTCGCGCTGATGAGGCTTTTGCGCAAATGACCAATGCAGAAAATCTCGGCGGCGCCGGTGCGGCAGCCGTCAAGAAGAAGGCCAGCGGCAGCTCCTTCTATCTCGCCATGCGGCTGATGCCCGTGGAAGAGCGCGACGCCATGTTCGCCATCTATGCCTTCTGCCGCAAGGTGGACGACATCGCCGATGACGGCGTCGGCACCCGCAGCGAGCGCCATGAAAAGCTGGAACTGTGGCGCAGCGACCTCAACGCGCTCTATGCTGGGGAAAACCCGCCGCAAACGCGCTTCCTGGCGCCCGCGGTGAAGCGGTATGGCCTGCGGCTGGACGATTTTCTCGCCATCCTGGACGGCATGGACATGGACGTGGCGGAAGACATTGTTGCCCCCGACCTCGCCACGCTTGACCTGTATTGCGACCGTGTCGCCAGCGCGGTGGGCCGTCTGTCCATCAAGGTCTTCGGCATGGAGGAGGGGCCCGGCTTCGAACTGGCGCATCACCTGGGACGGGCGTTGCAACTGACCAATATCCTGCGCGATGTGGATGAGGACGCCGCCATCGGACGGCTTTACCTGCCACGCGACTATCTGGAAGAGATGGACTGCTGCCGCCAAATGGATCCCAAGGCCATCATCAACCAGCCGGCCATAGATGGCGTCTGCCGCAAGGTCGCCAAGCTGGCGCACCAGCATTACGATGCGGCGAACCGCATCCTGGCGGCAAGGCCCAAGGGCCGCATCAAGACGCCCCGGCTGATGGGCGCGGTCTATTCCGAAATCCTGCGCGCCAGCGAGGCGGCCGGTTTCGCCCCGCCGCGCCACCGCATCTCCCTGCCCAAGTCTCGCCTGATGTCGCTGGTCCTGCGCCAGGGAGTTTTTTCGTGAGTTTGGTCGGATGACGGGCAAGGCTTTCGTCGTTGGCGGCGGTCTGGCCGGGCTGTCTGCCGCCACCGCGCTGGCGGCGCGCGGCGTGTCCGTCGAATTGATCGAAGGTGCGCCGCAGGCCGGTGGCCGTTGCCGCTCGTATTTCGACGCCGCCATAGGCGGGGTGATCGACAATGGCAATCACCTGGTGCTGTCCGGCAACCAGGCGGTGCAGGCCTATCTCGCCCGCATCGGCGCAAAGAATGCGCTGGCCGGTCCGCCGCGGGCCGAGTTCGCTTTCATCGATCTTGCGGATGGCGAGCGCTGGACCCTGCGCCCCAACGAGGGCAGCGTCCCCTACTGGATCGGCCGCAAGGATCGCCGCGTGCCGGGCACCGTCGCCGGCGATTACATGAAATATGCGCCTCTGCTCTGGGCCGGCCACAAGGCCCGCATCGGCGACACGGTTTCGGATCGCAGCCCGCTGTGGCGGCGGCTGATGCAGCCTTTCCTGCTGGCGGCGCTGAACACCGAACCGGAAGAATCTTCGTCGGCGCTGGCCGGCGCGGTGCTGCGCGAAACCCTGGCCAAGGGCGGCCGCTATTATCGCCCCCGCATTGCCCATCCCACTTTGGCGGCGGCGTTCGTTGATCCCGCCTTGCGCTATCTGGGCGAAAAGAATGCCACCGTGCGCCTTTCCACCCGCCTGCGCGGCCTGACCCTGGGTCCACACGCGGCGATGGCGCTGGATGTGCCCGACGCCACCCTGCCGGTTTCCGCGGGCGATGCTGTGGTGCTGGCAGTGCCGCCCTGGGCCGCCGCCGACCTGGTGCCGGACCTGACCGTGCCCGTCGAATTCCGCGCCATCGTCAACGCGCATTTCAAGATGGCCGCCCCGGCCGGCACGCCGCCCATCCTGGGCGTGATCGGCGGCACCGCCGAATGGATATTCGCCTTCGACGACCGCATCTCGGTCACCGTGTCGGGGGCAGATGCCATCGTGGACCAGGACCGCGAGCAGCTTGCCAACCGAATCTGGGCCGATGTCGCCAAGGCGCTGGGCATCACCGCGCCAATGCCGGCCTGGCAGATCGTCAAGGAAAAGCGCGCCACCTTCGCGGCCACGCCGCAGCAGGATGCCCGCCGCCCATCCGCGAAAACCCGCTGGAGGAACCTTTTCCTGGCCGGGGACTGGACCCAGACCGGGCTGCCCGCAACCATCGAAGGCGCCCTGCGCTCCGGCGAAACCGCGGCGGCTTTGGCACTGCGCCATCTGTCCTTATAGTGCGCCCCAGAGACCAAACATGAACCAGTTGAACCCCGGCGATTTCATCGACGTGGAGGGCGCGGTCCGCGCCGCCACCGATGCCATCCTGGCGCAGCAGCGCCCCGATGGGCACTGGGTCTATGAGTTGGAAGCCGACGCCACCATCCCGGCGGAATATGTCCTTCTGGTTCATTATCTCGCCGAAGGGCCGAACCTGGAACTGGAGCGAAAGATCGGCGTCTATCTGCGCCGCATCCAGGGTGCCCATGGCGGCTGGCCGCTGTACCATGAGGGCGAATTCGACATCAGCGCGACGGTGAAAGCCTATTTCGCGCTCAAGATGATCGGCGACGATATCGATGCACCCCATATGGTGCGCGCCCGCGAAGCGATCCGTGCACGCGGCGGCGCCATCAAGGCCAACGTCTTCACCCGTATCCTGCTGGCACTGTATGGCCAGGCATCGTGGAGCGATGTGCCCACCGTTCCGGTGGAATTGATTTTGGTGCCGCGCTGGTTCCCCATCCATCTGTCCAAGATGAGCTACTGGGCCCGCACCGTGATCGTGCCGCTTCTGGTGCTGTGCGCCAGGCGCCCGCTGGCCAAGAATCCGCGCGGCGTCCATATCCGCGAACTGTTCGTGGAGGGCGTGCCCGCCGCGTCTCCGCGCGCGCCGCACCAGGACCGCTACTGGTCGAACTTCTTCAACATCCTGGACAAGAACCTCAAGCGGTTCGAACGCTTCTGGCCCAAAAGCGTGCGCGCCAAGGCCATCGAGAAATGCCGGGCCTGGACCACCGAACGCCTGAACGGCGAAGACGGGCTGGGCGCCATCTACCCCGCCATGGCCAACAGCGTGATGATGTATGACGTGCTGGGTTATGCGCCGGACCATCCCGACCGCGCCATCGCGCGTCTTTCGGTCGAAAAGCTGCTGGTGATCAAGGACGACGAGGCCTATTGCCAGCCCTGCGTCTCGCCGGTTTGGGATACCGCGCTGGTCGCCCATGCCCTGATGGAAGCCCGAACGCCCAAAGCTGATGCCGCCGTGGCGCGCGGGCTGGAATGGCTGAAGCCGCTGCAGGTCCTGGACGTCGCCGGCGACTGGGCCGAGGAAAAGCCCGATGTCCGTCCCGGCGGTTGGGCCTTCCAGTATCGCAATGATTATTATCCCGATCTCGACGATACCGCCGTGGTGGTGATGGCGTTCGATCGCGCGGGCACGAAACATGATGACGTCGCCATCGCGCGTGGCCGCGAATGGGTGGAAGGCCTGCAAAGCCGCGATGGCGGCTGGGGCGCCTTTGACGCCGACAACAGCTATTTCTACCTCAACAACATTCCCTTCGCCGATCACGGCGCGCTGCTGGACCCGCCGACCGAGGACGTATCAGGCCGCTGCGTCGGCATGCTGGCGCAGCTGGGCGCGGGCGGAAAACCTTTGGCGGACGGCATCGCCTATCTGCGCAAGACCCAGCGCGACGATGGCAGTTGGTGGGGCCGCTGGGGCGTCAATTACATTTATGGCACCTGGTCGTCACTGGCCGGTCTGAACGGCGCGGGCCTGGCGCCCGAAGACCCGACCATGAAGCGCGCCGCCGACTGGCTGGTCGCCATCCAGAATGCGGATGGCGGCTGGGGCGAGAAATGCGACAGCTACAAGCTGGATTACAAGGGCTATGAGCCCGCGCCTTCGACGGCGTCACAGACCGCCTGGGCGCTGCTGGGCCTGATGGCGGCAGGGCAGGTGGATCATGCCGCCGTGGCGCGCGGCGTGAATTACCTTAAACGCACGCAGGAAGCGGACGGCCTGTGGAGCCAGGCGCATTACACCGGCGGCGGCTTCCCCCGCGTCTTCTATCTCAACTATCACGGCTACCCGAAATTCTTCCCGCTCTGGGCGCTGGCGCGCTATCGCAACCTGAAAGTTGGCAACAGCCGCCGCGTCGAGTTCGGCCTGTGAGAAAGCCAACGTGACCATCCTGGCCATCACCGGCATGACCAAAGAAGCCAAGATCGTCGGCACCGCTGGCGTGGTCGCGGTGGTGGGCGGCGGAGACGGCGACGGGTTGGCCGCCAAGCTCGATGCCCTGCACGGCGATATCCAGGGCGTCATCTCCATCGGTCTCGCGGGTGCGCTGTCGCCGCTGCTGAACGTGGGTGACGTCGTGATCGGCGAGAAAATCATCACCGGCGCGGAAGACTGGGAATGCCATGCCGGCTGGCGCAATCGGCTGGCCTCGCGTCTCGCTGACGCCCATCAGGGGTTGGTGTTCGGCAGCGACGTGATCATCCACCAGGCCGAAACCAAGTCCGGTCTCCACATCACTACTGGCGCGCTCGCGGTGGACATGGAATCCCAGATCGCCGCCCGCTTTGCCGCAAGCCGCGACCTGCCGCTGGCGGCGCTGCGGGTGATCTCAGACGACGCAACGCATGTGTTGCCGCCGGCCGCACTGGTCGGGATGCGTCCAGACGGCAGCATCAGCATCGGCCGCGTCTTGTGGTCTTTGGTAAAGCGTCCCACCCAACTGCCGGCGCTGATCCGCACCGGCAGGGCATCCAGCAAGGCGTTTGCGGAATTACTCCGCTGCCGCGATCTCTGTGGTGTTGGAATTGCCGGCCTTGATCTCTGACATCTTGTGCTCGACATGACGCGAGAAGGTGAACTCGGCCGGGCGCTGGTTGGCCAGTGAGATTTCCGGCGCGAACGCGCCGGTCGTCTTCACGCCGCGCAGGGCGACGGCCGCGATCTTCCAGGGGTGCCGGATCGCATCCGTGGCAGCGGTGCCTTCAAAGCCGCAATGCACCATGCAGTTGGCGCACTTCTCATACTTGCCGACGCCGTACTTCTCCCACTCGGTGCCTTCCATCAGCTCCTTGAAGGTCTTCACATAGCCTTCGCCAAGCAGGTAGCAGGGCTTCTGCCAGCCGAACACGGTCAGCAGCGGCATCGACCAGGGCGTGCATTCATAGGTCTGGTTGCCCGCCAGGAAGTCCATGAACAGCGGGGAGTTGGTGAACTCCCAATTTTTTCCACCGTTACCCCGCGCGAGAATGTCCCGGAACATGGTCTTGGTGCGCTCGCGGTTCAGGAAGTGCTGCTGGTCGGGCGCGCGTTCATAGGCATAGCCCGGCGACACGGTGATGCCGTCCAGCTCCAGTTCCATCATGTGATCGAAGAAGGCGGCGGTGCGCTCGGGGTCGGCGCCGTCAAAAAGGGTGCAGTTGATCTGGGTGCGGAAGCCCTTGGACTTGGCCAGCTTGATGGCGGCGATGGCGCGGTCATAGGTACCGTCCTGGCAGACCGACTTGTCGTGCATCGCCTTGTCGCCGTCCAGGTGGATCGACCAGGTGAAGTTCGGGTGGGGCTTGTACTGGTCAATCTTCTTGGCCAGCAGCAGCGCGTTGGTGCAAAGGATGACGAACTTGTCGCGCGCGATATAGCCTTCCACGATCTTGGGCATCTCGCGGTGAAGCAGGGGCTCGCCGCCGGCGATGGAAACGGCGGGCGCGCCGCATTCATCAATCGCTTCCATGCACTGATCATAGGACAAGCGCTGGTTCAGGATCTCATCCGGATAGTCGATCTTGCCGCAGCCGGAACAAGCCAGGTTGCAGCGAAACAGCGGCTCCAGCATCAGAACCAGCGGGTACTTCTTGCCCGACAGTTCCTTCTTGATGACATACGAGCCGATCTTGGCGGCCTGCTTGAACGGAAGTCCCATCGGATTAAGCCCTCAATTCGGCGGGAAGGCGGAACTCGATATGTTCCTTCTTGCCGTCCATCTGTTCCACATCGACATCTTCGATTTCGTTCAGCGCCTCGATCACGTGGCGCACCAGTTCTTCGGGCGCGCTGGCGCCGGCGGTCAGACCCACCACGCCTTTGCCCTTGACCCATTCGGCCTTGAGCTCGCTGCCGTCATTGATGAGATAGGAGGGGATGCCCTCCTCGATGCCGATCTCGCGCAGCCGGTTGGAGTTGGAGCTGTTGGCCGCGCCCACCACCAGGATGACGTCCGCCACCTTCGCCAGTTCGCGAACGGATGTCTGGCGGTTCTGGGTGGCGTAGCAGATGTCGCTGGTTTCCGGGCCGACTATGTCGGTGAAGCGCTTCTTCAACGCCACGATGATGCCCTTGGTGTCATCGATCGAAAGCGTGGTCTGGGTGATATAGGCGACGGGCGTGTCGGTGGGAATTTCCAGCACGTCCACATCGGCTTCCGACTGCACCAGCGTTACCGGTGCGCCGACCTGGCCCATCGTGCCTTCGACTTCGGGATGACCGGCATGACCGATCAGGATCAGGGTGCGGCCATGGCTGACATAGCGCTTGCCCTGGTTGTGAACCTTCGACACCAGCGGGCAGGTGGCGTCCAGCACCGGCAGGCCGCGATCCTGCGCGGTCTTCACCACCGACTGCGGCACGCCATGGGCGGAAAATACGGTGACGGCGCCCTCGGGCACTTCGTCCAGTTCTTCGACAAAGCGCGCGCCCTTGCTCTTGAGCGATTCCACGACATGCTTGTTGTGCACGATCTCGTGGCGCACATAGACGGGCTCGCCATACTTATCGAGGGCCTTTTCCACGATATCGATGGCACGCACGACGCCGGCACAAAAGCCGCGCGGCTGGGCAAGGATCACTCGCATATCGGTCCTTAAAAGCTCTGGGCGCTCGAGCGCTACCGCTTCGGCACTGCAACATGGTCATTTTCGTGCATCGGGCAAGGGGGCGCAACCCCTTCTTCTGAATGGATAACATGTCCGCCGGGAAGGGCTGCCGAAATGTCACGGGAACCCCCATATCTCGGGCTGGCACGAAACAGGGTTTCAGGGCTAAAAGCGGTTCCAAACCGGCCCCGACGGGCCCATCGGGGCAATTATCGTGTCAGACAGCGAAATATCGGCGGCCAAGGCGGAACTGCCCAAGGCCATCGCCGCCTCGGCCAAGCTGGTCGATTCGGCCCTGGACGCAGCCCTGCCCCAGCCGGCCGGTCGCCAGGCCCGGGTCCAGGAGGCGATGCGCTACGCCATCATGGCCGGCGGCAAGCGGCTGCGGCCCTTCCTGGTGCTGCATTCCGCCCGGCTGTTCGGGGTGGATGACGCCCGCGCCCTGCGGGTCGGCGCGGCGATCGAGGCGCTCCACACCTACAGCCTCGTGCATGACGACCTGCCCTGCATGGACGATGACGACCTGCGCCGGGGCCGCCCCACCACCCATATCGCCTTTGGCGAGATGACGGCGGTGCTGGCGGGTGATGCGCTTTTGACCATCAGCTTCGAAATCCTGGCCGACGCCCGCACCCATCCTTCCGCCGATGTGCGCTGCGCGCTGATCGCCCGCCTGGCCGAAGCGTCGGGCCATAGCGGGATGATCGGCGGCCAGATCATCGACATGCTGGCCCCTTCTTTTATCAAAGAGGGCAGTTTCGGCGTCGAAGACGTGATCGACCTGCAGCGCCGCAAGACCGGCCAGCTGTTCGAATTTTCCTGCGAGGCCGGCCCCATCCTGGGTGAAGCGTCCGCGCAGGACCGCGCCCGGCTGAAGGCCTATGCCGAGGATATGGGCGTGGTGTTCCAGATCACGGACGACCTGCTGGACGTGACCTCCACCGCCGAAAAGACCGGCAAGGCCGTGGGCAAGGACGCCGACATGGGAAAGCAGACTCTGGTAACCCTGCTGGGACTGGACGGCGCCCGCGCCGAAGCCGAAAAGCGCGCCCGCCGCGCCGTCGAGGCCCTGGGCCCCTACGCCGCCCGGGCCCCGGAACTGTCGGCGCTGCCCTTCTTCCTTCTGGACCGGGATGCCTGATACCGGCCTCGCGCCGCGCTTGACTGCGCGGCTCTGCGGCGTTCGGCAGGGCAAAAGGTCCACTGGACCTTTTGCTGATCCTGCCTCACCCTCAAAAAGGCGGAAAATAGCCGTCTTGTACGGGGCATAATTGTCTGTTGCGCGTTACACCCCAGAACAGGGAGTTCCTTTCCAATGACCCGCATTTTGAAGACCATTTCCGTGGCCCTGATGCTGGCCGCCGCCCCGGCCGCGCTGACCCTTTCGTTCCAATCCGCGCAGGCCCAAGAAAAGTCTGCCGATCCGGCCGTGGCGCAGGTGCAGGGCTTTTACGATGCCCTGATCGCCTCCATGAAATCCGGCGGTACCGCCAAGAGCCGCTATGACAAGATCAAACCCGCGATCGAAAAGGCCTTTGATCTTCCCGCCATGACGGCCATCGCGGTGGGTCCGACATTCGCAACCATGTCGGAGGCCGACAAGAAGGCGCTGATCGATGCTTTCACCCGCATGACGGTGGCCAGCTATGCCAAGAATTTCGATTCCTATGGCGGCGAGAAATTCCCCGTCGAGCCGGCGTCCATCGCCCGCGGCAGCGACAAGTATGTGAAGAGCAAGCTGGTGGGCGGCGAAACCCATGTCTTCAACTACCGCATGCACCAGGTCGGGCCGGAGTGGAAGATTACCGACGTGCTGCTGGAAGGCAGCATCAGCCAGATGGCCCAGAAGCGTTCCGACTTTGCCGCCACCCTGGCATCCAGCGGTCCGCAGGGCCTTGCCAAGCGCATCAATGCCGTCGCGGACCAGACTTTGGGTTAGTTAAACCCCCGTCGCAGCTCAGGTCGGCTTCACCGACACTTCGCTGCGCCACCTTCCCCCTTTTGGTGCGCGCCTGTGTGCGCTAACGGGGAAGAAATCTTCAGATGCTGAAGGTCGCGGCGCGAAATGCGACGCTCGCGCTCAAACTTCCGGATCGTTGAACTTCAGCGTGTGTGTTGGCTCGCCCAACAGCGCCGGTGACAGGAACAGCGTGGTGATCAGGGTCCAGCCCAGCGAGATCATCAGCAATTCGCCCATGCTGGCAGTGCCCGGATGAATGCTCAGCCACAGGGTGCCGAAGCCCGATGCCGTGGTGGCGGCGGAAAAGATCACCGCGCGGGTCAGCGGTGACGCCAGGAAGCAACGCTGGCCATGCCGCCAGGCCACCACGAAATAGATGTTGAAGGCGACCCCGATGCCCAGCAGGAGGGGCAGGGCGATCACATTGGCGAAGTTGAGTCGCATCCCCAGTACGACGCAGGTCGCCAAAGTCAGCAGGAAGGTCAACACCAGCGGCGCCAGGGTCATCATCACGTCATGGAAGCTGCGCAGCACCAGCGCCAGCAGGATGACGATGACGATGAAGGATAGAATGCCCGCCTCGATGAACGCCCCCAGGATGGTCTTGCCGGATTCGCGGATGGAGATGGGCGCACCCGTCGCATTGGGTGCCACGGCCAGAACCTGGTCGCTGAAGGCCGACAAGGCGGCGGGATCGTTGGTGGTGTCCTTCGGGAAGACCTGGATGCGGGCGGTGCCGTTCTTGGCGATCCAGTCAGATTTCAGTTCGGCGGGCATGGCGTCCACGCTGACGGCCTGCGCCTTCAAGGAGTCCGATACCTGTCCCAGCATGGTCTTGAGGCCGGGCTCAAAGGCCTCGCGCGCGCGCGCCAGTGCCGGCTTTCCCGCCTTCACCACCGCATCCAGTGCGGCGGCAAGGCGCCGGGCATCCGTGGCGGGCTTGTCCTGCGCCGATCCGGCAGCAGCGCGCAGCTTGGCGGCGGTGGCGGTCATGGCGTCCGTCACCTGCGCGTCGGTGGGCGGCGCCATCACTTCAAAGGGATTGATGGTGGCGTCCAGCAGCGAATTGGCGTCGGCGATCAGTGCCAGCTTTTGCGTCTGCTGATCGGGCACGAAGCTCGACAAAGTGATGGCCTGCTGCACCAGTGAACCCTGCGCAATGCGTCCGGCAATGGCGTCGGCTTCGGTCAGCGAAAAGGCCGGCACGTCGATGGTGTTGGGCGAGGTCTGCGGATTCTTCATCAGGTCGAACAAGGTGGAGACTGACTCCACCTTGGGACTGCGAAGATCCAGCGGATTGGAATCGAACTGCACGAAATACATCAGCCCCAGCGAGACCACACCCGCGGCCGCCGCCACGTACATCACCCGCTTGCGGTTGCGGGTCATGAAGTCGTCCAGCGGTCCCAGGCCCTTGAAGCCGATCTCCTCGGCTTCGCCCGGCGGGTTCAGCAGCATCAGCAGGGCGGGCAGCATGGTGATGGACAAGCCGAAGGCCACGATCATGCCGATTCCGGCGACCTTCCCCAGTTCGGCCACGCCGGTATAGGTGGTGGGCAGGAACGAGAAAAAGCCCGCTGCGGTCGCCGCCGCCGCCAGCGCAAGCGGAATGCCTACGCCATGACCCGTGGCCACCAGCGACTGCGACAAGTCATGGTTGCGATGACGTTCGCTGCGATAGCGCACCGCGAACTGGATTCCGAAATCCACCCCCAGCCCGACAAACAGCGCGATGAAGGCGATGGAGATGATGTTGAACACCCCCACCCACATCAGCCCCAGGCCCATGGTGATGGCCAGTCCCACAAATAGTGTGACCAGGATGGCGAAAATGATCTTGAAGCTTTTCAGCGCCAGCCATAGCGTCAGCAGCACGCCGCCCATCATGGCGCCCACCATCAGCCCGGCGCGATCCGCCAGAGTGGCGAATTCCTCGTCGGACAGCGGCACCGGGCCGGTCAGGCGCACCGTCACGCCATGCGCCGGTGTGAGCTGAAGCTGGCTGGCGGCGGCGCGAATGGCATCGCTGGCTTGCAACCCCGGTTCCAGCGCATTGAAATCCAGGCGCGGCTTCACTTCGATGAAGCGGCGAATTTCCTCCTGCCGGGGCGCGGCGCCGGTGATCAGCGAGCGCCAGGACATGAATTCGGTTCGTCCCTGCGCCGCGGCCTCAAACACATCGGAAAAGCGCGTCAGCGCATTGTTGATGTCTGCCAGCCTGGCCTGACCGGCGCTGACACCCAGCAGCACGGTGTCGAGATTGGTCATGATCCCGCGCAGCGATGGATCGCTCGCCAGCCCGCCCAGGAAGGGTTGCGCCTTGATCAGCTGTTGGGTGGTGTCCTTCACTTCGCGCAGCGACAGGAACAGCAGGCCGTTCTGGTTGAAAAAGGCCCCGCCATCGGGACGGCGTACATGGGTGAACAGCTTCGGATTGGCCTCAAGCTTTTCGGTCAGCCGGGCGGCGGCAGATTCCGCCAGCTCTGGCGTCTTGCCGTCGATCACCACCAGGGTCAGGTTGGTCTGCTGCGGGAAGGCGGCGTCGAAGCGGGCCTGCCGCATGCGCCAGCCGACCTTGGCGCTGATCAGCTGCTCGCTGTCGGTGTTCATGGCGAAATTCTGCTGGATGTACCAGCCGGCCCCCACGGCCATCAGCAGGCACAACAGGATCACCGCCGTGGGTACGCGGCAGCAAGCGGCAACGATGCTTTCAATGAATTTCATGGCAATCCAGCAAGTTTTGACCGCACCCGCGAAGCGGTGTTTAGAGCATTTTCCCGCCCTACTTAAAAGTCAGCCCACGGCCGGACGGAACCCGGCTTGGCGCAATCGGCGGCTTGTCGTAAACAGGCACCCGTATCGTGCCGAGGTCCAAAGAGCCGCAATGACCCATCCCGAACTGCTCAGCCTGCGCGACAGCATCGACAATATCGATACTGCCCTGATCCATCTGCTGGCGGAGCGGTTCAAGTGCACCCAGGCGGTGGGCGAGTTCAAGGCGACCCACGGCCTGCCGCCCGCCGATCCCGGCCGCGAGGCCGCCCAGATCGCGCGGCTGCGCGACTTGGCCGCCCGGGCCAAGCTGGACCCGGACTTTGCGGAAAAATTCCTCAACTTCATCGTCAAGGAAGTGATCCGCCACCACGAGGCGATCGCAAAGACAAAAGGCGCCTGAGGCGCCCTTTGTCTTTGTATTGGTTTCCCCCTCCGGCCTTCGCACCGCAAGCGATGCTACGGCCCCCTCCCCCGCCGCATGCTTCGCTGGCGGGGGAGGGTGGGCCGGTGTTTTCCTAGAACGCCAGCGGCTTGGCGTGCTTGACCATGGGCAGCTTGGCCACGGCGTCGGCGACCGCCGCCGGCACCGCACCATCCACTTCGATCAGGGCGATGGCGTCCTGTCCGGGGGCGCTGCGGCCCAGGGTGAAGTTGGCGATATTGACGCCTGCATCCCCCAGCATGGTGCCCAGCTTGCCGATGAAGCCCGGCTTGTCTTCGTTGACGATATAGAACATGTGCGGCGCGAATTCGGCATCCAGGTTGATGTCCTTGATCTGGATCAGGCGCGGACGGCCATCGCTGAACACCGTGCCGGCCACGCGGCGGGTCGAAACGCCGCCCCTGCCGTCGGCCATGCTGACCACGATCTTGATATAGCCTTCATAGATGCCTTGCGCGTCGCGGCGCGTCTCGCTCACCTTGACGCCGCGTTCCTTGGCCACCACCGGCGCATTGACCATGTTCACTTCCGCCAGCATGGGGCGCAGCAGCCCCGCCAGCGCCGCCTGCGTCAGCGCGCGGGTGTTGAGCAGGGATGGCGTGCCCTCATAGACGATCTCCACGCCCGTCAGGCTGTCGCCGGTCAGCTGGCCCGCGAAGGAGCCAAGCTTTTCGGCGAGCGAAATCCACGGGCGAACCTTCTGTGCCTCGCTGGCCGAGATCGACGGCATGTTCAGCGCATTGGTGATGGCGCCGGTCAGCAGGAAATCGGAAATCTGCTCCGCCACCTGCAATGCCACATTTTCCTGGGCCTCGCTGGTGGAGGCGCCAAGATGCGGCGTGGCGATCACCTTTTCGTTGCCGAACAGGATGTTTTCCTTGGCGGGTTCGGATTCAAACACGTCCAGCGCGGCGCCGGCGACATGGCCACTGTCCAACGCCGCCTTCAGCGCCGCTTCATCAATCAGTCCGCCGCGGGCGCAGTTGATGATGCGCACGCCCTTCTTGGTCTTGGCGATGGCATCGGCGGAAAGGATGTTCTTGGTCTCCGCCGTCATCGGCACATGCAGGGTGATGAAGTCGGCGCGCGCCAGCAGATCGTCCAGCTCCACCTTCTCCACGCCCAGGTCGTTGGCGCGGTCCTGCGACAGGAAGGGGTCATAGGCGATGACCCGCATCTTCAGGCCCTTGGCGCGGTCGGCGACGATGCCGCCGATATTGCCCGCGCCGATCAGTCCCAGCACCTTGCCGGTGATTTCCACGCCCATGAAACGGTTCTTTTCCCACTTTCCGGCCTGGGTCGAGGCGTTGGCGGCAGGTAGTTCGCGGGCCAGCGCCAGCATTAGGGAAATGGCATGTTCCGCCGTGGTTATGGAATTTCCGAACGGCGTGTTCATCACGATCACGCCGGCGCCGGTGGCGGCGGGAATATCGACATTGTCCACGCCGATGCCGGCGCGGCCGACCACCTTGAGGTTTTTTGCCGCCTTGATCACATCGGCGGTCAGCTTGGTCGCCGAACGGATGGCGATGCCGTCATACTGGTCAACGATCTTGAGCAGTTCTTCCTTCGTCAGGCCGGTTTTCACATCGGCCTCGACGCCGCGCTCCTTGAAGATGGCAACGGCGGCGGGCGACAGCTTGTCGGCAATCAGGACCTTGGGCATGGGGCAGTTCCTTTAATTGAGCTTGGGGGCGGGCTGGCCGCGTTCGTAGAAGGGCGGGATTTTCAGCATGACGTCAGCCATGCCGCTGGGGTTGGCGCGGTCCACGCGCTGCAGGTCGAATTCCAGGTCGGGCAGGGCGGTCTTGGCGGCCTGTTCAATTTCACTGACCAGCGCGGCCATGTCGCCGGACGACTCGATTCCGACCAGCGGAACAGCCGTGCCGGGGCGATCGACGAAGTCCACGCCGATTATCCAGGCGGCGATCACGCCGGGATCCTTGGCGAACAGCGCGGTCAGCACCTCGACCATGCCAGGCGGATAGACATCGATGCCCAGTTTGACCTTGGGGCGACGCGGCGGGATCGGGTTATCCAGAATGCGGCCGATCTCCTCCGGCGAGAAATCGCGGGCATGTTCGGAACCCGGATTGAGCGTCACCGGCGCGCCGCGCGTCAGGTCCAGCAAAGCGCGACCATTGGCGGCCAGATATTTTCCGGGCTTGTTCAGATAGGCTTGCATGCGGGTGAGGGACGTGAAGAGCGGCAGGAATTTCTCGCCATTCTTCTCGCCCACTTCCAGTTGCAGCTTGCCGCCCGGCTCCAGGCTGACTTTCTGGGTGGAGTCTTCCTGCCCGGCAATCGTGCCCAGCACCAGAAGATCGCTGCTCAGCATCGCGCGATACAGCTCGGTGACAGCATCGGGTGACTTCACCGCATGCAGCAACGCGGCCTCGATATCGTTCTCGGGTTGGAACGGCATGGGAAAACTCTCTCTGTTGGTGACCGATGTTATTGGTCTTTGACCTGCGCCCAGGCCCAGTCCAGCCAGGGCGTCAGCGCTTCCAGGTCGGCCTTTTCGACCGTCGCGCCGCACCAGATGCGAAGTCCCGGCGGCGCCGCGCGGTAACCGGCGATGTCCAGCGCCACGCCTTCCGTGTCCAGCAGCGACACCAGCTTCTTCAGCTTGTCCTGCTTTGCGTCGTCCGGCAGCGCGGTGAAGGCAGGATCGATGACGGCGATGCAGACGCTGGTGTTGGACCGGATGGCCGGTGTTTCGGCCAGGAAGCCGGCCCAGCCGCACACGGTGGTCCATTTTTCCAGCACATGCAGATTGTCGTTGGCGCGTTTGATCAGGCCGTTCAGCCCGCCCACGCTTTCCGCCCAGGTCAGGGCATCGAGATAGTCTTCCACCGCCACCATGGACGGCGTGTTGATGGTCTCGCCCTGGAATATGCCTTCCACGATCTTGCCGCCCTTATCTTTCGATTGGGTCATGCGGAAAATCTTGGGCATCGGCCAGGGCGGTGTGTAGCTCTCCAGCCGCGCCACGGCGCGGGGGCTGAGAACCAGCATGCCATGCGCGGTCTCGCCGCCAAGCGCCTTCTGCCAGCTGAAAGTCACCACATCCAGCTTGTCCCAGGGCAGGTCCATGGCGAATGCGGCGCTGGTGGCGTCGCAGATGGTCAGGCCTTCACGGTCCGCAGGAATCCAGTCGCCGTCATGCACTTTCACGCCGCTGGTAGTGCCGTTCCAGACGAACACTGCGTCATGGGAGGGATCATATTGCGTCAGGTCGGGAAGCTGGCCGTACGGCGCCTTGAAGACGCGCGTGTCCTTCAGCTTCAACTGCTTCACCGTGTCGGTGACCCAGTCTTCGGAAAAGCTTTCCCAGGCGAACAGATCGACGGGGCGCAGGCCCAGCAGCGACCACAGCGCCATTTCCACGGCGCCGGTATCCGATGCCGGAACGATGCCACAGCGATAATCTTCGGGAATGCCCAGCAGCGTCTTGGTGCGGTCAATCGCGCCCTTCAGCTTCGCCTTGCCGGGCTTGGAGCGATGGGAGCGGCCCACCAGCGCGTCTTTGAGGGCTTCGGGGGTCCAGCCCGGCCTTTTGGCACAAGGTCCGGAGGAAAAAAAAGGCCGCGCGGGACGCACAGCCGGCTTGGCAATTTGATTGGCAACGTCAGTCATAGCGGTTCATTCCTTCCAGAATGATAGCACCTCGTTGGGGAGGTGTGGCCCGCCGCCGATATAGGCAGATGCCGCAGCTGCGTCAATGCACGAATTTGTACTGGAACATTGCGCCTGGGTGGCGCGTTTCCCTCACGAGCAAAAAAGCAGGGACTCCCATGACTTCCGCCCCCGTCGCCGCCAATGCACGCCAGACCGCCACGCCCGCGCTGAACCTGCCGCTGGACAAGGTTTCGTTCATCATCCTCAAGGCGCGCGAATATGACGTGAAGGAAGGCGACAGCGATCCCGACGAAGGTTCCAACCCGACCGATGACGGCAATATCGATGTGCTGGAAGACAATGGCGACGATCCCGTGCGCGAAGAATTGCTGGGCGCGATTCGCGGCCTGAATGACGATGAACGCATGCGCCTGGTGGCGCTCGCCTGGCTGGGCCGGGGCACCTACGACATCGACGAATGGAAGGAAGCGGTCGCCACCGCGAAAAGCGAGCACGGTCGCCGCGCCGGTGAATATCTGCTCGGCCTGCCGCTGTTGGGCGATTACCTCGAAGACGGCCTGGCCATGTTCGACGAAGGCATCGTGGATGTTGCCGACACCCGCGAAGGCCTCAATGCCGAAAACGCGCCTTTGGGAAACATGCCCGACAAGCCGGCGCGCCAATAACTAAACTACGATCTCGCCCGTCAGGTACAGCGCGCAGTCACCAACAATCACCACCCGTTCGCCCGCATCTGTGCACAGCAGGTCGCCGCCGCGCTTGGACGCCTGGCGCGCCTTCAACGTCGTCTTGCCCAGCCGCTTCGCCCAAAAGGGCGTCAGTGCACAATGGGCCGAGCCCGTAACCGGGTCTTCGGGCACACCGTAATAGGGCGCGAAAAACCGCGAGACCATGTCATAGGGTGCACCGCCGCCTGCCGCCGTCGCCAGCAGCGAGCCGCACTGAATCTGCATCAGCACATCCTGCAGGTCGGCGCCCAAGGTGAGCGCCTTGATCTGATCCGGCGTGTCCCACACTGCGATCAGCGCACGCGCGCCGACGCCGCCCTTGGCGCTGATGTGCAGTTCAATGGGCGCGGCCGCGCCAAGGCTTTTGCCCAGCGCCTGCGCGAAGCCGTCCGGCGGCGCGAAGGGTTCCGAAGGCGCCGACGGCAGCGACATGACATTGCCCGCATCCCCGCGCGTCACCACCAGCTCACCCGAACGGGTCTGGAACCGCACTTCCTTCAGCGCGCCCCCCAGCTCGTTGAAGATCACCCAGGCGCTGGCCAGGGTGGCATGACCGCAAAGATCTACCTCGCGATCGGGCGCAAACCAGCGCAGGTCGTAAGTGCCAGCGCCGGTTTTCACGAAAAAGGCGGTTTCCGCGACATTGTTCTCTGCCGCGATGGCCTGCATCAGCTCTGCATCCAGCCAGCGGTCCAGCGGCACAATCGCCGCCGGATTTCCGCCCAGTGGTGCGGCCGCAAACGCATCGACTTGCCAGATTTTGAGCTTCATGACGTCCCCCTCTTTCGAGGGTGAAAGCCTATCGCGGTCCTGCAATCGCGGAACCGTCGTCCGCGCATGCTGGCTATGCAGCTAGGCCGGAGCGGGCAGCGCCGCAGTCTGCATCGCGGCCTTCATGCCCTGCTGCAGCTTTTCGAAGGCGCGAACCTCGATCTGGCGCACACGTTCGCGGCTGACGCCGTATTTCTGGGACAGCTCTTCCAGGGTGGCCGGCTCATCCTGCAGGCGCCGGGCCTGCAGAATGTCGCGCTCGCGGTCGGTCAGGTCCTTCATCGCGCCCACCAGCAGATCGTGGCGGTCGCCCATTTCCTCGCGCTCGGCCAGGCGGGTTTCCTGGTCCACCGTGTCATCGGCCAGCCAGTCCTGCCATTCGCTTTCCCCGTCGCTGCGCAGCGGCGCATTCAGCGAGGCATCGCCGCCCGACAGGCGCCGGTTCATTTCCGTCAATTCGGTGGCGGTGACTCCAAGCTGGTCCGTCAGCGTTGCGACATGCTCAGGCGTCAGGTCGCCTTCCTCGATGGCGCCGATATTGTTCTTGGCCTTGCGCAGGTTGAAGAAAAGCTTCTTCTGGGCGGCAGTGGTGCCCATCTTCACCATCGACCAGCTGCGCAGCACATATTCCTGGATCGAGGCGCGGATCCACCACATCGCATAGGTCGCCAGACGAAAGCCCTTGTCGGGATCGAAGCGCTTGACCGCCTGCATCAGACCAACATTGCCTTCCGACACGATTTCGGAAACCGGCAGGCCATAGCCGCGATAGCCCATAGCGATCTTGGCAACCAGGCGCAGATGGCTGGTGACCAGCTTGCGCGCGGCCTCCGGGTCTTCATGTTCCTGCCAGCGCTTGGCGAACATGAATTCGTCTTCCGGCGTCAAAAGCGGAAACTTGCGGATCTCGGTCAGGTACCGCGAAAGACCGGCTTCGCCCGAAAGGGCGGGTAAACCCCGGCCGCTCATGAGCGGCCATCCATATAAGTTCTGCTCATTATGTCCCCCTGTTCTGGGCGCGTTCAAAGGTAACGCCTGAACACCCCGACAGTCTCGAAGAGATAAGCTGGCTTACGGCTTATTCAAGTTCCGCAAGGCGTTCACAAGATGCGCGAAATCCTCCGGCCAGGGGGATTCAAAACGCATGGTCTTGTGCAGGCTAGGATGCTGAAATCCCAGCACAAAAGCGTGCAGGGCCTGGCGCGAAAACTCTGCTGCCGCTGTAAACGCCGCAGTCTCCGCGTCACTTTTGCCGCGCGGTGCGGTGCGGGCGCGGCCATAGGCCGGGTCACCGATCAGGGGGTGCCCCAGATGGGTCAGGTGCACCCGGATCTGGTGGGTGCGCCCGGTTTCCAGGCGGCATTCGATCAGGCTGGCAAAAGGCCTTTCAACCGGCCCGTATTTTTCCAGTACCTGATAGCGGGTCCGGGCCGTCTTGCCGCCAGACCGCAGCACCGCCATGCGCTTTCTGTCGAACGGGCTGCGGCCGATCTGGCTTTCGATCAGCCCGCTGGAATCGCGCGGCGCGCCCCAGACCACGGCGTTATAGGCCCGCTCGATGGTATGGTTGGCGAACTGCTTGGCCAGCGATGCCATGGCCTTTTCGGTCTTCGCCGCCACCAGAAGTCCGGAGGTATCCTTGTCCAGCCGGTGCACGATGCCGGGCCGCGCCTCGCCGCCGATGGAGAGCATGCTTGCGCCGCAATGGCCGATCAGGGCGTTGACCAGGGTGCCGTCGGGATTGCCGGCCGCCGGATGCACCACCAGCCCCGCCGGCTTGTCGATGACAATGAGTTCCTTGTCCTCATAGATCACCGTCAGCGGGATATCCTGGCCCTGCGGAATCGCCGGCGCGGGCGGCGGCACCGTCACGGTGAAGCTGTCGCCCGGTTTGACCCGGTGGTTCGCGTCTTTTATCGTCCGCGCGCCCGATGCGACCGCGCCACCCTGCAGCAGTTGCTGCAGCCGGGCGCGGGAAAAATCGGGCAGGGCGACCGCCAGGAAACGGTCCAGCCGCCAGCCCGCATGCGCGTCATCTGCGACCGCCATGCGTTGATCCGAGGAAATTTCTATGTCCGACATGACGCCTTCTGAAAAACCGGCGGCAACGAGCCGGCGGGGTGCCTGGGTCATCGTCATTATCATGAGCACGCTGTTCGTGCTGGCTCTTTTGGGGGTCATCTGGGGCTTTGTGCGCCAGTCCCGCGTCCTGATGGCGGCCCGGGCCGAGAAGGCTGCCCCTGCGGCGCCAGTCGCCACCCCGTCCGCCGCAGCCGTGATCACCTTGGCGCCGGGCTCGCGCATTCTGTCCGCCTCTACCGACTCCGGCAAGCTGGTGCTGCACGTGTCCACCGCTGCGGGCGGGGAGGTGGAGATCATCGACCTCGACACCGGAAAGCTGACGGCGCAAGTCAAGACGCATTGATGCGCATCCTGCTCGCTCACCCCCTGCGCGCGCAAATCCAGAAGCTGGCTTGCGAAGCCGCTCCCCGGGAATGCTGCGGTCTGCTGATAGGCAAGATGGAGCGTGATGCACTGCGCATCACCGCCATGCATCCAGCGCAAAACGCGGCAGCACGGACCGACCGTTTTGAAATAGCACCCCAGGATCATTTCGACGCGCAGCGCGCTGCCCGCGCCGGCGGCCATGCCGTCATCGGCTGCTATCATTCCCATCCCGGCGGTGCCGCACAGCCCTCGGCCTTCGATCTGGCGGGCGCGCAGCAGGAAGGCTTTCTGTGGCTGATTGCCAACGGCGCCGAGCTGAATGCCTTCGTCTATCGCGACGGGGTATTTCTCGGTTGCGATACCGGTGCAGACTGAGTGACGTCGTCCGTAAAGGTGCGATACTCGCCCTTCTTGAACAGGACGTCATTGGAGCTCACAACATCCACGATATGCCCGCTGTCATCCATGATTTCGATACTGCGGTGGTTCAGCGACCCGCCATGCAAAAGCTTTTCGCCCAGGATTTCGCGGCTGGCAGAAATCGCTTCACTCCGCGCGGCCTCGGCATTGGCAAGCTCCTGCCCCTCGGCGTCGCGGCTGATCTGGCTGCCTTCTCGGACGTGAAAGTAATAACGGGGCATGGTTCTGGTTTTCTGTTGGATTTCATACCGCTAACACCTGAGGGACCCGTGCGTTCCGGTCCCGATTTCGCGGCGTCGTGGCGGAACTTGCAGGTTCCTCCGCCCACCCGCTATAAGCCCCCTCTCGCTGGCCCCCATCGTCTAGCGGTCAGGACGCGGCCCTCTCAAGGCTGAAACACGAGTTCGATTCTCGTTGGGGGCACCAGGGCCAAAAATCGACATTGATTATCTTTGGCTTTTCGGCGCGGCCCCCCCAGCGGAGATTTCATCGCCGACTCTAAAGTGGGCGCCAATGCGTTATGGTCAGGAACTCCATGGCTGCTGAACAGGCGGCCCGCCGGACAGGACCGGGAAAGGACCAAAATGAAAATTCGCACCCAGGATTTCCGTGTGGCCGAGGGCGACAAGGTCAATCTCAGGAAGTGGCCGACCCTTGTCGACCCGGTCTACAAGTCCAAGAGCCAGTATAAAAAAATCCTCGAAGACCATGTCGAGGAGCTCAACGCACAGCAGCAGATGCTGTATGCCGACAATCGCCAGGCCATCCTGCTGATTTTTCAGGCGATGGACGCGGCGGGCAAGGACGGGGCCATCAAGCATGTCATGTCCGGCGTCAATCCGCAGGGCTGTCAGGTGATCAGCTTCAAGCATCCCAGCGCGGCCGAACTGGACCACGACTTCCTGTGGCGTACCACGCGCGAACTGCCGGCCCGCGGCAAGATCGGAATTTTCAATCGCTCCTACTACGAAGAAGTCCTGATCGTGCGCGTGCACCCGGAGATTTTCCGCAGCGAAGGCATTCCCGACGCATTGGTTGATGACAAAAAGGTCTGGCAGGACCGCTACCGTTCGATCGTGGATTTGGAAAAGCATCTCCATGCCAACGGAACGCGCATCGTCAAGTTCTTCCTGCATCTCTCCAAGGAAGAGCAGTGCAAGCGCTTCCTGGCGCGTATCGACCAGCCAGAGAAAAACTGGAAATTCAGCTCCGGCGACATAACCGAACGCGGCTTCTGGGATGCGTACATGTCAGCCTACGAGGACTGTATCAGCGCGACGAGCACCAAAAATTCGCCGTGGCATATCGTGCCCGCGGACGACAAGGAAAATGCCCGGCTGATCGTGTCACAGATCGTTCTCGATACCCTGGAAGATCTGAAGCTGGCCTACCCCAAGGTGTCCGCCGCGCGCCGCAAGGAATTGCTGACGTTCCGCAGGCAACTCAAGCCGTAAGGCTCGTTCGTCAGCGCGCGCGCGCTGCGGTGTTGTTTTCTTCTTTGGCCGGCAGGTCCAGGTGCAGGAATTTGCGCGTCGTCCGGAAGGATTTGCGAAGCATTTCCCGGCTCTGGCCGTCGGCCATCCAGAAGAGCGCGCAGTTGGCAGCAAGTGCCACTGTCATGATCGCGGCCAGGCGCAACAGCAGGTCGGCGAACGGCAACAGGCTGGCCATGGCGCCTGCCAGGGCCGACAGGGTTGCGGCAGGTATCAGCCAGGCCGCCAATTTCCAGTTTTTCTGTGTCATGTATTTCTCCTTTCGAACGATCAGCGACTGACGCGTACATTGGTGATCTGCTGGGCGATCTGGTTGAAGGTGGTGACCACCGCGCTGGTCGTGGTGAGATTGAAATACTTGGTGGAATCGCTGGCGCAGTTCTGCAGGGGTGCGGAGTTGCCGCTAGAACCGATGTGCAGGAAGATGGAATAGACCACGATACCGTCCGCCTTTGCAGCGGAGCATGTCTTGTCCATGCGATCGTCAATGTACCCGTCTTCGGTCGTGCCTTCGGAATGGCCGTTGCCCCACCAGTGATCCTGCGTGTTCAGGCCGTCCGACAGGATGATGATGTAACGCGTAGTGTTGGTGGGAAGCGCGCCGGGATTGTAGGGGTCGCTGTTGCTCAGGGTCTGCCAGCCATGCGCCATTCCGATCGCCTGGTTGGTGGATGCGTTGGGCGCCATGGCGTCGATCTGGTTGCTCAGGGTTGACCAGGAATAGCTGAGCGGCGTGACGGTAGAGTCCAGGCAGTTGGACGTGTTTACCGCTGGAAAGTTCTTCGCCGTCGAATTGGGCGCTGTGTTGCTGATGTCATATTCGTTGGTCTTGTCGCGGTCCGTGATGCAGCCACCCCAGGTCGAGTGGGCGTTCGGAACCCAGGTGTGCTTGTAATTGATGGCCTTGCATTTCTTGGCATTGCCGTTGCCCGAACAGCTGCAGTTGCTGGCGCTGTGGCCGTTGCAGGTTGCGCTGTTGCCGCTGGAAACAGTCTTCTTGCTGCCGGTGGCGGCGCTGGTATAGCAGCCATTATAATAGACCGAGCGGCGATAGGTGTTGTAGTCGCCCGAATCCGTGCCCGGACAGATCAAGCCACTGGAAGGGATGGTGCTGGTGGACGAGGCGCCGTTGGTTGCGCTGTTGACGCAATTATAGCCATAGGGGCTCATTTGCTGGATTTGCCCCCAGCCATTGATCGTCGCGAACGGGCAGGTTTCACCCGGGCCCAAGGTGTCGGTGGTGCCGTTCAGTCCGGTGTTGGCGGGCTCGGCCGCCCACTCTGTCCAGTCTATCCAGCTGGCATTGACGTTGGACTTGCCGACATTGACGTACCGGTCGAACGGCACGATTGAAACCTTCACGTCGCCGGCATTGGTCGCGGCATCCTGCAGAATTGTGAGTAGCTGGTGCGAGGCATTTTGCAATGCGTCCATCTTTGAACCGGTGGAATCGCCCTGGGCCATGGAGCCGGAATTGTCCAGCACAAGCGAAACCCACAATTTGCTCTGGCCCCACACCACGGTCGAAGACGTGCTGATGGCGACGGAATTGCGGCCTATCACCTTGAGCAGGGTGGTGGGCAAAGTATAGGTGGCGGTGGCGGTCACGCTGCCGGTCGCGGTAAAGTTGGTAATCGTGATAACGGGCACGCCGTTCGTCATGTCGCCGTTATAATTGGCCGTGAAGTATTTCTGCGCCAGCGCCTGTGCCGAGCTCTGGTTCAGCCCCGTGGTCGACCCAACCGCCAGGGTTGCGGTATCCAGGGCATCCGCCATCTGCTGACGCACGACTTCGCTTCGCGTATAATCGACGCCAGCGCCCGCTGCGATGCAGATGGGCACCATCGCCAGACCAAACATCATGGCAATGTTTCCGCGGCTGTCGCGGAAAAATTCTTTGACTGTTTGCAGCATAAATTTCATGGCATTCCTGGCAGCACGAGTCGTCCAGCTTGGTATCAATTTAAATCGGTTTAATTAAAACTTCGTTTGCGCATATTAACGACTGATAACCATATGATCTCCGGTATCCCGCTTGTCCTGCTTGAACATGCCGGCGACCGACTGGCTCTGATTGCGAAAAGTTTTGCGCGATTGACCGGCAGGCTGCTTGTGACGGATGGCGGCGACGTCGCGCAAAATCTGTGGCTGGCCCCGCGTGTCATCGTGGCCCATGGCACCGAGCCCGATCCGATTTTTTTCTTCGGCAATCGTCAGGCGCTGGATCTGTTTGAAATGTCCCCGCAGGCATTCGCTGCCATGCCGTCCCGCCTGTCGGCCGAAGCAGGCCTGCGCGACGAGCGCGCCCGCCTGATGGCGCGGGTGACGCAGGACGGATTCATTGACGATTATTCCGGCATCCGCATATCAGCCACCGGCCGGCGCTTTCACATCCGCAATGCGGTGGTGTGGAATCTGCTGGATGACGCGGCCCGGCTGCATGGCCAGGCCGCGGCTTTTCAGGACTGGACGGTCCTGGACTGACGCGAGCCTACTTCTTCGCGTCCACGATCACGGTCTGGAAGGCGATCTTTCCGCCGCGCACCACGAACACGTCATAGCCGGACACCTGGTCCTTGGTGCCCTTGAACTGCACCCAGGCCATCTTGGTGGTATCGGGCCCCAGGCTCTCATATTTGGTTTCCATGGTCTTGTTGCCCGGCAGGTTCTTGGGCGCGGCCAGCACGCTGAACAGCTTCCTGGAATCCTTGCCGACGAATACGCCGCTGGGGCTGACCATCCCGGCCGGGGTCACGATCACCGCGTTCGGCGCATAGTCGGCCAGGATGCCGTCAATGTTGCCGGACTTCATGTTGGCGACATGACGGTCCAGCAGGGCGGTATCGACAGCAAATGCAGCGCCCAGGCCCAGCAAGGTAAAAGCAAGCACGGCAGCGATCTTCGACATGGCGTTCCCCACATTTGTTATGCGTGGGCGCAGGCTAGATCACGGTTACCGGCGGGGCAAGCGAATCGGCTCGTCGCGCGGTGGCGGCACCGTGGCGCGAAACACCAGCACCGGCCGCGCGGCGCCCGCCAGCGCCAGCGCTACCAACGGGGACGCCCGTATGCCTTCGTCGCCGCCCTGACCTTGGCGCAGCGAAGAGCGCATGGCGCGCAGCCAGATCAGGTCGGCATGGTCTCGCCGTCCTGCTCCCAGACGGTCGGCGACTTCGTGGAAATGGTTGGTGTAGCGCGACATTGAGAAGGGCAGCCGCTGTGCTGCCAGGCGCAACAGTTCGGACGCCCCCATTGCGCTGGTCGGCGCGGTTTCAAACAGGTCGCGGTAAAGGCTCTTGATCGCTTTGAGCAGGCCGTTGACCTTTTCTCCGCTCTCGCGGGAATGGTCCTTTTCATAACGCTGGATTGCGGCATGAAGCGCGGCTTCAGTGGCGCGGAGTTCCTCCGCAAGAAGCACCACAGGATCGATTTCCATCACCCACCTCAGCCACGTCGTTAACGGAAAGGTGCGCAAACCATGCGTAGGGCGACGATGATAGGCAATTGGTAAGGATGAAAATCGCGAGTTACCCACATGGTCTAATTCAAATTTGCGGAAACTTTGAATCAATTTGAACGATGGTGTTCATAGCGTTGCAGATTCGCAGTTTGATACAGGCGGCGAGACATGCTTTTCTCGCGATTAACCATGGGGGTGTTTTCGTGAACCGTCGCTGGACCCTGTTGCTGCCGGTGATCTTCGTCACCTACAGCCTGGCCTATCTCGATCGCGCCAATTTCAGCTTCGGCGCCGCCGCGGGCATGGCCGCCGATCTGCGCATATCCTCCAGCCAGTCGTCGCTGTTGGGGGCGCTGTTCTTCCTGGGCTATTTCGCCTTCCAGATCCCCGGCGCCGTCTATGCCCAGAACAAGAGCGTCAAGAAGCTGATCTTTGCCGGCCTGATCGGCTGGGGCCTGCTGGCCGCCTCGATGGGAATCATCAGCGACATCCGCCTTCTGTATGTCGCGCGCTTCCTGCTGGGCGTGGTGGAAAGCGCGGTGCTGCCGGCCATGCTGATTCTGCAGGCGCGCTGGTTCACCCGCAGCGAGCGCGCCCGCGCCAATGCGATTCTGGTGATGGGTAATCCCGCCACCCTGCTGTGGATGTCGGTCATCTCGGGCTATCTTGCTTCCAGCCTGGGCTGGCGCTGGATGTTCATCGTGGAAGGCCTGCCGCCCATTATCTGGGCCTTTGTCTGGTGGCGTCTGGTCTCCGACCGGCCCTCCGACGCGAAATGGCTTTCGCAGGGTGACCGCGTTGCCCTGGAAGAAAAGCTTGCCGATGAACAGCGCGGCATCGCCCCGGTGCGCAATTATGGCGCCGCCTTCCGCAGTCCGCGCGTCATCGCCTTGTGCGTGCAGTATTTCCTTTGGAGCCTTGGTCTGTATGGCTTCGTGATCTGGCTGCCTTCCATCCTCAAGGGCAGCAACATGGGCATGGTCGAACTGGGCTGGCTGTCCGCGCTGCCCTATCTTGCGGCGCTGGTCGTGGAATACCTCAACGCCGCCTGGTCCGATCGCAGCGGCCGCCGCAAGATCGCCATGTGGCCGTCGCTGGCGATCGGGGCGCTGGCTTTCTACGGCTCCTATGCGCTGGGCGCGTCGCATTTCTGGATCAGCTTCGGGCTGCTGGTGATCGCGGGCGCCGCGATGTACGCGCCCTATGGTCCCTTCTTTGCGTACCTTGCGGAAACCTTGCCTTCCAATGTCGCAGGTGGCGCCATTGCGCTGATCAACAGCATGGGCGCGCTGGGCTCATTCTTCGGCGCCCTGGCAGTGGGCTGGCTCAACGGCGCCACCGGCAATCCCGGCATGTCCTATCTGCTGATGGCGGCGGCGCTTCTCGCCTCCGCCGCCATCACATTCTTCCTGCCAGAAGCGCGTTCTTCCCCGGCGCGCGCGTAGAGCGCTCGCATGGGGAGGTGGCCGTAGCTGGGCCTCGACCCAGCGAAGGCCGCAGGGGCTAAGGCTTCTTCTCGGCCTGCACCGCCGTCAGCGGGCAATCCATGAAGATGGCGATGGTGGCATCGCCGGTTTCCGGCTTGGCGCCGTCCCAGTGGATGCCGCCCGGCAGGTCGGTCAGCACCGAACCGGCGGGATAGCCCACCGTTTTCGCCGGATCAAAGAACTCGCTGGTGGAAACCCACCAGGTCCCCGACAGCACCACCGCATAGCGCGCATGTTCGTGGAAATGCGGGTGACTGAAATGGTTCGGATGCCAGCGGATCAGCTCGATACAGGCGCCGGGCGTCTTTTCGTTGCCGACCGGCCAGGCCTTGTCGCTGGCTTCGCCCTTCACCCACTGGATCTGGTCCGGCATCAGACCGATGGCGCGGGCGGGATCGAGCTCGGTGGCGGCAAAAGACGGCACGGCGCCCGCAAGATAGGCGACGGCCACGAGAAGTTTGCGAAACATGATTTCCTCCCTTGTTGTTATGTGCGGCTTATTTCAGTTCCAGCATGATGCCGCTGGCAGTGCCGGTCTTCAGTTCCTCCGAATGGGCGCGGTTGGCGAGATTATAGACAATGTCGCCGGTGGCGCGATGGCTGACGGCGACCTTGCCGTCCGGGCTGGTCGACTGGATGTCGCCATCGCCGCGATAGGCCACCACCACCTCGGTGTCATGGAAATGCATGACGGTGGGCTTGCCCTGCACCCAGGCGTAATTCCACACCCGCACCCGCGGCGTCTCCAGGATCAGTTTCGAGCCCTCGCGCGGGAAGCCGGGCGGCAGGCCGCTGGTGTTGGGCACGGTGTTGGATGGCGCGTCCTTCAGCTCCACCACGATCTCGCGCTGCGCCTTGCCGATCGCGGTGTCCCGCGTCGCCGCGCCATGTCCGAACGCGGCTGCGCCGGGCGCGTGCGCGATAATGTTGCCGTCGGCGCGTCGCACCCGCCCGCCATCGAAATACAGCACCACGAAATCGCCCGCATGTTCGATTTTCGGACCCGGCTTGCCCGGCTCCAGATGGATGTCGCGCACCGTCACGCGGGCATTGTCGATCACGGGCACGATCATGGGCAGGGCCGCGTCCTGCGCCCAGGCGCCCCCCTGGGCCGATAAGGCCAGCAGCGTCAGGCCGCAAAGCAGGGTCTTTTGCATGGCGTTTCCTTATTTTTATGAGGAAACTCTAGCAGATCGGCCGGCAGCGGCCAGCCGGGCGAAGTGCTTGTTTGCGCAGGCCTCCCCCTGTAGGTTCGCCACGTTTTTGCGAGGCAAGCCCGACCATGCCGTTGCTGCGGTTCATTCCCGAGACGACCAACGTCGATTTCGTCAAATATCGCTGGTTAGCCTTCGCGGTCGACGGCCTGCTGGTCGTGATCTCGGTCGTCTCCATCCTGTGGCACGGCTTCAACCTGGGCATCGATTTCACCGGCGGTGTCGCCATGGAAGTAAAGTCCGCCCAGACCATCGACATCGGCAAGATGCGCACCGCCGTAGACAGCCTGGGATTCCCCGAATCCCAGCTCCAGTATTTCGGCGGCGGCGAATGCAATACGCCCATCAACAGCTGCGCGATGATCCGCGTCCAGCCCCGCAAGGTCGAGGTGGGCGCCAACCAGAACGAAGCCAACCAGGCCGTGGTGCGCGAAATCAAGGCCAAGTTTGGCGATGCCTTCCAGTATCGCAGCACCGAAGTGGTCGGGCCCAAGGTGTCGGGCGAATTGCTGAATGACGGCATCCTGGCCACCATCCTGGCGGTGGCGATGATCTCGATCTATGTCGCGGTGCGCTTTGAATGGCAGTATGGCGTCGGCGCATTGATCGCCACCGGCCATGACGTCTTCGTCACCGCCGGGTTCTATTCGGTGCTTCACCTGGATTTCAACATCAACACCGTCGCTGCGCTGCTGCTTCTGGCAGGCTATTCGATCAACGACACGGTGGTGGTGTTCGACCGAATCCGCGAGAACCGGCGCAAGTACAAGCGCATGTCGCTGGTGGACATGATCAATCTCAGCACCAACCAGATCGCCACCCGGACCACCCTGGTTTCGGCGGCGACGGCCATGTCCGTGATCCCGCTGCTGTTCGGCGGCCCGGTGCTGCTGAACTTCTCGGTCGCGATCCTGTTCGGCATCGTGGTGGGCACCTTCTCGTCCACCTATGTCGCAGCGATGTTGCTGCTCTACATGCCCGCGGTGGGCGGCAGCACCGATACCAAAACGACAGAAGCGACGGCTTAAGGCCGGATTTGATCAGTTTTCATGGCCCGCGGGCCATGACAGCTGTGCCCCTGCGGCTTACAGCGGGAACCAGTCCCGCTTGTCGGTATAGACCTGGTACTGCGCATTCACGCCCGCGCGCAGTCCGACGCCGGTGCGCATGGGGGCCAGGGTGACGCCGCCCGAGCGCTGGTAATTGATGCCCAAACCCGCCACCAGATAGAAGGTACCTTCCACGCCAGGGAAGCGCTGGAACAGGCGGCGATCCTCGCGCAGGTTATAAACCAGCGTGAAGCATTTGGAGGCGTTTCCGCCAACATCGAATCCCACTGACGGACCGCGCCAGTAGACCTGCTTGGGATCGCGGTTCTTGCGGATCAGCCAGCCCGAGCCATAGCGCAGTCCCACCACGAAGGCGCCGGAGCCTTCATCGCCCTTGATATAGGCATCGGGTTCGCCCAGGTCGCCGAACACATGCTCCACGCCCTTGGCCATGGCCTCGGTGGTGATGCCGAAAAAATCCGAACCGGCCTGCGTGATCTCGTTGGCGGTGTACTTGGCGTCTTGTGCGAAATGGCTGTCTTCCGCCTGCGCCGGCAGGGTGCTGAGCAGCGTACCCGTCATCGCCGGCGTGGCGCCAAAGGCCATCAGGCCGGTGATGAATTTCTTGCGATTCACGTTTGTCATGATGCCTCCCGGCGAATCAGTGCCCCCGTGGGCGGCAGTTTCGCCAAAAATCAGGCTTTTTTACAGCGCCCATTCCGTTTTCGGCTTGCAGGCGATGCCGCAATTCCCACTTTCTGGAGTAGAATGGAACCTGTCCGGCAAAGAACCGGCTCCGGGAGATGGATATGAACGAGCTGCTTGCAGGCATTAACACTTTCGCACTGGCCTTTGTGGTGCTGGCAGTCATCGTCGTCTTTGCCGGCGTCAAATCCGTGCCGCAGGGCCGCGAATGGACGGTGGAGCGCTTCGGTCGCTTCACCAAGGTGCTGACCCCCGGTCTCAGCATCATCGTGCCGTTCGTGGATCGCATCGGCCGCAAGCTGTCCGTGATGGAAGAGGTTCTCGACATTCCAAGCCAGGTTGTCATCACCCGCGACAATGCCACAGTCACCGCAGATGCCATTGCGTTTTATCAAGT
>JBBQHU010000023.1:0-36222 GCA_038324265.1 Micropepsales bacterium | reverse complement strand
GACGGCGTATCTTTAGTGCTGTGAACGGGGCAGCTTGAGGACGATGCCGTCCAGCGCTGCCGTCATGCGCAACTGGCAGGACAGGCGGCTTTCGGACGTCACGTCCGGCGCGAAATCCAGCATGGTTTCTTCCATGTCGCTTTTGGGCGGCAGCTTGGCCATCCACTCCGGCGCGACATAGACCTGGCAGGTGGCGCAGGCGCAGGCACCGCCGCAATCGGCATCGATGCCGGGGACCAGGTGTTTAACTGCGCCTTCCATCAGCGACCAGCCTTCTGCCACCTCGACAGGGTGTTCCTTGCCGCTGTCCTCGATGAAGGTGACGCGGTATTTCGGCGCCATCAGCCCAGCGTCTTCATGGGAATGGTGGTGTCGGCGAGTTTTTCCGCGTCCACCGGCTTGCCTTCGGCCACCAGCTTCTTGCCGATCATGTATTCCGGCGCGGCGTTCACCGCCTCCACCGCTGCCACCTTGCCGTCGCGCAGGTGGAAGACAGCGAACTTGCGGTTGGCGAGATCGCCGCGCAGCACCAGCGTGTCGGTCGGGCGTGCAAGGCCTGCGATCTGGAGCTTGAGGTCATACTGGTCGGACCAGAACCATGGCACTTCGCTGTAGGTCTTGTGCTTGCCGGTCATGGCAAGGGCGGCATGCTTGGCCTGGTCGATGGCGTTCTGCACGCATTCCAGCCGGATCTCGTGGCCTTCGCGCCCGACATGGCGGGTGCAGTCGCCTGCCGCCCAGACATGGGGGTCGCCCGTCATGGCGTTCTGGTCCACCACGATGCCGTCCTGGCAGGCCAGACCGGCGTCGCGCGCCAGATCTTCGCAGGGGATCACGCCGATGCCCACCAGCACGATATCGGCTTCATGAGTCTGGCCGCCGGCGCGAACCCATTGGACCTTGCCGTCGCCGCCAAAAGCCTCGACGCCGGTGTTCAACATCAGCTTCACGCCGGCCTTTGCGTGTTCGTCGGCATAGAAGGCGGAAAGCTGCGGCGACACCGCGCGCGCCATCAGGCGGTCCATCGCCTCGAACACCGTCACGTCCAGCCCGCGCTTGGCGCCGACGGCGGCGACTTCGAGCCCGATATAGCCGCCGCCGACGACGGCGATGCGCTTGCCGGACTGGAAGACGGACTGCAGCCCGTCCACATCGGCGATGGTCTTGAGGTAATGGATGCCCGGCAGGTCGGCGCCGGGGCATTTCAGCTTGCGGACGCGCGCGCCGGTCGCCAGCAGCAGCTTGTCATAGGGCAGCTTGCGGCCGTCATTCAGCTCCACGATGCGCTCGGCACGATGGATGGCCTTGGCGCTGGTGTTCAGAATCAGCTCGCAGCCATTTTCTGCATAATAATTGTCGGCCTTGAGGAACAGGCGCGGGCGTTCGAAAGTGCCCAGCAGATAGGCCTTGGACAAGGGCGGGCGCTGATAGGGCGGATAGGCCTCGTCGCCCACCATGGTGATGGGGCCGGTATAGCCTTCCTTGCGCAGCGACTCGACGGCCTGGCAGCCGGCCTGGCCGGCACCGATGATGACAATGTTTTCGGACATGAGGAGGCAAATTCCTGTGCGCGGCGCGGGGGTTACCATAGCGGTGGACAGGGGACAACCAGCCCCTTTGCGGTACCCCCCAGTCGGGCTAAAAGCGATGGATATGGCCGAAATATCAGAGACTTTCCGGCAGAGCTTTGCACTGCCCGACCTGGACGCCACCGCAAGGCTGGGCGCGGGCATTGCGGGTGGGTTGGGCGCCGGCGATTGCGTCGCGCTGTGGGGTGACCTGGGGGCCGGCAAGACCACCTTGGCACGCGCCATCCTGCGGGCCCTGGGGGTGACGGAAGATGTGCCCAGCCCCAGCTTCACGATTGTGCAAAGCTATGACACGGCCAGGCTGGCGGTGAGCCATTACGATCTTTATCGCATCAAGAGCGCGCGCGAGATGCGCGAGCTGGGGTTCGAGGACGCGCTGCTGGACGGGGCGGCGCTGGTGGAATGGCCCGAGCGCGCACCCGAGGCATTGCCGCCGGACGCGTTGCATGTGCGGCTGGCGCTGACCGAGGGCGTGCGGCAGGCGCGGCTGACCGGGCCGGGCCGGTGGGAAAGTGTACTGCATGTCTGATCGCCAAAGCGCGATGAAGAATTTTCTGGAACATTCCGGCTGGGGCGAAGCGGACGTGACGCCGTTGCCGGGTGATGCCTCGACACGGCGCTATGCGCGGCTGGCGATGGGCGGGCGCAAGGCGATGCTGATGGACCAGCCGCAGGGTGCGGAAACACCGACCGCACCGCCAGGCGCCAGCGAGGACGCGCGGCGCGCGCTGGGCTACAATGCCGTGGCGCGGCTGGCGGGGGCGGACTGTGCCCGTTTCGCGGCGGCGGCGGACTGGCTGCGCAGGCATGGCCTGGCGGCGCCGGAAATTCATGCGGCCGACCACGCGCAGGGTTTCGTGATCCTGGAGGACCTGGGCGATGCGCTGTTTGCCGATGTGCTGACGGACGGCGCCGATGAGCACACGCTGTATGCGGCAGCGGTGGATGTGCTGGCGGCGATCCATGCCCATGACGCGCCGGCGACCCTGGCGCCCGACAAGCCGCTGTTCGATTTTGACAGCGCCGCCCTGATTGCGGAAACGGACCTGCTGACGGAATGGTTTCTGCCATCGGCGCTGGGGCGGACGGCGACGGCGGAGGAAATCGCAGGGCATCGCGGGCTGTGGCGTGCCGCGCTGGCGGGCATCGGCGAAAGTCGCCGGGTGTTCGTGCACCGCGACTATCACGCCCAGAACCTGTTGTGGCTGCCCGAGCGCGAAGGCGTGGCGCGGGTAGGTCTGATCGATTTCCAGGATGCGGTGGCGGGGAGTGCCGCCTATGACCTGGTCTCCCTGACCGAAGACGCGCGGCGCGATGTGAGTCCTGAGATCGCGGAAGCTGCCACCCTTCATTATCTGGACGCGATGCGGGCGCAGGGAACGCCGGTGGATGAGGCCGCCTTTCGCCACGAGATGGCAGTGATGGCGGCGCAGCGCAATGCCAAGATCGTGGGCATCTTTGCCCGCCTCTACAAGCGCGACGGCAAGGCGCGCTATCTGGAGCTTTTGCCGCGCGTCTGGGGTTACCTGGAACGTGACCTGGCGCATCCCGCGCTGGCGGACTTGCGCGCCTGGTATGATCGGGTGATCCCGCCCGGCAAGCGCGCCGTGGTGATCGCGTGACCCAGGTGCGCGCCGCCATGATCATGGGCGCGGGGCTGGGCAGCCGCATGCGCCCCCTGACCAATGACCGGCCCAAGCCGCTGGTGACGGTGGCGGGCAAGGCGCTGATCGATCATTCAATTGACCGGCTGGTGGCGGCTGGGGTGACGCGGATCGTGGTCAATCTGCATTACAAGGCGGCGATGCTGCGGGCGCATCTGGAAGCGCGGCGCGATGCGGAGATCCTGTTTTCCGACGAGACGGAGCAATTGCTGGATACGGGTGGCGGCGTGGTGAAGGCGCTGCCGCTGCTGGGCGATGCGCCGTTTTTTATTCTCAACTCGGATTCCATCTGGATTGAAACAGGCGAGCCGGCTTTGCAGGCTATGCAGGCGGCGTGGGATACGTCGAGGATGGACGGGCTGCTGCTGCTGGCCGATCTGGCAACGGCGATCGGCTATGATGGCAGCGGCGATTTCGTAAGGCTGGCAGACGGCCAGGTGGCACGCGCGAATACCAGCAGCGCGCCGCCCTATGGCTATCTGGGAACGCAGATCGTGCATCCGCGCCTGTTTGACGGCGCGCCGCAGGGGCCGTTCTCCACCAACATCATGTGGGATCGCGCCATCGCGCAGGGGCGGTTGTTCGGCACGCTGCTCGACGGTGTGTGGCTGCATGTCGGCACGCCGCAAGCCAGAGACGAGGCGCAGGCCGCCCTCGCCGCGCACGCGTGAAGGCCCCCGCGGTATTCACCATTGCCGCCAGCGCGCCTTTCGCGGAGACGCTGGCGCGGGGATTGCTGGCGCGCACCGGTGACGATCCGCTGGCGCTGTCGTCAGCCACCATCTATCTGCCGACGCGGCGCGCGGCGCGCGGGTTTGGCGAGGCCTTTGCGAAGGTGCTGGGTGGCGCGGCGCTGCTGCCGCAATTCAAGCCGCTGGGCGATAGCGACGAAGATGACCTGCTGTTCGATGCAGCCTCCGAAGGCCTTGAACTTGCGCCGGCCATCGCGCCCTTGCGCCGGCAGTTGCTGCTGGCGCGGCTGATCCGCGAATGGGATGCCAAGGGCCGCGACGGCACGCTGTCATTCGCGCAGGCGGCGGCGCTGGCCGACAGCCTGGCCAAGGTGATGGACGAGGTAGAACGCCAAGGGGCCGATCTTGGCACCTTGAAGGACATGCTGCCGGGCGAACTGGCCGAGCATTGGGAGGGTGTCACCCGCTTCCTGGATATCCTGAATGATCATTGGCCGGGCGTGTTGCGGGACGAAGGTCTGATGTCGCCGGAGCGGCGGCGCAACGCGGCCCTGGATGCGTTGGCGCGGCGGCTGGAGGCTTCGCCGCCGACGGGGCTGGTGATCGCGGCGGGTTCGACAGGCTCGATACCGGCCACGGCGCAGTTGCTGGGCGCCATTGCGCGGCTGCCGCAGGGCGCGGTGGTGCTGCCGGGGCTGGACCGCGCGCAGGATGCGGAGAGCTGGGACAATCTGGATCCCGGCCATCCGCAATTTGGCCTGAAGCTGTTGCTGCAGACCGTGGGTTGTGACCGCGTTGATGTGCGCGACTGGTTCGAGACACCGGTGAATGCGTCGCGCGAAACCTTGCTGCGCGAAAGCCTGCGCCCTGCCCCCACCACCGATGCCTGGCGCGCGCTGGTCAAGAGCGGCGGCGGCGAAATTCGGGACGGCCTGAAGAATATCGCACTGGTGGCAGCCGCCGATCCGGCGCAGGAGGCGCTGGCGATCGCGCTGGCGTTGCGTGAAGCACTGGAAACGCCGGACCGCACCGCCGCACTGGTGACGCCGGATCGCAATCTGGCACGGCGGGTGGCGGCGGAGATGTCGCGCTGGGGCGTGACGATCGACGATTCTGCCGGCCGCCCGCTGGCGCACACGGCGGCTGGCACGTTCCTGTGCCTGGTGGCAGAGGCGGCGCAAGCACGCTTTGCGCCGGTGCCGCTGCTGGCACTGCTGAAACATCCGTTTGCGAATCTGGGGCAGGACAGCGCCGCGTTTCGCAGCCACGCGCGCGAACTGGACCGGTGGTGCCTGCGCGGCCCGCGCCCGGACGCGGGGCTGGCAGGCATTCGCCAGACCATCACCAAGGCCGGGACGGCGCGCGTGCCGCCGCCAGCCGCGGCACTGGCCGAACTGGCGCAATGGTGGGAACAGATCGCGGGCATCCTGTCGCCGCTGGAAAGGCTTTTCGCGCAGGACGATGCGGACCTGAAGACGCTGGTGGAAGCCCATGTCACGGCGGCGCAGGCGCTGGCCTGCGATGTTCTCGAAAACTGCGCCTTGTGGTCCGAAGAGGACGGGGAAGCAGCGTCGGCGCTGATCGCCGGGCTGCAACTGGCGGCATCGGGCCTGCCACCCATCGAGACTGGCTCTTATGCGTCGCTGTTTCGCAGCCTCGCAATGAAGGCGCCGGTGCGCGGCAGCTTCGGGCGGCATCCGCGCCTGTTTATCCTGGGACCGTTGGAAGCACGGCTGCAGCATTTCGACCTGACGGTGCTGGGGGGACTGAACGAAGGTGTCTGGCCACAGGGCGCGGGCACTGATCCGTGGTTCTCGCGCCCGATGCGCGCGTCGCTGGGATTGGAACAGCCAGAACGCAGCATCGGTCTGTCGGCGCATGACTTTGCCATGCTGGCGGCGGGACCGCAGGTGTTGTTGACCCGCGCGCTGAAATCCGATGGCGCGCCCACCATCGCGTCGCGCTGGCTGCAGCGGCTGGAACAATTGGTGCTGGGACTTGATCCGACGCTGGCCAAGGAACAGCGCAGGCTGGAGCGGGTTATTCCGCCGCAGCCGGATTTCGCAGCCATCGCGGCCGAGATGATGGCCGTGCCGCAAGGGGCGCGACTGACAAGGCCCGCGCCAAAGCCGCCGGTAGACGCGCGGCCCCGGCGATTGTCGGTGACCGAGATCGAGACCTGGCTGCGCGATCCCTATGCCATTTATGCTAAGCATGTCCTGAAGCTGCGGCCGCTGGATACACTGGATGAAGCGGTGGGGCCGCTGGAGCGTGGCACCGCGTTGCACAAGGCGCTGGAACTGTTCGTGGCGAAATTTCCCGGCCCCCTGCCGGACGATGCTGCGCTGAAGCTGGCATACATCGCCGACGCGGTATTCGCGGATGCCGGCATTCCCAAGGCTGCGCTGGCCTTGTGGCGGCCACGCTTTCTGGCTGCGGCGCGCGGCTTCATCGCTTATGAGCGCGGACGCCGCGCCGGCATTGTCAGTTCGCACCTGGAAATTGCCGGAAAGATGGTTCTGACGGGGCCGGGCGGCGACTTCGAACTGCGCGGAGTCGCGGACCGGATCGACATCATGCGGGATGGTTCGGCCGAAATTCTCGATTACAAGAGCGGCGCGGTGCCCAGCAAGAAGCAGGTGGAGCAATTGCTGTCGCCGCAGCTGCCGCTGGAAGCCGCCATGCTGGCGAAGGACGGTTTTGCAGGCCTTGGCGCGCGCGTGGCCGGCGCGCTGATCTATCTGAGCCTGGCCAGCGAGGAAAAGGCGCGCGCGCCGCACCCAATCGAGGGCGGTGCGGCGCTGGCGGGCGAAGCCGTGGAAAAGCTGTTGCAGCGGATCGCCTTCTTCGATGATGCCGCCACGCCCTATTTTTCGCGGGTGCAGCCCTTCAGCACCGACAGTGTCGGCGACTATGACCATCTGGCGCGGGTGCGCGAATGGTCGGCCACGGCGGAGGAAACATGAAGCGCGACGCTTCCATGACCGCGTCGGACCCGGACGTTTCGGCCTGGGTTGCGGCCAATGCCGGGGCGGGCAAGACCTATACGCTGGCCAACCGCGTGGCGCGGCTGTTGCTGGCAGGTGCCAAGCCGGAACGCATCCTGTGCCTGACCTTCACCAAGGCGGCGGCAGCGGAGATGCAGGAGCGCCTGTTCCGCCAGCTGGGCGAATGGGCGATGCTGCCCGACGAAGACTTGCGCACCCGCATCGCCGGCATCGGCGGCGATGGCCATGGCGATCTGAAAAAGGCGCGGCGGTTGTTCGCGGGCGCATTGGAAACGCCGGGCGGACTGAAGATTCTCACACTGCATGCCTTTTGCCAGGTGGTGCTGTCGCGCTTTCCCATCGAGGCGAAGATACCGCCCGCCTTTGAAGTTCTGGACGACCAGTCGGCACGCGAGATGATCGGCGAAGCACGCCAGCATGTGCTGGAACGCGCCGGGTCGGGCGATGCGCGGCTGGCGACGGCAGCGGCGCTGCTGGTGACGGAGACCAGCGAAGCCACCCTGTCGCGTATCCTGGATGCGGCGCTGGCGGGCGACCGGCGCAAGCTGGACCGGTTCTTTGCCGGCGGCGATTTCCGCGCCGCCATTCGCGCCGGGCATCAATTGGCGGAGGACGACACGGTCGCCGGGATCGCCGGGACATTTTGTTCTGATCTGGCGCGCGATATCGAGACCTTGCGGGAGGTCCATGGCTGGCTGGGCGGCGGATCGGCCAATGATCTGAAGGCGGCGTCGCGGCTGGCGCCGTTCCTGACGACGCCGGACAGTTTCGGGCAGATCGGACGCTTCCTGGTCACGGACAAGGGCGAGCGGCGTAAGCTGATTGCCACCAAGAAGCTGGCGGATTCGCGGCCGGACCTGTTGGCGTTCCTGACGGGCTTGCAGGACCGCTTCTGCGAGGCGGCGGAGCGGCGCAAGCGCGCCCGCGCCGCCGACCTGACGGAAGCGGCGCTGACCCTGGTGAATGCGATGCGGCAGGACTATGCGAGTGCCAAGCAGCTGCGCGGCGTGCTGGATTATGACGATCTGATCGTGGAAACGCGCAACCTGTTGAAGGATCGCAGCGCGGCGGCGTGGGTGCTCTACAAGCTGGATGGCGGCATCGATCATGTGCTGATCGACGAGGCGCAGGACACCAGCCCCGAGCAGTGGGAAATCGTGCAGGCGCTGACGGCGGAATTCTTTGCGGGCAAGGGGCGCGATCGCGCGCTTCGCACCGTCTTTGCGGTGGGCGACGAGAAACAGTCCATCTTCAGCTTCCAGGGGGCCGATCCCAGCCAGTTCGACCGAAACCGCCGTCATTTTGCCGATCTTGCGGCGGGAGCGGAGCACCCTTTCATAGACCAGCCGCTGATCACTTCGCGCCGCTCGGCGCCGGAAATTTTGAGTTTCGTGGACAAGGTGTTTGGCGATGAAGCGGCGCGCGCAGGGTTGACCTTCAGCGGTGCGGAAATCCAGCACCAGGCGCATCGCGCGACGGCAAAGGGTGGAATCGAATTCTGGCCGGCGCTGAAACCGGACCCGGTGGAGGAGATAGACCCCTACATGCCGGTGGATGCGACACAGGCGGAAAGCCCGGTGGCGCGGCTGGCGCGTCAGGTGGCGGATCACATTGCGCGCTGGCTGAACAGCGGCGCGCGGCTGCCGGATCACGAGGAACCGATCCAGCCGCGCGACATCATGATTTTGCTGCCGCGACGCGAGCCGTTCGGCAGCGAAGTCATTCGCCAGCTCAAGCTTCGCCGTGTGCCGGTGGCGGGGGCCGACCGGGTACGGCTGACCGAACAGATCGCGGCGATGGACCTGATCGCGCTGGGACGCTTTGTGCTCCAACGCGAGGACGACCTTACCCTGGCGGCGCTGCTGCGCTCGCCCCTGTGCGGGCTGAGCGAAGAAGCGCTGTTCGCACTGGCGTATCAGCGCAAGGGCGACCTGTGGCGGGCGCTGGTGGCGCGGCAGGCGGATTTTGCCGCGGCACATCAATTCCTGTCGCAGATGCTGGAGCGGGCGGACTATGCCCCGCCGTTTGAATTCTATTCCCATGCGCTGACGACATTGGGCGGCAAGGAAAAGCTGCTGGCGCGGCTGGGGCCGGAATCCACCGACGCCATCGAGGAATTCCTGTCCCTCACCCTCACCCATGAGCGCAGCCATTCACCGTCGCTGGAAGGGTTTCTGGACTGGGTGGAACGGGGCGGCACCGAGATCAAGCGCGACATGGATCGGGGGCGCAACGAAGTGCGGGTGATGACGGTGCACGGCGCCAAGGGACTGGAAGCCGACATCGTGATCCTGCCCGACACCACCTCGCTGCCCGAGCCGCCCAGCCGCAAGGGGCATCTGCTCTATGCCGAGGGCCATGTGCTGTTCCCCCTGCCCGATGCAGACGCGCCCGATGTTGTGAAAAACGCCAAGGCGGCGGCCGAAGTGGAAGCGCTGAAGGAACATCGCCGGCTGCTGTATGTGGCGCTGACGCGGGCGCGCGACCGGCTGTATGTCTGCGGCTTTGAAAACCGCAGGGGCGTGAAGGAAGGCAGTTGGTACCAGTTGGCCGAAGCGGCGGCGCTGGGCATGGGCGTGCCGGTGGCGCGCGGCGATGGTCAGATCCTGTCGGTGGGGACGCTGGGTGAGGACAGCGGCGCGGTGGTGACGGCTGAGGATGTGCGCGTGCCCCTGCCGGGTTGGGTAACCCGGCCTGCGCCGCGCGAACCGGCGGTACCCAATCCCATTCGGCCGTCGGAAATCACGGGGGCTTTCCCGTCCACGCTTTCGCCATTGGGCGATGGCGCGTCACGCTTCCTGCGCGGCAATATCGTGCATGCGCTGCTGGCGCGGCTGCCCGACATCGCGCCGGAGCGCCGCCGCGATATCGCGCTGAAATATGTGCATGCCAGCGGGCTGAATAATGCCGAGGCGCTCGTGGCGGAGACGCTCGCGGTGCTGGACGATCCACAGTTCTCTGCTGCCTTTGGTCCGGGCAGCAAGGCGGAAGTTGCCATTCGAGCGCTGCGTCCCGACCTGGGTCTGAAGGCGCCGATCGATGGGCGGCTGGACCGGCTGGCGGTCAGCGATGACGAAGTGCTGATCCTGGATTTCAAGACCAACCGCCCGCCGCCGGAGCGCGAGGCGGATGTGCCGTCCAGCTATCTCGCACAGATGGCGCTGTACCGCGCGGCGGCGGCGGCGGTGTTTCCGGGGCGGCGAATCGTCTGCGGCCTGCTTTTTACCGACGGACCCCGGCTTTTGCGGCTTTCAGACACGATTCTGGACGCGCAATTGGGCGATATTGCAGCGCGTCTTGACCCGGTGCGGGGGCGTTCCTAGATATGGGTCTGTGATAGTTTTCCCCAGGATTGACCCATGCCCCTGAAAATCTCCGACGCCTCGTTCCAGGCCGATGTGCTGGATTCCAAGAAGCCCGTGCTGGTGGATTTCTGGGCCGAATGGTGCGGGCCCTGCCGCATGATCGCGCCGTCGCTGGACGAGCTGTCCACCGAACTGGGCGACAAGGTCACCATCGCCAAGCTGAACATTGACGAGAATCCGCATGTGCCGACCAAGTATGGCGTGCGCGGCATTCCCACCATGATGATCTTCCATCAGGGCCAGGTGGCTGCGACCAAGGTCGGCGCGCTGCCCAAGTCCAAGATCAAGGAATGGATCGAATCTTCGATCTGATCTGAACTGAACTGAACTGAACTGAGAATTGAAAATGGCCCGTGCTTTGCGCGGGCCATTTTGCTTTCAGCTGTTTTCCTTCAGCACCACACCCGCCAGATAGAGCGAGCCGCAGATGAGAATGCGCGGTGGAGCTTCGCCTTCGTCCAGCCGCGACCAGGCATGGACCTGCAGCATGGCATCATCCAGGTCTTCGGCCGGGGCGGCGTCGAGCCCGGCGCGGCGGGCAGCGTCATACAAGGCCCCTGCCCCCATGCTGGCCGCTTCGCCGGGGATGGCCACGGTCGCGATCTGGCGCGCTAGGCCATTGAAGGCGCGCAGGTAACCCACCGCATCCTTGTTCGCCAGCATGGCGCAGATCATGTAGAGCGGGCGTTCGCCATGTTCTTCCAGGTCGGCAATGGCGCGCGAGATGGCTTCGGCGCCGTGCGGATTGTGGCCGCCATCCAGCCAGATCTCGGCACCCTGCGGTGCGGCATCCACCAACGGGCCCTGGTGCAGGCGCTGCAGCCGCGCGGGCCATTCGACCGTCAGCAATCCGCGCTCCACCGCGGCATCGGTGCCCCAGTGCATGCTGTTCGGCAGGGCTCGCACATGGCGCAGCGCCGCGATGGCGACGCCGGCATTCTCGATCTGGTGGCGCCCGATCAGACGGGGGAGCGGCAAGTCCAGCAGGCCGTCCTGGTCTTCATAGACCATGCGGCCGTGTTCCTGGCGGCTGGCAAAATCCTGGCCGAACTCGAACACCGGCGCGCCCAACTGGTCAGCACGACGCAGTATCACGTCGCGGGCGATGTCCACCTGCGGACCCACCACGACCGGCACACCTTTTTTGATGATGCCCGCTTTTTCCGCGGCGATGCCGGCCAGGTCGTCGCCCAGGAATTCGCTGTGGTCCAAGCCGACCGGCTGGATCACCGTCATGGCGGGGAATGGCACGACATTGGTGGCGTCATAGGTGCCGCCCAGGCCGACTTCCAGCACCACGGCATCGGCGGGGCTGCGCGCAAAGGCGAGGAACATGGCGGCGGCGGTGATCTCGAAGAAGGTGATCTCGCGGCCCGCATTGACCTGTTCCACTTCTTCCAGCAGCGAGACCAGCCCTTCTTCGCTGATCAGGCGGCCGGCCAAGCGGATGCGTTCGTGGAATCGCACCAGATGGGGCGAGATATGGACATGCACGCGTAACCCCTGGGCTTCCAGCATGGCCCGGGCGAAGGCGCAGACACTGCCCTTGCCGTTGGTGCCGGCGACATGGATGACGGGCGGCAAATGCAGGTGCGGATCGCCCAGCTCACCCAACAGGCGCAGGACACGGTCCAGCACCAGGTCGATCTTCTTGGGATGCAGGGCCAGCAGGCGCTTGAGGACAGCGTCGCTGCGGGTCGTCGCGCCGATCACACTGCTGCCGATGCGCTGCCGTTTCCGTTCCGCTTTGGCATGGTCAACACCTTGCTCTTGGGCTTGGCCTGCTTCATCAGCATGTGCAGGACGTTGGACAAAGTGGCGCGCAATTCCTTGCGATGAACCACCATGTCCAGCATGCCGTGTTCCAGCAGGTATTCTGCGCGCTGGAAGCCTTCGGGCAGTTTTTCGCGGATGGTTTGCGCGATGACGCGGGCGCCGGTGAAGCCGATCTGCGCCGACGGTTCGGCGATCTGGATGTCACCCAGCATGGCATAGGATGCCGAAACACCGCCGAAGGTGGGATCGGTCAGGACCACGATATAAGGCAGCCCCGCCTCGCGCAGCATGTCCACGCAGATGGTGGCGCGCGGCATCTGCATCAGCGACAGGATGCCTTCCTGCATGCGCGCGCCGCCGCTGGCGACGTAGAGAATGTAGGGGCGCTTTTCCTTGACCGCCGCCTGCATCGATTCCACCAGCGCTTCGCCCACGCCCATACCCAGGCTGCCGCCCATGAAGTCGAAAGGCTGAACGCCGATCATGACATTGAGGCCGTCGATCGAACCGCGCGCGGCGGTGAAGGCTTCGGGGCGGCCGGTCTTGGTGCGCGCCGACTTGATCTCGTCGCTGTATTTCTTGTCGCCCTTGAACTTGAGCGGGTCGTTGGGCACGGCGGGCGGGGTGAGTTCCGTGAAGCTGCCGGCGTCGAAGGTATAGGCGAAGCGTTCCGCCGGGCCGATGCGCAGGTGATGGCCGCAATTGGTGCAGACATTGAGGTTTGCCACCAGGTCGCGGTGGAAGATCATCTCGCCGCAACTGGGGCATTTCTTCCACAGATTGTCGGGCGTGTCGCTGCCGCGATCCTTGGTCATCAGGCCCTTGATGCGGGGCCGCACGATGTTGGTGATCCAGTTCATGCCAATCTGCCTTTAAAGGAGTACCTTACCATGACGGGCCGCATGGGTGGAACCGGCCAATGCACGGGTCAATTCCAGCACCTGGGCGACGATTTTATCCTTACCGGCAGCGAGGTTGCTCTCGACCATGCCGACAATGGCGGAACCCACCACCACGCCATCGGCAATTTTTGCAATGGCTTGGGCCTGTTCAGGCGTGCGGATGCCAAAACCCACGGTACAGGGCAAATCGGTGGCGGCGCGCACCCGGGCGATGGCGGCGCGCACTTCTTCCTCGGGCACCGCCTTGGTGCCGGTGACGCCCGCGACGGAGACATAATAAAGGTAGCCACTGGCGTCGGCGACGATGCGCGCCAGGCGGGCATCGTCGGTGGTGGGAGTGACGAAGCGGATAAGGTCGACGCCCTGGGCCAACGCGGGGACGCGCAGCACTTCGTCTTCCTCGATCGGCAGGTCCACCACGATCAGCCCATCCACGCCGGCGACGGCGGCGTCGTGGGCAAAGCGCGCGGTGCCATAGGCATGGACGCTGTTGTAATAGCCCATCAGCACGATGGGGGTGGTCTGGTCGGCCTTGCGGAATTTGCGGACCATCTCCAGCACCTTGAGCAGGGTGGCGCCGGCCTTGAGCGCGCGGACGGAGGATGCCTGCACGGCAGGGCCGTCGGCCATCGGGTCGGTGAAGGGGATGCCCAGCTCGATCACGTCGGCACCGGCCGCGGGCAGCTTCTCTAGGATGGCGAAGCTGGTGTCCATGTCGGGATCGCCGGCGGTGATGAAGGGCACGAAGGCGGAGCGGCCTTCTTTCTTGAGGGCAGAAAATTTTGCGGCGAGACGGCTCACAGCTTTTCCCCCAGATATTCGGCGACGGAGAAGACGTCCTTGTCGCCGCGACCTGACAGGCAGATCGCCACCAGCTCGTCCTTCTTCATCTGGGGCACCACATTCACCACATGGGCGATGGCGTGGGCGGTTTCCAGTGCCGGGATGATGCCTTCCAGCTTGGACAGAAGGACAAAGGCGTCCAGGGCCTCGCGGTCGGTGATGCCGAAATACTTGGCGCGGCCAAGGTCCTTCAACCAGCTATGCTCCGGACCGGTGCCGGGATAATCCAGCCCGGCGGAAATCGAATGCGCCTCGATCACCTGGCCGTCGGCATCCTGCAGCAGGTAGCTGCGCGAGCCATGCAGCACGCCGGGCGTTCCCTTGGAGATAGTGGCGGCATGGCGCGGCGTGTCCACGCCATCGCCCGCAGCTTCCACGCCATGGATCGCCACGGTCGGGTCATCGAGGAAGGGATGGAACATGCCCATGGCATTGGAGCCGCCGCCAACACATGCCACCACGAGATCCGGCAGGCGGCCTTCGCGATCCAGCATCTGGGCGCGGGTCTCGTTGCCGATCACGGTCTGGAAATCGCGCACCATCTGGGGATAGGGATGCGGACCCACCACCGAACCGATGATGTAGAAAGTATCGCGAACATTGGCGACCCAGTCGCGCAGCGCCTCGTTGGTCGCATCCTTCAGGGTGCGCGAACCGGAGGTGACCGCTTTCACCTCTGCGCCCAGCAGGCGCATGCGGAAGACGTTGGGCTTCTGCCGCTCGATGTCCACTTCGCCCATGTAGATGGTGCAAGGCAGGCCGAAGCGCGCCGCCACGGTGGCGGTGGCGACGCCGTGTGACCCGGCGCCGGTCTCGGCGATGATGCGGGTCTTGCCCATGCGGCGGGCCAGCAAAATCTGGCCCAGGCAATTGTTGATCTTGTGTGCGCCGGTGTGATTGAGGTCTTCGCGCTTCAGGTAGATCTTGGCGCCGCCCAGATGCGCGGTCAGCCGTTCGGCGAAATACAGCGGGCTCTCGCGGCCCGCATAATGTTCCAGCAGGTCCGACAGTTCGGCCTGGAAGCTGGGATCCTTCTTGGCCGCCTCGTAGGCCTGTTCCAGCGACAGCACCAAGGGCATCAGGGTTTCGGCGACAAAGCGGCCGCCATAGGCGCCGAAATGGCCCGATGCATCGGGACCGCTGCGCAGGGAATTGGGGATGACGTTCATGCCGGCACCTTGGTCGCGTTGACGAATTGGGTGATGCGCGCGGCATCCTTCACGCCCGGCGCGCTCTCCACGCCGGACGACACATCTACGAGCGCCGCCTGCGACAGGACCACTGCGCGGGCGACATTATCCGGGGTCAGCCCGCCCGCCAGGAACCAGGGCTTGTTGAAGGTGCGGCCCTTCAGAAGCGTCCAGTCGAAGGCCGCGCCGTGCCCGCCTGCCCGGTCGGCACCTTTCGGCGGCTTGGCGTCGAACATCAGCATGTCGGCGACAAACTCGAAAGCCGCCACGGCGTCGAAATCGGCGGCTTCGGCAATCGGCAGCACCTTGATCACCGGCACGCCGAAGTGGCCGCGGATGTCGGCGGTGCGCTGAACGGACTCGTGGCCGTGGAGCTGCAGGAAGTCGGGACGCACGGCGTCCACGACTGCGGCGATCTGCGCGTCATCCATGTCGGCAATCAGGGCCACGATCTTGAGGCGGCCGCGCATGTGCGTCGCCAGCACCCGCGCCTGATCCAGCGCGACAATGCGCGGCGATTTGGGATGAAACACCAGGCCGCCATAGACGGCGCCGGCCGCGATGGCCGCATCCACGGCTTCGAGGCTGGTGATCCCGCAGATTTTGACGCTGATGGTCATGGGCGCGCTGTATGAGCCCGGTAACCTCCAAAATCAAGCAAATCGGGTTAAGAGGCTGAAATGCCGAGACTTTGGGCAATTTCGCGTGCCGCCTGCGCCGGGTCGGCAGCGGCGGTAATGGGACGCCCGATCACCAGCCGGCTGGCCCCTGCCGCGACAGCTTCTGCCGGGCCCATGACACGCTTCTGGTCGCCGATATCGGCGCCGCTGGGGCGGATGCCCGGCACCACCAGCGCGAAGTCCGGTCCCAGCTCGGCCCGCAAGCGGGCGATCTCGTGCGCGGAACACACCACGCCGTCCAGACCGCATTGCTGCGTGAGACTGGCCAGCCGCAGCACCTGGTCGCCGACCGGAGGCGTCAGGCCGACACTGGGCAGGTCTTCGTCGCCCAGGCTGGTCAACATGGTGACGGCAATCAGCTTTGTGTCCGGCGAAACACTTTTCACGGCGTCCAGCGCCGCGCGCATCATGGTGGCACCACCCTGGGCATGAACGTTGAGAATGGAGACACCCAAGCTGGCGGCGGCGCGGCAGGCGCCGGCCACGGTGTTGGGAATGTCGTGGTATTTCAGGTCCAGGAAGACCGGAAGGCCCATGTCGAGGAACGGCTTGATGCCGTCGGGGCCGTGGGCGTTGAAGAATTCCAGGCCCAGCTTCAGGCCACCAACGGAGCCGCGCACACGCTCCGCCAACTGGTGGGCATAGTCGGGATCGGTGGTATCGAGGGCTACGAAGACCGGATTCGCGTTCACGCGTCCGGGTTACCGCCATTGAGCCGCTCGCGCAATTCCTTGCCGGTGCGGAAGAATGGCGCGCGCTTCTGGCCCACCGAAACCGGCTCGCCGGTGCGCGGATTGCGGCCCATGCGCGACGGCCGAACCTTGACCGAAAAAGCCCCGAAGCCGCGAAGTTCCACGCGATGGCCGTCAGCCAGCGCCTTGCTGATGGAATCCAGCACGGTGGTCACGATGCGTTCGACATCGCGGTGGTACAAATGTGGATAGCGGGCGGTAAGGCGCGCAACCAGTTCTGATTTGATCATCCCCAAGCCCCTTGAGAGGCACGAAAGCCCCGTGGCTGGGGATTAAACTGTCAGGGAAGTTCCAACCCGTCAACGGGAAGCATCTGAAAAGTCAGACTTTTTTGGGTTGCGCGTGTCGTTTTGGTCCGCAGACGGTGCTTTTTTGCCCCTTCCGGCGGCTTGCAGGCCCTTCTGGGGTGGGAGAAAGTCGCGCCCAACAAGGAAAACATCGGGGAGTCGGTCATGAAATTCCGTCATTTTGCCGCCGCAACGGCGCTGATTCTGGTGTCCGCCAGCGGCGCCATGGCCAAGGATAATTGGCTGGGGGCCTGGGGCTTTGCACCGATCCCGCCGCAGCCCGGCGTGCCCATGTCGGCCAATTCCGCCCCCATCGTTCCGCTGGCCCCCCCGCCCGCACCGGCAGCGCCGTCGGCGCCACTGGTGGACAATCCCGGCAATGTGCCGATGGCGACGCTGCTGGCCGATCCCTCCGACGTCACCATCCGCCAGCTTGTGCGCGTATCGGCGACGGGCAAGCGCATTCGCCTGCGCTTCAGCAATGAATCCAGCGGCGATGTCATGCCGCTGGGCCATGTGCGTGTCGGCCTTGCCGGTCCGGACGGCAGCGTCATTGCCGGCAGCGACCGCAACGTCACCTTCGCCGGGCGCAACGCCATTCTGATTCCGGCGGGCGCGCCGGTGATCACCGACGCCATCAACATCCCCGTCAAGGCGCTCGACCGGCTGGTGATCTCGATCTACCTGCCCGGCGCGGCACCGCGCACCGGCCATGCCCTGCTGCAATATATGTCGGGCGTGTCCGGCGACCAGACCGAAGCGGCGCAGTTGCCGCAGCAGAAGATCGCACGCCTGACCGCGCTGGTGACGCAAGTCGATGTGGACGCCACCACCGCCACCGGCACCGTGGTTGCGCTGGGCGATTCCATCACCGATGGCGCCACGTCCACCAGCAATGCCTTTCGCAGCTGGCCGGATCGGCTTGCCGAGCGACTGGCGCCCGCGGGCAAGCTGGCCGTGGTCAATACCGGCATCGGCGGCAACAAGCTGCTGCGCTACGGCACCGGCCCCAACGCGCTGGCGCGTCTGGATCGCGACGTTCTGGCCGTGCCGGGCGTGAAGTACATCATCCTGCTGGAAGGCATCAACGATATCGGCCGTGGTTTCATTTCCACCGGGCCGCAGGATCCGGTGACCCTGGAAGCGCTGGTGGGTGCTGATCGCCAGATCATTCAGCGGGCCCATGACCACGGCATCAAGGTGATCGGGGCCACGCTGACGCCCTATCAGGGCGCGGGCTATGCCTCGCCTGCCGGCGAAGAAGTGCGTACCGGCCTGAACACCTGGATCAAGACCAGCGGCGAGTTTGACGGCGTGGTGGACTTTGCCGCCGCCACTGCGGACCCTGCCAATCCGCTGGCCTTCCTGCCCGCCTACAATATCCGCGACAAGCTGCATCCCAATGATGCGGGCTACAAGGCGATGGGCGACGCGATTGATCTCCAGCTTTTGAAGTAATCGAAAGCTGCCCGCCTGACCCGCAACAGGGTCGGGCGGGCAGCGCTTGATCAGTTCGAAACGGACGGCACGCCGCGCTCGTACCAGGCGCGCGAGCGTTTCGCCAGATAGACCACCGACAGCATCACCGGCACTTCCACCAGCACGCCGACCACGGTTGCCAGCGCGGCGCCGGACTGGAGGCCGAACAGCGAGATTGCTGCGGCGACCGCGAGTTCGAAAAAGTTCGAAGCGCCGATGAAGGCGGCCGGCGCGGCCACACACCAGGCCACGCCGAACAGGCGGCTGAGGCCATAGGCCAGTGCCGCATTGAAATAGACCTGGATCAGGATCGGCACCGCAAGGATCGCGATCACCAGCGGTTGGGACAGTATCTGATTGCCCTGGAATCCGAACAGGATGACCAGCATCGCCAGCAGCGATATCAGCGAAACCGGCTGCAGTCGCGCCGTCAGCCGGGCGAGACTGTCGCCGCGCGCCGCCAGCAGCGCGCGCAGCGCCTGGGCAATGATCACGGGCACGACGATATAAAGCAGCACCGAAATGACCAGCGTCTGCCAGGGAATGGTGATGGCGGAAATGCCCAGCAGAAAGCCCACGATGGGCGCAAAGGCGACCACCATGATGAGGTCGTTCAGCGCCACCTGGCTGAGGGTGAAGTTGGGCTCGCCGCCGGCCAGGTTGCTCCAGACAAAGACCATCGCCGTGCACGGCGCTGCCGCCAGCAGGATCAGGCCGGCGATATAAGAGTCGATCTGCGCGCCCGGCAGCCATGCGCGAAAGAGTGTGCCGATGAACAACCAACCCAGAAGCGCCATGGAAAACGGCTTTACCGCCCAGTTGATGAACAGCGTGACCCCAACCCCGCGCCAGTGCTTGCGCACCGCCAGCAGCGAGGAGAAGTCGATCTTCAGCAGCATAGGAATGATCATCAGCCAGATCAGCACCGCCACCGGCAGGTTGACGTTGTAGGCCTGGACGACACCCAGCGCCCGGAAGGCGGCAGGAAGCAGTTGTCCCAGCGCGATGCCGGCAGCCATGCAGAGCGCAACCCACAGGGTCAGAAAGCGTTCAAAGACGGACATGATCGCCCTTCACGTTTTGGAGACGCGGTGGCCGGATGCGTCCACCACCTGTTCGCCGTCTTCCTTGGCGAAGGCGCCGCGCTGGGGATCGGGCAGAATGTCCAGCACCAGCTCTGACGGGCGGCACAGTTTGGCGCCCAGCGGCGTCACCACGACAGGGCGGTTGATCAGGATGGGATGGGCCATCATGGCGTCCAGCAGCGTATCGCCCGTCACCGCAGGATCATCAAGTCCCAGTTCGTGGGCGATTTTTTCTTTTTCGCGCAAGAGCTGTCGCGGGGTGAAATCCATGCGCGCCAGAAGCGCCACCAGTTGGGCGCGGCTGGGCGGTGTCTTCAAATATTCAATGACGCGGGGCTGGGCACCGCTGTTGCGGATCAGTTCCAGAGTGTTGCGCGAGGTGCCGCAGGCGGGATTGTGATAGATCGTGATCATGCGGCGCGGCCCCTGCGGCGTTTGGGTGTGGAAACGCACTTCTGCGTCAGTGGAAGGCATATCTCCGGTCGTCCGCCGCAGCAGTCTTCGGTGAGGAACAACAGCAGCGCGCTCATGCGGTCAAAATCCGCCGCATAAATGATGGAGCGGCCATCGCGGCAGGCGTGGACCAGCCCGGCATTGGCCAGCACCAGAAGCTGGGCTGACATGGTGTTGGCAGCCGTTCTTGTCTTGCGCGCGATATCGCCCGCCGCCAGACCGTCGGGCCCGGCCTTCACCAGCAGGCGAAAGACGGCGAGACGGCCCTGCTGGGCAAGGGCGGAGAGGCAGCGCAGGGCCTTTTCTGTTTCCATATTTCATAGATTATTGAAATATGAGACCGCGTCAAGATGCCATGCGGCTTGCCCGCCTTGCCTAGGCTGCGACGGTGAGTTCGCCCTGCTGCATGAGCACGCCGGCAGTGTCGAAGAAGCCCTGATGCTCGATGATCCGGCCGGCCTTGACGGTCCAGCGCATGGAGATGTCGCTTTTGACGATGCGACCGCTGGGGATATGGCGCGCTTCGAATTCGAACAGGCCCCAGACCTGGTCACCGCTGGTGGTAACAGATTTTGGCGATATGCGCACAAAGCTGTAACGCGAGAACAGCAGCGCGGTGTATTCCTTCATGCCGGCGATGCCGCGATGGGTGCCGCCAAAGCGGAAATATTCCTTCGGCGCGGTGGCCTTCCACACAATGTCGGGATGCAGGGCCGCGAACAGCGGTTCCAGGTGGCCGTCTTTCATGGCTGCGACGACCGACAGCATCAGCCGCTTGTTCAACGCTTCTTCGGTAACCACGATCATTTCTTTCTGGCGCACGCTCGCGCCTGTAACAGATGAGATGGGTGCTGGAAATAATGACTGGCAGCTGGCGCGCGAATCGCCCTCGCAGCTGCGATGAAATCGGGGCGGGGTTAACAGGGCACAGCGCGCAGAGTCAACGCATAGCAGCATTGCGACGGGATTTGCGAAATTTGGCGCCTTGCTGACATGTTTGGGCGCCGCAATCGCGGCAAGATTGCGGCACGCTGTAATCTGCGTGCGATGAATTCAGACGGCCATCTGACGCGCGCAGGTCGCGGCGCGGACGCGATGTTCCAGGCCGCTGGTTCCCGTCAGTCGCAGGGTCATGGACTGGGAGTCGATGGCGACGATCTGGTCGCTGGTGCGGTTCCCTTCCGGCGCGGTGGTAACCACCACGCCCTGGGCGATGGTCCAGAGGAAGCGGCGCGTGAAGGCAACGCGGCTGCAGGCGGCATCGGAAAAGACCTGGATATGCCCGGTACCGTCAGGATTGTAGCGCGCCAACACGCGGTTCAACGCCTCCTGCGGCGCCCCTGCGGTGTCGGCCTTGTAGGGCGAGGCAATCCAGTCGCCCACGATCAGGCGGCGCGCCTGGTCGTCGGACGGCGCGGCGGCGGCCGGAAAAACCAGCCCCGCCAAGATGGCAACCGCAAACAGCGCGCGCATATCCCGATCCTTATGCCCTGCCCCACTGTAACCGCAGTCGGTCGGACAGCGAAGTCGCTCTATATATGATAGTTAAAGTGCTCCACAGGTGCGGCCATGATCTTGTTTCTTCTCTCCTATCTGGGCGGCGTGCTGACCATCCTCAGCCCCTGCATCCTGCCGGTACTGCCGTTCGTGTTCGCACGGTCGGACCAGCCCTTCGCGCGTTCGGGCCTGCCACTGCTGGTGGGCATGGCGGTGACCTTTGCGCTGATCGCCTCGATTGCGACCCTGGGCGGAAGCTGGGCGGTGCAGGCCAACCAGGTGGGGCGCTATGCGGCGCTGCTGTTGCTGGCGCTGTTCGGGCTGACGCTGTTGTTGCCGTCGCTGTCGGATCGGTTGACCCGACCGCTGGTGGCGCTGGGTTCGCGGCTTTCCAACACCGCGAATGAAGGCGGCGGCAGCATTGGCGCATCGCTGCTGCTGGGCGCGGCGACGGGACTGTTGTGGGCGCCGTGCGCGGGGCCGATCCTGGGACTGATCCTGACGGGCGCTGCGCTCAATGGCGCCACTGCCAACACCACGCTTCTGCTGCTGGCCTATGCACTGGGCGCGGCGACATCGCTGGCGGCGGCGCTGCTGATTGGCGGCCGGCTGTTCGCGGCGATGAAGCGTTCGCTGGGTGCTGGCGAATGGATCCGGCGTGTGCTGGGCGGACTGGTGCTGGCGGGTGTTGTCGCCATTGCGCTGGGACTGGACACCGGCGTGCTGACGCAATTGTCGCTGACCCGCACCACGGGATGGGAAACGTCACTGCTGGAAAAAGTCGGACTGGGCCGAAAGACCACCAGCACGGCGGTTGCCGGCAGCGATCTTCCGGTCGAAGGCACACTGCCGGAACTGACAGGCGCGGTGCAGTGGCTGAATTCGCCGCCGCTTTCGCCCGCCCAGTTGCGCGGCAAGGTCGTGCTGGTGGATTTCTGGACCTATAGCTGCATCAACTGCCTGCGCGCGCTGCCGTATGTCGAAGCCTGGGCGAAGAAATATGCGGCAAGCGGGCTGGTGGTGATCGGCGTGCATGCACCGGAGTTCGCGTTCGAAAAGGACGCGGGCAATGTGAAGCGCGCGGTGCATGACCTGGGCATCACCTATCCGGTGGCGATGGACAACAATCTTGCCATCTGGAACGCATTCCAGAACCAGTATTGGCCGGCGCATTACTTCATCGATGTGCAGGGGCGCATTCGCCATCACCATTTTGGCGAAGGCGAATATGACGCCAGCGAGAAAGTGATCCAGCAACTGTTGCGCGAAGCCGGGCGCACCAATGTGCCGGGCGGTATTGTCGATCCGAAGGCCACCGGGGCGCAGGCGCAAGGCATGACGGACGACCGCACCTCGCCGGAAACCTATGTCGGTTATGGCCGCGGCGCGAATTTTGCGGCGGGCAATGTGCACATGGATGAAAGCGCCAGCTACCAGACCGCCTTTCCGCTGCGGCAGGACCAGTGGGGGCTGGATGGACGCTGGACAATCAGCGCGGAGAAATCCTCGCTGGATGCCGCAGGCGGCGCCATTACCTATCGCTTCCATGCGCGTGACCTGCATCTGGTGCTGGGACCGGGGGCGGACGGCAAGCCGGTGCGCTTCAATGTGACCCTGGACGGACAGCCGCCGGGGGCCAGTCACGGGGTAGATATTGATGCGGCCGGGAATGGCACAGTCAGCGGCCAAAGGCTGTATCAGCTGATCCGCGCCAAGACGCCCGGCGACCATACCTTCGTCATCCGTTTTGAAGATCCCGGTGTGCAGGCCTTTGCCTTTACCTTCGGCTGAGGGCATGGCATCCCCATAAAAAAAGGGGCGGCCATGACGACGACCTATGTGATCCTGTTCCTGGCCGCGCTGTGGGCCGGCATTCAGAACGCGCTGGCCGGCGGGGGGACCTTCATCACCCTGCCCGCGCTGATGCTGACGGGCATGAGTGCGCTGTCTGCCAACATCACCTCCACCGTCGCGCTGTTTCCGGGGCAGCTCACCTCCAGCTGGGGCGGGCGCGGCCATGTCGCGGGCGCGGGCGGCTTGAGCTTCAAGGCGCTGGTGGTGATTTCGCTGGCGGGGGGAATTGCGGGCGCCATCCTGCTGCTGGTGACGCCCTCGTCCATCTTCCGGCACATGGTGCCGTGGCTGGTGCTGTTCGCCACATCTGTCTTCGCCTATGGCAGCTTCGTGCCGCGCAAGGCGGACCGGCCGCCGGCGCTGAACACCATCGGCGCGGGCGTGGCGCAGTTCTGCATCGCGGTCTATGGCGGCTATTTCGGCGGCGGCATCGGGTTCTTGATGCTGGCGGCGCTGACGGCGGCGGGGCTGGCCATCCGCAATGCCAATGCCACCAAGAATGTCCTGGCGGGCGTGATGAATGCGAGCGCCGTGCTGATCTTTGCTTTTTCGCCGGAAGTGCATTGGTTGCAGGCGGCGATCGCCTGTGTCGGTGCGGCGATTGGCGGCGTCGTGGGCGGGATGATGGTCAGCCGCGTGAACCAGAAAGTGCTGCGCGCGGCGGCGGTGCTGATCGGCGTTGCGCTGACCATCGGGCTCTTTGTCAGAGCGCCTTGAATTGCCCCCTTCGCATCGCACGCGCTGCGAAGGGGGTAGGCCGCTTCGCTGGCGGGGAAGACGAAGCGGATTGGGGCAGGCAAGAAAAAGAGGCGGCGGAAGATCCAGATAGGGGTCCAGAATCTTTTGATCCGCCGCCTTTCGAGGTTCGAAGGGCCGGGATTACTTGCCCAGCAGGCTCAGCGCCTTGCGGTAGTGATCGGCGCCATTCTTGAACAGGCCGAAGTTGCAGGCCTGCATGCCCATGCGGGTTTCGGCGCGGGCTTCCGTCGCGGCATCGCCGGAGGCGTCATTCAGGGCTGCGGTGGTCTGCTGGCCGAGGGCGCGGCAGCTGGCGGCGTTGTCGGAAGCGGCCATCGCCGGGGCGGCGGCGGCCAGGGTGACGAAAGAGGCAGCAAGGATCAGGGACTTCATGGAGCTACTCCGTTGTTCTACCGGGATAATTCCCGGATCGATGGGGTAGCTACTGTGTACCGCACGGTACCGTGTCACGCAAGGTATCTTGCATTAAACTTTCGTAATGATCCGGGTGGGCTCGTGGCCTTCCGGCGCGCGGAATCTCCAGGCGCGCTTTGAGACGGCTTTGTGGTGGGCAGGATCACGATTTGTGAAAAGCGCTAGCGCTCGATCATCTCGCGCACCTTGTTCGCGAGCGTGGACATCGCGAAAGGCTTGGCCAGGATTTCCATGCCGGGATCGAGATGCCCGTTTCCGACAGCGGCATTCTCCGCATAGCCGGTGATGAACAGCACCTTCAGATCCTTGCGCAGCACGCGCGCAGCATCGGCGACCTGGCGGCCATTCATGCCGCCAGGCAGTCCCACATCGGTGATCAACAGGTCTATGCGCTGTCCCGTCTCCAGGATCTTCAGCGCGGCGGGTCCGTCGCCCGCTTCCAGGATGCGGTAATAGCTTTCTGACAGGACTTCGGTAATCAGCATGCGCACGGTGGGTTCGTCATCCACCACCAGCACGGTTTCACCGAAACCGCGCTCCATGATCTGGCTGGCTTCGCTGACCTCGTCTTCCACCGTTCCCAGATGGCGCGGAAAATAGAGGCACATGGCGGTGCCCTTGTTTTCCTCCGAATAGATCCGCACCTGGCCGCCGGACTGGCGCACGAAGCCATAGATCATGGAAAGGCCGAGACCCGTCCCCTGCCCCAGCGGCTTGGTGGTGAAGAAGGGATCAAAGGCGCGGGCGATCACCTCGGGCGGCATGCCGGTGCCGCTATCGGTGACGCAGAGCGAGACATACTGACCAGGTGACAATTCGTGTTCCTTGGCGGCGCGTTCGTCCAGCCACTTGTTGGCGGTTTCGATGGTGAGCTGGCCGCCATCGGGCATGGCGTCGCGGGCGTTGATGCACAGATTGAGCAGCGAGTTTTCGAGCTGGGAGCCGTCGGCGAGGATCGGCCATAATCCGCCGGCGCCCACCACTTCCACTTTCACGGTTGGCCCCATGGTGCGGCGGATCATGTCTTCCATGCCGGCGATCAGGCGGTTGGGGTCGAGCGCGCGCGGGTCCAGGGTCTGGCGGCGGGAAAAGGCCAATAGCCGGTGGGTCAGGGCTGCAGCGCGGTTGGCCGAATCCACGGCCGCCTTGAGGAAGCGGTCCACTTCGCGCACACGCCCTTCGGAGATACGGTGCTGCACCCGGTCCAGCGCGCCGGTGATGCCTTGCAGCAGGTTGTTGAAGTCGTGCGCGATGCCGCCGGTGAGCTGGCCCACCGCTTCCATCTTCTGCGCCTGGCGCAGGGCGTCCTCGGTCTGCAGCAGCTGGCTGGTGCGGTCCTGGACGCGCTGTTCCAGGGTGGCGTTGATGTCTTCCAGCGCGGAGGCCACTTCCTTCTGGTCGTGGATGTCGGTGTTGGTGCCGACCCAGCGAATGATGGTGCCTGCAGCGTCCCGGATCGGCTGCGCCCGCACCAGGTGCCAACGATAGGTCCCGTCGGCGCGGCGGATGCGAAATTCGGTCTCGTAGGTGTTGCCGCTGGTCAGCGCGTCCGACCAGACGGCAGCGGCGTCCTGCAGGTCGTCGGGATGGACAATGCCGGCCCAGCGATCACCCGCCAAGTCTTCGGCACGATGACCACTATAGACCAAGGCGCCCTCATTGAACCAATCAAGCTGGCCTTGCGGGTTGGCAGCCCAGACATGGTTGGGCATGGCCTGGGCGAATGCGAGAAACTGCGCCTCGCTTTCCTGCCGCGCGGCATCGGCCTCATGGGCGCCGGTAACGTCGATGCCTTCGACGAAAATCCCGCTGATGGCGCCCGCCGCGTCCCGCATTGGCTGAAAGACGAAATCCAGGATGCGCCGTTCGGGCGGCGCGCCGGGGCTGCGAACCAGCAAGACCGTCATCGAACGCCCGACAAAGGTTTCGCCGCTGCGGAACACGTTGTCGAGCAAGGCGGGAAAGCCCTGCTCCTCGACCTCGGGCAGCGCCACACGCAACGGCTTTCCGATTACGTCACGGTGGCCGATCAACTGATTGTAGGCGGGGTTGGTCAGTTCGAAGCGGTGCTCGGGGCCACGCAGGATCGCCGTGAAGCTGGGAGACTGGGCGAACATTTCCTGCAGGCGCGTATTCTCGCCGCGCTCTGCTTCCAGCGCCTCGATGTCGGCCAACGCGCCCGCCAGCTGGCCCGCGATAAGCCCGGCAATAGCTTCGATCTGCGGATCGCCGGGACGGTAGGGATTGAGACCCAGCGCCAGCACGCCGATAGGTCGTTCGTGGCCCGCCTTGTTGATCGGCATGAACAGCATTTCACGCGGACGCACCGTCCAGTCTCCTGCGGGCAGGCCGGCATCCTCCAGCGCAAGCACGGTCGGTGCGCGCATGGTGACCGCCTGGGTCTGGAAAATGGGCAATAGCGGCTGCGCCTGTGCACCGGCATGGGCGCTGATTACGGCCATGGATGGGTCAAACAGGTAAAGCAGGCTGAAAGGAAAATCGCGCTGGTTGTCGCCCAGTGCCTTCAGCGCGGCGGCGGCGATCGTATCGCGGCTGCGCTGGCCGATCAGTTGGCTGGCCAGGGTGCGCAGGGTATCGAGACGACGCTCGGAGATGACACGCTCGGTCTCCTCGGTCACCACGCACATCAGGCCCTCGACCGCGCCTGTGTCGCCATACAGCGGACTGTAGGAGAAGGTGTGGTAGGTTTCCTCCGGATAACCGTTGCGTTCCAGCAGCAGGAGCAGCGCCTTGTCCCAGGTGGGCACGCCTTCGCGCATCACGGATTCGAAGCGTCCGCGCACGTCTTCGAAGATTTCCTTCCACACCTCGCGTACGGGGCGGGCCAGGGCATCGGGGTGCTTGATCCCCAGGGTGGGGCGATAGGCGTCGTTGTAGAAGAAATGGAGATCGGGGCCCCAGCCCAGCCACATCTCGAACCGCGAGGACAGCATCATGCGCAGGGGGATTTTCAGGCCTTCCGGCCAGCCGGATGGCGGCCCCAGCGGGAAGTCCGACCAGTCATGGGCCCGCATCAGCGCGCCCATCTCGCCGCCTCCCGACAGAAAGGCTTCCTCCCGCAAATCTGTCAAAGAAGTCCCCGGCCGATTGCGCGCCTGCAGAGCGCCCCAATCAATTTAACGTTGTGGCCCCAGGAAAGTTCCCTACTGTTTGATGATCTGGCCGTCCGGCAGGCGCACTTCGCCCCAGCCGCCATTCATCGGATTGGTGCGGTCGAAGGGATGCTTGGCAGCCGCGGCCTCGTCGATCTCGATGCCCCAGCCTGGCGCGTCATTGGCGTAGAGATAGCCGTTCTTCATCGTGACCGCGCCCTTGAAGATTTCCAGCTTCGCATCGTTCATCTCGGAATATTCCTGGATGCCGAAGTTGGTGATGCTGAGATCGAGATGCGTCATCGCCATGTGGCCAATGGGGCTGACATCGCCCGGGCCATGCCAGGCGGTGCGCACATTGTAGAGCTCGCCCATCGCCGCAATCTTGCGGCAGGGGGTGATACCGCCCATCTGCGAGATGTGCATACGCATATAGTCGATCAGCCGCCCCTCGATCAGGGGAATGATCTCATGCGGGGAGTTGAACAGCTCGCCCATCGCCAGCGGCGTGGTGCACTGGGCGCGGATGTTCTTGAACCAGGCGATATCTTCGGGCGACAGCGCGTCTTCCAGGAAGAACAGGCGATAGGGCTCGCAGAGCTTGGCGAACTGCACCGCCTGGGTCGGGGTGTAGCGCTCATGGGCGTCGTGCAGCAGCTCGATGTCGGGGCCCAGCTCCTTGCGGGCGGCTTCAAACAAGGCAAGGGCGCGCTTCATCGCGGCTTCGCGCTCGAACACCGGGGCGTTGTGCAGTGACGGGATGCGCTTTGTGCTGGTCCCGCGGGCGCCATAGCCGGCCTGGCCCGGAACACCGACCTGGATGCGGACATGGCGGAAGCCCAGGGCGATATATTTCTTCGCGCTATCGATGCATTCGGAGATTTCATTGCCGCTGGCATGGCCGTAGGTGTCGATGGCCTCGCGGGCCTTGCCGCCCAGCAGCTGATAGACGGGCATGCCCGCCATCTTGCCCTTGATGTCCCACAGCGCCTGGTCGACGCCGCTGATGGCATTGTTCAGCACCGGGCCGTTCTTCCAGTAGGAACTGTCATAGCACATCTGCCAGGTATCTTCGATGCGGTCGGCGGGCTTTCCGACCAGCAGCGGGCGCAGATAATTTTCCACCGCCGGGCGCACCAGGTCGGCGCGCTGGGTGTAGGTGGCGCAGCCATAGCCGAACAGGCCCGGCTGGTCGGTGGTGATCTTCACGACGGTCAACCGCACGCCCTGGGGCGCGCATTCGATGACGCTGACATCAGTGATCTTGGGCGACGGCATGCCGCGCGCGGCGCGGGCGACCTTGTCCTGCGCGGCGGCTTCGCGGGCCGACAGCAAAGTGGCGGCGGCGGCAGCACCGCCGGCGGCGCCCAGCATGTCACGTCTACGCATTCGATCACTCCCTTGGCGTGTTTTGATTTGGCGCGACCGTAAGTGGGTGAATGGAAAACGGCAAGTTTTGTATACTTTAGCCATGCTGCGGCGCGGCAAAACTTCCGTCGTTGTCTTGCCCCTTTTCATCGCCTACCATTGTCGTAGGGTAGTGACATGGACAAGATTCTCGGCACGACAGTGTTATGCCTGTGCGCGGCGTCGGCGCAGGCGGCCAGCGGCGATCAGGAGCGCTGGGTGACATTCAAATCCCGCCATGACATCAATTACGGCATGGTGCAGCACCAGATTGACCGGGCCAGCATTCACCAGGATGGCCCCTATCGCATCTTTTCCAGCCGCGAATGGATCGCGGCGAAACGCGAGCCCATGCTGTTCACCATCAATGAGAAGCTGTTCTTCGTCTCACGCAAATACGCGGTGGATTGCGTTCACAAACGCTTCGGCGACCGCTTCATCGACAGCCAGAATGTGCGCGAGAAGGCGACCAGCCTGGCGAAGATGCACTGGACCGCATTGGATAAGGTCCCGGCGGTAGAACGGACGGTATGCCGATGAGATTTTTGATGATTGCCCTGCTGGCGCTGCCGGTGGCGGCTGCGGCGCAGCCCCCCCTCGCCGAGATCGGGCCGGGCAACCTGCAGCCGGACTTCTATCCCCGCAGCACCTGCGTCAAGCCGGACATGGCGATGATCGGACCCAAGCCGCGGGATGCCCGGGACGTCAGGGCTGTCGAGGCCTACAACAAGCAGGTGCAAGCCTATAACAAGTCCGCGCCGGTGTTTAATGCCTGCGTCCAGGACTATGCCGCCAAGGCGCGCAACGACATGGAGCGCATACGGGCCGCCATTCAGGATGCCAACACGCACTGAGCTGCGCCAACAATGGCGCCATGCGGCCTTTGCAGGGCGCAAACGTCACGGCGCGCGTATAGTGGCGCGCTACCTGGGGCCCCGTCATGGCAAAATCTCACCTTTCCTTGCGCGACGCCGCGCTGGCGTTGGCGATCGTCTTTGTCTGGGGCACCAATTTTGTCGTGATCCGGCTGGGGCTGGATGTTCTGCCGCCTTTGTTCTTCGCCACCCTGCGCTTCTGCTTCGTGCTGGTGCCGGCGGCGTTCTTTCTCAAGCGCCCGAACGTGCCCTGGGCGAACCTGGTGATCTATGGGATTGCCATCGGGCTGTTCCAGTTCGGCATGCTGTTCATCGCCATGAAGGGGCATATCTCGCCAGGCCTCGCCTCGCTGGTGGTGCAGATGCAGGTCTTCTTCACCATCGGATTGGCCATGCTGCGCACGGGCGAGAAGCTGGCGGCGCACAGGATTGCCGCCTTTGTGCTGGCGCTGGCGGGGATGGGCGTGATTGCCGCCCATAACGGCGAAGGCGCCACGCTGGGCGGCGTAGCACTGGTGCTGATAGCTGCCATGGGCTGGGCCTTCGGCAACACCGCAAGCCGCGAGGCCGGCAGCATTAACATGCTGGCCTATGTCGTGTGGGCGGCGATGTTCTCCATTCCGCCCCTGGCTATCCTGTCGCTGCTGCTGGAAGGCCCCACGGCCATCGCCGCAGGCCTGGCGCACGCCACGGCCGTCACCTGGGCGGCGGTATTGTGGCAGGCGATAGGCAATACCATGTTCGGCTATGCCTGTTGGGGATGGCTGCTGTCACGCTACCCGGCCGCGACCGTAGCCCCCATGTCGCTGCTGGTGCCGATCTTCGGGTTCGGGGCCAGTGCGTTGCTGCTGCACGAGCCTCTGCCCCTGTGGAAGATCGGCGCCACGCTGCTGATCATGGCCGGGCTGGCGGTGAACCTGCTGTGGCGCCCCAGGAAGCGCGTTGTTGAAGGAGAGCCTTGCTGACGGTTACTGCCGCGCCTTGGACACCTGATAGGTGAGGGTCTTGCCGGGAGCGGCGTCGAACTTGTGGGCGCTGCCGGCCGGGATCAATACGAAATCACCCGGCGCCAGTTTCTGGGTGATGGCGCCGATCTGGGTGCCGCCGCGAAGTTCGCCGTTGGCGGCAGTGGTGCCGCCTTCGACCTTGCCGCCGAAAGTCAGCGTGCCCTCGCCCGCGATGATGGTGATCTGATCGATCCAATGGGGATGCAGTTCCACCGAATTGCCGTGATCGAAGCGTTTCACGAACTCGATAAAGTGGCTTTCATGATCGGTGACGAAGGTGGCGCCATAGACCCGCCCCGCTTCCGGCTTGGAGATCAGCTTGTCGATCTCCCCGGCCGACTTGAAGATGAAGGGATCGGGCGCGGTGGCGCGGACTTGGGCAAGAGCCGGCGTAGCAGCCATCAGGGCGACCGCAATCAGGGTAAGGCGCATGGAGATCTCCTTTAGACGCGTTGCTTGAATATCAGGTAGGTAAAGGTGTTGCCGGGTGTGGCGGTGAACAAGTGCGGCAGGCCGGGCGGGATCACCAGCCGGTCGCCGGGATGCAGGATCTGCGTCTTCGCGCCCACCAGCTTACCGCCGCGCATTTCCAGCTGGCCGGCATCGGTGGCGCCATCCTGGGTCCCGCCGTAACTGATGGACCCTTCGCCCGACAGGACATGGATATAGTCGTACCAGTGACCGTGGGCCTCGGGCGCGGTGTTGATGCCGCGGGTTACGTATTCGATGAAATAGGTTTCGTGGTCGATGACGATCTTGGAGGCCGTGCGGCCGTTGGTCAGCTTTGTCAGGGCCTCAACCTCGGTGGCCGGCTGATAGACGAAGGCATCGAAGGGCGTGGCGTGCGGCGCGGCGGTCTGGGCTGTGGCGGGCAGCGCGGCAAGCGCAGTAATGGCCAGGATTCCCCGGATGTTCATGAGCGTTCCCCTTTATTTTGTTATGCGGGAACTCTAGCCCCCTCCAAACGAAAGAAAAGAGCCATCCAAAAGAAAGGGGCGCCATCCTTGCGGACGACGCCCCGTTTCATTCGTGCAAAGAGCGAAAACTACTTCTTTTTCGACTTCTTCACGGTCTTCTTGGCCTTCTTGACCGTCTTCTTGGTCGCCTTCTTGGTCGCCTTCTTGGTCGCCTTCTTGGTCGCCTTCTTGGCCTTCTTCGCGGTCTTCTTGACGGCCTTCTTGGCCTTCTTCACGACCTTGGCCTTCTTCACGACCTTGGCCTTCTTTGCCTTCTTGGCCTTCTTCTTCTTGGTCTTCTTCTTGGCCGGTGTGCCGGTGAACAGGCCGACGACAGCTGCTTCCAGTTCGCTCGCGCGCTTTGCAAGCGCACCCTTCTTCTTTGCCATGACTCAACTCCTCGTTATGGAAGCGCAACAGTTAGAGTGATTCTGTTAAAGCAACAAAAAAGGCGCGGATTTCTCCGCGCCTGATTTGTCCGATTGGGGACGAAGTTACTCTTCGTCGCCCTTCTCGTCGCCCTTCTTCTTCGGGGTCTTCTTCTTCAGGGCCGCACCCAGGATGTCACCAAGGCTGGCGCCGCTGTCGGACGAGCCGAACTGCGCCACGGCATCCTTCTCTTCCGAGATTTCGCGGGCTTTGATGGACAGGCTGACCTTGCGGCTGGCCTTGTCGACGCTGGTGACCAGCGCGTCCACCTTGGAGCCCTTGGCGAAACGCTCGGGGCGGGCTTCGTTGCGGTCGCGGCTGAGGTCGGCGCGGCGGATGAAGGACTTGATGCCGCCCTCAAGTTCCACCTCGATGCCGCCGTCATTCACTTCCGTGATGACGCCGGTGACGACCTGGTTCTTGCGCAGGGCACCGCCCTGGGCGCCGGCCTTGTCGATCGGGTCGTTCTCTAGCTGCTTGATGCCGAGCGAGACACGCTCCTTCTCGATGTCGATGTCCAGCACCTTGGCCTTCACGACCTGGCCCTTTTCATAGGTCTTGATGGCTTCGTCGCCCGATTCCGACCAGCTGAGGTCAGAAAGGTGGACCATGCCGTCAATGTCCGAATCCAGGCCGATGAACAGGCCGAACTCGGTGATCGACTTGATCTCGCCCTCGATGATGGTGCCGGCCGGGTGGTTGGCGGTGAAGCTGTTCCAGGGATTTTCCTGGGTCTGCTTCAGGCCAAGGCTGATGCGGCGCTTGTTGGAATCGACTTCCAGCACGGCAACATCGACTTCGGTGCCCGGGGTGACCAGCTTGTACGGGGCCATGTTCTTCTTGACCCAGGACATTTCGCTGACATGGACCAGACCTTCGACGCCCGGTTCCAGCTCCACGAAGGCGCCATAGTCGGTGACGTTGGTGACCTTGCCCTTGAACTGCACGCCCACCGGATACTTGGCGGCAACGCCTTCCCAGGGATCGGTCTGGAGCTGCTTCATGCCGAGGCTGATGCGCTGGGTTTCGTGGTTGATCTTGATGATCTGCACGGTGACGGTCTGGCCCACCGACAGGACTTCGGTCGGGTGGGAGACGCGGCGCCAAGCGATGTCGGTGACATGCAGCAAGCCGTCCACGCCGCCCAGATCCACGAAGGCGCCGTAATCGGTGATGTTCTTGACCACGCCTTCAACGATCTGCTTTTCGACCAGGCTGGCGACCAGCGAGGTGCGTTCTTCGGCGCGGCGCTCTTCCAGAACGGCGCGGCGCGAGACCACGATGTTGCCGCGACGGCGATCCATCTTGAGGATCTGGAACAGCTGCGGCTGGTTCATCAGCGGGCCGACGTCGCGCATCGGGCGCACGTCAACCTGCGAACCGGGCAGGAAGGCGACGGCGCCGTCGAGATCGACGGTGAAGCCGCCCTTGACGCGGCCGAAGATCACGCCGGTGACGCGGGTGACGTCGTTGAACGCCTTTTCCAGCTTGATCCAGCTTTCCTCGCGGCGGGCCTTGTCGCGGGAGAGGACAGCTTCACCGAGCGCATTTTCCACGCGCTCCAGGTAAACTTCCACGGTGTCGCCGACCTTGAGCTCGAGCGGAACGCCCGGCATGGCGAATTCCTTGAGGGAGATGCGGCCTTCGGTCTTGAGGCCGACGTCTACCATGGCGAAATCATTTTCAATGGCGACGATGGTGCCCTTGATGACAGCGCCTTCCTGGGGCGACTGGGTTTCGAAGCTCTGCTCCAGCATGGCGGCGAAATCTTCGCGGCTGGGCGTGGCGATCGAGGCGAGGTCTTTGGTTGCGGCGCGAGCCATTCAGTTATTTCCTAACGAGAGTGCATGCCAAACAGCTTTCGCTGACGGACTTCCCAACGGACTTCAAATCCGCCTGGGCGGTTGGGTTTTTGGATAGGTAAGCGGATTGCCCTTTAGGCCGCCGGGCCTCCTTAGCCCCTGTGGCGGTCCTTGAGCGCGCTCTCGACCCTTGGAGAAACCAGGGCCAGAGCTGCCGCGAACGCCGCGTCTATACCCAAAATGCTGGTATCCAGCAAGTCGGCGTCGGGGGCCTGTTTCAGGGGCGCAATGGGACGGGCCTTGTCGGCGGCGTCGCGGGCGCCCAGCTCGGTCACCACATCCTGTTCGGCCCGGCGGATGCCCATGGCCTTCAGCTCCGCCCAGCGGCGGCGGGCCCGCACCTCCAGATCGGCATCTATATAGAGTTTGGCAGCGGCGCCGGGGCAGATGACGGTGCCGATATCGCGGCCATCCATCACCGCGCCAGGACTGCCGCCGGGGGGGTGGGCCAGGAAGTCCTGCTGGAACTTGAGCAGGGCGGCGCGGACCGCCGGGATGGCGGCGACCTGGCTGGCGGCCTTGCCGACAATGTCGGTGCGGATGGCGGGATCTCCGGCGCGGTTGAAGTCGATGGTCTGGGCGCCCTTGAGCGCGTCGGCCTCGCTGGCCGGGTCGCCGCCCTTGTCCAGCACACTGAGTGCGGTCAGGCGATACAGCGCGCCGGAATCCAGGTGGGCGAAACCGAAATGGGCCGCCAGCTTCTTGGCGAGGGTGCCTTTGCCCGATGCGGCGGTGCCGTCGACGGCGATCACGATGCTCATTGTTTGCCTTCTTTTGGCGCATCCATAACTGCGCCGAGCCCGCGCATCAGATCCTGGTATTCGGGAAAGCTGGTGGCGATCATGGTGACGTCGTCCACGGTCACGGGATTTTGCGACGCCATGCCCATGGTGAGGAAGGCCATGGCGATGCGGTGATCCATATGGGTGGCCACGGCGCCGCCGCCGGGAACCTGGTCCATGCCGGTGACCGTCAAATCGTCGCCCACGACTTCGGTCTCCACGCCATTGGCGTTCAGACCGGCCACGATGGCGGCCAGACGGTCGCTTTCCTTGACGCGCAATTCTTCCAGCCCGTGCATGCAGGTCTTGCCTTGCGCAAAGGCGGCCGCAACGGCCAGAACGGGATATTCGTCGATCATCGAGGGGGCGCGGAAGGCCGGTACGGTCACACCGTGCAAGGAGGAATTGTGCACCACCAGGTCGCCGATCTCTTCCCCGCCGCTGGAGCGCAGGTTCTTCACATCGATATGCGCGCCCATCTCCCGCAGCGTTTCCAGAAGACCGGTGCGGCGCGGATTGAGCAGGATCGCCGGCAGCGTCACCTGCGAGCCCGGCACGATCAGCGCCGCCACGATGAGGAAAGCCGCCGAGGACGGATCGCGCGGGACCTCTACGGCGCAGCCGTGAAGTGTGGCGGGTCCATCGATGGTGATGGCCTCACCGCCGTCGCTGCAGGGGGTGACGTGGATCTTGGCGCCGAAGGCCTTGAGCATCTTCTCGCTGTGATCGCGGGTCAGTGCGCGCTGGTAGATATGGGTGGTGCCGTGGGCGTTCAGCGCCGCCAGCAACAGCGCGGATTTCACCTGGGCACTGGCCGTGGCCACGGTGGCGGAGATGGCGGGGGCATCACCGGCGCCGTGCAGGGTGATCGGCATTAGCGCTTTGGAACCCTGGCCCTCATAGGTGAGGCCGAAATCCAGCAGCGGTTCGACCACCCGCGCCATTGGGCGGGACATGAGGGAAGCGTCACCAATGAAGGTGGCCGAGATGGGGGTGGTGGCCATGGCGCCCATCACCAGGCGCGACCCGGTGCCCGAATTGCCGAAATCCAGGGGCGCGGCGGGTGCACGCCAGCCGCCCACGCCCAGCCCTTGAACCCGCCAGTTGCCCGGACCTTCCTGGGTCAGGGTGGCGCCGAGGCCGCGCAGGGCCGCAGCCGTGGAATGGACGTCGCCGGACTCCAGAAGCCCGGAAATGACGGTTTCCCCCGTCGCCAGGGCGCCCAGGATCAGGGCCCGCTGGGAGATGGATTTGTCGCCCGGCACCTGGGCCACCCCTTTGAGGGGCCCGGCGCGAAGGCTGCGCAATGGCTGGGAATTTTGTGGGTCTGGTGCGTGGGGCATGGCGGGGAGCGAAAGACCTTTACAGCCGGGGCGCTCCGTGGCAAACGCGCCCCTCCAACAACCTCTTCTTGCGGGAAGCATCATCTTGGTCAAGGCAGATCTTGGAACCAAACGGCAGTGCCCGAGCTGCGCTTCGAGGTTTTACGACCTCACAAAGCG
>JBBQHU010000022.1:0-36751 GCA_038324265.1 Micropepsales bacterium | reverse complement strand
TTGCACACCCTGCGCGCCGATGTCGATTTCGGCGTGTCCACCGCTTTCACCACCTATGGCACCTGCGGCGTCAAGGTCTGGATCTTCAAGGGCGAGATCATGGAACATGATCCCTTCGCCACCGAGAAGCGTCAGGCCACCGAAGCCGAAGCCGGCAACCGCGGACCGCGTGAACGCGCGCCCGCCGCTGCGGAATAAAGAGAAGATCCATGCTGTCACCCAAGCGCACAAAATTCCGCAAGCAGTTCAAGGGCCGCATCCACGGCGCTGCCAAGGCCGGCACGTCGCTCGCTTTCGGCGCCTATGGCCTGAAGGCGCTCGAGCCGGAACGCCTGAACGCGCGCGAGATTGAGGCCGCCCGCCGCGCCATCACCCGCGAAATGAAGCGCGCCGGTCGCGTGTGGATTCGCATATTCCCGGACGTGCCGGTGTCCAAGAAGCCTGCCGAAGTCCGCATGGGCTCGGGCAAGGGCGCGCCGGAATTCTGGGTGGCCAAGGTCAAGCCTGGCCGCATTTTGTTCGAGATCGACGGCGTCGACCTCAAGACTGCCAAGGAAGCCATGCGGCTTGGTCAGGCGAAGCTCAGCATCGCGACCAAGTTCATCGCGCGCTCCGGCCTGTAAGGGAATAGAGAAATGGCCAAGAAAGCCGCTGTCAAAAAGACCAAGAAGGCGACCGCCGCCAAGGCGTCGTCCAAGACCGAAGACTTCCGCGCCAAGAGCGCCGACGAGCTGGGCACCCAGCTGTCGGGGCTCAAGAAGGAGCAGTTCAATCTGCGCTTTCAGCGGGCCAACGGCCAGGTCGAGAATACCGGCCGCATCCGCATCCTGCGTCGCGACATCGCGCGCATCGAGACTGTACTGACCGAGCAGCGCCGCGCTGCCCAGGCGAAGGGTTAAGACCATGCCGAAACGCGTACTTCAGGGCACCGTCGTCAGCGACAAGAATGCCAAGACCGTGGTTGTGAAGGTGGAGCGCCGCTTCATCCACCCGGTGATGGGCAAGACCGTGCGCCGTTCGAAGAAGTATCACGCCCATGACGAAAAGGGCGAGTTCAAGATCGGCGACGTTGTCCGTATTCAGGAATGCCGGCCGCTTTCCAAGCTCAAGACTTGGGAAGTTCTGGAGCGCGTAGGCAAGTAAGCGCCTGACCGCGCATTAGGGAGTTGAAGTCATGATTCAGATGTCCACAGAACTCGACGTCGCCGATAATTCGGGCGCCAAGAGCGTGATGTGCATCAAGGTGCTTGGCGGCTCGCATCGCCGCTATGCCGACGTCGGCGACATCATTGTCGTCAGCGTGAAGGAAGCCATTCCGCGCGGTCGCGTGAAGAAGGGCGAAGTTCTGAAGGCCGTCGTGGTCCGCACCGCCAAGGGCGTGCGCCGCAACGACGGCAGCCTGATCCGCTTCGACGGCAATGCCGCCGTGCTGGTCAATGCCCAGGGCGAGCCGATCGGCACCCGTATCTTCGGACCGGTCACCCGCGAACTGCGCAACAAGGGTCAGATGAAGATCATTTCGCTCGCTCCGGAGGTCCTGTAATGAGCGCCAATATCCGCAAGGGTGACGCCGTGATCGTGACCACCGGTCGCGACAAGGGCAAGAAGGGCTCGGTCATCAAGGTTTTCCCGGATGAAAATCGCGCACTGGTCCAAGGCGTCAATGTGGTCAAGCGCCATCAGCGCCAGACCCAGACGCAGCAGGCCGGCATCGTGAGCAAGGAAGCTCCGATCCATCTGTCGAATATCGCGCATGTCGATCCCAAGTCGGGCCAGGCAACGCGCATTGGTTCCAAGACGCTGAACGATGGCCGCAAGGTCCGTTTTGCGAAGAAGTCCGGTGAGGTCATCGATGTCTGACACAGGCGTTAGCAAGAATCCGAAGGAAGCCCAGAAGGCTGACGCGAAGGCCGCCAAGGCTGCCAAGCGCCAGGTCAATACGGGTACCCAGGTCTCAGTTGGCGAGCATGCCAAGGAAGCCGGCTATGTGCCGCGCTTCAAGAAGCGCTACAACGAGACCATCAAGGCCGAGCTGATGAAGAAGTTCGGCTATACCAATGCGCTTCAGGTGCCGAAGCTGAACAAGGTCGTGCTGAACATCGGCGCGGGCGAGGCGGCTTCCGACGGCAAGAAGATCACCCAGGCGGTGAACGACCTGACCGCTATTGCCGGACAGAAGGCGATCCAGACCCGCTCCAAGAAGGCCATCGCGCAGTTCAAGATCCGCGAAGGCCTGCCGATCGGCGCCAAGGTCACCCTGCGCGGCGACGTGATGTATGAATTCGTGGACCGCCTGATCACCATGGCGCTGCCCCGCGTGCGCGACTTCCGCGGCATCAATCCCAAGTCGTTCGACGGCCGGGGCAACTATGCCATGGGCATGAAAGAACACGTCGTGTTCCTCGAAATCGACTATGACAAGACGGAAACGGTGTGGGGCATGGACATCGTGTTCAACACCTCCGCGAAGACCGACGAAGAAGCCCAGGCGCTTCTCGAAGGCTTCCAGTTTCCCTTCACGACGAATTGAGGCGCTAGAACATGGCGAAGACTTCCCAGATCAACCGCAACAAGAAGCGCGAAAAGCTTGTGGCCCAGTACGCCGTCAAGCGCGCCGTGCTGAAGGCGACTGCCAACGACGAAAAGCTTCCGGCCGAGGAGCGCTTTGCCGCCCGCCTCAAGCTGGCCAAGCTGCCGCGCAATTCGTCCAAGGTCCGCGTGCATCATCGCTGCGAACTTTCGGGCCGTTCCAAGGGCTACTATCGCAAGGTGAAGATGTCGCGTATCGCGCTGCGTTCGCTGAGCAATTTCGGCCAGATTCCCGGCATGACCAAGGCGAGCTGGTAAGGAGACACCATGATAACCGATCCGATTGGCGATCTCATCACCCGCATCCGTAACGGCCAGATGCGCCGCACGGCCAAGATCAAGTCGCCCAACTCGCGACTGCGCACCCGTCTGCTGGATGTCCTGCAGGCCGAAGGCTTCATCCGCGGCTATGCCGAAGTTGAAATCAAGGGCCACAAGGAACTGGAAATCGAACTCAAGTATCATGAGGGCGAACCGGTCATCCGCGAGCTGAAGCGCGTCTCGACCCCGGGCCGCCGCGTCTATTCGTCCGTCAGCGAACTGAAGCCGCATCGCCAGGGTCTGGGCGTGTCCATTCTCTCCACGCCGCAGGGCGTCATGACGGACAACTCCGCCCGCGAAAAGAATGTCGGCGGCGAAGTTCTCTGCCAGGTCTTTTAAGGAACCAAACGATGTCTCGTATTGGCAAGAAACCCGTACCGCTCCCGAGTGGCGTCACCGCCTCGGTCGATGGCCAGACCGTCAAGGTCAAGGGCCCCAAGGGCGAACTCAGCGTCAAGCTGGTGTCCGAAGTCTCCGCCTCGATCGGCGACGACGGCATCACCGTGAGCCCGCGCAAGGAAATGGAAAAGGCTGCCCAGATGTGGGGTCTGTCGCGCACCCTGGTGAACAACCTGGTCGCCGGCGTCACCACCGGCTTCACCCAGAAGCTCGAAATCCAGGGCGTCGGCTATCGCGCCGCGGTGCAGGGCAAGGTCCTGAACCTGCAGCTCGGCTTCAGCCATGACGTGCCCTATGCGATCCCGGAAGGCATCACCATCGTCACCGAAAAGCCGACCATGATTTCGGTGTCGGGCATCGACAAGCAGCTGGTCGGTCAGGTCGCGGCGGAAATCCGCTCCTGGCGTCCGCCGGAGCCCTACAAGGGCAAGGGCGTGCGCTACGAAGGCGAGTATGTGCGCCGCAAGGAAGGCAAGAAGAAGTAAGATGACGAACCCTCTCTTCAAAAAGCGCCAGTCGCGCACCCGCTATCGCCTCGGCACCCACGGCTCGCGTCCGCGCCTGTCTGTGTTCCGTTCCGGCAAGCACATCTATGCCCAGGTGATCGACGACACCACTGCCGTCACTCTTGCGTCCGCCTCGACCAACGAGAAGGACCACAAGGGCAAGGGCTACAATGTTGAATCCGCTTCGACCGTCGGCAAAAGCATTGCCGAACGCGCCAAGGCGGCCGGCATCACCCAGGTCATGTTCGACCGCGGCGGCTACATCTATCACGGGCGCATCAAGGCGCTGGCAGACGCGGCTCGTGAAGCCGGTCTAGAGTTTTAAGGAACAGGCATATGGCACGCGAAGGACAACAGCGGGATTCCAAGGGCGGTCGTGGCGGTCGTGATCGCGACCAGAAGGACTCCGACCTGATCGACAAGCTGGTGCACATCAATCGTGTCGCCAAGGTCGTGAAGGGTGGTCGCCGCTTCGGTTTTGCTGCCCTGGTGGTTGTCGGTGACGGCAATGGCCGCGTCGGCTTCGGTCATGGCAAGGCGCGCGAAGTGCCGGAAGCTATCCGCAAGGCCACCGAAGACGCCAAGAAGTCGCTGGTTCGCATCCCGCTGAAGGATGGCCGCACCCTGCATCACGAAGTCCGCGGCCATCATGGCGCTGGCAAGGTGCTGGTGCGTCCGGCCCCGGCCGGTACCGGCATCATCGCCGGCGGCCCGATGCGCGCCGTGTTCGAAGCCCTGGGCGTTGGCGACGTGGTCTCCAAGTCCCTGGGAACCTCCAATCCCTACAACATGGTTCGCGCCACCTTCGACGCGCTGAAGAACCAGCAGAGCCCGCGCATGGTTGCCGCCCGTCGTGGCCGCAGCGTTTCGGAAATCCTGGCCCGCCGCGAGGAAACCGCGGACGCCACTGCCTAAAGAATAGAAAGACAAAGTCATGGCCGACAAAAAGACAGGCAAGACCGTTACGGTTCGCCAGATTCGCAGCGCCAATCGCAGGCCGGAAATCCAGGCGGCGACCCTTCGCGGTCTGGGCCTGGGCAAGATCCGCCGCGAACGTACGCTGGAAGACACCCCCTCGGTGCGCGGCATGATCAATGCCGTCAAGCACCTGGTCGAGATCGTCGAAGATAAGAAGTAATTTGGTGGCCCGCTCGCCGGGTCATGGAGATGTAAGATGAAGCTGAACGAAATCCGCAACAATCCCGGCGCCCACAAGCGCAAGGACAAGGTCGGCCGCGGCTCCTCCTCGGGCCTGGGCAAGACCAGCGGCCGCGGCGTCAAGGGCGCCAAGGCCCGTACCGGCAACGGCATCTACGGGTTCGAAGGCGGCCAGATGCCGCTGCACATGCGTATGCCCAAGCGTGGCTTCCGCAACATCTTCTCCAAGGATTTTTCCGAGGTGAACCTGAACCGCATCCAGAAGGCGATCGACGCCAAGAAGCTGGATATCAAGGTCAAGATCACCGAAGAAATCCTGCGCAAGGTGGGTCTCGCCCACAAGAGCAAGGACGGTGTGCGTCTGCTCGCCAAGGGTGACATTACTGCCAAGATCGATATCGAAGTTGCCGGCGCCTCCGCGGCAGCCAAGGAAGCAGTCGAAAAGGCTGGCGGCACCGTCACCACCACCTACGTCAAGAAGGTTTACGCCAACAAGAAGGGCGAACCGGGCAAGCGCCAGACGCGCCGTGCGGAAGCGGCCAAGAAGCGCGAAGACCGCAAGGCCTGAATTATGGGCCGTCCCGCTCGCAAGGGCGGGATGGAACCCCTATATGAGGCCGTCTGGCCGATGCGGACCATCGGCATGTTTCTGGGAGCAGCCTGATGGCATCTGCAGCCGAACAACTGGCCGCCAATTTCAACTTTAGTTCGATCTCCAAGGCCAAGGAGCTGCGGCAGCGCATCTTCTTCACGCTGGGCGCCCTGATTGTCGCCCGCATCGGCTCCTATATCCCCATGCCGGGCATCGACCCGGCCGCACTGGCCGCCCAGTTGTCGCAGCAGGGCGGCGGACTGCTTGACGTCTTCAACACCCTGACCGGCGGCGCCGCCAGCCGCATGGCGATCTTCGCCCTGGGCATCATGCCCTACATCTCGGCCTCCATTATCATCCAGCTGATGACGACGGTGTTTCCCGAACTGGAAGCGCTGAAGAAGGAAGGCGCGGCCGGACAAAAGATCATCAACCAATATACCCGCTACTTCACCGTGGTCCTGGCCGTGGTCCAGGCCTGGGGCATCGCGATGGGGCTGGAGCATTTCGGCGGCCAGGCGCACATCGTCATCCACCCCGGCTGGTTCTTCCGCATTGGCGCGGTGATCACCCTGACCGGCGGCACCATGCTCTTGATGTGGATCGGCGAGCAGATCACTTCGCGCGGCGTCGGCAACGGCATCTCGCTGATCATCTTTGCCGGCATCGTGGCGCGCTTTCCCACCATCATCGGACAGACCCTGGAACAGGCCCGCACCGGCGCCGTCAGCCCGCTGCTGGTGATCTTCTTTGCGGTCATCACCGTCGCCCTGGTGCTGGGCATCGTCTTCATGGAACGGGCCCAGCGCCGCCTGTTCGTCACCTATCCCAAGCGACAGGTTGGCAACAAGGTCTATGGCGGCGACTCCTCGCACCTGCCGCTCAAGCTCAATGTGTCGGGCGTCATTCCTCCGATCTTCGCGTCCTCGATCCTGCTGCTGCCCACAACAGTGGCCAGCTTCAACGCAGCGAACCTGCCGAGCTGGCTGCAGACCATCGTCACCTATGTCAGCCGCGGCCAGCCGCTCTACATGTTTCTCTATGCGGCGCTGATCATCTTTTTCGCCTTCTTCTACACTTCCATCGTCTTCAATCCGGAAGAGACGGCGGAGAATCTCAAGAAGTATGGTGGCGTCTTTCCCGGCATCCGGCCCGGCAAGAAAAGTGCACAGTTCATCGACTATACGCTTACCCGCATCACGGTGCTGGGCGCGGCGTACCTGACGGTGGTCTGCCTGCTGCCCGAATTCATGTTCTACAAGTACAACCTGTCCTTCTCGCTGGGCGGCACCTCGATCCTGATCGTGGTGAGCGTGACGATGGACACGGTGGCGCAGATCCAGAGCCATCTGGTGGCGCAGCAATATGAGGGACTCCTGAAGAAGTCCAAATTGCGGGGAGCGCGCCGGTGAATCTCGTTCTGTTTGGGCCGCCGGGGGCGGGCAAGGGCACCCAGTCCAAAATACTGACGACCGAGCGCGGCCTGCCGCAGTTGTCCACGGGCGACATGCTGCGCGCGGCCATCGCTGCCGGCACACCGCTGGGCCTGGCTGTGAAGGCCACCATGGCCAAGGGTGAACTGGTTTCGGACGAGACCGTGATCCGCATCATCGGCGAGCGCTACGACCAGCCCGACTGCAAGGCCGGGGCGGTATTTGACGGCTTCCCCCGCACCATCCCCCAGGCCCAGGCGCTGGACGCCATGCTGGCCGAGCGGGGCCGCCAGATCGACCTGGTGCTGGAACTTAAGGTGGACGATGCCGTCCTGCTGAGCCGGGTGGAAGCCCGGATCAAGGCCGGCGGCGTCCTGCGCTCGGATGACACTCCGGAGACCCTGGCCCACCGGCTGGAGGTTTATTACAAGAACACGGCCCCGCTGATCGATTACTACCGAGGGCAGGGCAAGCTCACCACCGTGGACGGCATGGCCCCGGTGGAGACGGTAACCGTCCAGATTTCCAAGGTTTTGGACGGGGTTCCGGCTGAATAGGGCCCATGCGACAATAAATACCGCCCGGGAGTTGACGGGAGGGGGCGCATTCCTATAATCCGCGCCCTCGTGACAGTTTTTCCTGTCATACCGTGGTTTCCGGGCTTTTTTCACCTAGCCCAGGCCGCGATTTGGCAGGGGCTTGGCGGACCAGTTTTAACGAACGACCTCAACGGCTTAATAAGCCATCGGAGACATAACCAGTGGCACGTATCGCCGGCGTCAACATCCCGACCAACAAGCGAGTCGAGATCGGTCTGACCTACATTCATGGAATCGGTCTGCACACCGCGAAGAAGATTGTTACCCAGTTGGGTATCGATCCGACCCGCCGCATCAGCGACCTGACGGAATCGGAGACCATCCAGATCCGCGAAGTCATCGACCGCGACTTCCTCGTCGAAGGCGATCTGCGCCGCGACGTCGCGATGAACATCAAGCGCCTGATGGATCTGGGCTGCTATCGCGGCCTGCGTCATCGCAAGAGCCTGCCCGTCCGCGGCCAGCGTACCCACACCAATGCCCGCACCCGCAAGGGGCCTGCCAAGGCCATCGCCGGCAAGAAGAAAGTGACCAAGTAAAATGGCTGAAGCCAAGGGCAAGGCGCCCCGCGCCCGCAAGAAAGAAAAGAAGAACATTGTCGTGGGCGTGGCGCATGTCGCCGCCACCTTCAACAACACCATCGTTACCATCACCGACACGCAGGGCAATGCGATCAGCTGGTCCAGCGCCGGCATGATGGGCTTCAAGGGTTCGCGCAAGTCCACGCCGTACGCGGCGCAGATGGCCGCCGAAGACGCCGGCAAGAAGGCCGTCGAGCACGGCATGCGCACTCTGGAAGTGGAAGTTTCCGGCCCTGGTTCGGGCCGCGAGTCCGCGCTGCGCGCGCTGCAGGCCGTCGGCCTGGTCGTCACCTCGATCCGCGATGTGACGCCCATTCCGCACAATGGCTGCCGCCCGCCCAAGCGCCGTCGCGTTTAACAGGAGCGTTGGCGAGAGCCAGAGCGGCCAAAAGTAAAGTTGTATTTCGGACGTACCCACTAACCCCGTCGCACGCATGGGCCTGGTCCGACAGGCTCGGGAAACGATGAGGAAAACATGTTTCAGAAGAACTGGCAGGAACTGATCAAGCCCGGCAAGCTCAAGACCGAAGGCGGTCATGACGCGGGCAAGACTGCAACCATCACCGCCGAACCGCTGGAACGCGGCTTTGGCTTGACCCTGGGCAATTCGCTGCGCCGCGTGCTGCTGTCGTCGCTACAGGGCGCCGCCGTCACTGCCATCTCGATCGAAGGCGTGCTGCACGAATTCTCCTCCATCCAGGGCGTACGCGAAGACGTCACCGACATCGTGCTGAACGTGAAGATGATCGCGCTGCGCATGCATGCCGAAGGCCCCAAGCGCGTGTCGCTGCGCAAGCAGGGCCCGGGCGAAGTGAAGGCCGGCGACATCCAGGTCTCGTCTGACATCGAAGTTCTGAACCCCGATCTTGTCATCTGCACCCTGGACGAGAAGGTGGACTTCCGCATGGAGCTCACCATCGCCACCGGCAAGGGCTATGTCCCCGCCGACCGCAATCGTCCGGAAGATGCGCCGATCGGCCTGATCCCGGTCGACAGCCTATTCAGCCCGGTGAAAAAAGTTTCGTACAAGGTGGAAAACACCCGCGAAGGCCAGATCCTGGACTATGACAAGCTGACCCTCACGGTTGAAACCAATGGCGCCGTCACGCCGGACAATGCCGTGGCCTATGCCGCGCGCATCCTGCAGGACCAGCTCCAGGTCTTCATCAACTTCGAAGAGCCGCGCGAGCGTGCCGCCGAGGAAGCCAAGCCCGACCTGGCCTTCAATCCGGTGTTGCTGAAGAAGGTGGACGAACTGGAACTGTCGGTGCGTTCGGCCAACTGCCTGAAGAACGACAACATCGTCTATATCGGCGATCTGATCCAGAAGACCGAGGCGGAAATGCTCCGTACCCCGAACTTCGGCCGCAAGTCGCTGAACGAGATCAAGGCTGTTCTCGCCGAAATGGGTCTGCATCTGGGCATGGAAGTGCCCGGCTGGCCGCCCGAGAACATCGAAGACCTCGCCAAGCGTTACGAAGACCAATACTGATTTTTTAGAAAGCCACTCCCATGCGTCACGGCAACCAAGGCCGCAAGTTCAACCGCACCGCTTCGCACCGCAAGGCGATGTGGGGCAACATGACCGCCGCGCTGATCAAGCACGAGCAGATCACGACCACCTTGCCCAAGGCGAAGGATCTTCGCCCGGTGATCGAAAAGCTGGTGACCCTGTCGCGCCGCGGCGCCAAGGATCTCCATGCCCGTCGCCAGGCCCTGGCCCAGATCAAGGACGCCGACCAGGTAACCAAGCTGTTCGACGTGATCGGCCCGCGCTACATGGGTCGTCCGGGTGGTTACACCCGCGTCCTGAAGGCCGGCTTCCGTCATGGCGACAATGCCCCGATGGCGATCATCGAGTTCATTGATCGCGACGAAAGCGCCAAGGGCCTCGACTCCGGCCTGGTGGACGTGGACTCGGAAGCCTGATTTCCGTCAAACTTCGGCACTAGAATTGGGGCGGCAGCGATGCCGCCCTTTTTCTTTGGACCGCATGAATATTCCGCAAGAATTGCAAAGGCTGGGAGCGATGAAGACAATTTCGATTGCCGCTGGATTGGCTGCGCTGGTTGCCGTGGGTGTCTATGCCTTCCCCGCGCTTACCGCGGACAAGGCGCCCGAGCCCCTGCGCCTGCCATCTTCCACCTCCGCCCCCAGGGCCGTACCGCTGACGCCCCAGTCCATGGGGCAGGTGCAGCTCACCTTTGCGCCGGTGGTCAAGCGCGTGGCGCCGGCTGTGGTCAACGTCTATTCCAAGACCATCGTTCAGGCGCAGGTGAATCCCTTTTTCAATGACCCCTTGTTTGGTCAGTTGTTCGGCACGCCTGAAATGCGCCAGCGCGTACAGCAGAGTTTGGGCTCCGGCGTGATCGTGCGCGCCGATGGCGTAATCATCACCAACAATCATGTGGTCGAAGGCGGCAGCGAGATCACCGTCGCCTTGTCCGACAAGCGCGAGTTCAAGGCCAAGGTGCTGCTTGCTGATCCGCGCACCGATCTTGCGGTGCTGAAGATCGACACCAAGGGCGAGCGCCTGCCGGTGGTGCCCTTTGCCGACAGCGACCAGGTGGCCGTGGGCGACCTGGTGCTGGCGATCGGCGATCCCTTCAATGTCGGCCAGACCGTGACCATGGGCATCGTCTCGGCCCTGGCGCGCAGCCAGGTCGCGACCGGCGACTCCCAGATTTTCATCCAGACCGACGCCGCCATCAATCCGGGCAATTCCGGCGGCGCGCTGGTCACCACCGACGGCAAGCTGGCGGGCATCAATACCGCCATCTATTCGCGCAGCGGCGGCAGCATCGGCATCGGCTTTGCCATCCCCGCCAACCTGGCGCGGCGCGTGGTGGAAGGCGTGGAAGGCGGCCTGAAGACTGGCGCGACGCAGAGTGTGCAGCTCGCCTGGGTGGGCGCCGGCGGCCAGCCCGTCACCAGCGACATTGCTACCAGCCTCGGCCTGGCCAAACCGGGCGGCGTGCTGATCAAGGACGTCTATCCCGGTGGCCCGCTGGCCAAGGCGGGCGTGAAGTCTGGCGAGGTCATCCAAACGGTGGACGGCGTTGCGGTCGATGACATGCAGTCGCTGAATTACCGCACTGCCACCCATCGCGCCGGCGAAAGCGTGAAGATGCAGGTCGCCGCCGGCAAAGCGAGGCGCGACGTCACGGTGATCCTGGCTCTGCCGCCGGAAACCCCGCCGCGCGAAGTCACCACCATTGTCGGCCGCAATCCGCTGGCAGGCGCCAAGGTGGAGAATGTTTCACCCGCCACCGCCATCGAGCTGCAGATGGACGTGATGACCAAGGGCGTCGCCATCGTCTCGGTCGGCTCCAGCGGATTCGCCGCGCGTTACAATTTCCAGCCCGGCGACATCATCCGCAGCGTCAACGGCGTTGCCATCAACCGCACCGGCGAGTTGGTCCGCGTCATGGGCGGCGCCAATCGCTGGGACATGGTGATCGAACGGGGTGGCCGCAGGCTGAGTCTCTCCGTGCAGGGATGATCACATTTGTGCCGTTAGGGATCGCGGCAAAAGTGAGACGGCGTTTCTGCAATACGCCGCTGCCAAAGAAGTGTTACGGCGTATTTCCGTCGATCAATTCTAGCGCCTTGTCGTGCTTGTAACGCGACGAACTGCAACGCATCGCGTTAGGTCATTTGCATGGGGGGCACATGCAAAGGGACTGATCATGAAAAAGTTTGTTGTTGCGTCCGCAGCCGCGCTGCTGCTTGCCACGGGTGTGGCGCAAGCCGATAGCTACGTCTCTCTCCTGGGCGGGCCGACCTTCGCGCCGGGCCTTAACGTCAACGGCACCAAGCTGGGCATGGACACCGGCTTCAATGTCGGCGCCCGCTATGGCTATTACCTGAAGGACTGGAACCTGCCCAACATCTCGCTCGAGGCGGATGGCCTGTTCAGCCAGTCCAAATATTCCGGCCTTGGCGATGCCCGCATCCAGTCCAGCTCCTACATGGGCAACGTGATCTATCACCTGCCGCTGGATGCCTCGCCCTTCAGCCTGTATGGCGGCGCCGGCATCGGCGCCATCCAGACAAACTTCGACAATGCCGCCGGCACCCATGGTGGTTCCACCGTGTTGGGCTGGCAGGCGCTGGGCGGCGTGGACTATCGCGCCAGCGAGGATGCCAGCCTGTTCATCGAATATCGCTACCAGAACGCCCACAATGTGAATGTCGGCGCGCTGCGCAATATCGGCAACACCAGCAACAACCTCTCGGTCGGCGTGAAGTGGCACATGTAACGACCCTCTAGCCTTTAATCGGCAGAAGCCCCGCGGACCCTTCCGCGGGGCTTTTTCTGCTATAAGGGCCCATGCCCGATCTGTTCGAATCCGGTGGCCTGGCCGACGACGCCCCGCGCCCCCTCGCTGACCGCCTGCGCCCCCAGTCCCTGTCCGATGTGGTGGGGCAAAACCACCTGCTGGGTGCGGAAGGTCCGCTGGGCCGCATGGTGGCCAATGGCCGCCCGACCTCCATCATCCTGTGGGGCCCGCCCGGCACCGGCAAGACCACCATCGCGCGGCTGCTCTCCACCGCCTTCAACCTGCACTTCGACCAGTTGTCGGCCGTCTTCAGCGGCGTCGCCGATTTGAAGAAAACCTTCGAGGCTGCCCGTCAGCGCCGCCGCATGGGGCAGGGCACCTTGCTCTTCATCGACGAGATCCACCGCTTCAACCGCAGCCAGCAGGACAGTTTCCTGCCGGTGGTGGAAGACGGCACCGTGGTCCTGGTCGGCGCCACCACCGAGAACCCGTCCTTCGAGCTGAACGGCGCGCTGCTCTCCCGCGCCCAGGTTCTGGTTCTGCGCCGGCTGGATGATGCCGCGCTGGAAGAACTGCTGAGGCGCGCCGAAACACATTTCGGCGAGCAGCTCAAGCTGACTGACGACGCCCGCGCGAGCCTGCGCGCCATGGCGGATGGCGATGGCCGCTATCTGCTCAATCTTGTCGAAGAACTCTCCAGCGTGAAGACGGTCAAGCCGCTCGACACCGCTGGACTGGTCAACGCCGTGCAGCGCCGCATGCCGCTCTACGACAAGAGTCGCGAGGAGCATTACAACATCATCTCCGCGCTGCATAAGTCGATCCGCGGCAGCGATCCCGATGCGGCGCTCTACTGGCTGGCGCGGATGCTGGCCGGCGGCGAGCAGCCGCTGTTCATCGCCCGCCGCCTGGTGCGTGCTGCGGTTGAAGATATCGGCCTTGCCGATCCGCAGGCCGTGCACCAGGCGCTTGCCGCGAAGGATGTCTATGATTTCCTGGGTAGCCCGGAAGGCGAAATCGCGCTGGCCCAGTGCGTCCTCTATCTGGCCAGCGCCCCCAAATCCAATGCCGTCTACAAGGCGCTCAGCGCCGCCAAGCGTGCGGCGCAGGATCATGGCTCGCTGATGCCGCCCGCACATATCCTCAACGCCCCCACCAAGATGATGAAGAACCTGGGTTATGGCGCGGGTTACCAATACGACCACGACGCCGAGGGCGGCTTTTCAGGCCAGAACTATTTCCCCGACGAAATGGGCCGCGAGCAGTTCTATGCCCCCAAAGACACCGGTTTCGAGCGTGAGATTGCCAAACGTCTGGAATATTGGTCAAAGCTGCGTGCAAAGCGGGGAGACGTGGAATGAAAACGGGAATCATCGCGTCAGTGGCGGCAGGCGGGGCAATCGGCTCCGTGGCGCGGCTTTTCGTCTCCACCATCCAGAACCCCACCTGGACCGGTTTTCCCTATGGCATCTTCCTGGTCAATGTCACCGGCGGTTTCGCGATGGGTGTGCTAACCGAGCTGCTGGCGCTCAAGTTCAACGTCTCGTCGGAAGTCCGCGCCTTCCTCACCACCGGCATCATGGGCGGCTACACCACCTTTTCCACTTTCAGCCTGGAAAGCGCCCTGCTGATCCAGCGCGGCGCCTATGTCACCGCCTCCGGCTACATTGTCGGCTCGGCCATCCTGTCCATCGCCGCCCTGTTCTGCGGCCTGTGGCTGGTGCGTGGTCTCTATGGTTGATAGCGTTTCCATAGACGCCGACGATGACGGCATCCGCCTGGACCGCTGGTTCAAGCGACATCATCCGAACGTCTCACACATCTTGCTGCAGAAGTTGCTGCGCAAGGGCGAAGTGCGGCTGGACGGCAAGCGCGCCGATACCAACACCCGCGTTGTCGCCGGCCAGGCCATCCGCCTGCCGCCGCAGGTCGTCCATGCCAAGGCGCCCGAGAAAACCAGCAAGGAAAGCGACAAGCCCGCGCCGCATCCCCTGGCAACGAAAGACATGGGCTCTCTGGCCGACCGCATCCTCTACATGGACAAGCAGGTCATCGTGATCGACAAGCCGCCCGGTCTTGCGACCCAGGGCGGCAGCGGTCTGACCAAGCATGTCGATGGCATGCTCGACAGCCTGCAATACGAAAAGCCCGACCGGCCACGGCTGGTGCATCGCCTCGACCGTGATACCTCCGGCGTGCTGATGATCGCGCGCACGGCCACGGCGGCGTCCGGCCTGTCCGCCAGCCTCGCACTGCGCGACACCTCGAAAGTCTATTGGGCACTGACCCGCGGCGTGCCGAAACAGAAGAACGGCGTCATCAAGGCCGCGCTGGCCAAGGAAGGCGGTCACGGCCCCCATGGCCGCGACGAACGCATGACCGTCAGCGAGGACGAAGACGCCAAGGCCGCGCTCACCGAATATGCCGTGATGGCCACGGCGGGTACCGAGTTTGCCTGGGTCGCGGCCCGTCCCATCACCGGCCGCACCCACCAGATCCGCGTCCATCTCGCCAGCCTGGGCACGCCCATCGTGGGCGACTTCAAGTATGGCGGCACCGATGCGCGGCCGCGCGGCGACATTGCTGACAAGCTGCACCTCCATGCCCGCAGCATCGATATCGGCCGCCCCGACGGCAACCGCCTGCAGGCCACCGCGCCGCTGCCGCCCCACATGCTGAAGACCTGGAAGGTTCTGGGTTTCAATCCCGACGACCGCAGTCATCCTTTTCCCGCCAAGAAGCATGAACTGAAAAAGGCGCCGGCGCCCAAGCCCGTGCCCAAGCCCAGGTCCGACATGCAGAAGGCGAAACGCAAAGCCACCAGCACAGGGCGCAAAAGAAAATCGAAATGAAGCGTTTCTACAAGGATGTCTCCATCGCCCCCACCGACGGCGGCTTTGCAGTTCTGCTGGACGGCAAGCCGGTCAAGACACCGGGGCGCAACGGACTTGTGCTGCCGACCGAGGGACTGGCCCAGCGCATTGCCGCGGAATGGCGCGGGCAGGGCGACACCATTCTGGCCCCGTCCATGCCGTTGCTGCGGCTCGCCAACACCGTGATCGACGGCGTCGCCGCGAACCGCGAGGCGGTGATCGATGCCATTCTGCGCTTCGGCGAGAATGACCTGCTGTGCTACCGCGCTCACCAGCCGCCCGACCTGGCCGCCCGCCAGCGCGAAGGCTGGGACCCGCTGCTGGGCTGGGCCCTCCAGCGCTGGAGCGCCACCCTGCGCACCGCCGAGGGCCTCGGCCATGTCGACCAGTCGCCGGACACGCTGGCCGCCCTGCGCGAAGCGATGTTGGGCCATGACCCCTTCACCCTGGGCGGCCTGCATGTCATCGCCTCCATCACCGGCAGCCTCGTACTGGGCCTTGCCGTGGTCGAAGGACACATCCCGTCTGCCGAAGCCTTCGAGCTGTCGCGCATCGACGAAACCTACCAGGCTGAAAAATGGGGCGAAGACGCCGAAGCCATCAAGCGCACGCGCCTGCTGGCGCAGGAATTGGACAAGGCGTTTGAATTGATCGCCGCTGCCCGCCCGGAAAGCCGATAAGTGCAGCGCAAGCGTCCGCTCGCGCGCCCGGGCTCGCTGGAGACGCGGCTGTGGGTGCGGCTCAAGGCGCTGGAAGGCTATCGCTTCCGCAAGCGTTCTCCCTTCAAGACCTTCATCCTGGAATTCGTGGAGCATGATGCCAGGCTTGTGATCACTTTATTGGACGGTGAGCCCGGACGGACACAGCCTGTCCACATCACCCGCGACCGGATTCTCAACGAGCAAGGCTATGTGATCCTTCGTCTTTGGCGCCACGAGGTGGAGCGCGACCTCTCGGGCGCTGTCCACACCATCCGGACCGTGCTGGCCGATCTCGCCGCCCACGACTCATAGTAGTCTTCGCCCCGTCGCTGGGAGCTGAATCAATGTCCGAACCATCCGGTCCCAAATGGTGCGCGCGTTTTCCGCCCAGCAAGTCCCTGGACGACCTGGTGCCGGATTTCAGCGACGGCGTACGCGCCTTCCTCTCCCAGCTTTCGAAAGCCGGCGCGTCGGTCTCCATTGCCGATACCTACCGCCCGCCCGAGCGCGCCTATCTGATGCACTGGTGCTGCATGGTGGGCGGCAGTGGCCAGGATCCGCATAGCGTACCGCCGCGCCCCGGCGTCAACATCGACTGGACCTGCGGTGGCTCAATCGTCAGCGCCCGCGCCGCCGCCCGCCAGATGATGGACGGCTACCAGATCCGCTTTCCCGCCGCGCTGGAAAGTCGCCATACCCAGCGCCGCGCCATCGACATGACCATCGGCTGGCAGGGAACCCTGAAAATCCGCGATTTCAACGGCCAGGCCCACACGATCTCCAGCGGCCCGCGCAACGGCTCCAATCCTGAACTCATCCGGGTCGGTGCGACATTCGGCGTGATCAAGCTGGCCAGCGATCCGCCCCATTGGTCCGATGACGGGCACTAGCGGTTGCGCCCGCGGCATTGCTTGTTAATCTGGCCAGGTTTTCCAACCAGGTTTCCCCATGTCCCGCATCCTTGCCCCCGCACTGTTCTGTGCCGCCATCCTGCTGCCCGTCACCGCTTATGCCGCCTGGCCCGGCCACGCTGCGACCAGCCCCAACATCACTGCCGCCGACCTGTCGTCGCGCGACAAGGCGCTGGCCGACGATGCCTTTGAAGGTCGCGGCCCCGGCACCAAGAATGGCGAGGTCGCGGCGCAATGGCTTGCTGACGAGCTGAAGCGGATCGGCATCAAGCCCACCAATCACGGCAGCTATTTCCAGGATGTGCCGGCGGTGTCGCTCAGGCTGGATTCAGCGGCCTCCACCTTTTCCATCGCCACCCCAAAGGGCACGCTCACGCCGAAGTTGGGCGTCGATGTCACCTACATGACACCGCAGTTCGCCAGCCCCGATGTGAAAGTGACGAATTCGCCCGTCGTCTTCGTGGGCTATGGCGTAGTGGCACCGGAATATCACTGGAACGACTATGCCGGCCTCGATGTGAAGGGAAAGACGGTTATTGTTCTGGTCAACGATCCCGGCAACGAAGACGCCAATCCAGATCCCAAATTCTTCAAGGGCAAGGCCATGACCTATTACGGCCGCTGGACCTATAAGTATGAAGAAGCCGCCCGCCAGGGTGCCGCCGCCGTCATCATCGTGCACGAGACAAAGCCCGCCGCCTATGGCTGGCCGGTGGTGCGCGACTCCTGGGGCGGGGACAACATGTTCCTGGAAGCCGCCGACCAGAACAAGTCGCAATCGAAGATCCAGGGCTGGATCACCCATGAAACCGCGATCGAACTGTTCAAGCGCGCGGGCCAGGATTATTACGCGCTGAAGGCCGCCGCCAACAAGCCGGGGTTCAAGGCCGTGCCGCTGGCCGGCGAAACCCTGACCGTCAGCGCCCATTCCAGCGTCACCCACATGAAGACCCGTAACGTGGTCGGCATCATTCCCGGCACCGCGCATCCCGATGATGTCTTCATTTATTCCGCGCACTGGGACCATGAAGGCATCAAGCAAAATACTCCGGGTACGGATAAAATCTACAATGGCGCAGTGGACAATGCGATGGGCTGTGCCCAGGTGCTGGAGCTGGCGGAAAAATTCGCCCATGAAAAGCCCGCGCAGAGGTCCATTGTTTTTGCCTTCTGGACTCTGGAAGAGCAGGGCCTGCTGGGCTCGCAATATTTCGCCGAACATCCGCTTTGGCCGCGTAACCACATTGTGGGCGTGATCAATCTGGATGGCGCAGGTCCCCAGCCGCGCGCCCACAATCTGGTGGCGTCCGGCACCGGCCAGTCGGAAATGGAAGACGTTCTGAAGACGGCGTTGAAAACCCAGGGCCGCATCCTGTCGCCCGATCCCACGCCCGAAAAGGGTGGCTTCTTCCGCTCCGACCATTTCAGCCTGGCCAGGCTGGGCATTCCTGCCATCAGTCCGGGCGGTGGCGACGACCTGCTGGTGGGCGGCAAGCCGGCCGGCAAGAAGCTGGGTGATGATTACGAGGAACACCGCTACCACCAGCCCAGCGACGAATGGCATGCCGACTGGGACCTCTCCGGTCCCGCCGAGGATGTGCAGACCTACTATCTCGCAGGCAAGGCACTGGCGAACAGCGATCGCTGGCCCAACTATCTGCCCGGCAGCGAATTCCGTGCCCTGCGCGACAAGGACATGGCCGCGAAGAAGTAGCTACAGCCCTTCCAACACCGGGCGCGCCGCCAGGCGCGCCACCTTGCGCGCGGCGTGCTCGATATGGTCCAGCCGCCGCGCCAGCACGTCCATCGCGGCGCTGCCATGCAGCTCGGCAATGCTGGCGCGTGGCGCGACAGTGCCGTTCTCCCCGTTATGCGCCGCATCGGGCTGCAGCAGGTGCACCACCCGCTCGCGCACCAGCGCAATGGCGGCATCTGCGCCCACGGGGTCCAGCTCCTTCGCCCGCAACTTCACAAGCACCGGCATCGAAGACAGGTCCGATGCCAGCAAATAGTTGGCCCCCAGCAATTCGCCCAGCGAGGCCAGCGCCCGGCTGTTGGTGTTGGGCTCGTCTGCCAGGCGGCGGATGGCGCCCGACAGTTGGGCCACCGCGTCCAGTGCTTTCTTGCGCGCCAGGCGATAGCGCTGGGTGACGGGCCCCCGGCACAGCGCGGCATCGGCAAAGGCCGCATCGGCGGCCAGCAACCCGCGCACGGTGCCGGGCAGGTCGTCGCGCTCCCAGTTGGGCAACAAATAGCTGAAGGCCCAGCTCAGTCCCGCACCAATCAGCGTATCGACGATGCGCTCGAAGAGCAGGGCATTCGTCAGTGGATCCACGAAATGCAGCAGCAGCAACGAAGAGATCGAGGCCCCGATGGCGGTGATGCGATAGGCCACCAGGCCATAGGCATGGCTGGTCCCCACTGCCAGCACGATAAACAGCAGCAGCACCGGCGCGGGCAGGGTGTTGATGAAGGTCACGGCCAGGGCGCAGCCAATCAGTGTCCCGGTGACGCGATCCCAGCGACGCTGGCGCGTCACGCTGTAGTTGGCACGCATGATCAGCGCGATGGTCAGCAGCACCCAGTTGGCGTGGCCAAAGCGCGGAAATGCCAGGGTCAGCGCCAGCCCTGCCGTCATCGCCAGGGACAGCCGGATGGCATAACGCAGGGCAGGGCTGCGCCAGCGGAACTGGCGAAACAACAATCCGATGCCGCGCGGCAAGTCCTGGCGAAACAATTCCAGGTCGAGGCTGGCGGCCACCGCACTGGGCGGGGTGGCATCGTCCAGCGCCGTGGCCAGCGCCCCGATATAGCTGTCGGCAAGTACCAGCTTGTTGGCAGTGGAGACGAAGGCGTGGATGATGGGATCGTCCGCCGCCGCTTCGCGTGCCTTTTTCACCGCATCGGTCAGCTGGCGCGATTCCTCGGCATGGTTCAACGGAACGGCGTGGCCGTGGCGAAAACGCAAGGCCAGTGTCAGCCGCTCCACTTCATCGGCCATCTGATAGACGAAGGCGTTCAACCGCCACATCAGGTCGCGCTGGGCGGCGGGCCGCAGTGCTTCGATATCGGCGTCGCTGGACAGCACCGTCTCGAATGCGTCCAGCAGCGCCACCAGCGTGTCTATGCGCTTGAGCTGCATGCGATGGGTTCGGCGCGCGAACAGGCTGTCGCGGGCCACCTGCAGCTTGTCGGCCAGGGCGGCATGGGTATCGATCACCGCGCGCAGCGCCGCGGGGCCTTCCGTGTCGGGATTGTAGAGCGCCGCCTTGGCGCGGAGATAATCGGCGAAGGCCCGCATCGCCTCGGCCAGCAGCAGCCGCCGTCCGCGATCATCGAACAGCCAGGCCACCACCACCGCATAGGTGGTGTAGGTCAGCCCGCCGCAGACGAACAGCATCAGGTGATCGGCGGCGTCCGACAAAGTCGGAAAATTTTCGCCCATGGCAAAAACGAAGGCCAACACACAGGTCATGGCCAGGCTCAGCACCCATCTGCCATAGGCCGAGATCAGCCCCGCCCACAGTCCGGTAAAGGCCGTGGCGATAACAAAGGCGGTTGGCGAGAAACGCGAAAAGGAGGACAGGCCCGAAAACAGGCTCGCGAACACAAAGGCGAGACCCATGATCCAGACCTTCTGGCGCAGGGGATCGGTGCGGTCGCTGACCGAGACACAGACCGCGCCGGTGGCGGCCGCCACGCCGGCCGGCAATCCCAGCGCCGCGCCAATGGCCAGGCCCGTTAGCCCGACCCCGCAGGCGACCCACAGCCCGTTCTCGATATGAGCACGGAACACGGCCAGGGAAACGGATCGGGGAAAGGTCGCCATCTTGTTTTGCTTATAGGGCGGTTTATATGGAAAGACAGTTGGGCCAGACAGGCAGTGGGAGAGTCAGTTGAGTGATGAGATTACATCCCTGCGGGTGCATGTGCACGGTATCGTGCAAGGCATCGGCTTCCGCGATTTCCTGATCATGTCGGCCCAACGCAACAATCTGGACGGCTGGGTCCGCAATCGTGCCGACGGTTCGGTAGAGGCCCTGGTCAGCGGGACCACCAAATCGGTCGAACTCTTTGTCAGCCATGCCACCAAGGGCCCCGAAGGCGCCAAGGTCAGCGCCGTGGACCTGCACAACAGCGAGCCGCCCGCCGAAAAGGGCTTTATCCGGCGGCCGTCGCTCTAGGCGCGGGCGCGCAGCAATTCGCGCACGACCGAGACGCCGAAGATCAGCACCCCCAGCACGGACAAAAGTTCTCCCACCATCAAGAGGGGGATGAATTTGGGATTGTTGCCGCCCGCCAGGAACAGCGCCAGCACCGGGATCAGGATCACCACCCCGGCGGACGAAGCGAAGAAATTCGCCCAGGCCAGCTTCGGCTTCAGCCGCTCCTTCGTCAGCGCATAGAAGCTGCCGTAGATCGACAGGGTCACCCAGCCCAGCAGGTTGAGATGGGCGTGGGCCGGCATGGTCACCATGTTTTCGGATGCACCCATGACGATGCCCCAGGTCATGCCAATCAGCAGGCATAATGTGGCAACGGCAAAGAAAGCTGCGGATACGCGCGGCATGGAAAATCCCCTCTTTGAAAATCAGCCAAATATCTTTTTAAAACTCTGCTGCAGCGCCACGTCAATATCGGGCATCGTGACCAGGATGCCCAGGTCGGCCAGGCTGGTGACGCCATGCTGCGTCACCCCGCAGGGCACGATGCCGGAAAAATGCGACAGGTCCGGTTCCACGTTCAGTGCCACGCCGTGAAACGTCACCCAGCGCTTGATGCGCACGCCCAGCGCCGCGATCTTGTCTTCGCGAAGGCCTCGCTGCACCCAGATGCCCACGCGGCCCTCGCGCCGTTCGCCCTTCACATTGAACAGCGCCAGGGTCTCGATCAGCCACTGTTCCAGGTCGCGGACATAGGCGCGCACATCGGGCTTTCGGGTCTTCAGATCCAGCATGACATAGCCAACCCGCTGGCCGGGCCCGTGATAGGTGAACTGGCCGCCGCGCCCGGTGTGATAGACGGGAAAGCGCGCATCCAGCAGGTCGGCATCATTGGCCGAGGTGCCGGCGGTATAGATGGGCGGATGCTCCAGCAGCCACGCCATTTCCCCGGCCGTCCCCGCTGCGATGGCGGCGGCGCGGGCCTCCATGAAGGCCAGGGCCTCGGGATAGGCGACCGGCTGGTCGCTCACCCTCCATTCCACGGCGATTTTCTGAAGGGGGGCGGGGGCGTCCAAATTAAGCTTTCCGAAACCATGTTCCGGCAGGCTGGCCGGATCACCCAATGTAAGGTCCCGTTCCATGGCGTCCAATGTCGATGGTGTCAAAGTCGAAATCTCCGTGGTCCTGGGCCGGTCGGTGATTCCCATGCACCAGCTTCTGCGCATGGGCCGCGGCGCCGTGATCGAGCTGGACAGCCATCAGGACGACCCTGTGACCATCCTGGCCAATGACCGGGCCGTGGCGACGGGCGAAATCCAGATCCAGGGCGACAAGATCGCCGTATCGGTGGTCGAACTGCTGCGCGGCTACGAGTAATACACCCGCACTGCTGTAGGTTTATTTATTCCCCACCAAATTCTTGCATTTTAGGACTGCCGGGCATACCTCTCTGGTCCGATGCTGCCCATTGTCCTCAATCCCGTCTCCCTGAAGGTCGGCCTGGCCGGCCAGGGCGAAGCGCGCGACCGCAGGGCCGCCCTTCTGGCCGACGCCGGGGTGGAAGCGCGTCTGCTGCCCGATCCCGTCCCGGATGACCTGCTGGCCACTCTGGGGCTCCTGTTCGTTGCCGGCATGCCGGAAGGCGAGGCGCGCGAACTGACGCGCCGTGCCCGGCTCCAGGGCGTGCTGGTCAATGTCGAGGACGTGCTGCCCCTTTGTGATTTCCACGTCCCCGCGATCGTGCGCCGGGGTGACCTGTTGCTGACCGCCTCCACCGGCGGCCAGGTGCCCGGCCTGGCCCGCGTCCTGCGCGAAAGCCTGGCGGAAGATTACGGTCCGGAATGGACCCAGCGCATGAAAGAGCTGAGCCTGGCGCGTGCCAAGTGGCGGTCCCAGGGCCTCTCCATGGCCCAGGTCTCCCAGCAGGTGCGCGACATGATTTCGGCGATGGGTTGGTTATGAGTAACGTGACAGTCATCGACACCAAGCGGGGCCTGCGCCCCCACGCCTTTGATCGCGCCGGCAGCGGCCCACAGGACACTGCTGCGGCGGCCCAATTGGCAACGCTGCAGGACAAGGCCAGGGACCGCGATCCCCACGGCATTCTGGAACTGGCGCTGACCGGCGAATTGGCGGGGCGCACCACCGTGGTGTCATCCTTTGGCGCAGAGTCGGCGGTGCTGCTGCATATGGTGGCGCAGATCGATCCCGCCACGCCCATCCTGTTCCTCAACACTGGCAAGCTGTTCGGCGAGACGCTGCGTTACCGCGACCGCCTGCAGGACATGCTGGGCCTGGGCGATGTGCGCACCCTGGCGCCGTCGCTGGAAGCGCGCCTGAAGGCCGATCCCGAAGGCACCCTGTGGTCGCGTGACACCGACGCCTGCTGCAACCTGCGCAAGACCATCCCGCTGCAGAAAGCGCTGGAACCCTTTGCCGCCCAGGTCACTGGTCGCAAGCGCTTCCAGACCCGCGAGCGCGCCGAAATGCAGCCGGTGGAATATTTCGAGGGCCGCTTTCGCTTCAACCCGCTATGGCAGTGGGACCTGCACCAGCTGGAAGCCTATATGGAGCGCAACGCCTTGCCGCGCCACCCGCTGGTGGAAGACGGTTATCCCTCGATCGGCTGCATGCCCTGCACCCGCCGCGTCCAGGCGGGCGAGGACTATCGCGCCGGCCGCTGGTCGGGCCTGGACAAGGACGAATGCGGCATCCACCTGACCGACGGCGGCGGCATCTGACGGGCTTTTTTGCCCTTCCGACTGAGGCTTGTTTTGCCCGCCCTTGCTTGCTAAACCCCCCGGCCTACCGGGATTTTATCCCTTTCGACTGTGCGGTCGTGGCGGAACGGTAGACGCACTACCTTGAGGTGGTAGCGGGGCAACCCGTGGAAGTTCGAGTCTTCTCGACCGCACCAGACCCTTCCCGACCAAGGTGAAGGGTGGAACTACCATCTTTCAGGTCCATGAGGATTACTGGGCTTGTTCTCTCAGTCGCCTCGCAGAGTCTTTGCCATTTCCGCAACTATGCCGTCTTTCTGCATTCGCAGATTGCCGTCGGACGTCATTTTGTAGAGGCCTCGAAGAAACCCCATGTCGTAAGACGTCATTTCTGCGACTGCTGGGCAACCCGGTACCAGCATATCCATGATGCTTGGAAGTTGTTGGCACTGATCCAGGCTCGCGAGTCGTGAGAGGCTTAGGAACGAAATGTAATCCGCTATGCCGCCGATCTCGTTGTCCGCGAGCCTATTTGGGTCGATAGCAATAATGATATTGTAAAGTTCGCTACTGCGGCCATCCCGCATGCGCAATCCTGTCGTGTTTCCCATCATCATCGCGGCGGCGAATTCTCCAGAATCACCAAGTCCGATCGTCCGCGAACTATCCACTTTTGGCAGCCCCATCAGATCGCGGCTTTGTGTGGTGTACCATGCCTGGATTGGGTGAATGACCGTAGCCAATTTATCGGCTTGTCTGCTGTTGCTGGCATAACCCAGATAAATCGAATGCTCCTTGCGAACGTTATCGAGCAACTTTTGGGGGCTGGTCGTAAAGACGATCTCGATATTGGCTTTGCATTTCGAGTTGGTATTTACGGGCGCTCCAACTTCCGTCGCAATATTCCGCATTCTATCAAGGATAAATTTTATGGCTGCAGGGCGGAGGCCGACCGCCACCGGACAAATGCCAGTCTTCCACCGTGCCAGCTTGCCCAGAAGCGTAGTGGGGGCGGCGAAAGACTCTATGAACTTCTCGATCCTTTGCCGATCGCGTGTCCCGATGACAGTGACGTTCTCAACCTGGGGAGCGGTCGTTGCCCCTTGTGCCTGGGCTACACCAATCACGCCGATCAAAGCCGTTGCGCAAAACAATTGTCTGGCTACACCTGCCATGCGAACCTCTTACAGATGTAGTAACATAACCAATCTGTCGGGAATTTCCATGGCGTGCTGAGGCGCTCAAAATGACCGTTCCTGTCAAAGAAGCGCGGCTATTGCGGCATTCGTTCTCGAAAAGCCGCGACAGCGCAACGGCGATCCCGCGATCAGCCAGGCGGCCCCTTGGCAAACAGCGCTTCCAGCTCGGCCTGGTCGATCTTGCCGTCCTTGTTGGCGTCGGCCTCGTCCGGGAACGGAATGGGGGCAGGGCTCGCCGCCCATTCCGCCTTGTCGATTCCCTTGTCACCATTCTTGTCGTCATTGGCGATGATCTCACCCGCGCTGGGCTGTGCCATGGCCGTGGGCGCCGCAACCGAAACCAGCAGGGCGGCAACCAGCAAATGTCTGTTCATGAATTTCTCCCGATTGTTACGTGTGAATTGTGGTCCTACCGCATTGCCCCGCGCACCGGACCGAGCCGCTGCTTTGCGATGGCAATGTCGTCGATCCAGACCGTGAAGCCGGTATCCGTGGCGGGCTGATAGTTGGTAAAGCCGATAGAGAAAGTCTGGAACGCTGCTGGAATTTCCAGGCCTTCATAATTGCCGGCACCCTTGTGCTGGCCGATGTCAGCGACCTCCTTGCCGTTGAGGAAAAACTGGTAGGTCTGTGTCGCGGCATCGGCGTGCCATTCCATCAGGGTCCAGTCGTCATTGAATTTCTGCAGTGTTTCGGAGTGCGGGCCGAATTCCGGCCGGGGCTTGGGCGGCTGGACGTTGTAGAGATATTTGAAGTCACCGGTGGGGTAATAGAGCAGGCCCGCCAGGCGCACATCGACCAGGTCGTTCGCCAGCGGGCTGGTGGCCTTGCCATCGACAAAGGTGACATGGATCAGCTTGCCGGTGGGCAGCGGCGCGGGCGTCTTGATCTTGTAGTACATCCGGCCCCAATGCTCGCCGCCCAGCGCCGCCACCTTGTCGGGGGCAAGGCTGATAAAGCGTCCGCCGCGCACGGCGGGCTCGATCTTCAAGGCATGCTTGCCGCTATGGGCGACGCCATCTGCGACGCCGAGCTCACCGGTCTTGGTGAAACCGGCCGGAATCGCGCCCACGACTGTCGATTCAAAATCGTCCGATAAGATGACGCCGGGCGCTGAAGTTTGCGGCTGGATTGCGCAGCCGGACACGACGAGGCCAAGCGCGACGGTTGCGAATGCAATCTTCATGAATAAGTCCCCAGTCCCTGATGACCGATCGGCGTATTGCGGCACCGGGACGGGCCGCTATCGCGACAGGCGATTGCGGCTCGCCCAGGCAGTATCGGGCGTTTCCTCACTCCTGAACCGGCAGGCGAGCCGCATGTCCCTTTCGGAACGACGCATGCTGCTACGCCGGGCGATAAGGGGGCAATAGCGAAGGCGGCCGATACCGCTCGTGTGCCACCAGGGCCAACAAATCTCTGTGCGGTGCGAGGGAGGGTGACGGCACCGCGCAAAGAGGCGGCACGCTTCAAAGCGTCTGAAAGCCCGGCCGGATGGGAAATTATTTATAAAAAAACCTCAGAAACCTTGGAAAAATCAAGAATGGGCGCGACGGCTCTCGACCGCACCAGCCCCTTTCCATCAGTCAGATCTCAAGTGAAGCAAAAAGCAGCCCGGCAGGGGTGCTGCCGGGCTGCTTCAGTTTGGAGCGTCTATCGCCCGGAATTAAGCGGCATCATTTTATGCTCAGAAAAGGCACTGCGGTTCCGGGGATCATCGAAGTCGGCAGCACCCCATTCCATTTTTCCGAGGCGACGAGCGTTGGCAAATTTGGGTTGTTGCGCAAGGCGTCGCCCCGCGCCTGAATGGCGCCGGCTTCGGCCTTTCCCTGCACTTCGATCTGATGTGCCTTTGCGTCGGAAGCAGCCTTAACTTCATAGGCTGAAGCGTCGGCGTCGATAATGCGCTTCTGCTTGTCCGCTTCCGCCTGCTGCTGCTTTACGATGGCCTGCATCCGCAACTCGACGGCAGTTTCATACTGGGTGGAAAAGGTGATGTCTTCGATCTGCACGCTATCGATAACAACCGGGCCTTGGACGGACTTTTTTATCGCCGCAAATACTTCGGCATTTAACAAAGCGCGCTTCTGGATGGCATCTGCGGCATCGAACTGGCCGAAGACGGTTTTCAATTGTTCATAGGCGCGCGAGCTGATTACGCGTGACTTCATGTTTTCCAATGAGCCGTACTGCGCATAGACCGCGGAAGCGTCGGTGACGTGGTAGTTTACCGCCATCGCAATCGTCGCAGGCTGCTGGTCGCGTGAATAGGCTTGAAGCCTGGTGTCACCTTCAGGCGTTTTCTCGAAGGCATCCTTCTGAATTTGTACAGAAACTTTCTGAATGCTGGTGAGGATCGGCATCTTGAAATGAAGCCCAGGCTCTGCCTCGCCAACCACTTTTCCCAGATGCAGGACCACGCCGCGCTCGCCTTGGTCGATCGTGAAATAGGTGGTGAGCAAGACGAGGATGGCCAGGATGCCAAGCAGTCCGGCGCCAATCGCGCTCGGAGGAAGCCCCCTGAGCTTGATCTGACCAATTGCATCCATCGGATTTTGGCCCTGCGGCGTCCATGGGTTCTTCATGATGCAACCGGGGCGTCAAAATGGAATGAGATAGAGCTGATCATCGCATGGTCCTCAAATGTGGTACGTTAAGTTACACTCCCAATGGCTCAGCCCCGTCGGCAGGAGCGTTGGAAGCGGACAGTGAATTTGAATTGTCACAGCTCTATTGTTGAGAGAGCTGGTGAGAATGTCAGGACCGACATTCGGATATTACCGAAGGCTGCGCACCTTGGGCGCAAGTGAAAATGAGTCCTGCAAAAAGTTCAGATGGAACGACAAGGTTGGCTCATGGATGACGAACGTACAGCTTCTGTCCATTTCGTCAACAGAAACTGGCTGGGGAAGGTTCGAATGCGAACTGCAGAAGAATGCAGGATGCTTGAATCACAATAGCCATTATATATTGCGGTTTTGTGCGGGCTCGGCGGTATTGCACATCTCGCAATCCTCAAACTGGGTCCGGCAAGCATTCATGTCGGCGCCTTGATGTGGTGCCCGGCAATGGCGGACAAGTGCTATAAGCGGATAGCGGCAGGAGCCTGAGCATGCGGTTGAACATCGGCGGGCAGGAGAAGCGCGAGGGTTGGACGATCCTCGATGTCAATCCCGGCCCTATCGTGGACATCGTGGGAAACCTTTGCGACCTGTCGGGCATCGCGTCCGCCAGCTGTGACGAGATTTATGCTTCGCATGTTCTGGAGCATGTCAGCTATCGCGAAGACCTGCCGCGCGTGCTGGGCGATCTCTTCCGCATCCTGAAGCCCGGTGGGCGCTTCATGGTGGCGGTGCCGGACCTGCAGGTGCTTTGCGCGATGTTCGCGCACCCGCAGATGCAACCCGCTGATCGCAACGAAATCATGCACATGATTTTCGGCGGCCAGGAGGATATTTACGACCGGCACCTGACCGGCTTCAATTTCCAGATCCTGGGGACCTATCTCGCAATGGCAGGGTTCGATCCCATCGACCAGGTCCGCAGTTTCGGATTGTTTCAGGACGGCAGCGAGATACAGTTCCTGGGATACCCCATCAGCCTCAATGTGGTGGCGATCAAGCCGTCAGCATGATTGCCGATTGATCGGATTTTCTTGGCCCGAAAGGCGCATATCGGACCATATTTCTTCCATTTTTCCAAGGAACTGCCCATGAAAGCCATGCTCCTCCTGCTGCTTGTCATCGCGTCGGTTCCGGCCTTCGCCCAGGGCAACAACAATCCTGGCGTCAAACCCGAATTGACCGAAGTATGGTCGCCGGTACCGCCAAAGGTGACGCCCGGCGCCGTGGTCGGCCAGCCGCCATCCGACGCCGTGCTGCTGTTCAATGGCCAAGACCTCGGCAACTGGGAAAGCATCAAGGGCGGCCCCGCAGACTGGTCGGTGAGCGCGGGCGAGTTTGTCATCGCGCCCAAATCCGGATCGATCCAGACAAAAGAAAAGTTTGGCGATGTGCAACTGCATGTCGAATGGATGGTGCCGGTCCTCCCGGCCAATCGCAAAGGCCAGGACCGCGGCAACAGCGGCATCTTCCTGCAGGGTCTTTACGAAGTGCAGGTGCTCGACAGCCTGGACAACGCCACTTATGTGAACGGCGAGGCGGGCTCGATCTACAAGCAATATGCGCCGCTGGTGAATGCGCAAAAGCCCGCGCCAGCCTGGCAGAGCTACGATATCGTCTACCTTGCGCCGCGCTTCTATCAGGACGGTACGCTGGCCGAGCCTGCGCGCATGACCATCTTCCTCAATGGCATTCTGGTGCAGAACAATGTTGCGTTGAAGGGTCCCACCGAATATCGCGGCGAGCCGCTCTATCACGCCCATGGCGATGCGCCGCTGCTGCTTCAGGCGCACAACAACGAAGTGCATTACCGCAATCTGTGGCTCAGGAAGCTTTAGTCGTCAGGGCCAGTTCGCCACCGCGATTGACGCGGTAGAAGGTTTCCAGCAGCACCATGATGACCCGGCCGGCGCCGGGCGACAGGCGGCCCTCTATGGCGTCGCGCGTAATGCCGAACATCCCGGCGGTCTCCGGTTGGTCGGCGCTGGGCCGCTCGAATCCCATGCTCCAGCCGGTGAAAGCGCGGGGACTTTCGCGGTCCAGCATCAGCCGTGCTTCCCAATGCCGGCGATCGGCGGCGATGCGGGCATAGAGTTCGCGCACCGTGCGTTCTTCGCCTTCCAGGACCTGCAGATAGCCGCCATCGATGTAGAGCAGCAGTCCGGTCACATCGCGCGCGACATTGTTGATTCGCGACACGGACAGGATCGCGTCCAGTTCTGCTGGCGCGACATCGCGCGAGGTGTTGCTGACATAAAGAAGCTGGCGCATGACGCCAGCTTGGCCGTGATGGGTTGAAAGACCGTAAAGCCCCGCCCGGACAGTTCCGGGCGGGGCTTTGCTGGTTTATTCGCTGCCTTTACTGGGCCGGTGCCGGAGTTGTGGCAGGCGTGGCCGACTGGGCAGCGGGTTCCGTCTCCGCGGGGGCCGGTGTTGCAGTCGAGGCCGTCGCGGTTGCCGGCCTGGCTTCCTCCACCGGATGCTCGGCTTCGCGCACGGCCTTGTTCTCGGCACGGCGGTCAGCGGCGGCGCGGGCTTCATCCATGAAGCGATTTTGTGCGAAGGCCGGGGCGGAAGCACCTGCCAACAGCGCCAGCACCGTCGCTGCGGACAATATTTTCCTGATCTCCATATTCATTCTCTCTTCCCCGAGGGTTTCCCTGTAATTCCAAAACGCACAGTGTGTTCGACGCGCAATCCGGCGATTGTCTTTTCGTCGATGCCCGGTTAGGACCGGCCCATGCCGCTCCATATTATCAAACTTTGCGTCGGATGCGAAAGTCTTTCCGACTTGGCCGACTGGCAAAAAAAGAGGCTTAAGGAAAAGCGCGCCAAGGGGCAAAAGCCGGAACTCATCCATATTACGCGCATGACACCCAAACGATCCGAAGAGGTCCTGGACGGCGGCTCGCTCTTTTGGGTCATCAAGGGCCAGATTGCTGCACGGCAAAAACTCCTCGCCTTGCGGGCGGTGAAGAAAAATGGCGTGCCGCATTGCGGTCTGGTGCATGACAAGGAACTTGTCCCGGTGGTGGCGCGTCCGCGCCGCGCATTTCAGGGATGGCGCTATCTGGAAGCCTCTGACGCACCGCCCGACCTGTCGGGAACCAAGGGCGCGACGGACTTGCCCGAGGCGCTGCAACGCGAACTGGCGGCGCTGGGACTGCTTTGAGATCTGTATAAAAAACAGGCGTTATTGCAGTTGCGAAAACATTTACACGGCCATGTTGTCGATCAGCCGGGTCCGGCCGATTTTTGCTGCGGCCAGAATGCGGGCAGGGCGCTCCAGCGTCTGGATCACCGAAAGATTTTCGGCATCGCGGATGGCGACATAATCCACGCTGTCGAAACCGGCTTTGGTCAGCGCTGATTCGCCGGCGACTTCCGCGGCACGCAGGTCGCCGCCCCGTGCAAGTGCAAGCGTGTCTTTCAAAATCCCGTTCAACTTCGCCGCAACCGCGCGCTCATCCGCTGACAGATAGGCGTTGCGCGAAGACATGGCCAGGCCATCGGACTCCCGAAGTGTCGGCGCGCCGATGATCTGCACCGGCAACGCAAGGTCCAGCACCAGGCGCTTGACCACCTGCAGCTGCTGGTAATCCTTTTCACCGAACACCGCGATGTCGGGCATGGCGGCGATCAGAAGCTTGGCCACCACCGTCGCGACTCCTGCGAAGAATGCGGGTCGGAAATCAGTCTCCAGTCCCGCGCTGGGTCCGCCGACTGTGATGCTGGTGGCATAGCCCTGGCCGTACATCTCGCGCGCTGTCGGCGCAAAGACGATGACCGCCGCGTCGCCCAGTTTGGCAAGATCAGCATCAAGCGTTCGCGGATAGGCGTCAAAATCCTCGTGCGGCGCGAACTGGGCGGGATTGACGAAGATGCTGACCACCACGTGATCGGCGTGTTTGGTAGCTTCCGTCACCAGCGAGACATGGCCGTCATGCAGCGCGCCCATGGTGGGCACCATGCCGATGCGACCTTTCAAAGCATTGCGCTTCAACGCGGTGATGGCGCTGCGAAGCTGGGCAACCGTGGTGACAACTTGCGGCACGGACGCGCCCACGTCAGCGCGTCTGAACTGCCGCGAAGCAGGTCTGGCCACGCTGGGTCAGCCGCGAGCAGACGTCGCGGGCTTCATGCTCGGCGAACAGTCCGAAGCGGGCGCGATAGAGAGTGTGGCCTTCCGCCGTCTGGGTGGGCGAGATGATCTTGGCGGCGCGCGCCAGCACATCCTGCGCCTTGCCCGCATAGGCCGCGAGCTGGGCCGAGGCCAGCGACTTGTCGGCATAGGCGCCGATCTGGATTGTCCAGTTGCGCCCCGACGACACCGCAGGAACGGCAGGTTCGGTATCGCCTTCACCGTCATCGTCACGCAGCGACGGGCGCATCTGCGGGCGTGGGGCGTTAACGGCGACCTGCACCAGCTTGCCCTGTGCCGCCGCCAGGAATCCGTCTGGACGGGCCGTGGGGCGCACAACCGGGACCGGCCCCTTGGGCGCAAGCGCTGCGACCGCCACGGGCGGCGGAGGTTTTTTGGCTTCCGGTGCCTGCGCGGGCTTGGCATCAACATGGCTGACGCTGAAATTCTCGTCCGGAGCGCGAATGGCTTCTGCTGCGTCCTCGTCAACATTTTGCGCGTTGGACGCCAGTGGCGACAGCGACGCGAACCGGTTGTTCGAAACCTGCGGAAGGCTGAAGCCCGCGATGGCGGGGCCGGGGGCGTTCTGCGCGACCTGCTGCCATGGCACGGTGGCACGCGCCACCATCATGGGATTGGCGCTGATCTGCACAAATGTCTGGTCCAGCAGCCGAATCATTTCCATGTCGCGGCGCACCGCTGTGCGCCCGCCCATCACGACCGCGATCAGATGGGTGGTGCCGCGGGTGACAGAGCTGACCAGGTTGAAACCGCTGGCGCCGGTATAGCCCGTCTTGATGCCGTCGGCGCCGTCATAGCGGCCGATAAGGTTGTCATGGGTGGGATACCAGGTGTTCTTGTACTTGAAGCCCGCCAGCCCGAAATACGGGAAATATTGCGGGAAGTCATACGCCACATGGCGGCCCAGCACGGCCAGGTCGGCAGCCGTGGAAATCTGCAGCGGATCGGGCAGGCCGCTGGCATTGTGATAGTTGGTCTCGCGCATGCCCAGCTGGCGGGCCTTTGCCGTCATCATCTCGGCGAAATGCGATTCCGTGCCGCCCAGCGCCTCTGCGATCACCACCGCCACGTCATTGGCGCTGCGGATCACGATGGAACGAATGGCCAGGTCCACCGGAATGGTCGTGCCGGGGCGCAGCCCCAGCTTGGTCGGCTTCTGGATGGAGGCGTGATAGCTGACCGGCAGCGGCGTCTGCATGGTCAGCTTTCCCTGCTTCAGGGCTTCGAACAGCAGATACAGGGTCATCATCTTGGTGAGCGAAGCGGGGTGGCGTTCGGCCCTCTCGTTGCGGGCGTACAGCACTTTGCCGGTGGCGCCATCCACGATCAGGGCGGCGTCCTTGGCCGGGTCGGTGGGGTTGGACGGCATCCGAATGGCAGCGCGGTGTTTCACGCCCCGAAGGGCTGGGGGCTGGGCGGCACGGTGGTGCTTGGCGGCAAACGCAGGCTCCCCCGCTCCGGCCAGAAGAACCAGAAGCGCGGCAAAGCAGGAAAAGAGCCGGTACGGTAAAGACAATTTCATCCCCAAAAGCCGGGTGCCGTGCGGGCAAAAGACCAAATTGTGACACCTTCCGCAAGCAAGAATCAGGAATCCAGTATGTCTTTCCGGGATTTACGAAGCATTAACGAAGTTGGGCAGGGTTCCCGGACGCAACCCGAAATTATTATGGTGCGGCGCAGCAATTAACCCTTGACGGCGTATGGTCGCTGCCTCCATATAGGTCATGTTGCACTGCAACAGGCCACCGGGCGTCCGGTCGTGCCCGAACCTACAGAGAGAGGACATGCCATGACCAAGTCCAAGACCGCCGAAAAAGCCACCGCCACTGCCGAATCCGCCCTCGAAACGGGCACTGCCGCGATGAAGACCGGCATGGAAAAGGCCCTGAAGGGCTATGATGCCTTCGTGGGTTACGGCAAGGATACCGCCGAAGCCGTCACCAAGTCCGCCACCACTGCCGGCAAGGGCTTCGAGACCATCAACAGCGAACTCTATTCCTATTCCAAGGCCTCGATCGAAGACGCCGTTGCTGCCAGCAAGACGCTGATGGCTTCCAAGTCCGTCCATGAAGCCTTCGAATTCCAGACCGATTTCGCCAAGTCGGCCTTCGAGGCCTATGTCGCCGAGATGAGCAAGCTCAGCGAACTCGCCACCGCCACCACCAAGGATGTGTATGCGCCGTTCAAGGGCCGCATGCAGGCCTGGCTGGACACGGTTTCGGCCGTCCGCGCCGCCTAACACCGGCGTCGAATCAAATTGCGAAGGGCCTCGGCAGCAATGCCGGGGCCCTTTCGCTTTTCTCCGCCTGTTCTTGAAATTGTCAATCGCCGTAACCAGATAGGATCATCCCACTAGGCAGAAGCGCATTCCGCGTTAGGATGGGCGCGAGGAACCAAGCACACCGGCAATGAAAGATTCGGGCGACAACGACGATGATGACGGCGCGAAAGGTCCGGGCAATACCGGAACCGGCATCGTCACCAAGACGCGCGCCAAGACCAAGAAGCCGTCCCTCTACAAGGTGCTGCTGCTGAACGACGACTACACGCCGATGGAGTTCGTCGTCCATATCCTGGAAAAGATCTTCGGCAAGAACCGCGAGGAAGCGGTGGATGTCATGTTGCATGTCCATCGCCACGGCGTGGGTCTGTGCGGCGTCTTCACCTTCGAGGTCGCGGAAACAAAAGTCGCCCAGGTGATTGAATTCGCCCGGCGGCATCAACATCCTCTACAATGTACCATGGAGAAGGAGTGACGGTCTGATGCCTTCATTGTCGCGCAGTCTGGAACAAGCCCTTCACCATGCCATAAAGCTGGCCAGTGAACGGCATCATGAATACGCCACGCTCGAGCATCTTCTCCTCGCTCTGATTGACGACAGCGATGCCAGCCAGGTGATGAAGGCCTGCAATGTCGACATGGAGTCGCTGAAAAAGGCGGTCCAGAAATACGTCGACGAGGATCTTTCCACCCTGGTGCTGGACGACAGCGAGGAAGCCAAGCCCACCACCGGCTTCCAGCGCGTGGTCCAGCGCGCCGTGCTGCATGTGCAGAATTCCGGTCGCGACGAGGTGACGGGCGCCAATGTTCTGGTCGCCCTGTTCACCGAGCGCGAAAGCCATGCCGTCTATTTCCTGCAGGAGCAGAACATGAACCGGCTGGATGCGGTGAGCTATATCAGCCACGGTATCGCCAAGCGCCCGGGCATGAGCCAGCCCAAGCAGGTCAAGGGCAACGACGACGAGGAAGAGGGCGAGAAGCAGCCCAAGCAGGGGACCGAGGCGCTCGAAGCCTACTGCGTCAACCTCAACGAAAAGGCCAAGTCCGGCAAGGTCGATCCCCTGATCGGCCGCGCCGCAGAGGTCGAACGCACCATCCAGATTCTCTGCCGCCGCCAGAAAAACAATCCGCTGTTCGTTGGCGATCCCGGTGTCGGCAAGACCGCCATCGCCGAAGGCCTGGCGCGCAAGATCATCCGTGGCGAAGTCCCCGAAGTGCTGCGCAATGCCGTGATCTATTCCCTCGACATGGGCTCGCTGATTGCCGGTACCCGCTATCGCGGCGATTTTGAAGAACGCCTGAAGACCGTGGTCAAGGAACTGGAAAGCCTCAAGGGCGCCATCCTGTTCATCGACGAGATCCACACCGTGATCGGCGCTGGCGCCACCAGCGGCGGCGCAATGGATGCGTCCAACCTGCTCAAGCCCGCACTGGCGCAGGGCACGCTGCGCTGCATCGGCTCGACCACCTACAAGGAATACCGCCAGTATTTCGAAAAGGACCGCGCGCTCGTCCGCCGGTTCCAGAAGATCGATGTCAGCGAACCGACAGTGGAAGATTCCATCAAGATCCTGATGGGCATCAAGAGCTACTTCGAGAACTACCACAAGATTCGCTACACCGCCGACGCCATCAAGGCGGCGGTGGAGCTGTCGGCCAAGTACATCAACGACCGCAAGCTGCCGGACAAGGCGATCGACGTGATCGACGAGCTTGGTGCCGGCCAGATGCTGCTGCCCGAATCCCGCCGCAAGAAAGTGGTGGGCGTGAAAGACGTGGAAGAAGTGATCGCCAAGATCGCTCGCATTCCTTCCAAGTCCGTCTCCAAGAACGATACCGAGGCGCTGCGCACCCTGGAGGCTGATCTGGGCCGCGTGGTTTATGGCCAGGATGACGCCATCCATGCCTTGTCGTCGGCGATCAAGCTGGCCCGCGCCGGCCTGCGCCAGCCGGAAAAGCCCATCGGCTCCTATCTGTTCAGCGGTCCTACGGGGGTCGGCAAAACCGAAGTCGCCAAGCAGCTCGCCGCCGTCTTGGGCGTGGAATTCCTGCGCTTCGACATGAGCGAATATATGGAGCGTCACACCGTCAGCCGGTTGATCGGCGCGCCGCCGGGCTATGTCGGTTTTGACCAGGGTGGCCTGCTCACCGACGGCATCGACCAGCATCCCCATTGCGTGTTGCTGCTCGACGAAATCGAGAAGGCGCACCAGGACATGTACAATATCCTGTTGCAGGTGATGGACCACGGCAAGCTGACCGACCACAACGGCAAGAAGATCGACTTTCGCAACGTCATCCTGATCATGACCACCAACGCCGGTGCCGCCGACATGGCCAAGCCCGCCATCGGCTTCGGTGCCTCGGTGCGGGTCGGCGAGGATCACGAAGCGATCCAGCGGATGTTCACGCCGGAATTCCGCAACCGGCTGGACGCGGTGGTGCCCTTCGCCGGCCTCACGCCGGAGATCGTCGGCCGCGTGGTCGAGAAATTCGTCATGCAGCTCGAAGCGCAGCTTGCCGACCGCAACGTGACCATCGAACTGTCCTCGGCCGCCAAGGAGTGGCTGGCCGAGAAGGGCTTCGACGTGCTGTACGGCGCCCGCCCCCTGGCCCGCGTGATCCAGGAGCACGTGAAGAAGCCGCTGGCCGAGGAATT
>JBBQHU010000021.1:0-37994 GCA_038324265.1 Micropepsales bacterium | reverse complement strand
GGTCGAGGCTGTCAACGCCCTTACGCTCCAGGATTGTATCGAGGCGCGTATCGGAACGCGTGCCCTTCAAGAGGTCATCACCATATTCTTTTCGCAGAGTGCCCAGTTTGGTATCGCCGCGCTTCTTGTGAATTTCACCGTCGTTGTCGCGATGGCGACCGTCCAAGCCAGGCTGTTTATGGGCCATGTTCGACTCATTTCTTAGACTGCGATTCCACTATACCATGGGCCGCACTGTGGGAATTCAGTGGGACTACGTTCTCACCTGTTCCGCAGTTGTTCGGTGCTTGTTCACCCCTGAACGGGGCGGAAAACCCTTCAATTCGGCGTTTCCTGCCTGTACGTTCGACGTTCGGGACGTAGGGGCCGGAGGTTCGAATCCTCTCTCTCCGACCAACTTTCTTTCCCTTTATTCCCCCCAATGGCCCTGCGGGGCAGGGGCGGGCGCCGGGGTAGTTCCCCGGTGATTTTAATTCCCGCTTTGTCCGCTGGCGGCCTTTCTTTTCGCCCCGCGAACCCTAGATTTCCGGCCATGACTGGAACCAATTCCACAAATGGACGTTTTCGCACGGGGATTTCGCGTTCGGGGAAGACTTTGGCCACCAATCGCCTCGTGCTGCTGGTCGCAGTGCCGCTGTTTCTGGTGCTGGCGATTTCCGCCTATCTCACCATCCAGTTCGCGATCAACGAGCGCCAGGCCCAGGGCTGGGTGCGCCATACCTATCAGGTCCTCGAAGCGACCCGGCAGCTGCTGGATGATGTGCAGGGTGCCGAAACCAACCAGCGCGGCTACCTGATTGATCACCAGCCCGGCTATTTCGCGGCCTACAAGGCGGCGGCAGCGAGCGTGCCGGCGGACCTGTCCACGTTTCGCCAGCTGACCCAGGACAATCCTTCCCAGCAGGCCCGCGCCCGCCAGATGGAGGCGCTGGCCACCCTGCGCCTGCAGACCCTCGCGCTCAACATAGAGCTGGCAAAGGGCCCCAAGGACAGTCCGGCCTTGACACAGGCGGTGGAGCGCGGCCGCAAGCAAATGCAGGATCTCCGCCAGGAGATCACCGCCGCCATCAATCACGAGCTGGGTCTCCTGGACACGCGCGACAGTCGGCGCCGCGAAGTCGAGTATCTCGAAATCGCTCTTGCCATTGGCGCGGCTGTTCTGACCCTTGGCATCCTGCTGCTGGCCGCCGCCCTGCTGGTGCGCAACAATGTCAGCCTGGCGGCCGCCGAGCGCGCCCGTGCCAACGAGGCCGCCATCCTGCAGGCGACCCTGGATACGGTGCGCGAAGGGATCGCCTATTTCACCAGTGAAGGCTTGCTCTGCGCCTACAATGCCAGGTTCTTCGAACTGCTCGACCTGCCGCCTGCACTGGCGCGCATCCAGCACACCACTCTGATCGATCTCAAATCGGTGGAATCCGCACGCCCCTTTGCCGACCGCGTCTTTACCCCGCCCACCCTGGGCCAGGAAGGCACCGATACCCAGCATATCGCCTGGAATAGCCGCGAGCTCGACATCTACAAGGCGCCGGTCACCACCGGCGGCTTTCTGATCGGGGTTGTGGACATGACCGCCCGCCTGGGCGCCGAAGCCACGGTGCGCCAGGCCCAGAAGATGGAGGCGATCGGCCACCTCACCGGCGGCGTGGCCCATGACTTCAACAACCTGCTCCAGATCATCAGCGCCAATCTCGACCTCGCGGTATCTGGCCCCGGCGTGCAAGCCGATTCGCGCCTGCGCGAGCGGTTGCAGAACGCCATCGGTGCGGTGGTGCGCGGCTCGCGTCTGACCGGCCAGTTGCTGGCCTTCGCGCGGCGCCAGCCGCTGGAGCCGCGCTCGGTCGATATGAGCCGGGTGATCCGCGACATGTCCGACCTGATGCGCCGAACACTGGGCGAGAATATCCAGGTAGAGACCGTGATCGCCGGCGGGCTGTGGAACACGCTGGTCGATCCCAACCAGGTGGAAAATACCGTCCTCAACCTGGCGATCAATGCCCGCGATGCCATGCCCGAAGGCGGCAAGCTGACCCTGGAAGTCGCCAATGCCCATCTCGATGATGCCTATGCGGCAGCTCACACCGAAGTGACGCCCGGCCAGTATGTGATGCTGGCGGTCACCGACACCGGCACCGGCATGAGCCCCGAAGTCAGGGGCCGGGTGTTCGAGCCCTTCTTCACCACCAAGGCCGAAGGCAAGGGTACGGGGCTGGGCCTGGCCCAGGCCTTTGGTTTCACCAAGCAATCGGGCGGCCATATCAATATCTACAGCGAGGTCGGCCATGGCACGACCATCAAGCTTTATTTGCCGCGCACCCGCCGCGAGGCCGACATATTGGAAATTGCCGGTCCCGCATCCGAGGGCGGCAGCGAAAGCATCCTGGTGGTGGAGGATGACGAAGGCGTGCGCGCCGCAGTCTCCGACATGCTGACCGACCTGGGCTACCAGGTCAGCCGGGCCGAAAATGCCAACAGCGCGCTGGAAGTGCTCAAGACCCTCAAGCCCGACCTGATCTTCACCGATGTGGTGATGCCCGGCGCCATCCATCCCCGTGACTTCACGCGCATGGCGCAGGAGATGCATCCGGGCATCCACATCCTTTACACCAGCGGCTATACCCAGAATGCCATCGTCCACAATGGCAAGCTGGACGACGATGCCTTGCTGCTGTCCAAGCCCTATCGCAAGGACGAACTGGCGCGAAAGCTGCGCAGCGTCTTCGCGGGCACCGCCCGTGGCCCCATCGCAGTCCCCGCCGCACCCGTGCAGCGCGGCAAGGTGCTTGTGGTGGAAGACGTGGCGCTGATCCGCATGACCACCATGGACATGGTGGAGCAGATGGGTTTCGACGCGGTGGAAGCCGGCGACGCTGCCGAGGCACTGCAAATCCTGCGCACCGATGACACCATCGCCATCCTGCTCACCGATCTGGGTCTGCCCGGCATGAGCGGCCGCGAGCTGGTGCAGGAGGCGCTGAAACTCAAGCCGCACCTGAAGGTCATCATCGCCAGCGGCTATTCCACCAGCAAGGAAGATGAGCGCGAATTTCCCGCCAATATCGGCTACCTGACCAAGCCTTTCGACATGCAGCAGCTGCGCCGGGTCCTGGACGCCTAGTTTCGGCCGGCATTTCGGATTGTCGCAAAAACGCGCTACATCCTGCAAATGTCCGGAACGCTCTCGTCGACGCAGGCGCCCGCCCTGCGGATCATCCTGATCCGTCACGGTAAGCCACATATCGCCCTGCGCCCCAAAACCCGACATGGCGGCTTTGCCCGCTATATTGACGACTATGAAGCAGCGGGCCTGGACCCGGTCAGCCTGCCGCCGGACGAATTGCGCGACCTGGTCGGCCAGCTGGACAGCATCTTCACGTCCGGCCGCCCGCGCAGCGACCAAAGCGCCGCCGCGCTGGCCCCGAATGCCCGGCTGATCGTAGATCCCCTGTTTGTGGAAGCGCCACTGGCTTCGCCGCCGGTGCCCCTGCTGAACATGCGGGTGGCCGGCTGGGCCGTGGCATCGCGCATCCTCTGGCACCTGGGCTTTGCGCCGGGCATCGAGAATTACAGCGCGGTCCGGCGCCGCGCCGACCTTGCCACCGACATGCTGATGGCCCAGGCCTGCAAAACCGGCTGCGCCGCACTGGTGGCGCATGGCTATTTCAACTGGATGATCGGGCGCCGTCTCAAGAAGCGGGGCTTCCGGCGAACCGGCACCCACCTGGCGCGCTACTGGAACACCGTGATCTACGATAGATCCTAGAGCAACTTGATCTCGCGCAGCCGCTGCTTGAGGAAATCATCAGCACTAATGGGCGGCAGCGCCGCATCCGGCCCGCCGACCGACAGTGGCTCGATCACATAGTCGGGCTCATAGTGCAGGAAGAAGGGCGTCGAATAGCGCGCCACGCCGCGTCTTTCCGGCGCGGGATTGACCACCCGGTGCGAGGTCGAGGGCAGGCGGCCACAGACATTGCGCGACAGCATGTCGCCGATGTTGCAGACCACCGCGCCGGGCGGTGCATTGATCGCCAGCCAACTGCCATCACGATCCAGCACTTCCAATCCCGCCTCTTCGGCACCCAGCAACAGCGTGATGGTATTGATGTCCTCATGCGCCCCGGCGCGCACGTGCGGACTGTCGGCGGTGACCGGCGGATAATGCAGCAGCCGCAGGATGGAATTGCCTTCCTTCACCGCGGCGCTGAAGGTGGTGCGCGGCAGCTTCAAATAATGCGCGATCGCCTGCAGCAGCTTTTCGCCCAATGCGTCCAGCGAACCAAACAACCAAAGTTGATGCTCCTTGAAACCGGGCAATTCAGCCGGCCAGACATTGGGCGGCATGGTGGCGCCGAAGCGGTGGCCGGGCGCCATCTCCCGTCCCACATGCCAGAATTCCTTCAGGTCGTGCAGCACATGGCCTTTGGCGGTTTCCTTGCCGAAGGCGACATAGCCGCGCTGGCCGCCTTTGCCGCTGACATAGGCCTGCTTTGTCTCCACCGGCAGCGCAAAAAACGCCTTGGTATCGGCAAGCGCCGCATCAATCCCGTTTGGATCCAGCGCCGTATCGGTCACCACCGCAAAGCCATAGCGCTCAAACGATGTCCCAAGCTCGCGCGCGAACCGGTCGAAATCGCTGTCATACAGCGCAAAGGAAACGGGGGCGATGCCGGTCATGGGAAGGCCTTGGACGTTCAGGGAAGAATGCTAGAGCATCGCCGGGATGACACGGTCCGGCGGCGCATGGCCGTCCACGAAGCTGCGGATGTTCACGATCACCTTCTCGCCCATGTCGATGCGGCCCTCAATGGTGGCCGATCCCATATGCGGCAGCAGCACCACATTCTTGGCCTTGAGCAGCTTGGGATTGGCTGCCGGCTCATGCTCGAACACATCCAGCCCGGCGCCCGACAGTTGGCCCTTTTCCAGCATCATCGCCAGGCAATTCTCATCAATCACCTCGCCGCGCGCGGTGTTGACGATATAGGCGGTCGGCTTCATCAGCTTCAGCCGCCGCGCCGACAACAGGTGATAGGTGGCGGGCGTGTGCGGGCAGTTTACGGAGACGATGTCCATCCGCGCCAGCATCTGGTCCAGGCTGTCCCAATAGGTCGCTTCCAGCTCCTGCTCGATCGCGGCCGGAACCGGCTTGCGGTTGTGATAGTGGATCTGCAGGCCGAAGGCCCGCGCGCGGCGCGCCACCGCCTGGCCGATCCGGCCCATGCCGACAATGCCCAGCCGCTTGCCGTGGATGCGGTTGCCCAGCATCCAGCTCGGTGCCCAGCCCTGGAACTCGCCGCCCGCCATGGCCGCGACGCCCTCCACCAGCCGCCGCGGCACCGCCAGGATCAGCGCCATGGTCATGTCGGCGGTATCCTCGGTCAAAACGCCCGGCGTATTGGTGACGGTGATGCCCTTGGCGTTCGCCGCAGCCACGTCGATATTGTCCACCCCGGTGCCGAAATTGGCGATCAGCTTCAGGTTGGGACCCGCCTTGGCGATCAGCGCGGCATCGATGTGATCGGTGACGGTAGGGACCAGCACATCGGCGTTTGCCACCGCTTCGGCCAGTTTGGCCGCGCCCATCGGCGCGTCATCCAGGTTCAGCCGCGCATCGAACAGTTCGCGCATGCGGGTTTCGACAGCTTCGGGCAGCTTGCGGGTGACGATGACGAGGGGCTTTTTGGGCATGACGCCATTAAAGCCCAAGCCGGAAGATGACGGAAGCGGGCGGCCCTGCTAAATCTCTTCCATGATGCGATTTGTCGTGATTTTGCTGATCTTTTCGGTTTCGGCCCAGGCCGCCCCCCTGGCCAGGGCCGGCGGCAAGGTGCTGCGCTATGTCAGCCAGCGCACCGACAAGGCCTATCTGCGCGAAGGCCCCACCTATGACCACAAGGTGCTGTGGCAATACCGCCATCGCGGCTATCCCTTCGCCGTCACGGCCGAGTTCGACACCTGGCGGCGGCTGCGCGCCCCCGACGGCACCGTGGGCTGGATGGCCGCCTCCATGCTGACCGACCGGCGCACGGTGCTGGTCACCGGCAAAGGCCGCGCGAAAATCTATGCCGGTGCCGAGGGCGGCAAGTTGGTGGGGCTGGCCGATCCCGGCGCCACCGCCGCGCTGAAAGCCTGCACGCTGACCGCCTGCCGCATATCTGGTGACAAGGCAGACGGCTGGATCGCGCGGGACCGCATCTGGGGCGTGGCCCCCAACGAAGTGTTCGACAAATTGCCGGGGCGCTAGTGCCGGAAGTGCCGCATGCCGGTAAACACCATCGCCAGTCCCGCTTCATCGGCAGCGGCGATCACGTCGGCGTCCTTCACGGAACCGCCCGGCTGGATCACAGCGGTGGCGCCGGCTTCCGCAACCGTCAGCAAGCCATCGGGAAACGGGAAGAAAGCTTCCGACGCCGCCGCTGATCCCACCGTGCGGGGTTTGTCCCAGCCCGCAATCTTCGCGGCATCCTTGGCCTTCAGCGCGGCGATGCGCGCACTGTCCACCCGGCTCATCTGGCCCGCGCCGATCCCGGCGGTGCTGCCGTCCTTCACATAGATGATGGCGTTGGATTTCACATGCTTACCGATGGTGAAGGCCAGCAGCATGTCGATGATTTCCTGCTCGGTCGGCTGGCGCTTGGTCACCACTTTCAATTCCTTGCGCGTGACGCGGCCATTGTCGCGGGTCTGCACCAAAAAGCCGCCTGCCACGCTGCGATAGGTGAGGGTGGGCGTCAGCGGATCGGGCAGACCGCCCGCCGTCAGCAAACGCAGGTTCTTCTTCGCCGACAAAATCCGCATGGCATCTTCATCGGCATCCGGCGCGATGATCACTTCGGTGAAGATTTTCGAAATCTCTTCCGCCGTCGCGCCGTCCAGCCTGGTATTGAAAGCCAGCACGCCGCCAAAGGCGCTCTGGGTGTCGCAGGCCAGTGCCGCCAGATAGGCGTCCTTCAGGGTCTTGCCCAGCGCGACGCCGCAAGGATTCGCATGCTTGATGATGGCGCAAGCCGGACCGTTGGCCGGATCGAATTCCGCCACCAGCTCATAGGCCGCGTCGGTATCGTTGATGTTGTTGTAGCTGAGTTCTTTGCCCTGCAGCTGCCTGGCGCTGGCCACGCCGGGCCGTGACGAACCATCGACATAGAAAGACGCCTGCTGGTGCGGGTTCTCACCATAGCGCAGCGACTGGCGCAAATATCCGCCCAGCGCGCGGCGGCGCGGCGGGTCCGTCTCGCCGTCCTTGGCCAGTTCGCCTGCGAACCAGCTCGACACGGCCGCGTCATAGGCGGCGGTGCGGGCAAAGGCGCGCTGTGCCAGGGTGCGGCGCAGTTTCAGCGTGGTGCCGCCGCCATTGGCCTTCATCTCGTCCAGTACGGCGCCGTAATCTTCCACATCGACCACCACGGTCACGAAGGGATGGTTCTTGGCCGCCGAGCGTGTCATGGCCGGGCCGCCGATATCGATATTCTCGATCGTGGTTTCGAAATCTGCCCCGCGCGCCACGGTGGCTTCAAACGGATAAAGGTTGCACACCAGAAGATCGATGCCCTCGATGCCGTGCTCGGTCATGCTGGCGGCGTGGTCCGCCTTGTCGCGCAGCGCCAGCAACCCGCCATGCACGTTCGGATGCAGGGTCTTCACCCGCCCATCCATCATCTCGGGAAAATTGGTGATCTCCGACACGTCGCTGACCGCCAGCCCTGCATCGCGCAGCGCCTTGGCGGTACCGCCGGTGGAAATCAGCATCACGCCCTGGCTTGCCAGGCCCTTCGCGAAATCGATCAGCCCGGTCTTGTCGGACACGGACAAAAGGGCGCGGGAAATCTTCCGGACGGTCATGGGCGACTCTCGATGGGCTGGAAAGACCCGCCGCTCTTATCGCTTCATGACAGCATAGAAAAGGGCCAGGGCGCCGCTTGCACACAGGGACCAGATGACGGGAACCACCAGATGGGTGTTTCCCCAGGCAAAGGCGAAATCGCCCGGCATGGGGCCCGGCTCAAAGGCCATGACGAGGGGCGCCAGAATCACCGCTCCCAGCACCAGGATCACCAGCATGATGGCCAATCGGGCCATCAGGCGTCCTTTGCCAGCGGCATGGGGCTGAGGCCCAGCCTGCCGAACAGGGCACGGTCGCTGTCAGCCACCGGATTGGGCGTGGTCAAAAGACGCGGGCCGTAAAAGATGGAATTGGCGCCCGCCAGGAAGCACAGCGCCTGGGTCTCGTCGCTCATGGTTTCCCGCCCGGCCGACAGCCGCACCATGGATTTGGGCATGGTGATGCGTGCCACCGCGATGGTGCGCACGAAGTCCAGCGGGTCCAGCGGCGTCGCCAGACCTTGCGGCGTCCCTTCGATCTGCACCAATGCGTTGATCGGCACGCTTTCGGGATGCACCGGCAGGCTGGCCAGCGCGTGGATAAGTCCGGTGCGGTCTTCCGCGCTTTCGCCCATTCCCACGATGCCGCCGCAACACACATTGATGCCGGCACCGCGCACGTGATCCAGCGTGTCGAGCCGGTCCTGATAGGTGCGGGTGCTGATGATGTGGCGATAATATTCCGGCGAGGTGTCGAGGTTGTGATTGTAATAATCCAGTCCCGCCTGTTTCAGCCGCACGGCTTGCGGCGCGCTCAGCATGCCCAGCGTGACACAGGTCTCCATGCCCAGCGCCGCAACGCCTTCGACCATTTCGCAGACCGCATCCAGGTCCTTGTCCTTCGGATTGCGCCAGGCCGCGCCCATGCAGAAGCGCGAGGCCCCGGCCGCCTTGGCGGCGCGGGCATCGGCCAGCACGGCTTCGATGTCCATCAGCTTGGACGCCTTGACGCCGGTGTCGTATTTCGACGACTGGCTACAATAGCCGCAGTCTTCGGGGCAACCGCCGGTCTTGATCGACAGCAGGGTCGAGATCTGCACTTGGGTAGGGTCGAAATAGGCCCGGTGGATGCTCTGCGCCCGGAACATCAGCTCCGGGAAAGGCAGGGCAAACAATGCGGCGATTTCCTCCCGCGTCCAGTCGGAACGGGGGGCGGCATGCAGGTCACGGATCGGTGCGTTCATGTCCCCAGTCTAGCCGGTTCCGCAGGGAGTAAAAAGGTGGACGAAAGCAGGCCAAACCGCTAACAAACCCGCCCATATCTCTTAGCAGATATGAGCCCCAGTGGTGGAATGGTAGACGCGGCAGACTCAAAATCTGTTGCCGCAAGGCGTGCTGGTTCAAGTCCGGCCTGGGGCACCATTCTCAAGGAGCGTTGAAATTTGTCCCGCTCCCATCCCAACTTGATCCTCGCAACCTGCATCCTGGCGTCCAGCCTGGCCTTCGTGGACGGCTCGGTCACCAACGTGGCGTTGCCGGCCATCGGCAAGTCGCTGTCGGCGTCGGGCGCCGAGCTGCAATGGGTGGTCAATGCCTATCTGCTGCCGCTGAGCGCCTTGCTGCTGCTGGGCGGCGCGGCGGGCGACCGTTATGGCCGGGCACGGCTGCTGGTCGGGGGCACCTTATTGTTCGCCCTCGCTTCAGCCGCCTGCGCGGTTGCGCCGAACCTGATCGTTCTGCTGGTTGCGCGCGGCTTGCAGGGCGTCGGCTCCGCAATCTTGATGCCCAACAGCCTGGCGATCCTGGGGGCCACTTTCACCGGCGCCGCGCGCGGCCGCGCCACCGGCATCTGGGCGTCGATCGGTGCCGTCATGGCCGCCATCGGCCCGGTTCTGGGCGGCTGGCTGATTGATACCGTCAGTTGGCGCGCCATCTTCCTGATCAATTTGCCACTGGCCGCGGGCGCCGTCGCGCTGGCGCTGCTGTATGTGAAGGACAGTCGCGACAGCGACAAGGCCGCGCTCGACTGGACCGGCGGCATGCTGGCCACCGCCGCGTTGGGGGCGCTGACCTGGGGCCTCACCATCGGATCGGGACCGCAGGGCTGGACGCATGCCGCCGTGATGGCCGTTGCAGCCGGCATGGTCATCATGCTGGCCTTCCTCTGGACCCAGAAGCAAAAGCGCGAACACGCCATGATGCCGCTGGTTCTGTTTGGCTCGCCCAGCTTCATCGGCCTGACCCTGCTGACCCTGTTTCTCTATGGCGCGCTGGGCGCACTGATGGTGCTGATGCCCTATTTCCTCATCACCACCGTCCATTATACCGGCACCCAGGCGGGAAGTTCTCTGCTGCCGGTGGCGATCATCCTCACATTGGCGTCGCCGCGGATGGGCCAGCTTGCGGGACGCATCGGTCCGCGCTGGCCCCTGACGCTGGGTCCACTGGTGGTGGCCATCGGTTTCCTGCTGATGCTGCGCATGGGCGCCGAAACAAATTACTGGACCGATGTTCTGCCCGCGATCGTCGTGATTTCCATCGGCCTGTCGGGCGCCGTGGCGCCGCTGACGACGGCCGTTCTGGGTTCGGTGGACAGCCGCCACACCGGCTCGGCCAGCGGCTTCAACAGCGCCATGGCGCGCACGGGCGGTCTTGTCGCCACAGCGCTGCTGGGAAGCATACTGGGGGCATCGGGTGCGATGCTGGTCCGGGGATTTCACATTGCGGCCATCGCCTGCGCCATCGCGTGCCTGGCCTCATCGGCGGCGGCCTTCGCACTGATCCGCGTAAAACCCTAGCCGCCCAGCGCCAGCTTGGCCGCCAGCCCCAGCATGGTGACGCCGATCACCACATCCAGCACCTGCCAGGCGCGCGGATTGGAAAACAAAGGCCGCAGCAACCGTGCGCCATAGCCCAGCGCAAAGAAGAACAGGAATGACGCCGACATCGCACCCAGCGCAAAGGCGGCGCGCTGGCCCGCATAGCGCGTGGAAACCGAGCCCAGCAGCACCACGGTATCCAGATAGACATGCGGATTCAGCCAGGTGAAGGCGAGACAGGTGACAAGTGTCGCGCCCAGGCTCTTGGGCACATCATCGGCCGGATTGAGCGCGCCCGTGTGATGCCAGGCCGAAACCAGGCTGCGCGCGCCATAGAAGAACAGGAATGCCGCGCCGCCAAAGCGCATCACCGGCGCCAGCCACGGCACCGCCGTCACCAGCGCACCGAACCCCGCCACGCCGCCCGCGATCAGCACCGCATCCGAGCCGGCACAGACCATACAGATGGCGAACACATGCTCGCGCCGCAGCCCCTGGCGCAGCACAAAGGCATTCTGCGCCCCGATCGCCAGGATCAGGCTGAGGCCAAGCAGGAAGCCGGGGATGAAGGCGGTGGTCATGAATTGTGACTATTGCCCATCGCCCTTGCGGTCAATTGACAGGGCTGCATGGTTGACTTGCGCCCGCGAAGCCATAGCCTCCCGTGAAAATACGGGGAGAAAACCATGCGCATTGCCACATCCATCTTCGCTCTGGCGCTGGGCGCGCCTGCCTTTGCCCAGCCCTTGCCCGCACCCGCCAGCTATCCGCCGTTGGTGGGCGAAAAGGGCGTGGTGACAACCCATGAACTGTCGCTGGACATGGCCGAGAAGATCGCCCGCGCGGGCATTGATGCCTGCCGCAAGATGGGCTTCCACACCACCATGGTGGTGGTCGATTCCGGCGGCACCATGAAGGCCTTCCTGCGCGACGAGAAAACCGGCCCCCACACCGTCACCCTGGCCCAGGACAAGGCCTTCACGGCGCTCACCCTGGCAGGCCGCTTCGCCACCTCGGCCACCTTTGCCACGGCGCGCAATTCCACCCTGGGTTCGGCCATGAGCAATGTCCGCGGCGTGGTGGGTGTCGGCGGCGGAGTTCCTATTCGCTATCACGGCGAGGTCATCGGCGCGGTGGCCTCTTCGGGCGCGGTGGGCGGCGACAAGGATGAACTGTGCTCGCAAGCCGGCATTGACGCCGTCGCGGGCGACCTGAAGTAAAGGGCGCGCATGAAGGTCGCTCTGGAAGGCTGGCAATTCTGGGCGGTTCTTTCGGCGGTCTTTGCCGCGCTCACCGCCATCTTCGGCAAGGTCGGGGTGGAGGGGATCAATTCCGATCTCGCCACCCTGATCCGCACTGTCGTCATCCTGGCGATCTGCTTCGCGATCGTGGCGGTGTCGCGCGCCTGGCAGCCGCCCGCATCCATCTCCGCGCGCACCTGGCTGTTTCTGGTGCTGTCGGCCTGCGCCACGGGGGCGTCTTGGCTCTGCTATTACCGCGCCCTGAAAATGGGCCCAGCCTCCAAGGTGGCGCCGGTGGACAAGTTCAGCGTCGTGCTGGTGGCGCTGTTCGGCGTTGCCTTCCTGGGCGAGCGCCTGACAACCGGCGGCTGGATCGGCGTGGTGCTGATAGCCACCGGCGCCACCGTCATCGCACTGGGCCTGTAATGCCGGGCGGCTTCGACAACAGCAATTTCACCGTCTCGGCCGCCCGCACCAAGACCGAGCTCACGTCTCTGGCGGCGCTGTTTCGCGCCTATGCCAGTTCGCTGAACATCGACCTGGCGCCCCAGGGCTTCGAAAAAGAACTGGCAGCGCTGCCCGGCCCCTATGCGCCGCCGCAGGGCGAGCTGCTGCTGGCCAAGCGCGGCGACCATGTGCTGGGCTGTATCGGGCTGAAGCCACTGGCGCCGGGCGTGGCCGAAATCAAGCGCCTGTATGTGCGCGAGCAGGCGCGAGGCCTGGGCGTGGGCAAGGCGCTGATCGCCGCGATTGTCGAGACCGCACGCGAGCGCGGCTATGACGAGGTCAAGCTCGATACCCTGCCGCAGATGCAGTCGGCCATCGCGCTTTACACGGCATCCGGCTTCGCGCCGATCCCGGCCTATGGCAGTCATGCCTATCCGGGCCTGGTCTGTTTCGGAAAATCCCTGCGCTAGTTCGCCGTTGCAAGCGGCGCGGAATGGCCCCCAAATGGTGTCCGGCTTAGGGGCTATCACCGTGACCACCAGCGACATGACGCCTGTTTCCGCCGTGCGCGGCCACCTGCTGCGCATCTTCGGGCTGGGCTTCGGCCTGGCGGTGGTGATCGGCGGCGTGGTCGGCTCGGGCATCATGCGCAACCCTTCGGTGGTCGCGTCCGGCTTTCCCGATCCCACCTGGGTGCTGCTGGCCTGGCTGGGCGGCGGCATCTTCATCGCCATCGATGCCATGCCCACGGTTGAACTCGGCGCCGCCATCCCGCTGGCGGGAGGACCCTATTCGATCATCACCCGCGCGATAGGTCCGCGGAACGGATTCCTGGTCGGCTGGGCCGACTGGTGCCAGCTGACGGTTTCCACCGGCTTCATCACCGTGGCGTTCGGCGAGTATGTGCACCGGCTGGGCTATCTCACCTTCCTGTCTGTGGGGCAGGTCGCCATCCTGCTGGTGGCGGGATGCCTGGTGGTCAACTGGATCGGCGCGCGCACCGGCGGCGCGGCCGGCAATATCGGCACAGCCTTGAAGGCTGTCGGTCTGGTCATCCTGGTCGCCGCCCTGTTTTCCGGAAAAAGCGCCGAGGTGATCGCCGCGCCGCCACCGCCCGCCTTCACCTGGGGCGCGGCCATGCTGGCCCTGCGCGCGATCTATGGCGCCTATGGCGGCTGGCAGGCGGCAATCTATTTTTCGGAGGAAGTGGATGCGCCCGGTCGCAATGTCGGCCGCGCCACCTTCATTGGCATCGCGGTGATCACGTCGCTGTACCTGCTGGTGAACGCAGCGGTGCTGCATGTCCTGCCCATAGGCCTCCTGGTGCAGTCCAAATTGGCGGCGGCAGATGCCGCCCGTCTGGTGCTGGGAGAAACCAGCGGCGTGATCGTCACCGCATTGGCGATCCTGTGCGTGGCGACCCTGGCCAATATCCAGATCATGGAGCTGACCCGCACCAATTACGCGATGGCGCGGGCAGGGCGGCTGCCACCCGCGCTGGCCACGGTATCGAAAAGCGGCACACCGCGCCTGGCGCTGCTGACGGGCTGCATTGCCATAGCCGTCATCATCCTGGCGGCGGACAGCGTCAAGGGCGAGCTCTACGAAATCCTGCTCGATCTCTATGCCCCCTTCGTGATGATCATCCTGATGTATTTCAGCTTCGCGGTGATCTGGCTGCGCCGCCGCGAGCCGGGCCTGCATCGCCCGTGGAAAATGCCGCTCTATCCTTTTCCCGCCATTCTCAGTCTTGTGCTGAACGTGGCGTTGCTGCTGCTGTTCCTGACATCGGACTGGAAGACCGGCATCTGGTCAGCGCTGCTGCTGGCCTGCGCCGTGCCGCTCTATCTCATCGGCAAAGCGCGCTGGCAGTGATTGCAATAGCATCGTGCAAAAGAAAAGCGGCGCCCCCGGTGAGGGGCGCCGCTTTCCTTGAGCCAGGCAATCTTACTGGTTGGCCAGCAGGATCGAGGCGATGATGCCGGTGGCAGCGGCCGCCAGGACGTAATTGTTGTCGACCCGGCGCCATTCATAGCCGCGCGGCGGGCGGTTCAGGTGATAGCGGCGATAGTCGCTGATGCGCTGGCCACGATTCCAGTCATTGCGCTCGATGCGTCCACCCTTGTACCAGCCGCGATGCTTGCCATTGTCGTGGCGCATCATCTGGTTGCCGCGATTGTCGTCGTGGCGCATCATGGAATTGTTGCCGCGATTGTCATCACGGCGATCCATCATCATGGCGTTGTTGCCACGATTGTCGTCATGGCCGCGCCCCTGGGCAAAGGCGCCGCTCAGCGGGGCGACCAGCAGTGTCAGGGCCGTGGTGGCGATCAAGAAGCGTTTCATGGGGTAATCCTTTTGTTGGTGCTATTACGCACAGGACAATGCCCCGTTCCCCCTGAACCTCAACTGAATGCAATGTGGCCGAATTAAACCGGATGTCGCAATCTGTCGCCCGGCGCATTCCTCCTATGCGGTTCAAAAACCGGAATCAGCAGGCGCCGTGCCCGCGAGTCTGATTTAACGGCTGCCATGAGCACGAAAAACTGGGGGTTGCTGCTGCTGCTCTCGCTGCTGTGGGGCAGTTCCTTCTTCTTTTACAAGGTGTTGGTGGTGGTGCTGCCGCCGATCACCGTGGTGCTGGGGCGCGTCGGCATCGCCGCCATCGCGCTGAACCTGTGGCTTGTGCTGGGCGGCGCGCGCCTTCCGCCCGGCCGCTGGGGGCGCTTCCTGCTGTTGGGCTTTCTCAACAATGTGCTGCCCTTTGTCCTGATCGCCTGGGGCGAGACCCGTATCACCTCCGGCATGGCCTCCATCCTCAACGCCACCACGCCGATCTTCATGGTGCTGGTGGCGCATTTCGGCACCCATGACGAAAAGCTCACCTGGGGCAAGATCATCGGCATCGGCTGCGGCATCGCCGGTACCGTGGTGCTTGTGGGCCCGGCCGCCTTTTCCGGCGTCAGCGCGGTGTGGGGCGAGATCGCGGTGATCGTGGCCTCCGCCTCCTATGGTCTGGGCGGTGTCTACAGCCGCCGCTTCAAGGACCTGCCGCCGCTCACCGCCGCCACCGGCCAGATCACGGGAGGCGCCATTCTGCTGGCGCCCTTGTCGCTGGCTGCCGACCATCCCTGGACCTTGCCCATGCCGGGCTGGGAAGTCTGGGCATCGCTGCTGGTTATCGCCCTGGTCAACACGGCGCTGGCCTATTTCGTCTATTTCAAGATGCTGGCCAGCGCGGGCGTGACCTATATCTCGCTCTGCACTTTCCTCATCCCCGTCATCGCGCTGTTCCTGGGCGCGATCTTCCTGCACGAACAGGTGACCACACAGGCCATCGCCGGCATGGCGATCATCGCGCTGGGACTGGCGGCAATTGACGGTCGGCTGCTACGCCGCCGTCCATCCACCGTCAATTGAGATGATGGCGCCGGTGATCGAGCGCGCCATGTCGCCGGCCAGGTAAACTGCCAGCGCCGCGATCTCGTCCACCGTGACGAACTGCTTGGTGGGCTGGGCGGTCAGCAGCACATCGTTGATCACCTGCTCGCGGGTCAGGCCGCGCGCTGCCATGGTGTCGGGGATCTGTTTTTCCACCAGCGGGGTCCAGACATAGCCGGGGCAGATGGCGTTCGACGTAATGCCATGCGTCGCCACCTCCAGCGCCACCGTCTTGGTGAAACCGGCGATGCCGTGCTTGGCGGCGACATAGGCCGACTTGAAGGGCGAGGCGACCAGCGCGTGCGCCGATGCGGTGTTGATGATGCGGCCCCACTTCTTGGCCTTCATGCCGGGGATCGCGGCGCGGGTGGTATGGAAGGCGCTGGACAGATTGATGGCGATGATCTGGTCCCATTTCTCCGGCGGGAAATCCTCCACCGGCGAGACGAACTGGATGCCGGCATTGTTGACCAGGATATCAACACTGCCGAGCGTCTTGATGGCATCGGTCACCATCGCCTCGGTCTCGGCGCCCTTGCTCATGTCGGCGCCGCTATAGATGCATTTGACGCCGAACTCCGCCTCGATGCCGCTGCGCTCCTTTTCGATTGCCGCCGCGTCGCCAAAGCCGTTGATGCAGATATCGGCGCCCTGGCCTGCAAACCCGCGCGCGATGGCCAGCCCGATGCCGGAAGTCGAGCCGGTGACCAAAGCGACTTTGCCTTTGAGCGACATGGGAAAAACTCCTGTAGATGAAGCCCAAGCATGGCACAGCCCTGTGACATGCGCAGGGGCGATAAGGCCGCATGGCTACAAATTCATCGAAAAAAATGTCGCAAATCAGGGTATGATTCGGCCCCATGGATACCAAGCCTGTCGGTCACCCCTCGCAATTTGACGCCCACCGTTACGAGCAGATCGAACGTCCCGAAAACTGCGGCCGTGTCGCGCTAGTTCTGCAGGGTGGTGGTGCGCTGGGCGCCTATCAGGCCGGCGTCTACCAGGCGCTGCACGAGGCGGGGCTGGAGCCGGACTGGGTTTCCGGCGTCAGCATCGGTGCCATCAATGCCGCTCTCATCGCCGGCAACAAGCCCGAGCGGCGGCTGGCCGCGCTGTGCGAGTTCTGGGACCGCATCACCGATCGCACCATCTGGCCCTATACCCCCGATGGCGACATCTTCCGCCAGGCGCGCAACAGTGTCTCGGCGCTGACGACGGCGCTGTTCGGCCAGCCCGGTCTGTTCCAACCCCACAAGATCAATCCCTGGCTGCTGCCTGCCGGCAACAAGGATGCTACCAGCTTCTACGACGTCTCCCTGCTGCGCGAGACGCTGGAAGAGCTGATTGACCTTGAAGTGCTGAACAGCGGCGAGACCCATTTCTCGGTCGGCGCGGTCAATGTCATGACCGGCAATTTCGTCTTCTTCGACAACCGCAAGGAAGACATCCGCATCGAACACATCATGGCGTCCGGCGCCCTGCCGCCCGCATTCCCCATGGTGCAGATCGGCACCGATTATTTCTGGGATGGCGGCATCGTGTCCAACACGCCGTTGCAGCATCTCCTGGCGCAACCCGACAATCTCAACTCCCTGGTGTTCCAGGTGGACCTGTTCAGCGCCCGCGGCGCCCTGCCGCGCACCATGAGCGACGTGCTGGGCCGCCACAAGGACATCACCTATTCCAGCCGTACCCGCCAGGTGACGGACATGTTTTCCCGCCTGCAGCGCTGGAAGCAGCGCTGCTACGAGGCGCTGATGAAAATTCCGTCCGACCTCTTGACCGAAGAAGACAGGCAGATGCTGGAAAGCCTGTCGGACTTGCCGCGCGCCACCATCCTGCAGTTGATCTACCAGCAGAAATCCTATGAAGGGAATGCGCGCGACTATGAATTCTCGCCCGATTCCATGCACGAGCACTGGAAGAACGGCCACGAGGACACCGTGCATTCGCTGAAGCGCAAGGATTGGCTGGCGATGCCGCCAAAGGATGTCGGTGTGGTCACCCACGACGTGCATCGCAAATATGAAGGCCGGTGATTTTTTGACCACGGACGGCGGCAATATCGCCGGGCGCCTCGAACGCCTGCCGGCCACGCGCGGCTTCTGGCGCCGCATCTCGCTGCTGTCGCTGGGCGGCTTCTTTGAATTCTACGACCTGTTTCTGGCGGCATATATCGCGCCGGGACTGGTGAAGTCCGGCATTCTCACGGCCACCACACCCGGCCTGTTCGGCACCACCGGCATTGCGGGTTTCGTCGCCGCTTTTTTCGCCGGGCTGTTCGTCGGAACATCCCTGTTTTCCTTCATCGCTGACCGGCTGGGCCGCCGTCCGATCTTCATGGGTTCGCTGCTGTGGTACGCCGCCGCCGCCATGGTGATGGCCTTCCAGACCGATGCCTTCGGCCTGAATGTCTGGCGCTTCCTCTGCGGTATCGGCGTTGGCGTGGAGCTGGTGACCATCGACACTTATATTGCCGAACTGTCGCCCCCGCGCGTCCGTGGCCGCGCCTTTGCCTTTTCCAACATCATCCAGTTCGCCGCCATCCCGCTGGTCGCCTTGCTGGGCTGGCTGCTGGTGCCGCGCATGTTCTTCGGCATGGATGGCTGGCGTTTCGTGGTGATGGCCGGATCGCTTGGGGCGGTGCTGGTCTGGTTCGTGCGCCGCCGCCTGCCCGAAAGCCCGCGCTGGCTGGCAGCGCATGGCCGCGGCCAGGAAGCCGAGACCATCGTGGAAGGGTGGGAAGTGGAAGCCCGGCTTGCCGGCGCAGAACTGGCCGATCCCCCGCCGCACGAAGTCGAACCCGCGCGCGGCAGTTTCCGCGAGATATTCCGCAAGCCCTATCTGGGCCGCACCCTGATGCTGATTACCTTCAACCTGTTCCAGGCCGCGGGCTATTATGGTTTCGCCTCCTGGGTGCCGACCTTGCTGATCGCCAGCGGCATCGAGGTCACACGGTCGCTGGGTTACACCTTCATCATCGCCATCGCCGCGCCCTTCGGGCCACTGCTGGGCCTGCTGTTCTTTGACCGGCTGGAACGCAAATGGCTCATCGTCGGCGCGGCGCTCTCCATCGCCGCAGCCGGGCTGGCCTTTACCCAGGCGCGCGGCATGGTCGCTGTCATTGCCTGCGGCGTCGCCCTGACCCTGGCCAACAACATTCTCTCCTTCGCCTATCACGGCTACCAGCCCGAACTGTATCCCACCCGCATCCGCGCCCTGGGCGTCGGCTTCGTCTATTCCTTCAGCCGCCTGTCCACCATGTTCAGCGCCTTCATCATCGCCGGTCTGCTGAAGGCCTTTGGCGCACCAGGAGTCTTCGTCTTCATCGCTGGCTGCATGGGCGTGGTCGCCATCGTGATCGGCGCGTTCGGCCCAAAGACGCGGGGCCTGCCGCTGGAGCGGATATCTCGATGACCCCGTCCGGCCTTCGCATCGCAAGCGCTGCTACGGCCACATCCCCCTTCCATGCTTCGCATGAGGGGGAGGGCCGATGAACTACCGCCACGGCTATCACGCGGGCAATTTCGCCGATGTGGTCAAGCACCTCGCGTTGGTCGCCATCCTTGCGCACCTGAAGAAGAAAGAAACGCCCTTCGCGGTTATCGACACCCATGCCGGGCGCGGATCCTATGATCTGTCCGGCGAACACGCCGCCAAGACCGGCGAGGCGCAGAACGGCATCGCGCGTCTGCGCGATCTGTCCGGGCCAATGCCGGATGCGCTTGCCACTTACCTCTCCCTCGCCAAAGGAGACGTCTATCCGGGTTCACCGCTTATCACCGCGAAACTCCTGCGCGGCCAGGACCGGCTGACCGCCATCGAGAAGCACCCGCAGGAATTTGCCATCCTGAAGGACACGCTGGATCTCTACCGCAATGTCACCACCGAAAATCTCGACGGCTATGCCCGCCTGTCCAAGCTGCTGCCGCCGCCCGCCAGGCGCGGCCTGGTGATGATAGATCCGCCCTTTGAGGCCGCCGACGAATTTGAAATCCTGGCGCGCAGCCTCAGCGCGGCCATCCGCAAGTTCGCCACCGGCATTTTTCTGGTCTGGTACCCGATCAAGTCCCAGCCCGCCGCCGACGCCTTCACCAGCGAGGTCCTGGCGGCTGGCATCGCCAAGGCGCTCACCGTCGATGTGAAGATCGCCGCGCCGGACGGCAAGCTGGATCGTGCGGGCCTTCTGGTGCTGAACCCGCCCTATGGCTTCGAAGCCACGTTACGCGAATGCGCCGCCCTGATCGCACCGCGCATGGAAGCACTCATAACGACTCGCTGGCTGGCCGGAAGCGATTAGACACAGAAATGTCAGGACATGTTTTGAGCAATGATGACCGCGTTCGCCGCCAAAATGTGCAACGGGTCACAGCGCTGCCGATAATTCTTGTCTGCCGCTGTTGAAAATCGCCTCCAGCGGCAACCGCGCCACAGGCTTGATGGTTGTGAGTGCTCTTCCACCTGCTAGCCTCGCGCCATTCGCACATGCAGCGGAGTGGGGAACATGCAAACAGGCACGACACGCCGTCAGCTTCTGACGGCCATTGGCATGATGGGTGGCACGGCCGCGCTCTATCAGGCCATGACCACCATGGGCCACGCCAGCGAGACCCAGTTCGCCGGCCCGCCCAACCTGTCGGGCGCGCGCCCCGGTGCCTCGGTGCTGGTGCTGGGCGCCGGCCTTGCCGGCATGCTGGCCGCTTATGAGCTCACCAAGGCGGGCTACAAGGTCAAGGTGCTTGAGTACCAGAACCGTGCGGGTGGGCGTAACTGGTCGCTCTATGGCGGCGACACCTATACCGAACTTGGCGGTGCCACCCAGAAGGTCGGCTTTGCCGACGGTCATTACCTCAACCCCGGCCCGTGGCGCATTCCCTATCACCACCGCACCCTGTTGCATTACTGCAAGGCCTTCGGCGTAGCGCTGGAACCCTTCATCCAGTTCAACCACAATGCCTTCGTGCAGACCTCGGAAGCCTTTGGCGGCAAGCCGGTGCGCTTCCGCGAGGCGGCGGCGGATTTCGAAGGCAATGTCGCCGAGCTTCTGGGCAAGGCCATCAACCAGAAGGCGCTGGATGCCGAACTGACGACCGAAGACCGCAGCAAGCTGATGGAAGCGCTGCGCGGCTGGGGCATGCTCGACAAGGACATGAAGTACAAGTCCGGCCTGCTGTCATCGGAACATCGCGGCTTTGAACGGCCGCCCGGCGGCGGCGTCAACGGCGCGCCCATCCCCTCCACCGTGTTCGACTTCAAGGAGGTGCTGAATTCCCAGATCTGGAAGAACATGGCCTTCTTCATGAACCATGAATTCCAGACCACCATGTTCCAGCCGGTCGGCGGCATGGGCATGATCGGCAAGGGCTTTGCCAAGCAGGTCGCAAGCCTGATCACCCAGAACGCCAAGGTGACCCGGATCATGCAGGACAAGGCGGGCGTCACCGTCACCTACAACGACACCGCCACCGGCACGGTTACCGAAGCCAAGGCCGACTACTGCGTCTGCACCATCCCCTTGGGCGTGCTGAACCAGATTCCCAACAACCTGCGCGCCGAAAAGAAGTCGGCGATCGCCGCCGTGCCCTATTCCAACTCCGTCAAGATCGGGCTGCAGATGGGTCGCCGCTTCTGGGAAGAGGACGATTACATCTATGGCGGTCACAGCTTCACCAGCCAGGACATTTCGCTGGTCAGCTATCCCAACTACAAATACTTCACCGACGGTCCCGGCGTTCTGCTGGGCGCCTTTGCCAGCGGTTCGGGCGCCTATCGCCTGGCGGGCATGACGCCCGAACAGCGTATCGAGGCGGCGCTGGCCCAGGGCTCGGTCTTCCATCCCGGCGTCTATCGCAAGGAATACCAGAACGGCGTGTCCGTGGCGTGGAGCCGGGTGCCCTGGACGATGGGCTGCTGCGCCCGCTGGAACGAAGACACCCGCAAGGAACATTACCAGGAACTTGTCGCGCTGGACGATCGCGTCGTGCTGGCAGGCGAACACGCCTCCTATGTCGGCTGCTGGATGGAAGGGGCGCTGCTGTCATCGCTCGACGCCATCACCCGCCTGCACAAGCGCGCCCTTGCAGCCTAGTCACAGAGAAGGCCCGATCATGAAAATCGCAAGCATGGCTCTGATTGCCGTCCTGGCCGCCGCGCCCGCCTGGGCCCAGGACACCGCCGGCAACGGCACCGTCAAGGCGCCCGCGCCCGTTACCGGCCAGCAGGTCTATCAACAGGTCTGCCAGGCCTGCCACATGGCCGACGCCAAGGGCGGCATTGGCGCCGGACAGATCCCCGCATTGGCCAAGAATGCCAAGCTGGAAGAACCTTCCTATCCCGTCAGCATGATCCTGCAGGGCAGGGGCGCGATGCCATCGCTGACCGACATCCTGAAACCGGCCCAGATCGCAGCCGTCGTCACCTATATCCGCACCAATTTCGGCAACCACTACAAGTCGCCGGTCAAGGAAGCGGATGTGAAGGCGATGATGGGGCAGTAGTTGCGCGCGGTGGTGCCGCCATGCTTCCCTTGGGTATGCGCTTTGCCATAGCCGCCGCTCTCCTGCTTGCCACCGCCGCGAATGCCGCGCCGCCGGCGCTCAAATCGCCGGACGATGTGCTGAAGGCCTCGCCCAAAAGCGACTGGCACCGGCTGGACCCGGCCAACCTGATGGTGATGCAGCTCAAGACTGGCCGGGTGGTTATCGCTCTGGCCCCCGATTTTGCGCCGCGCACCGTCGGCAACATCAAGAAGCTCGTGCACGAAGGCTATTTCAGCAAAAGCGCCGCCATCATCCGTTCGCAGGACAATTACGTCGTGCAATGGTCGCGCGATCCCGAACCGCAAACCAGCACCGGCGGCTGGATCGAGTTCGAACGCGGACCCAGCGCCACTTTCCACGCCCTGAAAGACCCCGACACCTATGCCCCGCAAGCCGGCTTCGACGGCGACTTCCCCGCCGCCGGCGACGGCAAGAGCGAATGGCTGGTGCACTGCTATGGCATGGTCGGCGCGGGCCGTGGCTATGAAGCCAATACGGGCAACGGCGCGGAGCTTTACGCGGTCACCGGCCAGGCGCCCCGCCATCTCGACCGCAACATCACCCTGGTCGGCCGCGTCGTGCAGGGCATGGAGCTGCTGTCCGCCCTCCCGCGCGGACCCGCGCCGATGGGCTTCTACGAAAAGCCGGGCCAGCATGTGCCGATCCTGTCTGTCCATCTGGGCAGCGAAATGGCGCCCAGTGACCAGCCCCGGCTTGAAGCGCTGACCACCGCCAGCAAAAGCTTCGCCGCCTATGCCGAGGCGCGGCGCAACCGCGGCGGCCCATTTTTCATTCGCCCCGCCGGACGGGTGGATGTGTGCAACATCCCGCTCCCCGTGCGCGCCCTAAGCCCCTGATCCGGCTGGCTTCTGAATAAGCTTGCCAAGCCAAAGCCGCTCCCTTATCACCGCCGGCGGACAGGTGGTCGAGTGGTCGATGGCACCGCACTCGAAATGCGGCGAACCTGCAAGGGTTCCGTGGGTTCGAATCCCACCCTGTCCGCCACCCAGCGTCTAACGCGGTCCAGCGATGCGGGTGCCCCGGGGCACCTGTCAGGCCGCCAGCTCTTCAAGCGCCTGGAGATTGTTCAGCCACACTTCGCGGGTGCTGGGCAGGGCGATGATGCCGTCGCGTTCCAGCTGCGACAGGCTGCGAGAAACAGACTCGATGGTCAGACCCAGATAGTCGGCAATGTCCTGCCGCGTCATGGCCAGGTGCAGGGCGCGGCCCTTGGCAGTGCGCTCCGGCCAGGTCAGCAGAAACGCCGCCACCTTCTCCGCAGCGCCGCGGCGGCTCAGCAGCAGCGAATGGTTGCGGGTCTGGGCCAGGGTCTGCAGGGCGAACTGGAACATCTGGTGGCCCAGTGAGCCATCCGTCTGGGCCAGGGATTCGATATTGCGGCGGCGATAGAACACCAGCGTGCAGTCGCTGACCGCTTCCGCTGACAGGGCGTGCTCACCGGCCATTTCCAGGCCGAATACGTCCCCGGCAACGTGAAAGGCCTCGATCTGGCGGCGGCCGTCGCTGAGAAATTTGCAGACCCGCACCACGCCGCCGATCACCCGGTAGAAAAACTCGCTTTCGCTGCCTTCCGCGAAAATCTGCCGTCCTGCCATGATGGTCGCCACCGTACCGGCCGCCCGCAGCGGCTCGGGGGCCCAGCCGGCCTGGGCAGCAAGAGCGGTTGTGGTTCTGTGGGCGGGTTGCGCAGTCATGGCTGTCTCCGTTCCAAGGACGGCTATTTTTTAGACCTGGCCGGGGAACGCCGATATTCGGTTTGATCCTAAGTAAACCTACGTAGCGCCCACGAATTGGCGGCTTTTGCGGTGCTGGCCGCTGACGGCTGCTGGACCGGTAGCGTGGTCTGGTCCGCCCGGGCTATTCTGCGCCGATGCCGTCCGATCCTGATTCCACCATCGCGCAAACGGCGCGCCCCGCGCTGCAGGCGTCCGGCCTGGGCACATGGCAATGGTTCCCGCAGGAGCGGCGTTTCGCATTCGACGCGCAGGCCTGCGCGCTCTTGGGGGTATCCCAAGCTTCGATGCCCGACGACCAGTTCCTTGCCCTGGTGCATCCCCAGGATCGCATGGCGATGGCAACAGCACTGGAACAGGATCTTGCCGCCGGGCAGCTCTTCGACAGGGATTTTCGCATTGCGCGCGACGCCCGCTGGTGCCGGATACGGGGCGGTGGCCTGCCACAGTGCGGGCACCACGGCGTACTGATCGACATCGGCCAGCGCCGCGCCGAGCAGCTCACCAACACGCGGCTGGCCGCCATTGTGTCCTCCTCCGATGATGCCATTGTCGGCAAGACCATCGACGGCATCGTCACGGACTGGAACAATGCGGCACAAACGATTTTTGGCTATTCGGCGGAGGAAATGATCGGCAAGCCGATCGCGCAGCTGTTTCCAGCCGGGCTTGAAGACGAGGAGCGCGCCATCCTGGCACGCGTGCGGGCAGGCAATAAGGTTGATCATTTCGAGACCCGCAGGCGCTGCAAGGATGGCAGCATCATCGACGTCTCCGTGACGGTTTCGCCGGTCTGGGACGGCGATGGCGTTCTGATCGGTGCTTCCAAGATTGCGCGTGATATCACCTCTGCCGGGCGGGCGCGTGCGGCCCTGCTGGAGCGGGAGGCTCACCTGCAATCCGTGCTGGACACCGTGCCCGACGCCATGATCGTGATCGATACAGGCGGGATCATGCATTCCTTCAGCGCGACGGCCGAAAAACTTTTCGGGTACACGGCGCAGGAAGCGGTGGGCCGGAATGTCAGCCTGCTGATGCCGGCGCCCTACCACGACCAGCATGACGGATTTTTGGCGCGCTACACGGCGACGGGTGAAAAACGCATCATCGGCACCGGCCGGCTGGTCGTCGGACAGCGCAGGGATGGCTCCACCTTTCCCATGGAGCTGGCGGTGGGGGAAATGCGTTCGGGCGAGCGGCGCTTCTTTACCGGCTTCGTGCGCGACCTCACCGAACGGCAGCAGACCCAGCAGCGCTTGCAGGACCTGCAGGCGGAACTGATATTCATGTCACGCTTCACCGCTCTGGGGGAAATGGCTTCCACCCTGGCGCATGAACTCAACCAGCCTCTGACGGCGGCAACCAGCTATCTTAACGGCGCGCGCCGATTGCTGGATGGGGGCAGGCCGCAGGATGTTCCGACCGCACGCGGGGCCATCGACAGCGCCGCAGAACAGACTCTGCGCGCCGGCCAGATCATCAAGCGCCTGCGCGAATTCGTGGCGCGCGGCGAAAGCGATCGCCAGGTGGAAGCCCTGCGCAAGCTTATCGAGGAAGCCAGCGCCCTGGCCCTGGTCGGCGTAAAGGAGACTGGCGTCAATGTCGGTTTCGATTTTGATCCGCGGGCCAAATTCGTGCTGGTCGACCGAATCCAGATTCAGCAGGTCCTCCTCAATCTGATGCGCAATGCCATCGAAGCGATGCAGGAAGTGGTGCAGCGAAACCTGCGCATTCTCACACGCCGGCTCGACGACGATCAGGTCGAGATTTCGGTCGCCGATAGCGGTCCTGGTATTGCGCCGGAAATTGCCGCCAAGCTCTTCCAGCCCTTCATGACCACCAAGCGACAGGGCATGGGGGTCGGGCTTTCGATCTCGCGCACCATCGTCGAGGCGCATGGCGGGCGGCTGTGGGCGGAAGCCAATCCCGGCGGCGGTACCATTTTTCGCCTTACCCTGAAATGCATGAGCGAAGAGGATTTGAGGAATGTCCAATAGCGTCGTCCATCTGATCGACGATGACGCGGATGTGCGCCGGGCACTGTCCTTTCTGCTGGGAACCGCGGGCCAGACGGTGCGCATCTATGAGAGCGCGGCCGAATTCCTGGATCAGGACCTGAAGGCGTTGTCGGGATGCCTGGTCACGGACGTCCGCATGCCGGGCATTGACGGACTGGAACTTCTGAAGCGGCTGGCGGCAGGGGGCATCAGGCTGCCGACGGTGGTGATGACCGGTCATGCCGATGTGCCGCTGGCTGTCGAGGCGATGAAGCTGGGCGCCTTGGATTTCATTGAAAAGCCTTTTGCGGACGAAATCCTCCTTGCTGCCATCCGCATCGCGGTTGCACGCGGCGACAGGGCCCAGCAGGCAGATGGAGAAAGCGCCCAGGTGCGTGGCCGCCTGGCTTCGCTGTCCCCGCGCGAGCATGATGTGTTGAACGGCCTCTTGGCCGGCCATCCCAACAAGACAATCGCCTTTGACCTGGGTCTGAGCCCGCGCACCGTGGAAGTCCACCGGGCCAATGTCATGACCAAGATGGCGGCGTCCAGCCTGTCGGACCTGGTGCGCATGACATTGCAGTGCGGCGACGGTTGAGGATTGCGCGGGATCAAGGCGGCCGGGAAATGCCGATGACATCCTGCCCGTGCAATTCAGGAAAATGTCCCCATATTGACTCCCTCGGCACAAAAAAAATTGCGTGTGCTGGTCGTGGACGACGATCGGGCGGTGCGGGATTCGCTGAAGTTCGCGCTTCAGCTCGAGGGCCTGGCGGTGGATGCGCTGGCCAGCGGCCCCGACCTGCTGCGTTGTACGCTGCTCGATGCCGATTGCCTGGTGTTGGATTGCAAGATGGCGGACATGGATGGCTTCGCGGTTATGGCCGCACTTGCGGAACGCGGAATCACCCTGCCCACCATCCTGATCACCGCGCCCCTGACCGACGCTCTGCGCCAGCGGGCGAAAAAGGCGGGCGCCTTCCGTATCCTGGAAAAACCCCTGAATGACGGTGTCCTGCTGGAAAGCATTTTTCACGCCGTAGCGTAACCAAACCGGGCACCGGCGACCGTCCGACCTAGCCTATACGGCAACCGAGTGGCGGGCGGACGTGTGCGGCAGGTATTCATCAAAGGCGGCGCAGACCATGCGCACGGCAGGTCGCCACTGCGGGTCAACGGTCACTGTTCCCCGATCGACCGTCACGATGCCGTCGCGGGCCAGGTCCTGCAGCGCGGGCAGGGCGCCGGAAAAAGCGTCACGGCGTCTGTCATGGCGTGCTGCCACGGCATCGAGATTGACTTCCATGTTGCACATCAGGCGTTCGATCACCTCGCGGCGCATGCGGTCGGAATCTGTGAGTGCTACGCCGCGCGCGACAGGTAGCGTGCCGGCTTCGACGGCAGCACGCCAGGTCGGCACTGCGGCAATATTCTGCACATAGCCCTGCGGCAGGGAGCCGATGGACGAGGCGCCAAGGCCCAGCAAGGCCGGCGCACCATCGGTGGTATAGCCCTGGAAATTGCGTTGCAGGGTGCCATTCGCCGCCGCTTGCGCCATGGAATCCTGCGGCAGAGCGAAGTGATCGAGGCCTATCGCGACATACCCGTGGCTGCATAAATAGTTGCGCGCGAACTCCGCCTGGCGAAATCGCACTTCAACTGAGGGCTGGGACTCAGCGGGGATCAAGGCTTGGTGTTTCTTGAATTGCGGCACATGGGCATAGCCAAATACCGAAAGGCGTTCCGGCCGCAGGCTCGCGGCGAATTCCAGCGTTTTTGTCCAGCTTTCCTGGGTTTGCAAGGGCAGGCCGTACACCAGGTCCAAATTGATGCTGCGCACGCCGTTGGCCCGCAGCAGCGCCACCGCCTGACGGGTTTCGTCATCGGTCTGGATCCTGTTGATCGCCCGCTGCACTTCGGGGTCGCAGTCCTGCAGCCCGATGCTGGCGCGCGTCACACCGGCCGCTTTCAGGGCCAGCACGGTTTGCCGCTTCAATCCGCGCGGATCGATCTCAATCCCAAATTCCGCCTCCGGCAGGACTTCAAAATGGGTGCGGATCGTTCCGTCCAGCCGGGCAATGTCCGCAACGTCGAGCATGGTTGGCGATCCGCCGCCCCAGTGGATATGGCTTACCGTGCGGCGCTCGCCCAAAGCGGCGCGCACCAGCCCGATTTCCGCGCGCAGCAGGCGGACATAGTCGTGCACCGGGGCATATTTGTTGACCACACTGGTATGGCAGCCGCAGAACCAGCACAGCGTGTCGCAAAAGGGAATGTGGAAATACAGCGAGAGCGGCATATCCGGCCGCAGCGCCGCAAGCCACTCGCCATAGCGCGCGGCGTCTATCCCGGCGTGAAAGTGCGGCGCGGTGGGATAACTGGTGTAGCGCGGCACATTGGATGAAAAGACGGCAGATATCTTGGACATGGCGCTGACTTTCCGAACACGCATTCAGTGAACAGGACTGGCGCATCGTCCACCTTGATCGGGCGCAACCACGTGCTTTGCCGCAGTGCGACAATCTGGCTAAGCCTTTCCTGTCCAGGCTTGCGCCTGATCAATTCGCGCCGGATCGCCAAGGCCTAGCACTGCCCCGTCAACAATGCGGGGTAACATGTCCACCAAGTCTGCAGTCGCGTCCCTTCTGATCCTGTTGACCGCCGGTCCGGCCATGGCAGAAGATCTCCCCTCCGTCGCCGGACATTTCCAGGCGCGCCTGCGCGCTGTCGGTGTCCTGCCTGATCCGTCCGCCAACATTACCGTTTCGGGCGCCCCGATCGGCGGCAAGACCAGCATCACCGATTCCTTCATTCCCGAAGCGGACCTCACCTATTTCATCACCGATCACATCGGCGTCGAGGCGATTGCGGCGGTGACCAAGCACACGGTCAGCAACAGCGTCGCGGGGCGCGTGGGCAGTGTGTCGCTGCTGCCGCCGACCGTAACCGTCCAGTATCACTTCGATCCCACGGGCCCGATCCGCCCCTATGTCGGCGCCGGCGTCAACTACACCATGTTCTACAAGGTCAGTAACGGCCTGCCGAACCTCGACTTCAAGAACAACTTCGGCTGGGCGCTGCAGGCGGGCGCGGACGTGCCGCTGGGTGATGGACCTTATTTCCTGAATCTGGATGTCAAGAAGCTCTTCCTGCACACCACCATTACGGCCGCCGGCGGCGCGGTGCGTGCATCCGCCAATCTGGATCCGTGGCTGGTGGGTACGGGCATCGGCATCCGGTTTTAAAGGCGAGCGCCGTTGCTGTGCTGCATCCTGATCGCGCTGCTCGCGCCGCTGGGGGTTTTCCTGGCGTCGTGGCGCAGGCGATCGGGAACGCCCGATTGCTGCCGCACCTCCGTTCCCTGGCTGATGATTTCGTCGCTGGCCCTTGGTGCAGTGCTGCTGTGCGCGATGCTGGCCTACGCGGTGCTGCGGGTGCAGCCCGCCATGTTCAAGGACTGGCCCATTTGCACGGTGTTTGGGCTGCAGAACGCAAGACAGAATTGATCGGGCGCAAGGCGAAAACGCCGCGCACTGCCTAGGATTTGAAGAACGTCATGGGGAATCACATGCTGGAACAGCAGAAATCGCGTCAGGCGCTGCCACCCGTGGGCTGGTTGGCCTATTGCCGCTTTGTGCAGGCCGCGCGCGACGCCGCGCTTGAGCAGTCCCGCAGCGGACAACGGAAGGACGATCACGCCAATGCAAACTGAAGCGTCCGCCGGGGGCTCCTGGCGCTTTGATCTTTTCATTTTGCCTTTGATCGTGGGGCTGGGATTTTGCGCCGGCCTCATCGAGGCGGCGCGGTCGCCCGATGCGGCCATGGTGGTGCAGGGCTGGACATTTGCCGCCTGCATGGCGGCGATCGGCTGCTGGTACTTGTGGACGTATGCCAGCCGCATACCCGCCGATGAGCGTGGGCCTTACGCCGACGATGTGATCAAGGCGGGTGTGGTGGCCTCGGTATTCTGGGGCGCTGCCGGAATGCTTGTGGGCGTGATCATCGCCCTGCAGCTTTCCTTTCCGCACATCTTCTATTTTCCGGACCTGATCTGGACCAGTTTCGGCCGGCTCAGGCCGCTGCACACCTCGGCGGTCATTTTCGCCTTTGGCGGCAATGTGCTGATCGCCACATCCTTCTATGTCGTGCAGCGTACCTGCAAGGCGCGGCTGTGGGGCGGCTCGCTGCCCTGGTTCGTGTTCTGGGGCTACAATGTCTTCATCGTGATGGCAGGCACCGGATACCTGCTGGGCATCACCGAAGGGCGCGAATATGCCGAACCGGAATGGTATGCCGACATCTGGCTGACCATTGTATGGGTCTGCTATCTGCTGACCTTCCTGGGCGCGATCTGGAAGCGCAAAGAGCCGCATATCTATGTGGCGAACTGGTTCTACCTGGCTTTCATCGCCACCATCGCAGTCCTGCACATCGTCAACAACCTGTCCATGCCGGTGTCACTGCTGGAGCCCAAGAGCTATTCGCTGTTCTCCGGCGTGCAGGATGCGCTGATCCAGTGGTGGTACGGTCACAATGCGGTGGGCTTCTTCCTGACCGCGGGGTTCCTGGGGATCGTCTATTACTTCATCCCCAAGCGGGCAGAGCGCCCGGTCTATTCCTATCGGCTCTCCATCATCCACTTCTGGAGCCTGATTTTCATCTACATCTGGGCCGGCCCGCATCACCTTCTCTACACGGCGCTGCCGGAATGGGTGCAAACGCTGGGCATGACCTTCTCGATCATCCTGTGGATGCCGAGCTGGGGTGGCATGATCAACGGGCTGATGACCCTGTCTGGCGCGTGGGACAAGCTGCGCACTGATCCCGTGCTGCGCATGATGATCGTGTCGCTGGCCTTCTACGGCATGTCCACCTTCGAAGGACCCGCCATGTCCATCAAGACGGTCAATGCGCTGTCGCACTATACCAATTGGACCATCGGCCATGTTCATTCCGGCGCGCTGGGCTGGGTGGGTTATGTCAGCTTCGGCGCACTTTACTGCCTGACGCCGTGGCTGTGGAAGAAGAAGCTCTATTCCAACGCTCTGGTGGAATGGCACTTCTGGATATCCACCCTGGGCATCGTGCTCTACATCACCTCCCTGTGGGTGGCCGGCATCATGCAGGGCCTGATGTGGCGCGCCTATAACGACTACGGTTTCCTGGAATATACCTTTGTCGAAGTCGTACAGGCGATGCATCCCTACTACATCATCCGCGCGGTCGGCGGATTGATGTACCTCGCCGGTACCCTGATCATGGCCTACAATCTGTGGAAGACGGTGCGCGACGGCGAGCCTGTAGCCGCCGCACGTCCCCAGCCTATGTCCAACAATCTCGTCGGGGAGGCTGCGTGATGCACGACTGGCTGGAACGCAATTCTATCCTGCTGTTGATCGGCATCCTTGTGGTCGTCGCCATCGGCGGCGCGGTGGAGATCGCGCCCCTGTTCTGGGTCAACGGCACCGTGGAACATGTCAGCGGCATGCGTCCCTACACGCCGCTGGAGCTGGCGGGTCGCAACATCTATGTCCGCGAAGGCTGCTATGTCTGCCATAGCCAGCAGATTCGCACCCTGCGCGACGAAGTGGAGCGTTACGGGCACTACAGCCTCGCAGCCGAAAGCGAATTCGACCATCCCTTTCAGTGGGGTTCGGAGCGCACGGGCCCGGATCTGGCACGCGTCGGCGGAAAGTATTCCGATGAATGGCATCGCGCCCACATGACGGATCCCCGTTCAGTGGTGCCGGAATCCATCATGCCGCCCTACAAGATGCTGGCCCTGACGCCGCTCGACTATCGCGATGTCCAGAAGCTGCTGAAGGCGAACCGCACCATAGGGGTTCCCTATACCGACGATCAGGTCGCCCACGCCAAGGAAGATCTGGAGGCGCAGGCGAGCGTCGACAGTGATGGTCTGGATGCCTTTCAGACGCGCTATCCCAAGGCGCAGGCGCGCGATTTTGATGGCGATCCCACCAGGATCACTGAATCGGATGCCCTGATCGCGTATCTGCAAATGCTGGGTACGCTGGTGGATTTCAAAACCTACCGCGCCAAGGCGCCAGAGAATCGGAGATAGGGCATGCAAGCCTGGGCCTATGAAGACGTATTGGCGTTCGCGCAAAGCTGGGGTGCCGTCTACTTCACAATGATGTTCGCAGTGGTGCTGGTTTATGCCTTCTGGCCGCGAAACCAGAAGGGCTTTCAGCGCGCCAAGCAAATCCCGCTGGATGACGAGGGGCTCTGATGTCCAAGAAGAAAGAAATCGACGAGGTCACGGGCACCGAGACAACCGGCCATGAATGGGACGGCATCAAGGAACTCAACACCCCGCTGCCGCGCTGGTGGATCACCATCTTCTATGCCTGCATCGTCTGGGCGGTCGGCTACTGGATCGTGATGCCGGCCTGGCCGACCCTGAACGGCTATACCCATGGCCTGTTCGATCATTCCCAGCGTGACGATGTGACAGCGCAGGTCGCCCTGTTGAAATCGTCACATCTTGCGCGGGAGGCGGAAATTTCCAGGGCGAGCCTGTCTCAGATCCAGACCAACCCCGAACTGCTGCAATTCGCTCAGGCCGAGGGCAAGGCCGCGTTCGGCGACAATTGCGCGCCGTGCCACGGCTCGGGCGGCCAGGGCGCACATGGCTATCCCAACCTGAACGACGATGTCTGGCTGTGGGGCGGCAAGCTTGATGACATTTTGCATACGATCACTGTTGGCATTCGGTCCACTTCGCCAGGCACTCGCAACTCCCAGATGCCGGCCTTTGGGCGTGACGCCATCCTCAAGCCCGGCCAGGTCGGCGACCTGACGGAATATGTCGTGCACCTGTCGGGCCGTGCCGCCGATGCCGGCGCGGTCCAACGCGCCGGGCCTTTGTTTGCCGACAATTGCGCCGCCTGCCATGGCGCGGATGGCAAGGGCGATCGCAAATTCGGTGCGCCGAACCTGACTGACAATGAATGGGAATATGGCCCCACCCGCGAAGATATACATGACCAGATCTGGAACGGTCACGGCGGCGTGATGCCGACCTGGGCCGGACGCCTGTCGCCCGAGACCATCAAGTCGCTGGCGGTTTATGTTCATGGTCTGGGCGGCGGCGAATAATGGCGGCTCCCGGCATCACGCCTGCGACCCCCGTCCCCGCCATGGCGGCGGAAGGGGTGGAGCGGTCGCAGGCCGAGGCGACCAACAGCGCCGTCAATCGCAAGCTCTACAAGTCGCGCGTGCCGATCTACCCCAAGGAGCAGGACGGGCTCTATCGCGCCATCAAATGGGGGATGATGGCGTTTACGCTTAGCATCTATTACCTGACGCCCTGGATACGCTGGGACCGTGGCCCTGGCGCACCCCACCAGGCGGTGCTGGTGGATATGGCCCATGAGCGGCTGTATTTCTTCTTCATCGAGATTTGGCCGCAGGAAGTCTATTACCTGACCGGCCTGCTGATCCTGGCGGCGGTGTCGCTCTTCCTGATCAATGCGCTGTTCGGGCGGCTATGGTGCGGCTATTCCTGTCCCCAGACGGTGTGGACCGACCTGTTCATCTGGGTCGAGACCAAGATCGAGGGCGACCGTGGCGCCCGCATCCGGCTGGCTGCTGCCCCCTGGAGCTTCGACAAGATCGCCAAGCGCATCTCCAAGCACACGGTCTGGCTGCTGTTTGCCGTCGCCACCGGTGGTGCCTGGGTCTTCTATTTCAACGACGCGCCGACATTGTTGCATCAGTTGCTGAGCGGTACCGCCAGCTTCGGCGTCTATGCCTTTGTGGCGGGCCTTGCCTTCACCACCTATTCGCTGGGCGGGCTGATGCGCGAGCAGGTCTGCACTTATATGTGTCCCTGGCCGCGCATCCAGGCCGCGATGACCGACAATGAAGCGCTGTCTGTCACCTATCGCCGCGACCGCGGCGAGCCCCGTGCCCCGCACAAAAAGGGCCAGCCCTGGGACGGGCGTGGCTCCTGTGTCGACTGCAACCAGTGTGTCGCCGCCTGTCCCATGGGCATCGACATCCGCGACGGCGCCCAGCTGGAATGCATCAACTGCGCCTTGTGCATCGATGCCTGCGATGACGTCATGGTGCGCGTCGGTCAGCCCCAGGGGCTGATCGCCTTTGATACCGAAGACAATGTCCAGCGCCGCATGGCGGGCGGGCGGGTGCGCTTCCGCTTCATCCGGCCACGCACCATTCTTTATGCTGCGGTACTGGTCTTTGTCAGTCTGGTGATGCTGTTCAGCTTCAACACCAGGCGCACGGTCGATCTGGACGTGCTGCGTGATCGCAACCCCGATTTTGTAACCCTGGCCAATGGCGATGTGCGCAATGGCTACACCCTCAAGCTGATGAATCGCGAAGGCAAGGCGCGCACATTCGCCCTTTCCGTCACGGGACTGACCACGCGTGAGGTCAACATCATTGGCCTGGGCAAGGTGGCATTGCCCGCACCCCTGGACATTGCGCCTGACAAGATCAGGACCCTGCGTGTTCTGGTCACGGTGGACCGGGCGCATCTGACGCCGGGTTCGCAACCCGTGACCTTTGCGCTGACCGACACGGCCTTGGGCGAAAGCCGCAAGGTGGACACGGTATTTGTCTCTGGAGGACCGAAATGACCCGGACCCTTACTGGACGCGGCGTGTTGTTCTGGCTCATGGGCTTCTTCGGCGTCATCTTCGCCGCCAATGCCTATTTCATCACCGTGGCGGTCAAGACCTTTCGCGGCGAAGATGAACATCTGCCCTACCTGCAGGGCGTCGAATACAATGACACCTTGGCGCATCGTGCCTTGCAGAAGAAGCTGGGATGGCAAGCCATCGTTTCCGCAGTGCGCCATCGCGATGGCAGTGTGCGCGTCAGTGTTTCGCTGCGCCAGCCCGATGGCAAGGCGCCGCCCGCTGAGCATTTGGTCGGCGAGCTGCGCCATCCCACGGACGAGAACCGCGACCAGGCCTTGCGCCTGATGGCTCAGGGCGACGGCGACTATCGCGCGGACCTGCCCAAGGTCTCCGCCGGAATCTGGGACGTGGTGCTGAAATCCGGCAAGAGCGATACCCCGTTCGAGGCGGTCCGGCGGGTCATGCTCAGATGAACCTGCCGCTGCGTCCCGCCGAAACCGCCGACGACCTGTCCCGCTACATCCGCAGCGAGGGCGCGTTGCGTTCGTTCGAGGTGGCGGTGACAGGCGCGCGCTGCGCCGGCTGCATTGGCAAGATCGAAACGGGCGTGCGCGGCATCACCGGGGTTCAGGAGGTCCGGCTCAACCTTTCCACCGGAAAACTCAGTGTGAGCTGGCAGGCCGAGACCGTCTCGCCCCAGATGGTGTTGCGGCGCGTGCGCGACCTTGGCTATGGCGCCCAGCCTTTTGACGCTGAAGATACGCTGGACGCTGATGGGGCCCACGGCCGCCTGCTGCTGCGCTGCCTGGCGCTGGCAGCGTTCGGCACGGTCTTCACCATGGGGCTGACCGATGCGCTGTGGTACGGCGGCGATGACATGGATGCCGCCATGCGCGATGTCTTCCACTGGCTGGCGGCCGCTGTTGCGATACCCGTGACGCTCTATGCCGGCCAGCCTTTTTTTCGCTCGGCCTGGTCAAGCCTGTCGCACCGGCGCACCAACATGGATGTGCCGATCAGCGCTGCGCTGCTGCTGTCGCTGGGGCTGAGCTTCTACCAGACGCTGCAGCGGGGGCAGGACATCTATTTCGACGCCGCGGTAATGCTGGTCCTGCTGCTGCTGGTGGGCCGCTTTCTGGATTTTCGCCTGCGCGACCGGGCGCGGGGCGCGGCGCGCCATTTGCTGGCGATGCAGTCTCTGCTGGCCCGGCGGCTGAAGCCCAATGGCGACAGCGAAACCGTAACCGCCCGTGACCTGGCGCCCGGTGATCGCCTGGTGCTTGCCACCGGCGAAAGGGTGCCGGTCAATGGCGTGCTGGAAAGCGAAGCCACCGAACTGGACAATTCGCTGGTCACGGGAGAATCCGCCTCGGTATCGGTTCTGACTGGCGCGGCCCTGCAGGCAGGCGCCATCATCACCGGCCCTGCGGCAATCCTGCGGGCGACGGCGCGGGTGGAAGATTCGCTGGTTGCTGATCTCGCCCGGCTTCTGGAGGCGGGTCAGCAGACCCGATGTCGCTATGTCCGCCTCGCCGACCGTGCGGCACGGGCCTATGTGCCGGTCGTGACCGGCCTGGCGCTGCTTGTGCTGTTGGGTTGGCTGGTATGGGGCGCGACGGTGATCGTTGCGGCGACCAATGCCATTGCGGTGCTGATCATTACCTGTCCCTGCGCCCTGGGGCTGGCCGTTCCCGCCGTGCAGGTCGTGGCCACGGAGCGGCTTTTCCGTCACGGCGTCTTCGTGAAATCCGGCGACGCGCTGGAAAGGCTGGCAGAGATTGACCTGGCGATATTCGACAAGACCGGCACCTTGACCACGGGCACCCCGATGCTCAAGAACAGGGAGGCGATACCCTTCTGCGTACTGGATAAAGCGGCCATGCTGGCACGCGCCAGCCGCCACCCGCTGGCGCGCGCGGTGGCCGCCGCAGCCGGACCTGGCCCGGTTGCCCGGGATACACGCGAGACGGCCGGCGCGGGCATTCAGGCTTCGGTGGACGGTGAAGTGTGCCGGCTGGGCAGCGCGGTCTGGTGCGGCGCGGCGCAGGACAGCGGCGGGCGGCTCTGGTTCCGGCGCGCAGACCAGGCGCCGGTGCCATTTGAATTCCAGGAAACCCTTCGCCCCGAAGCCGCCGCCGTGATTGCGGCGCTGACGGCGCGCGGCATCGCGGTGCAGATGCTGACCGGTGACCGGGGCGGCCCGGCAGAAGCGGTCGCCGCGCAGGCCGGTATTGCCAACTGGTGCGCCGGCGTTGGCCCGCGCGAGAAGGCCGCACACTTGCAGCAATTGCGAGACCAGGGACGGCGCGTGCTGATGGTCGGCGATGGCATCAACGATGCAGCCGCCATGGCACTGGCGCATGTTTCCATCGCGCCCGGCACGGCGGCCGATGTCAGCCAGCTTGCCTCCGACATGGTGCTGCGGGGCGAAAGCCTGATGCCGCTGGTCGAAGCGGTGGACGTGGCGCGCAGGGCGCGGCGGCTGGTGCTGCAGAATTTCTCCCTGGCCGCGCTTTACAATCTCACCGCCATCCCCATGGCGGCATTGGGCATGGTTACGCCGCTGATCGCCGCCGCCACCATGGCCGGGTCCTCCCTGCTGGTGACATTGAACGCACTGCGGCTGACTTTGCGAAAAATGCCATGAGCGGGATCGCTCTGGTCATAGCCTCGGCATTGCTGGTTGGGCTTATCGCGCTGGGCGTGCTGCTCTGGGCGCTGGCCAGCGGCCAGTATGATGACCCCCAAGGCGACGCCGAACGAATCCTGATGGACGACGAGCCCTGACCGCCAGCGCCGCTTTCTCGTGCGCTTGGGCCGGGTTGCCAAGCCAAGGTCTGGTGCGACAAAAATCCCCCTGTGATTCGCGAGCATATTGCCGCGAAGTCGAGCGAACCCTTAAAACTACAGTAATAACATAGCCTTGCTAGATGTCCCGGCGCCTTGTCAGAAAGGCACGCGCCGCCCCTCCAGCACCGGGCCAAGCGGGCCGGTAGAAGAGAACCGCGATTGTCAGTCCCACGCTGCTCAGATGGGCTGCTTGCACATGCGCCGCCCAGGCCGGAAACTACGGCAGGGCCAGAACAATCCATGAAAATCCTCCTCATCGAAGACGATCCTGAAACAGCCGCGCACATTGTCTATGCGCTTGGCGAACAGGGCCACCAGGTGGAACCGTGCCACGATGGTGCCGAAGGGCTGGTCCGCGCCCAGGACGGCAGCTTTGCCGCCATGATCGTGGACCGCATGCTGCCCGGCCTGGATGGCCTGGGCCTGGTGCGCGCGCTGCGCAGCAAGGGCAATGACAC
>JBBQHU010000020.1:0-40380 GCA_038324265.1 Micropepsales bacterium | reverse complement strand
GCTGGTCATATTCATTCGAGCGGTAGCCATCTGCTATCGCTCATCAATGATCTTCTCGACCTCTCCAAACTTGATGCAAATCAAGTGAAGCTATCGCTGGAGGAAGTTCAACTTAGCGCAATCGCGCAAGAGGCGGTAAGTGTCATTGGACCACAAGCCGCCCAGGCAGGTGTTCAGGTACTTCTTGACCCGATGGACAGGATAAAACTGCGTTGCGACGATAGACGTATCCGGCAGGTGCTCCTGAACTTGCTGTCGAACGCGATAAAATTCACGCCGGAAGGCGGCCGAGTGACACTACGCATCTTCGACCGAGGCCCTTCGATACTTTTGCAGGTCGAGGACACTGGTATCGGTATGGAACCTGACGAGATCCCGGTTGCGCTATCCCGGTTTGGTCAAATTGAAAGCACGATGTCTCGCAAGTCCCAAGGCACCGGGCTTGGGCTGCCGCTGGTCAAGCAACTGGTAGAGATGCACTCCGGCACAATTGCGATATTCAGCCAAAAGGGCGTCGGCACACGCGTCGATGTAGAAATTCCAAAAGCGCCCGAGACCGTCTGATCGGGCTCTATTCCCAGCATCCCCTTCAGCGTCGCCGCATTGAAAGTCGTGCGGTCCGCGCGGTGGCGTCCGATCTCAAGCTGCTACTTTCCATGGCAGCTTGGAGCAGACGCGCTAAAGGGAAGTCCCTCTATTGAGCTTGGCTTCCTGCTAAGTGCACGGATTTTGCACGGATCAGGGCGTGCAAAGCTTCCTTTAGCTTCCGATAAATTCCGGTCGGTCGGTTTGGGCGGTGCGAAATTTCCAGCTTTTCTGCGGAAATGATGGTGGGCGCGACAGGGATTGAACCTGTGACCCCTCCCGTGTGAAGGGAGTGCTCTCCCGCTGAGCTACGCGCCCGCCTGTCCCCGAAAGGATGGCAGAGGGGCGCAGGCTATAAGGCGGCGGGGCTTGTCCCGTCAAGCGGGGCCTGGGAATAGCCTTTTTCTAGCGTGGCCGGTGCCGGACGTATTTCAGGCTGAGGATATAGGCCACCAGGTTGGCCTTGTCGTAGGGCCGCAGCATCAGGTTGGGCATGGTGGGATGGGGCGACTGGAACCAGACATGCAATGACAGCGCCGTCATGCGCGGATCGGCGGCGATTGCGCTGAAGCTGGGGGCATCCGGATTGGGCGAACGGTCCTGCGCTTTTTCGACAGCATGGCACTGATAGCAGGCGGCGCGCGCGAACTGGGCGCCCTTCATGGGATCGCCCGTTTCCTGCGCCGCGACGGGAGCGGCCGCCGCCATCAGGCCCAGTCCGGAGATTGCTGCGAGAAGTTTCATGGTCGTTCCGATCTGGGTTGGTGAACTGCGGAGAGAACGCGCCGCGACATCCTATCGCCTCACCCGCCCCGGGGTAATTGATTTGGGGCAAAGGGGCCTTCCGGACTATGGTTCCGTCGCAATCCCACCCCGGACCTCGCCATGAACATCTCTCGCCGTCACCTGCTTGCCAGCGCCGCTGCCGCCGCTTTTGTGCCGGGCACGGCCTTTGCCGCCACGGATACCCAGATTGACGCCCTGTTTGCGCAGCTGTCGGACGCGCTGCTGGTGGATACGCCGGAGCTGGCCACCGCGCTGGCGCTGGACAAGGGCAAGCGGGCGCCCCTGAAGTCGCGGCTGTCTGATGCCTCCTGGGCGCATACCGGGCAAGACCATGTCTTCTGTTCGGACTGGCTGGCCAAGCTGAAGGCGGTTCCGGCGGCCGGGCTTTCGGCCGATGCGGCGCTGAACAAGGCGGTGACCGAATATGCGCTGGAGCTGGGCCGTGATGGTGGGCGCTTTGGCTTTGGCCAGAACACGCTGGGCGCGGCGATGAGCGAATCCGCAGGGCCCTATGTGGTGAGCCAGCAGAGCGGCAGCTATGTCAGCACCGCCGAGTTCCTGGACAGCCAGCACACGGTCGAGACCAAGGCGGATGCGCAAGCCTGGCTGGGCCGCATGGAGGATTTCGCCAAGGTGCTGGACCAGGAAACCGATCGGGTAAAGCGCGATGCAGGCATGGGCGTGGTGATGCCCGACTTTTTGATGGCCACCACCCTGGGCCAGTTGCAGGCGACTTTGAAGGTGCCGGCGGAGCAGCAGCGCATTGTCGGCTCGCTCACCGAAAAAGCGAAGGCCAAGGGGCTGGGCGATTACGCGCCGCAGGCGACCAAAATTGTCGCCGACAAGATCCTGCCCGCGATGAACCGCCAGCTGGCGGCGCTGGCGGCGCTGAAGCCGACCCACGATGCCGGTGTGTGGAAACTGAAGGATGGCGAGGCCTATTACGACTGGCTGCTGAAGGTCGGCACCACCACCACCATGACGCCGGACGAAGTCCACAAGATGGGGCTGGAGCAGAATAACGCGCTGGAAGCGCGCATGGATGGCTTGCTGAAAAAACAGGGCCTGAGCAAGGGCACGGTCGGCGAGCGCATGACCGCGCTGTCGCACGATCCCAAGAACCTGTTCCCGGAAAATGATGCGGGGCGCGAGCAGATCATCGCCTATCTCAACAAGCTGGTCGGCCAAAGCCGCAGCCAGATGCCCAAGCTGTCGGCGCTGAAGCTGAAGGCGCCGGTGCTGGTCAAGCGCGTGCCGCCGGACATCCAGGACGGCGCACCGCAGGGCTATATGAATTCCGGTTCGCTGGATGGGTCGCGGCCGTCGATCTATTACATCAACCTCAAGCATGTCTCGACCTGGCCGCGTTATTCGCTGCCCACCCTCACCCATCATGAAGGCATTCCCGGCCATGCGTGGCAGGGCGCCTATCTGACCGAGACGGGCAAGCTGCCGTTGATCCGCATCCTGCTCAGCGGCTTCAACGCCTATGTCGAAGGCTGGGCGCTGTATGCCGAGCAGCTGACCGACGAGATCGGCATGTATGAAGACGATCCGCTGGGCCGGCTGGGCTGGCTGGCCGGGCTGAAGATGCGCGCCGGGCGGCTGGTGGTGGATACCGGGCTTCATGCCAAGCGCTGGACCCGGGAGCATGCGATCGACTGGTTCCAGAACTGCACCGGCAGCCCGCGCAACGGCGTCACCAGCGAAGTGGACCGCTATTGCGCCTCGCCGGGACAGGCCTGTGGCTACAAGGTCGGTCATACCGAACTGGTGCGGCTGCGCGAAAAAATGCATGGCGCGCTGGGCGCGAAGTTCGACCTGCGCGATTACAACGACACGGTGGTCAAGGCCGGCGCGGTACCGATGACGGTGCTGGCGCAGGTGATCGACGCCCACACCGCGGCGCTGAAGCGCTGACCAGGTAGTCCTGACCAGCGCTTTTTGCGGTCAGCCCTGTATGAAGGCCAGCAGGTCGGCGTTTATGACCGGGGCCTGCGAGGTGATCATGCCGTGGGGATAGTCCTTGTAGGTCTTCAGGGTGCCGTTTTGCAGCAGCTTGGCCGACAGCGGACCGGCATCGGCATAGGGCACGATCTGGTCGTCTTCGCTGTGCATCACCAGCACCGGCACGGTGATCTTTTTCAGGTCTTCGGTGAAGTCGGTCTGGGAGAAGGCGACGATGCCGTCATAATGGGCCTTGGCGCCGCCCATCATGCCCTGGCGCCACCAGTTGCGCACAAGGCCTTCCTGGGTTTCGACGCCGGGACGGTTGAAGCCGTAGAAGGGCCCTGAGGGCAGCGCCAGATAGAACTGCGCGCGGTTGGCGGCGAGCTGTTCCTGCAGACCGTCGAACACCGACTTGGGCAGGCCGCCGGGATTGGCGGGCGTCTGGACCATCAGAGGCGGCACCGCGCTGATGATGCAGCCCTTGGCGACGCGGCCCTGGGGCTGGCCATAGCGGGCGATGTAGGCGACCACCTCGCCGCCGCCGGTGGAATGGCCGACATGGATGGCGCCCTTGAGATCCAGATGTTCGGTCAGCGCCGCAAGGTCGGCGGAATAATGATCCATGTCATGGCCGCCATCGGTCTGGGTGGAACGGCCATGGCCGCGCCGGTCATGGGCGATGACGCGAAAGCCCTTGTTGCGGAAGAACATCATCTGGGGGTCCCAGTCGTCCGACGACAAGGGCCAACCATGGCTGAACACGATGGGCTGGCCGGTGCCCCAGTCCTTGTAGAAAATCTCGGTGCCGTCTTTTGTTGTGATGAAGGGCATTGGGGGGACTCCGCGTGAAAGGAAAATGTGGCTGGCTTATGTGACAATCACCGCCATGCCGCGGTCAATATCGCGCGCGACATTTTATGGGCGGATGGTGATGGCGCCGCCCATTTCGCGACCATTGGACCAGACCGACAGCGGATTTTCCGGCAGCGCCTGACCCGGCTGGGGCGGAGCGCTGGATATGAGTGTCAGGTCCATCACCAGCGTCTGGCTGGCAGGAATGGTGCCATTGGCGGCCGGGTTTACGCCGAAGGCGAGCGCGGCGGGGACTGCGATCTGCCAGCGGTCGCCCACATGCATCAGTTGCAGCGCCTCGCTGAGACCGCGCAGGTTCACGGTGCTGATCGCCATGGCGGCCGGCAAGGTGGGCGGGGTGGAATCCACCGTCCGGCCGTCGATCAGCTTCATGGTGTAGGACAGGCGCACGATGTCATTGCCGCCGGGGCGCTTGCCGAAACCGTTGCGGACGATGCGATATTGCAGGCCGCTGGGACGGGTGATGGTGCCGGGCTTTGCCGCGTTCGCAGTCAGATAGGCGGCGTTGGCAGCAGGGCTGAGCGCGTCGTCGGCCGCCGCCGCCGAGGCGAAAAGGAAAAACGCCATGGCGGCGAAAGTGAACTTCATGGGCCCATTCTTCGGGGCCCGGACGCCAAGGGTCAATATGGCGAAAGGACTTTCACGCGATCCGGCACAAATTCCCAACGGGGAAAGTCAGGCCGGGGGGCAGATTTGCGCTTGCTGCCCCAAACCGGGCATCATGTTCAAAAATGCGGGGAGCACTCATGAAAAAACTGCTGGGGATCGTCGCGGCCGTGTTGCTGCTGGGCGGGGCGGCAGAGGCCGCGCCGCAGAAAATCATCATCGACACCGATGTCGGCGATGATATCGACGATGCCTTTGCGGTGGCGCTGGCGCTGGTCAGCCCCGAATTCCAGGTGCTGGGATTGCTGAGCGATTTTGGCGACACGCAGGCGCGGGCCCGGATGCTGGACCGCATGCTGATCGAAACCGGGCATGGCGACATTCCCGTCGCGGTGGGCCTTGCTTCCACCGCCAACCTGGCCGGCTTCAGCCAGCGCCGCTACGCCGAAGGCGGTTCATTCGCGCCGAGGTCACACACCCAGGCGGTGGATTTCCTGCTGGAGCAGATCCGCCGCAATCCAGGCGAGATCACCCTGGTCGCAATCGGGCCGTCGCCCAACCTGGGCGCGGCAATCGCGCGGGACCCCGCCACCTTCCGCAAGCTGAAATCCATCGTGATGATGGGAGGATCGTTCAATCCGGTTTCGGACGGTTTCGGTCCCGCAACGGCGCCACATCCCGAATGGAATATCAAGAATGACATCGCCGGGGCGCAGAAGATCTTCACCTCCGGCGTTCCGCTGTTCGTGATGCCGCTGGTTTCCACTGCCAACCTGAAACTGGACGAAATCGGACGCAACCTGCTGTTCGCCCATGGCACCGCCATGACCGACATGTTGGCGGTGACCTATCACCAATGGGTCTATGGCACCCATGGGCAGGTGACACCCACCCTGTTCGATCCCATGACACTGGGCTTCCTGCTGCAGCCGTCGCTGTGCCCGGTGACGCCCATGCATGTGCGCGTGGATGATGCCGGAATGACGCGGGCGGAACCGGGGCCGGCCAATGCGCAGGTCTGTCTTGCGTCCGATCCGGCGGCCTTCCAGCGCTTCATCCTGAAGCGCCTGATGCAATAGCCATGGACCTGAAGCAGCTTTTCGGACCCGCCGCGGCCGCGCAGGCCGCAGGCAACCTGGTGGAAGCCGAGGCGCTATATCGCGCGGCGCTGGGCCGCGCGCCGGTGCCGGAGATGCTGGTCAATCACGGCAATGTGCTGTCGCGGCTGGGCCGCAGGGATGAAGCGCTGGCGCGTTATGATGCGGCGTTGGTCGGCAATCCGGCACTGGTGCCCGCGCACTATAATCGCGGCAACCTGCTGTCGGACATGAAGCGGCCGCAAGAGGCGTTGGAATGTTACGACCGGGTGCTGGCGTTCCAGCGCGACCTTGTGGGCGTGTGGAACAATCGCGGCACGGTGCTGCGCAGCCTGCGGCGGCTGGATGACGCGCTGGCCAGCATTGACCAGGCGCTGGCGCTGGCGCCGGGGCACGTCAATGCGCTGACCAATCGCGCCATGCTGTTGTGGGACAAGAAGCGGTTTGCCGATGCGCTGGTCGCGGTGGACAAGGTGCTGGCGCTGCAGCCGGGCTTTGGCGAGGCGCTGTATCTGCGCGGCAGTGTGCTGAACGATCTTGGGCGCATGGACGAGGCGCAGCAGAGTTATGAAGCCGCGCTGGCGGCCAGCCCGGACCATCCCCATGCCCTGAACGGGGTGGCGCGACTGGCGCTGGCGCTGTGCGACTGGCCACGCTCGACCGCGCTGGCGCCGCAACTGGCGCAGGCGGTGCAGACGGGGCGCGCGGTGATCCAGCCCTTTACGATGCTGGGCTATAGCGACGATGCGGCGGTGCATCTGCGCTGCGCGCAGAGCTATGTGCAGCGGATATTGCCGCCCCAGGTGTCATTGGCGCAGGGACGCCATAGGCATGAGCGCATCCGCATCGCCTATCTGTCGGCGGATTTTCACCAGCACCCCACGGCGCAGCTTTTGGTGGAACTGTTCGAACGGCATGACCGCAGCCGCTTTGAAGTCACGGCGATTGCCTTCGGCCCTGATGATGGCAGTGCGATGCGGGCGCGGCTGGTGAAGGCGTTCGACCGGTTCGAGGATGTGCGGGGCAAGAGCGACCTTGACGTGGCGAAGATGCTGCGCGCCATGGAAATTGATATCGCGGTGGACCTGAACGGCCACACGCAGGATTCACGGCCGGGCATTTTTGCGGCAAGGCCCGCGCCGGTGCAGGTGAATTATCTGGTCTATCCCGGCACCACGGGGGCGCCCTTCATGGATGTGATCCTGGCGGACCGGATCGTGCTGCCGCTGGATCAGCAGCCATTTTTCAGCGAACGCATTGTGCATCTGCCGGCCTGTTACCAGGCCAATGATGCGACACGCGCCATACCGGCAACGCCGACACGCGCCGAAGTGGGGCTGCCGGACAGCGGTTTTGTCTTTTGCTGCTTCAACAATAGCTGGAAGATCACGCCCCCCATATTTGATATCTGGATGCGGCTGCTGACACAGATCGGCGGCAGCGTGCTGTGGCTGCTGGACGGCCCGCATCGCGAGAATTTGCGCCGCGAAGCGCAGGCGCGCGGCGTTGATCCGGCAAGGCTGGTCTTTGCGCCCAAGCTGGCGCCGGACCAGCACCTGGCGCGGCATCGGCTGGCGGACCTTTTCCTCGACACCTGGCCCTATAACGCCCACACCACGGCGAGCGATGCCCTGTATGCGGGCTTGCCGCTGGTGACCTGCCTGGGCCGGGCGTTTCCCGGGCGCGTCGCCGCCAGCCTGCTGAAGGCGATCGACCTGCCGGAACTGGTGACAGCTTCGCCGGCCCAGTATGAAGAACGGGCGCTGGAGCTGGCGAAAAATCCGGCGCTGCTGGCGGCCACGCGTGACAAGCTGGCGCGCAACCACAGCACCACACCGCTGTATGACAGCGAGCGCTTTCGCCTGGACATCGAAGCGGCCTACGCAGCGATGCTGGCCTAGAGCGCCTTCGGGCGCTTCTTGGGATCGAAGCCGTAAAGCTTTTCCGGATTTTCCACCAGGATGCGGTGGCGCAGCATCTTGTCGGGCGCCCAGCTTGGCATCAGGTTGAAAAGCGTCACGTCGTCGGGCATCGCCACCGGGTTCAGCTTCTTGGTGGCGTCGGGATGGGGCCAGTCGCTGCCCCAGACGCAGCGATCCGGCGCGGTAGCGATATAGCCCTTGGCGGCGCGGCTGGCGCCGGCATAGTCCGGCGCGGTGCCGCCGCCATAGAGATAGGCGCCCGACACCTTGACCCAGCCGTGACCGCTTTCGAGCAGCTTGCGCACGGTGTCATATTGCGGCTGGCCCACATCGGTGGCGCGGCCCAGGTGATCGACGATCACCGGACAGGGCAACGACAGCAGCAGCTTTTCCATCGCCACAAGCTGCTCGGGCGGCATGTTGGTCTGGATGTGCCAGCCCATCGAGGCGATGCGCTTGGCCAGCGGCATCACTTCTTCCGCCGCCACCGGATTGCCCAGGCCGAACTGGATGCGCACGCCGCGGATGCCGCCATCATGAAGGCGCTTCAGTTCCGCATCGGTGACGCTGGCATTCACCACGCAGACACCGCGGGCGTCACCCGATTGCGCGATGGCATCCAGGGTGCAGGCATTGTCGGTGCCATAGGTGGAGGGCTGCACCACGACATTGCGGCTGGTGCCCAGTTTCTTCTGAAGGGCGCGATAATCCTGCACGGTGGCATAGGGCGGCTTCAGCATCGCATTGGGCTGATAGGCGAAGCGCGGGTCATAGATGTGATGATGGCAGTCGCAGGCGCCATCGGGCACCAGGAACGAGACCTTGGGGTCTTTGGCGAAGGCGGGCATGGCGGCGAGCGCCAGCGCGCCGGTGACAACAGTGCGGCGGTCAAACATCATTTCTTCCCCGTATAGGTGACTTTCCAGATCGTTTGGCCGACATCGTCGGCGACCAGCAGGCTGCCATCCTTGGCGATGGCGAGGCCGACCGGGCGGCCCCAGACTTTTGCCGGGTTGGTCTTGCCGTCCCAGAAGCCGGTGAGGAAATTCTCGTAGCCGCCGTCGGGCTTGCCGTCCTTGAAATGGATGCGCACCACCTTGTAGCCGGTGGGCTTGGCGGTGTTCCAAGATCCGTGCAGCGAAACAAAAGCGTCGCCTTGATATTCGTTGGGGAACGCACTGCCGGTGTAGAACAGCATGCCGGTGGGGGCGCTGTGCGCGGGGAACAGCACGTCGGGCATTATGGCTTTCGCCACCAGGTCGGGACGCTTGCTGCCGAAATCAGGATCGGGGAGCTTGCCGGTATAGCTGTAAGGGTAGCCATAGAAGCCGCCCGGCCGGACGCTGGTGAAATAATCGGGTGCCAGCTGGTCGCCGAGGCCATCGCGTTCGTTGGCGGCGACATAGAGATTGTTGGTGCCAGGCTGGAAGGCGACGCCCACCGGATTGCGGATGCCGCTGGCATAGCTGGCAAGTTCACCATTCTTGACCTGGAAGACTTCGGCGCCGGGGCGGAAGTCGGAGATGTTGTCTCGGCTGCCCATTTCCACGAACAGCGCGCCGTCCTTGTTGAAGGCGATGTTGCGGGTGCCGTGCATGGAGGTAAGGCGCAGGTCGGGGGCCTTGGTCACCCGCTCCAGCTTGCCGGCCCTGGTCGCGCCGGCCACGTAAGGCGTGCGCCACACCGCATTCTGGTCGCTGATATAGACATAGCCGTCATGGACGGCGACGCCGGAAGGATTCTTCAGGCCGTCGGCAAAAGTGAAACGTTCATCGGCGGTGCCGGTGCCCCTGGTATCGCGCAGAAGCGTGATCTTGTTGGGCAGGCGTTCGGACAGAAAGACATCGCCATTGGGAGCAACCGCCAGGAAGCGGGCGATGGTGAGGCCGGTGGCATAGACCGTGACCTGGAAACCCTTGGGCGCGTCGGGAACGCGGCCCTTGGGGCGCGGCATCACGGTATTGTTGTTGGCCACGGCCGGGGTGACATAGGGCTTGGGCAGGTCAGAGAGCCGCAGGTGGAATTTCTGACCGGGATGGTCGGCCGCCCAGGCCGCACCGGACACAGACGTCGCCAACAGTATTGCCGCCATACGTTTCATGCTTTCCCCCACCGCCCGATTGTCCGAGCTTGTTATTGGGGAATGATGGCGGGGTGCGGCCCCAAAAACAATGGTGCGCCCGCGTTGGAAGGGCTAAAAGCGCGGCCATGAGTGAGCTTGAAACCCGCAAAATGCTGGCGCGCGCCTGGTTTGAAAGCCTGCGGGACCGCATCATGGCGGCGTTCGAGGCGCTGGAAGATGACGCGCCCGCCAGCCTTTATCCCGGAGAGGCGGGGCGCTTCGAAAAGAAGCCCTGGGATCGCGCCAACAAGGAAGGCGGCGGCGTCATGGGAATGATGCGCGGTCGATTGTTCGAAAAGGTGGGCGTACACACGTCCACCGTGTTCGGCAGCTTCTCGCCGGAATTCGCCAAGCAGATTCGCGGCGCGTCGGAAGACCCGCGCTTCTGGGCCAGCGGTATCAGTCTGATTGCCCACATGAAGAATCCGCGGGTGCCGGCGGTGCACATGAACACCCGGATGATCGTGACGACGCAGAGCTGGTTCGGCGGCGGCGCGGACCTGAATCCCACGCTGGATGCGGCACGTACAGAGACACATCCTGACGCGGTGGATTTCCATGCCCGCCTGAAACAGGCCTGTGACGGGTTCGATCCCGACTATTTTCCCAAGTACAAGAAATGGGCCGATGACTATTTCTGGCTGCCCCATCGCGGCGAACCGCGCGGGGTGGGCGGCATCTTCTATGATCATCACGACACGGGTGACTGGAACAGGGATTTCGACTTCACCAAGTCGGTGGGCGAAGCGTTCCTGGATATCCAGCCCGCCATTATCGCCCGCCGCATGGGCGAAAGCTGGAGCGAAGCCGAGCGCCACGAGCAGGCCAAGTGGCGCGGGCGCTATGTCGAGTTCAATCTTCTGTATGATCGCGGCACCACATTCGGGCTGAAGACGGGCGGGAATGTGGAAAGCATTTTGTCCTCGATGCCGCCGATCGCGGAGTGGGCATGATCATCGGTACGCGCGGCTCGCCGCTGGCATTGACGCAGTCGCGGCTGGTGGCGGCGATGCTGGGGCTGGGCGAAGACGCGATCCGGACCTTTGTCACCACGGGCGACAAGCTGACTGGCCGGTTGTCGGAACAGGGCGGCAAGGGTCTGTTCACCAAGGAACTGGACGAGGCGCTGCTGGACGGTCGCATCGATTGCGCGGTGCATTCCATGAAGGACCTGCCGACCCGGATGCCGCACGGCATCGTGCTGGCCTGTGTGCCGTCGCGCGAAGACCCGCGCGATGGGTTCATTGCTTTGAAGGCGAAGACGCTGATGGACCTGCCGCAGGGCGCGACGGTGGGCACGGCGTCGCTGCGGCGGCAGGCGCAGACCTTGCATCTGCGGCCGGATTTGAAGGTTGAGCTGCTGCGCGGACGGGTCGAGACGCGGCTGGCGAAGATCGAAGGCGGCGCGTTTGATGCGACCTATCTGGCGCTGGCGGGGCTGAACCGGCTGGGGCTGGCGCAGCATGTCGCCTCGGTGGTGGATGCCGAGGCGATGCCGCCTGCGCCGGGACAAGGCGCGCTCGCGATTACCGCGCGTGAAGGCGATGAGAAGATTTTGGCGCGGCTGGCGCCGCTGAATTTGGCCGAACATGCCGTCACCACCACGGCGGAACGGTCGTTTCTGGAAGCGCTGGATGGATCGTGCCGCACGCCTATTGCCGCGACGGCGAAGATCGTGGATGGCGCCCTCACCTTTTTGGGCGAAGTGCTGACGCCGGATGGCAAGCATTGCTGGCGACGACACGAGCGCGTGGCGCTGGGCGATGATGCGATGGCTGCGGCACGGGCGCTGGGGCTGAAGCTGGGCGCGGAGATCAAGGCCGAAGCGGGGTCGCTGTATCAGGCGCACTTTGGCGATAACGGCTGGTAGTTAGTCCACCCGGAAGTCCGGCTTGTGCCAGACGTGTTCGGCATTGACGTCGCGGATGGTGGCGCAGCCCAGCAATTTGAGCGTGCGCACGATGTCGGCCTTGAAGATTTCGATGGCGCGTTCGATGCCGGCGTCGCCGGCTGCGGCCATGCCATAGGCGTATCCTCGGCCCAGCAGACACGCCTTCGCGCCCAGCGCCATGGCGCGGACCATGTCGGCGCCGCGGCGGATGCCGCCGTCGAACAGGATCTCGGTCTGGCTTCCCACCGCTTCGACGATGCCGGGCAGCACACGCAGGCTTCCTGCGACGCCGTCGAGCTGGCGGCCGGCATGGGTGGAGACCACGATGCCCTGGGCGCCGTGATCGACCGAGCGGCGCGCATCATCGGCGGTCATCACGCCTTTCATGACGATGGGACCGTCCCACACGTCGCGAATCCATTTGAGGTCGGTCCAGCTGACCTGCGCCGATTCCAGCGCGGCGGCGACGTCCACCGCTTGTAGCGGGCCTGAACCTTTTCCAGTGCCGGGCACAACGATGTTGGGAAAGGGCCGGGTCATGCCGTCGGCGAGAAAACCTGCCAGCCAGCGCGGGTGCATCAGGATGTTCGGCAAATAGGGCAGCTTGGCGAAGGGATTGGTGCCCATCAGGGCCTTCATGCCATTGCGCACATCGCGCTCGCGGTTGCCGGCGACGGGGGTGTCGATGGTGACGAACAGCGCCTTGTAGCCGGCGGCCTTGGCGCGGCCAATGGCAGCTTCCGCTGCGCCACGCCCGCCCGCGAGATAGAGCTGGTAGAAAGTGGGGCCGCTGGACTGGGCCTTCACATCTTCGATGCGGTGGCCCGACATGGTGGAGAGGATATAGGCAGTGCCGTTGTTGCCGGCCGCCCTGGACGCCGCCAGTTCGCCGCGCGGATGCATCAGGCGAGAGTATCCGATCGGCGCCAGAATAAAGGGCAGGTCCAGCTTCTGGCCCAGCACGGTGACACCAAGATCGCAGGCGGGAGTCGCCACCGCGAAACGCGGTTTGAACAGGACTTCCCTGAAGGCCTTTTCGCTGTCCTTCAGGGTGGTTTCATCGTCGGCGGCACCGTCAAGATAGTCAAACACCGCATCAGGCAGGCGGGCGCGCGCCAGGCGGCGCAGATCCTTGATGTTGACGACTTTGGGAGCGGCAAGCGACATGCGGCGAACCTGAAATATGGACGGCGGCCCTTATGCCCAAAAAGGCCCCGGATCGCCAGAGGCGCGCAGAGGCGCTCTCTCACTAGTCGAAAATCCGGCGTCAGAAGGCGGATATGCCGGTCTGGGCACGGCCCAGCACCAGGGCATGGATGTCGTGGGTACCCTCATAGGTGTTGACCGCTTCCAGGTTTAGCATGTGGCGGATGACGTGGAAGTCGTCGGCGATGCCGTTGCCGCCATGCATGTCGCGCGCGTCGCGGGCGATCTGGAGCGCCTTGCCGGCATTGTTGCGCTTGAGCAGGCTGATGGTTTCGGCCGGAAGTTTTCCGGCATCGAACAACCGGCCCGCCTGCAGGCAGGCGGAAAGACCCAGCGTGACCTCGGTCTGCATGTCGGCCAGCTTCTTCTGGTAGAGCTGGTTGGCGGCCAGGGGGCGGCCAAACTGGTGGCGGTCCAGGCCATATTGCCGTGCCGCGTGCCAGCAAAATTCTGCGGCTCCCATCGCGCCCCAGGCGATGCCATAGCGCGCATGGTTGAGGCAACTGAAAGGTGCCTTCATGCCGTCGGCATCGGGCAACATGCGGTCCAGCGGGATTTCGACATCGGCCATCACGATTTCGCCGGTGACGCCCGCGCGAAGCGAGAACTTGCCTTCGATCTTGGGGGTTGTGAGACCCTTGTCGCCGCGCTCCAGAATGAAGCCTTTTACGCGGTCTCTTTTGTCTTCCGTGGCAAACTTGGCCCAGACCACCAGCACATCGGCGATGGGGGCATGGGTGATCCAGGTCTTGGCGCCGTTCAGGACAAAGCCGGTTGCGGTTTTTGTCGCGCGCGCCTGCATCGAGATGGGATCGGAGCCGGAATTGGGTTCGGTCAGACCGAACGCGCCGATCCATTCGCCGCTGGCAAGTTTGGGCAGGTATTTTTCGCGCTGGGCATCGCTGCCGAAGGCGTGGATGGGATGCATCACCAGGCTGGACTGGACGGAGAGACTGGAGCGGAAAGCGGAATCCACCCGCTCGATCTCGCGGCAGATCAGGCCGTAGCCGACTTCCGAGACGCCGGGGCCGTAATCTTTCAACGTGCTGCCGAACAGGCCCAGCGCACCGAATTCGCGCATCAGGTCGCGATCGAAGGTTTCATGGCGGTGCATGTCCCGGACCAGAGGCATCAGGCGGGTCTGGCCGAAGGCGCGTGCGGATTGCTGCACCAGCTTTTCGTCTTCGTGCAGCGCGCTTTGCAGAAACAGCGGGTCGGCCCAGTCGAAGGTGGGCCAGGTCTCGGTCATGACGCTTCAACCAAACAAAAACAGGGCGGCCATATGCGCGCCTTTCGGCAAGCATATCGCCAACCCTGCTTTTCCCCAAACCGGTGGGCCGGTCAGAGGGCCGTGATCAATTGGACTTGGTAACCTGGCCTTCGGCCACGCCGGCCTTGCTGCCGATGCCGGGATTGACGCTGTGCTCGTCCTTGGCCGAGGTGGGCATGAACTGGTCGCTGTGACCGGCCATCTTGGCATTGGTATTTCCATCGGCGCCGGGCTTGCCGTCGCGCAGGTCGGGCTTCTTCACTTCGGTGGTGGTCATGGTTTTCTCCGCTTGTTCCTGGGAGGGAACGGCCAGGCGGGCGGCTAGTTCCGGTCCCGCAGAATCCAGTCGGCGACATCCTTGTCCACCACCGCGCCTTCCAGGTCGCGCAACAACATGTGATAGCCGTGCGGGTAACGTTTCACGGTCGCCCTGGAACCCAGCGCCGCGATCACCGCATTGGTGGGGGTGGCCGGAATGATCTGGTCGTTGGCGCCGGTCAGCAGCAGGATCGGCGGCGGGGCTGCGGGAATGGCCGTGCGCGCTTCGTCCATCAGATTGACCAGCCCGAACAGGGTGCCGATGCGGGTCTGTTTCTGGAACAGGGGATCGCGGCCCAGCGCCTGCAGCATGGGGATATTGTCTGAGGCGATGACCTTGACGATCGCCCTGCCCGCCTCATTTGACAGGATCACACCCGGCATCAGGTGCGCGCCCAGGAACAGCGCCACCCGGTAGGTCAGCGGCATGTCGCTGCGCGACCAGACGGCGGGGGCGACCAGTATGGCGCCATCGATGGCGGGCGGCGCCTTGGAGGCCAGCGCCGTCAGTAGCACCGCCCCGCCCATGCTTTCGCCGAGGGCGAAAACAGGCAGGCCCGGATAGCGCGCCCGCGCCGCCGCTACCGCATCATCCAGGTCGGCGCGCATGGCATCGGCGCCGGCCCAGACGCCGGGATTGGCATTCCTGCCGAAGCCGCGCTGATCATAGGCTATCGTGGTGATGCCCTGTTTTGCCCAGACCTTGCCCGGCATCTCGAAGGCATTGGAATAGTCGCTCATGCCATGCAGGGCCATGATGATGGCTTTCGGCGCGCCATCCGCCTCCCAGCGGCGCAGCGGCAGGCGTGTGCCGTCGCGGGCGACAAGGACATCGTCGTTCAGGGTGGGTGTCATGGCATCACCGCCGGGCGCGACGAAGGTGGGGGCACAGGCCGCCAGCATCAGCGCAGCGGCAAGCCAGAGCGCCTGCATCAGGCACCATCGGGCATGGTGTCGTGCGCCACCAGCACACTCAGCACCAGGATGTGATCCACCACCCCGCCAGTGCCCAGCGGCAGGATTGCACTCTCGTGATAGACGAACCGCGCGCCGCTCATGTCCTGTCCTGCCCAGCCGCGATAACCGATGGCCTCGCCGCTTGCCTTTACCATGTCATAGAGCATCTTCAGACCGAGGCCGAATTTGGGCATCTCGGCGATGATGGCGCTGAGGCGGCGGCCCGCGAAATTTTCGTTGAAACCTTCCACCAGGGCATGGCCGACGCTGCGATATTCGTAATCATCTTCCAGCGCCGCCACCAGGATGGCATTGGGGGTGAGAAGTTCCAGCGCGCCGTCGCCGCAATCGGGGAAGCGCGCCTTGCCGCGCCGCGCCATCCAGGCTGCCACACCGCGCGTCACCACGCATGCGTCGAGCTTGTCGAGAGTGACGATTTCGCCGGCGGATTGTTCGGGAAGCCAGAATTTCATGTGCTAGATGGGCAGCAGGCCGATCATGGCGGCCGAAAGTCCGCTGGCCAGCACGCCGGCCACCATGGCCTTCAGCGCCAGCTGCACCACTTCGTTGCGACGTTCGGGAATGAGGCTGCTCATGCCGGCGACGACAATGCCGGTGGAGACGAAGTTGGCGAAGCCGCACATGGCATAGACCATGATACGGGTGCTGCGCGGGTCGAGACTGCCGGGCGGGAGCGCCCCCATGTGCAGATAGGCGATCAGCTCGTTGAGGATGACCTTGGTGCCCATCAGGCCACCGGCCAGCGGCGCCTCGCTCCAGGGCACGCCCAGAAGCCAGACAAAGGGCGCGAACACCCAGCCCAGCATGCGTTCCAGGGTAAGCGGCGCACCCAACACGCCGGGGAAGTGCGACAGAATGATGTTGGCCAGGGTCACCAGCGAGGTGGTGACAATCAGCATGGCCAGTATCTGCAGGTAAAGCTTCAGGCCGTCCTCGGTGCCGCGCGCCATGGCGTCGACCGTCGAACGGTAATGGACGCTTTCTTCGGTCTCGTTCAGCTCGGTCTCGGCCTTGCCGGGGACCATGATGCGCGCAATCAAAATGCCCGCCGGCATCGACATCAGCGATGCCACCAGCAGGTGCCCCAGTGCACCGGGCAGCACATCCTTCAGAAGCGTGGCGTAGAGCACGAACACCGTGCCTGCGATCACCGACATGCCCACTGTCATCAGGATGAAAAGCTCGGTGCGGGTCAGGCGCGCCAGATAGGGCCGGATCACAAGCTGGCCTTCGACATTGCCCAGGAAGACGGTGGCGGCCGCGGAAAGCGCCACTGCACCGCCAAGCCCCATGGTCCGCTTCACCACAAAGGCCATGCCCGCCACGATTCTGGGCGTGATGCGCCAGTACCACAGGATCGCCGACAGCGCGGCGATCACCATGATCAGCGGAAGGATCGAGAAGGCCAGGTTGATCATGTTGCCGGCATTGGTGGTGGCAAAGGGCGCCGGGCCGCCGCCCATATAACCGAAGACAAAGCTGGTGCCTGCGCCGGTGGCGGTAGCCACTGCACCGACCACGCCGTTCAGGCCAAACAACGCATCGCGCGCAAATGGCACTTTCAGCAGCAAAATGGCGGTCACGGCCTGGAGCAGCAATGTCCCCGCCACCATACGCCAGTTGAAAATCTTGCGATCTTCGGAAAAGGCCCAGGCAAAACCGATGATCGCGCAGATCCCCAGCGCCGATTGCAGATGCGGCAGCACGTTGTGAAAACCCCTTAAAACCCCAACGGGGCAGAACCCGGGTGCGACGCTACACGAATCCACGGGGCCGTCACATGACAGAAAGCCGCGCCGGCACTAGACTGTGCGGGGGATGGCAACGAAATCAGCAAAAGCGGGAACAATAAGGGCCCTGGGCGGCGCGCGGGCATTTCCGCCGCTGCTGGTGGTGATGTTCCATTTCAGCGAAGGGCATCATTATTCCGGCTGGCGGCCGCTCGACCTGCTGGCGACCCGCGGATATCTGTGGGTGGAATTTTTTTTCGTGCTGTCGGGCTTCATCCTGACTCACGCCTATTGGCCACGACTGCGTGACCTGATGAAGCCGCGCGGCTATGGCGACTTCCTGCGCGCCCGGCTGATCCGGCTGTATCCGCTGCACCTGTTCATGCTGTTGTGGATCCTGGGAATGGTGGTGGTGCTGCGATCCCTGGCGGCGCAGGGCGGGTACCTGTCCATTTTCGATGCGAAATACCACCAGGATATCAGCGTCCAGGGTTTTGCGCTGAGCGCCCTGCTGATCCAGGCCTGGAACACCATGCCCAGCCTGACCTGGAACGGAGTCTCGTGGTTTGTCAGCGTGGAATTTGCGCTGTGCCTGTTGTTTCCGTTCCTGCTGTGGCTGGCGGAGGGGCGGGCGTGGCGCGGTGTTGCATTGATCGCGGCGGGGCTGTCGGGACTGACGGCGCTGCTGCTGACCTCGCCCCACGGGCTGGACATCACGTTTCACAATGGGGTGCTGCGGGGCCTCAGTGACTTCGTTGTCGGGGTCGGGCTGGCGGTGCTGTTTCGCCGGGTCAAGGCGCGTGACCGGATGCCGGACTGGGTGCATTCGGTTTTGCAGGTCCTGCTGGTGCTGCTGCTGGGCTATGTCATCACCCATACCGGCTGGTCGCACACACATTACGACATCTTCACGGTGCTGCCGCTGATGGCCCTGGTGTTCGCGCTGGCCTTTGATCGCGGCCTTGTCGCACGCGCCTTGCAGACGAAGGTGCCGCAGATGATGGGGGAATGGTCCTATGCCATCTATCTGGGCCAGACGGCATGGCTGCTGTTCATCCGTTTCCTGGAGCAGCGGGTTTATCCTTCGCCGGACGCGATTGTGATGGGCGTGCGCTTTGAGGGCCTGATCTGGTGGCTGGAACCGCTGGGGCTGGTGCTCGTTTGCACGGCATGGGGCGCGCTTCTGGCCGAGCGGATAGAGTTGCCCGTGGCGGCAAAGTTGCGGGCTCGCTTTGGCCGCCGCCTTGACCCGCAATCGGTCCCCACGCCAAATTAGTCATCACGGAGATTACCATGACCATTTCCTTTCAGGACAAAGTCGCCATCGTCACCGGCGCAGGGGGCGGACTGGGACGGGCACATGCACTGTACCTGGCCAAGCTGGGCGCCAGGGTCGTGGTCAATGACCTGGGCGGCTCGCTGGACGGCAGCGGCGGCAATTCGCAGGCGGCAGAGAAGGTTGTTGCAGAGATAATCGCGGCCGGCGGCGAAGCCATCGCCAACGGCGCCAGTGTCAGCGATGACGCCGGCGTGGCGCATCTGGTCAAGCAGACCATGGACAAATGGGGCCGCATCGATGTGCTGATCGCCAATGCCGGCATCCTGCGCGACAAGAGTTTTGGCAAGATGGAGCTGAAGGACTTCACCGCCGTGATGGACGTGCACCTTCTGGGCACGGTCAAGCCGTGCAAGGCGGTGTGGGAGATCATGAAGGCGCAGGGCTATGGCCGCATCGTGGTCACCACCTCTTCTACCGGGCTGTACGGCAATTTCGGCCAGACCAATTATGGTGCGGCCAAGGCGTCGCTGATTGGCTTCATGAATTCGCTGAAACTGGAAGGCGCCAAAGACAATATCAAGGTCAACGCCATCTGCCCCGTCGCCGCCACCCGCATGACCGAGGCGCTGATGCCGCCGGCCGTGCTGGAGATGCTCAAGCCGGAATTCGTGTCGCCGGCGGTCGCCTATCTGGCCAGCACGGATGCGCCCACCGGAATGATCATGACGGCCGCTGCCGGTGTGTTTGCCGCCGCCCAGATGGTGGAGACGGATGGAATCAATCTGGGCACCGGCGCCAGTGCCGATGACGTGGCGGAGCATTTTTCGCAGATCGCCGACTGGAGTGCCGCCAAGCACTATGGGCAGGGTGGAGAGCAGAGCGCGAAATTCCTGGCGCGTACGCAGGAAAAGCCGCTGCTCGGCTAAGTCGTAATACCTAGTCACAATATTTTCGTTTTCGGACGAAATGACTCTTGTGCGAATGCGAAAACTGCCCCACGCTTCGAGTCATGGAAGACCTTGCGCTTTCGGTTCGGTCAGCGCGGCCTGAAGATGCCGCAGACCTTGCGCGCATCTACATCGATTCCTGGCAAGACACTTATGCGGGCGTGATCGCCCATTCGCTTCTGGGCGCCATGTCGCACAAGAGCCATACCGCGCGCTGGCAGGCGTCGATCAAGAGCGGCGGCACGGTGCTGATTGTGGAAGATCCGCGCATCGGCCCGATCGGGCTGTGCAGCCTGGGCGTCGCGCGCGACGGAACGCTGGGCCTGGAAGGCGAAATTTACACGCTGTATGTCGACCCGGCTTTTCTGGGCCGCGGCGCGGGCCGCGCCTTGATGGCAGGCGCCTTTGAAGGCTTCAAGGATCGCAAACTGCGGTCCTGCCTGATCTGGGCGCATGCGAAAAACAATGCCTGCTTCTTCTATGAGGCGATGGGTGGGGTGCGCGTCGCCACCCGCACCACAAGGCTGCTGGGTGAACTGACGCCGGAGATCGGCTTCGGCTGGAAGCAACTGGCGACCAACAAGCAGACGCGGTCGATCCAGTCCTAAATATCGCGTCAGATATCCTTGGGCCGCACGAAATCCACCAGCTTGCCGGTGCCGGGCTCCACGTCGCGCCAGCGGCCGATGTCGAAGTCCAGGATCGCGAGCGCGCAGGTGGGGAATTTTTCTTCCAGGGCTTCGTGGCGGGCACGTTCCTTGCGGCGCACCGGCTCGCGCGCCAGCTGGGTGGCGCAAAGCTCCATGCCGGGATTGTGGCCCACGATCATCAGCGAGGACACTTCGGCCGGCGCGCCGCGCACGGCCGCGACGATCCGGGCCACGTCGGCCAGGTACAGCGCGTCACGATAGTCGATCTCGGCGACCAGCTCGTGCAGCAGCAGTTCGGCGGTCTGGGTGGTGCGAGTGCTGGACGAGCACAGGATCTGCTGCACGGCCAGGGCGTTCTTGCGCAGGTAACGCGCCATGGCGCTGGCGTCCTGCATGCCGGACAGCATCAGGGTGCGATCGAAGTCCTCGGTGCCGCCATCGGCGGGTTGGGCCTTGGCGTGACGCAATAAAAATAGCCTTTTCATCGCCTAGCGGCCCTGCGAATCCTGCATAAAGCTTATGTTCTTGACCCCGCCCCATCAACCGCGCGACAAAATCCGCGGCAGGAGGCAAGGCGTTCATGGCGACCAACAAAGAGCCCGGTAAATGGCGCAAACGCACCCTGGCGGTGCGGGGCGGTACCATGCGGACGCCTTTCCAGGAGACCTCCGAAGCCCTGTTCATGACCTCGGGCTATGCCTATGAGGCGGCCGAAGAGGCCGAGGCCCGCTTCAAGGGCGAGATCGGGGGCTTCCAGTATTCGCGCTTCGGCAACCCGACCGTCTCCATGTTCGAGGAGCGCATGGCGCTGCTGGAAGGCGCGCCGGTGGCGCGCGCCACGGCCACCGGCATGGCGGCGGTCAGTGCGGTGCTTCTGTCGTCGCTGAATACGGGCGACCATGTCGTGGCAGCCAAGGCGATGTTCGGGTCTTGTCTGCATGTGGTGGAGCAGATCCTGCCGCGCTTTGGCATCACCTATACCCTGGTGGACGGCAGCGATGCGTCGGCCTGGGAAGCGGCGATGCGGCCCGAGACCAAGCTTCTGTTCCTGGAGACGCCGTCCAACCCGACCTTGTCGCTGGTGGATATCGCCGCGGTGGCGAAGGTCGCGCACCAGGGCAATGTGCGACTGGCGGTGGACAATGCGTTCGCCACCCCTGCCCTGCAGCGGCCGATGGAATTTGGCGCCGACATCGTGATCCATTCCTCCACCAAGTATATCGACGGCCAGGGCCGCGCGCTGGGCGGGGTGATCCTGTGCAAGGAGGATTTCCTGAATGACCATCTGCAGTCCTTCCTGCGCAATACCGGACCTGCCATCAGCCCGTTCAATGCCTGGCTGCACCTGAAGAGCCTGGAGACCCTGGACCTGCGCATGAAGCAGCATTGCGAGAATGCGCTCGCCGTGGCGGACTTCCTGGCGGGCCAGAAGAAAGTGACGAAGGTTCTGTATCCCTTCCGCCCCGATCATCCGCAGCACAATCTGGCGAAGGCGCAGATGGATGGCGGCGGCGGCGTGGTGTGTTTCGAGATCACCGGCGGCAAGGCGGCGGTGTTCCGCCTGGCCAATGCGCTGAAGCTGATCGACATCTCCAACAATCTGGGTGACTCCAAGAGCCTGCTCACCCACCCGGAAACCACCACCCACCAGAAGCTGAGCGCGGAAGCGCGCGCCGAGCTGGGCATCAATTCGGGCACCATGCGCATTTCGGTGGGGCTGGAGGATGCCAGCGATCTTTGCGAAGACCTGGAACAAGCGTTGAAGGTGGCGTGATGGCGGAACACAAGGTTACGCTGGACTGGACGGATGGCGGCAAGCCCTTCACCTATGAAGGCTATCCGCGCGAGCACAGAATCGTGTTCAAGGATGGCCAGACATTTACTGCCAGCGCGGCGCCGGCCTATCGCGGCGACGGCGTGCATGGCGATCCGGAAGACATGCTGGTGGCGGCGCTGGCCTCGTGCCACATGCTGAGCTTCCTGGCGATCTGCACCAAGAAGAAGGTGACGGTGAAATCCTACCGGGACGATGCCGTGGGATTTCTGGAAAATGACGGCGGAAAACTCTGGATGACTCGGGTGATCCTGCGGCCGAAGGTGGACTGTGACGCCGATGCCGCCACGCTGGAGAATATCCATCACCTGGCGCATGACGCCTGTTTCATCGCAAATTCAGTGAAAACCGTGGTTTCCGTGGAACTCGGTTAACGCTGCGCCCAATTGCCGCTTGCGGGAATTGGGAGGCCGCCCGATAATTGCCCCATGTTCGAGAGCGAAGACTACGAAGTCCACATGGCGCGTGTTGCCTTTCAGTATGAACACGAGACGCGGGCAATTCGCGTCGCGGTGAGGCCCGCCTATCTGGACGATCAGTCCGATCCCGAAGACGACCGCTATGTCTGGTCCTACACCGTCACCATCGAGAACAAGGGCGCGGAGTCGGTGCAACTGCTGTCGCGCTACTGGAATATCGTGGACGGAACCGGCCGCATGCAGGAAGTGCGCGGCCCCGGCGTGGTCGGCGCCCAGCCGGTGATCGCGCCCGGTGAGAGCTTCCAGTACACCTCCGGCTGCCCGCTGGAGACCGCCTCGGGCACCATGAGCGGCCGCTACCAGATGATGAGTGCGTCGGGCGAAAGCTTTGAGGCGGAAATCCCTGCTTTCCTGCTGGAAAGCCCCTATGAGCGCCGGCAGATCCATTAGACCGCGCTTCTCGTAAGGTTGAAACCTTCAACCGGCTGCGCGAGACTTTCCCATGACCAAGCCATCCCGAGACGAGGCCGAAAAGGCCGTTCATACCCTGCTGCGCTGGGCTGGCGATGATCCGTCGCGCGAAGGCCTGCTCGACACCCCCAAGCGGGTCGCCAAGGCGTTCGAGGACTGGTTCAGCGGCTATGCCCAGGACCCGGAAGACTATCTCAAGCGCACCTTCGAGGAAGTCGAAGGCTATGACGACATGGTGATCCTGAAGGACATCCGTTTCGAGAGTCATTGCGAGCATCACCTGGCCCCCATCATCGGGCGCGCCCATGTCGGATACCTGCCCACCAACCGGGTGGTCGGCATTTCCAAGCTGGCGCGGGTGGTGGAAGCCTATGCCAGGCGGCTGCAGATGCAGGAGAAGATGAACGCGCAGATCGCCAACACGATTCAAAAAGTGCTGCAGCCCAAGGGCGTGGCGGTGGTGATCGAGGCGGCCCACCAGTGCATGACCACGCGCGGCGTGCACAAGACCGGCGTTACCATGGTGACGTCGAGCATGATCGGAGCGTTCCGCGACAATTCCGACACGCGCCGGGAATTCCTCAACATCATCGGCAATCCTGCCAGCAACGCGGACCGATAAGATGGGCGCGCTGGACCTGGTCAAGGATCTGATAGCCTTTGACACCACCAGCCGCGACTCCAACCTGGCGCTGATTGATTTCGCGCAGGCCCTTTTGGAAAGGGCGGGGGCGCGCTGCCGCCGCAGTTATGATCCCACGGGCAAGAAGGCCAACCTGTTCGCCACCATCGGACCTGATGGCGATGGCGGTTATGTGCTGAGCGGTCATACCGATGTTGTGCCGGTGGATGGGCAGGACTGGTCGTCCGATCCCTTCAAGCCGGAAGTGCGCGATGGTTACCTGTTCGGGCGCGGCGCCTGCGACATGAAAGGCTTTGTCGGCACCGCGCTGGCGCTGGCGCCGGAGATCGGCCGTGCAAAGCTGACGCGACCGATTCATTTCGCGCTGTCCTATGACGAGGAAGTGGGCTGTGTCGGCGTCAAGGGATTGCTGGACGATCTGAAAGCCGAAGACATCAGGCCGGCGCTGGCGATCATCGGCGAGCCGACGCTGATGAAGATTGTCGGGGCGCACAAGGGCGGCGCCAAGCTGATCACCACCTGCTGCGGCAAGGAAGGCCATTCCAGCGCGCCGGACAAGGGCGCCAATGCCGTGATGATGGCGGGCGAGTTCATGGCGCTGCTGGAAAGCGTGCAGGACGAACTGCGCAGCGATACCGATCCGCGCTTCGATCCACCCTTCACCACGGTGCAGGCGACGGTGGTGCATGGCGGTACGGCGGTGAACATCCTGGCGAAGGAAGCCGAAGTGACGTGGGAATACCGCTTCCTGCCCGACCGCGATCCTTCGAAGATCGTGGAACGGGTCAAGGCGCGCGCGGCGGCCGAAGTGCTGCCCAAATACCAGCGCCGCGCGGCGGAGGCGGCGCTGAACACCGAGCTTCATGCCCATTATCCTGGGCTGGCGATGGACGAGGAGTCGCCCGCCATCCATCTGGCACGCGAACTGACCGGGGCCAACCAGGTGGAAGCGGTGGCCTATGGCACCGAGGCCGGGCATTTCCAGTCGTATGGGATACCGGCGGTGATCTGCGGTCCCGGCTCGATCGAGCAGGCGCATCGGCCGGACGAGTTCTGCAAGCTCAGCGAGCTGGAAGCCTGCGAGGCATTCTTGCGCAAAGTGATTGCCAAAGCTTCTTCCTGAGCTGCGGCCGGGCGCGCAATTCGCGCACCGCCAGCAGCAGGCCTTCGGCGAGCAGCATCGCGACGAAGCCGCTGGGCAGGAAGCGCAGGATGCCGGCGCGGCGCAGCGCCTTGCCCGCGATGCGGCGGGCGGCAAAATGGGCGACGGAGCGTTCGATCTTCGCCTTCATGCCAGCTGGTCCGGCCCGATTTCATGCACCTTGGCGCAGAATTCGCACTTGGCGCGGATGATGCCGTCGGGATCGGCCAGGCCGGCGCGATCGGTTTCGGAATAGCTTTTCAGGACCATGGTGATGCGGTCGGCGTTGCAGTCGCAGCGGAAGATCACCGGTTCAGGCGGCTGCACGCGCACTTCATCTTCGTGGAACAGGCGCCAGAGCAAGGTTTCGGGCGCGAGGCTGGTGTCCACCAGCTCCAGGTCCTCGACCGTGTTCAGCAGCAGCGAAAGGCGGTCCCAGTCGTCGGACTTGCTATCGATTCCCTGCTTGGCGCTTTCGGGGGTCATCTGCAGCATGATGCCACCGGCGCGCCAGTGGGGGTTCTTGTCGCCCGCCACATAAAGCGGCGCGGCTGCCAGCTTTATGACGGTGGGAAGCTGTTCGCTTTGGGCGAAATAGGTTTCGGCGCTGGCGGCGATGCCGGACGCGGATAGTTCGGTGATGCCCTGATAGGTCTTGCCGCCGACCTTGGGCTCGATGGTGATGGCCAATGCGCCCTTGCCGGCCAACTTGTCGAACGCCGCGCCTTCCAGCGCCGCGAAACGCTCGGCATCCAGCCGGGCATAGCCGCGCACGCCGCGATGGCGATTTTCGTCGGCGCCGTAATAGTCGGCGGTCACAAGATCGAGCGGGCCGTCGCCCTTGGTCTGGACGGTGAGGCGGCCGTCGAGCTTGAGCGCGGTTCCCAGCAAGGCGCCCAGCGCCACAACCTCGCCGGCCACGCGGGCGGCGGGTTCCGGCAGGGCATGAGCACCCAGGGCGCGCGCGGAAGCGGCGTCGAGCCGCACCATGCGCCCGCGCACGCCGGCCTTGGCGATGTCGAATGGCAATACAAAGTCGCCATAGGGGGCGAGTTGGTCCAGTTTGTCAGGCATACCGTCAATATGGCGATACGGGACGCGGTTTCAACCCGCCCCATCAACCGGCAGCGGGCCGCTCAGTCCTTGACGAAGATCTGGTGGGGGGTGTTGACGTCGATCTGCGGCTTGCCATTTTGCAGGCGCACCACCCCGGAGACTTCGACGCTTTTGCCCGGAAATTCCACGCTGTTGTTGAAGTCCTGGACCGCGGCCGGGTAGATCGCAATGCTCAGCGCGTTGCGGGGCGCGCGGCCGCCCATATAGAGATAGATCACCTTGCGGGTGTCGTGCACGCCGTCCACCGAACCGCGCACCGTCACCTGCTGACCGACATGGCGGCGCGCCTGGCTGGGGGCGATCAGCGTTTCCGCCTGGGCGGCGGTCATGCCGAGCAGCAGCGTTGCCGCGATGAGGCGCTTCATGACGGTACTCCGCCCAGCGACCAGGCCAGGATGGCCTTTTGAGCGTGGAGGCGGTTTTCCGCCTCGTCGAACACCACCGACTGGGGGCCGTCGATAATGTCGTCGGTGACTTCGTCGCCGCGATGGGCCGGCAGGCAGTGCATGAAGATGGCGTCTTTCTTCGCCAGGCCCATCAGCCGCTTGTTGACCTGGTAGGGCTTGAGAAGATTGTGGCGCTTGGTGGCGTTGTCATCGCCCATCGAGACCCAGGTATCGGTGACGACGCAGTCGGCGCCTTCGGCGGCGGCCTCGGCATCGGTGGTGAAGACCACGTTCTTATGACTCGCGGCCCAGTCGCGGGTTTCGGGGTCGGCGATGAGTTCCTTGGGGCTCGCCACATTCAGCTTGAAGCCGAACTTCACCGCCGCATGCACCCAGCTTGTCAGCACATTGTTGCCGTCGCCGGTCCAGCACACGGTGGCGCCAGCGATGTCGCCGCGATGTTCCTCGAAGGTCTGGATGTCGGCCATGATCTGGCAGGGATGGGACCATTTGGTCAGGCCGTTGATGACGGGGATGCTGGCATTGGCGGCCAGGTCTTCCACCATCTCGTGATCCAGCAGGCGGATCATCACGGCGTCGACATAGCGGCTGATGACGCGGGCGGTGTCGGCAATGGTTTCCTCGCGCGCCAGCTGCATCTCGTTGCCGGTCAGCATCAGGGCGCTGCCGCCCAGCTGCCGCGCCGCCATGTCGAAGCTGATGCGGGTGCGGGTGGACTGCTTGTCGAAGATCATGGCCAGCACCTTGCCGTCGAGCGGCCGGTCGGGATCGGCAACGCCCTTGGAAAGCCCAATGCGAGCCTCCTTGCGGCGGCGGGCATCGGTGATGATGGCCTTTAATGTGCCGCTGTCATGGTCGGAAATGTCCAGGAAGTGCCTGGGCTTGGATTTCAGCGGGGCGTTCATTGGGCAGCTTCCTGCTTTGCCGAAGTGGAGACCGCTTCCATCTGGGAGGCCGTCTTATCCATCAATTCGATGCCTTCGCGCACTTCGTCTTCGGTGATGGTCAACGCCGGCAGCAGGCGCACGACATTGTCGCCCGCCGGCAGCACGATCAGGCCATTGGCGCGGGCCTGTTTGATGAAGTCATTGTTGGACACCTTCATCTTCAGACCGATCATCAAGCCCTGCCCGCGCACGCCTTCAAAGATGGCCGGATGACCGGCCACCAGCGCGCCAAGCTGCTGGTGCATGTAATTGGCGACTTTGTTGACATGCTCAAGAAAGCCCGGCGACAGAACCATGTCGATCGCCTCGTTGCCCACGGCCATGGCCAGCGGATTGCCGCCATAGGTGGTGCCATGGGTGCCGGGTGTCATGCCCTTGGCGGCCTCGGCCGTGGCCAGCACGGCGCCCAGCGGAAAGCCGCCGCCAATGCCCTTGGCCACGGTCATGATGTCGGGGGTGACGCCGATCCATTCATGGGCGAAGAACTTGCCGGTACGGCCGACGCCGGTCTGAATCTCGTCAAAGATCAGGACCAGGCCTTTTTCGTCGCAGATCTTGCGCAGGGCGCGCAGGAATTCCGGCTTGACCACATGCACGCCGCCTTCGCCCTGCAACGGCTCGATGATCAGTGCGGCGGTATGCGGGCCGATCACCTTGTTCAGCGCATCGAGGTCGTCGACCGGGACATGGTCGAAGCCTTCCATCCTGGGGCCGAAGCCTTCGAGATACTTTTCATTTCCCGTGGCATTCACGGCGCCATAGGAGCGGCCATGAAAGGCGCCGGTGAAGCTGACGATATGGAAGCGTTCGGGATGGCCGCTGACGAACTGGTAGCGGCGGGCCGTCTTGAGGGCGAGCTCCACCGCCTCGGTACCGGAATTGGTGAAGAACACCGCGTCGGCGAAAGTGGAATCGGTCAGCTTGCGCGACAGGCTTTCCTGGCCCGGCACGCGGTAGAGATTGGAGACGTGCCACAGCTTTTGCGCCTGGGCGGTGAGCGCCGCCACCAGCCGCGGATTGGCGTGGCCGAAGGCGTTGACGGCGATTCCCGCACCCAGGTCCAGATATCGCTTCCCATCCTCGGCGTAGAGGTACGAGCCCTCGCCACGGACGAACGCAACGTCCGCCCGGTTGTAGGTGGGAAACAAGGCCGAAGACACGGGGCTCTCCTTCACGAAATAAAATTACAAACAGACGCCGGAAACCTCGTTTATCCGCTTTCCGGGGCGTTTTGACTACCCCGCAAGGCTGCATCGCGGGTCTGCGACGGGCCTTAAATGGCCGTCGGGAATCATGTGGACAAGGGCTGGGGGCTGCACCGTAAAGCTTGTGCGCCGCAACCGTGGGGGTACTGTATCTGGTAACGGGGGGTTAACTATTGGCCCCCGCCCGCAAGGAGCGATTGTCATGACAGCGATGAATTGGTCGGACGACCGGGTCGAACAGCTCAAAACATTATGGACCGAAGGCCTGTCGGCCAGCCAGATCGCCCGGGCCCTGGGCGGCGTCACCCGCAATGCCGTGATCGGCAAGGTGCACCGGCTGGGACTGGCCGGCCGCGCCAGCCCGTCGCGCTCGGAACGCCCGCGCCTGCCCATGGCGCCCAAGGTTCCCAGCGTGCGCACCCAGCTTCCGGCCCTGCCGGTGGTGGAGGAAGATCCGCTGACCCTGGACGACGGCAGCCACGCCACCGTGCTGACCATCAGCGACCGCATGTGCCGCTGGCCGATCGGCGACCCGGCGGCGACGGAATTCCACTTCTGCGGCCACAGCCCCAAGTCCGGCTCGCCCTATTGCGAAGCCCATGCCCGCAAGGCCTACCAGCCGCAGCAGGCGCGTCGGGCCCCGGATAAAGGGCGCATGGCGGGGTGAAGCGCGGCGCGCGTCAGCGCGTGAGCAGGCCCGGTGGACCTGCGAAAGCGATGAACGCCACGAACTTAAGCGCGTGGCCGGGCGGGCTTCTTCGCCCGGCGCAGTTCTGCCCGCCGCATTATTTGCGCTGACGGACTTCCCTCTTCCCGGCGCTTCGCGCAATGTTGGGGCATGAGTATCTACAAATACGCCGCTGCCTCGCTGACGGCTGAGGAAGTGCCGCTGGAGACCTGGCGCGGACGGGTGATGCTGATCGTCAATACCGCCAGCGCCTGTGGCTTCACCCCGCAATATGCCGGGCTGGAGGCGCTTTACAAAAAATACGAACCGCGCGGGCTGACCGTGCTGGGCTTTCCCTGCAACCAGTTTGGCGCGCAGGAGCCAGGCGACGAAGCGCAGATCGGCGCCTTCTGCGAGAAAAATTACGGCGTCACTTTTCCGATGTTCGCCAAGATTGACGTCAAGGGACCCAATGCCCACCAGCTGTTCCAGTATCTCACCCATGAGAAGCCGGGCATCCTGGGGACCGAGGCGATCAAGTGGAATTTCACCAAGTTCCTGATCGACCGCGACGGTGATCCCATCGCGCGCTATGCGCCGCAGACCAAGCCGGAAGAGCTGGAAGCGCCGATCGAGAAATTATTGTCCGCGTAATCGTCATTCAACCGAAGGGGAACATCGCCATGAAAAAGATTTGCCTGATTGCAGCATTCGCCTTGACCCTGTCACCGGCATTGGCCGTCACCAAGCCGGCCGATGCGCCGCAGCCCAGCGTGCAGGCCCAGCTTGCGGCCCTGCAGCAGCAGGTCGCCCAGCTTCAAAAGCAGGTCGAGGCACTCAAGTCCTCCTCGCACAGCCAGCCGGTCTGCATCTCGCTTTGGTGCGGCACGATGGTGTCCAGCCCGCGCGCGCCGGCCTAGAAACGAAAAGGCCGCAACGATTGTTGCGGCCTTTCATCTGTCTACCTCACCGGGTCGGCTGGTGAAGTAATTCAGGCTGCGCTGCTGGCGGCGGCGGCAGAATCCAGCGAATAGCCGGCCGAGCGCACGGTGCGGATGGGGTCGGCGGCGCCTTCCACGTTCAGGGCCTTGCGCAGGCGCCCGACATGGACGTCCACGGTGCGCGCCTCGACATAGACATCGCTGCCCCACACCGCGTCCAGCAGCTGCTCGCGACTGAAGACGCGGCCGGGATGCTGGATCAAATGGTCAAGCAGGCGGTATTCGGTGGGGCCCAGATGCACTTCGGTGCCGGAGCGGCGCACCCGGTGGGCAGCGCGGTCCATCTCGATATCGCCCACGGCCACGACATCTTCGGCCAGTGACGGGCGGATGCGGCGCAGCACGGCACGCAGGCGGGCTAGAAGCTCGGTCATCGAGAAGGGCTTGGTCAGGTAATCGTCGGCGCCGGTATCCAGGCCGCGGATGCGGTCGGTTTCCTCGCCCCGCGCCGTCAACATCAGGATGGGGACATTGCGGGTTTCCTGGCGCGTGCGCAGGCGACGGCAGACCTCGATGCCTGAAAGCTGCGGCATCATCCAGTCCAGGATCACCATGTCGGGCTTTTCCTCGGCGGCAATCAGCAGGGCTTCCTCGCCATCGCGGGCTTCCAGGACGCGGTAACCTTCGCGTTCCAGATTGTAGCGCAGCAACGTGACCAGTGCGCCTTCGTCTTCGGCGACCAGGATGGTGGGCTTGCTCATGAGGCGTGGCTTTCGTAGGGCACCGACGTTTCAGAGGTGGTGTCCGACTTGGGGCGGTTGGTGGACAGATGGTCGGCGCGCACCATGTGGAACACGACTTCTGCAATGTTGGTGCAGTGGTCGCCGCAGCGTTCGATATTCTTGGCGACGAACAGCAGATGGGTGCCCATGCCGATGGTGCGCGGGTCTTCCATCATGTAGGTCAGCAGTTCGCGGAACAGGCTGTTGTAGATCTCGTCGATCTCGCCGTCGCGATTCCATACCGTTTCGGCTTCTTCGGCATTGCGGCTGGAGAAGGCGTCCAGCACCTGCTTGAGCTGGTTCTGCGCGGCCTTGCCCATGCGGCCGAGGCTTTGGGTCAAGCGGATGGGCGGTTCGCGGTTGAGCACAAGCGCGCGCTTGGCGATGTTCTTGGCCAGGTCGCCGATGCGTTCCAGCTCGGCGGCGGTCTTGATCGCGGCCAGGGTCTCGCGCAGGTCCACCGCCATGGGCTGGCGCAGGGCCAGCAGCTTGAGGGCGCGTTCCTCGATCTCGATCTGGATTTCGTCGATGCGGGCATCGCCGCCCACGGCGCGTTCGGCGGCGGTGCTGTCGCGGCGGGCGATGGCCTCGATGGCGCTGGCCAGCTGGGCCTCGGCAAGGCCGCCCATCTGGGCGACGAGCGCAGAGAGGGTTTCCAGCTGTTCGCCGAAGGATTTGACGGTGTGTTCGGTCATCGCGCGGCTCTTTCCAGTCAGGTGCGAGGCTTGGCTTTCCGGTGTGGCTTAAGCGGTTCGCGACACTCCTATGCGACTGTTTTATAACATTTCCGTGACGGCCTCGGAATCCTCGGCGGAATCCGCGGGAATGGCCGGAATTTCCGGCGGCACGGCCGGCAGGAAGACCGTGAAAATACTGCCTTCGCCCAGCTTGCTCTCGATCGCGAGGCGGCCCTGATGGCGGCTGACGATGTGCTTGACGATGGCCAAACCAAGCCCCGTGCCGCCCCGTTCGCGTGAGCGCTTGACGTCCACCCGGTAGAATCGCTCGGTCAGGCGGGGGATGGCGGCAGGATCGATCCCTTCGCCATCATCCTTCACGGCGGCCGCCACCAGCCCGTCCGCCTGCGACAGGGTCACGGTCACCTGGCCCTTTTCGCGACCATACTTGATGGCATTGTGGATCAGGTTCTGGAACAGCTGCATCAGTTCGTCATGTTCGCCTGATACGGGCGGCAGGCCGGGGGCAGCATCCACCACGACGGTGATGCTGTCTTCCGCCGCCAGCGGACCGAGCGCGGCGACCGCCTGGCGCACGACACCTTCCAGATCGACTTCGCCGCGCGGCGGCACATGCTCGTTCATCTCGATGCGGGTCAGCGACAGCAAATCGTGGATCAGTCGCCGCATGCGCGCCGTCTCGGTGGCCATGATCTCGAGGAACTGGCCGCGCGCCACCTCGTCGTCCTTGGCATGGCCGCGCAGGGTGTCGATGAAGCCGGTCACCGCCGCCAGCGGGGTGCGCAGTTCGTGGCTGGCATTGGCAATGAAGTCAGCGCGCATCTGCTCGCTGCGGCGGACCATGGTGAGATCGTGCAGCAGCAGCACCGTCATGGGCGGGGTGACGCTGATGCGCGTGGCATAGGCCTGGAAATAACGCGCGACCGGGACCGGCAAGGAAAAGGGCACGTTGGAGGAAACGCCCGCGCCTGCACCGGCGATGGCGCCCAGCACTTCGGGATTGCGCAGCACGGCGCTGGCGCGCTTCCTGTCCAGCCCCGGGCCCAGCACATCGCGCATGAACTGGTTGGCGAACAGCACACGCTCGCCGGCATCCAGCAGCATCACCGGCATGGGCAACTGCTCCAGCAACAGCCGGGTCTGGGGCGGCAACAGGTTCAGGGGTGCGTCGGCAGCCTGTTCGGCCGGCCGCAGCACCGGTTCCTGGAAAGCGAGGAACTGGGTGATCAGCGCCGCCGCAAGGGCGAGCATGACCAGCGCCCAGAACATGCTGCCGCCGCCGAACAGGACGGCCGCGCCGCCGGCGATGGCGCCGATGAGGAACGGCCAGGTCAGGGGGCGCAGGCGCTGGATCGATTCACGCATGGGGCATCATAGCCGTATCTGTGGCTGTTCGATAACAGTGCGCAGGTCAGTCCACGCGGCCGCGATTCTGCTTGATTCCGGCCCGGTGCTTCTTGCCTTCAAGCCGCTTCTTCTTGCTGGATTTGGGGACCTTGGTGGTGCGGCGCGGAACGGGCGGGATGGCGGCCTGGCGGACGATTTCCACCAGCCGGGCACGGGCATCGGCGCGGTTGCGCTCCTGCTCGCGGAAGCGCTGGGCGGTGATTACCAGCACCCCGTCATTGGTCAGCTTGCCGCCGCGCAGCAGCCGCTCGCGCGCCCAATCGGTCAGGGACAACGCGGTCAGCACATTGAAGCGCAGCTGCACCGCGCTGGAGACCTTGTTGACGTTCTGGCCGCCGGGACCGGAGCTGCGGATGAAGCTTTCATCCAGCTCGTTGTCGGGGATGGTGATGCGATCATTGACGACCAGATCTTTTGAAGTTGGCAGGCTCATGTGCCGAACACCTTGCGCAATTCGCGCTTGACCAGCTTGCCGCCCGCATTGCGCGGCAGGGGGGTGGAGGTGATGATCATCTGCACCGGGACCTTGAAGGCGGCCAGGCGCGCGCCAGCGAATTCGCGCAAGGCGTCCTCGCTGACCGGCGCGATGGCGTGCACCAGGGCGGCAGGCACTTCGCCCAGCAATGGATGCGGCAGGCCGACCAGGGCTGCGTCTGCAACGGCGGGATGCTGGGACAGGATATTCTCTACCTCGATGCAATAGATATTCTCGCCGCCGCGGATCACCATGTCATGGGCGCGGTCATGGATGGTGCAGAAGCCTTCTGCATCCAGGCTGGCGATGTCGCCGGTGCGGATCCAGCCATCCACGAAGGTCTGTGCCGTGGCGTCGGGGCGATTCCAGTAGCCTTTGACGATGTTGGGACCGAAGGCCCAGAGCTCGCCCACCGTGCCGGGCGGTGCTTCCGCGCCATCCTTCATGATCTTGAGCCGACCGACCGGCAGCACCGGACCGCAGCTTGCGGGGCGATGGAGAAACTCTTCTGCGGAATGGCTGGTGCAGGTGGCCGAGGTTTCCGTCATGCCCCAGCCCTGCCCCGGCATGGCGCCCAAAGCCTCGCGGATGCGGCCGGGTAGCGAGGCGGGTGAAGGCGAGCCGCCGAAGGTGATCAGTTCCAGCGAGGACAGGTCGTGATCTTTTGCCTGCGCCATCAGGGACAGCGGTACGGCCGGCACGCCGCCGGTGACTGTGACACGCTCGCGTTCGATCAGGGCAAGCGCTTGGTGGGCGTCGAATTTCGGCATCAGCACCAGCTTGCCGCCCGCCACCATGTTGGGCAGCAGCACCGACAGGCTGCCGATGACATGGAAGAACGGCACCGCCAGCAAGGTAACGCGCGGTTTGGCGTCAAGCGCATGCCCGCGCCGCAAAGCATTGCGCGCCACCAGAAACGGGGCGGCGAAGATGTTGGTGGTGAGGGAACGATGCGTACCCAACGCCCCCTTGGTGGCGCCGCTGGTGCCGGAGGTATAGAAGATGGTGGCGTCGTCTTCCGGCACAAGCGCGATATCAGGCAGCGGCATTTCGGGAAGATGCTGCCATTGGCCGGGCGCACCGATAATATCATCAAGCCCTGTCGCGCCCGCACCGCGGGTCACGAAAATTTCCTGCACCGAGGGCGGAAGGTCTTTCAGGCGCGCCAGCCGCTCGCTATCGGCAAAGACAAAGCGCGCGCCGGCATCCAGGATGCCATAGGCCAGCTCGGTACTCGTCCACCAGGCGTTCAGTGGCACCACGACGGCGCCTGCCAGGAGTGTGCCCATAAAGACCACTGGCCATTCCGGCAGGTTGCGCATTACCAGCGCAACCCTGTCACCTTTGCGCAAGCCCCGCGCTGCCAGCATCGCAGCAACGGCGCGGGTGGCGCGGGCGAAGGCGTCATAGGTGATGCGTTCGTCCTGATACAGCAGGAAATCGGCAGCGCCATGGCGACATGCCTTGGTGAAGGCTTGCGCCGCGGTGGCGGGGGCGTTTTTCCAGATTTGCATGGGCACGCCGCGGATCACCGCCGGCACCGTTTCGAACGGTTCGCCCGGCGCGGTCAGCTGCGCCTGGGCTTCGTCCAGCGTCATAAGAGGCCAGTTTTTCGATGTGTCATTCATGGCCGGGCGAGTATAACCCAAGGCATGAACATGTCGGGCTTTTCTGACGACAGGCTGGCGCGGATTCCGCAGTTCCTGGAGGCCCAGGTGGCGGCGGGCAGCCTGCCGGGGGCCCTGACCCTGATCTGGCGACGGGGCCGGATAGCGCATCACAGCCAAGTGGGGATGATCGATCTGGCGCAGGGCAGACCTATGCGCCGCGATGCAATTTTCCGGCTCTATTCCATGACCAAGCCGGTGACGGTGGTGGCGCTTCTGATGCTGGTGGAACGCGGGCTGCTGGCGCTGGGCGATCCGGTGGCGAAGTTCATTCCGGGTTTTGCGCGGCTGGAGCCGGGTGGCGGCGCCATGACCGTGCTGGACCTGCTGCGCCATACCGCCGGCTTCACCTATGGCTTTCACAACCGCACGCCGATCGATGCCGCCTATCGCGCGCAGAAAATCGCGGAGATGGACACCGAGGGCGGGCTGGAGGCGATGATCGCGCAGCTTGAGACCCTGCCGCTGGAATATGCCCCCGGCACGGCGTGGATCTATTCGGTGTCCATCGATGTTGCGGGATATTTGATCCAGGTCATATCCGGCCGGCGGCTGGCGGATTTCATTCGCGCGGAGATACTGGCGCCCCTGCAGATGGCCGATACCGATTTCGTGGTGCCACGGGAAAAGGCGGAGCGCTTTGCCGCCTGCTATCTGCCGCAGGATGGCGCGCTGAAGCTGTTCGACGCCTATCCCGATGAAAGATACTTCGAGCAACCCAGGCTGCAATCCGGCGGCGGCGGGCTGGCGGGTACGGCCGATGATTATCTGCGTTTCTGCCGGATGCTGCTGAACCAGGGGGAATTGGACGGGGTGCGGCTGCTGTCGCCCCAGACGGTGGCGCTGATGACGTCCAACCAGTTGCCGGGCGGAAAAGAGATTGCTGACCTGTCGCCCTCTGCCGACGCGTTCAACGAAAGCGGTTATCGCGGTATCGGTTTTGGGCTGGGGGTGGCCGTGACCTTGGACCCGGCGCGGGTCGGCATTCCCGGCACAAGGGGGGAATATGCCTGGGGCGGCATGGCCTCAACCGCCTTTTTTGTCGATCCCAAAGAGGAGATGGCGGTGGTATTCATGACCCAGGTGATTTCAGACACGGCCCGGCGGGTGCGCTTGCGCCGTGACCTGCGCACACTCATTTATGGCGCGATGACAGATGCTTGAAACCTTGCCGCTGACCAGTTGGACCGGGCCGTATGACGCGGCCGTAAAGGCGCGCGCGGTGGCGGCACTGGAGCGCGGTGCGGTGCTGTTCTTTCCGCAGCTGCCTTTTGTGCTGGCGGAGAACGAGCAGGAATTTCTGGATTCCCGGGTGGCGGACGGCAAGGCCAAGAATATCAGCTTCGATCATGCCACCGGCAAGATGCAGGCTTCGTCGCTGACGGGCGAAAAGGCGCAGGCGCTGGCGGCGATGATCGAACGGTTCGGCGCCGGTGCGGCGTCGCTGGTTGCGGACCTGCTGCCCTATCGCGAGGTCGAGCGGGCGCGCACGTCTTATCGTCCGGTACAGGTGAAGGGGCGCAGCTATTCGAAGATCAGTGACGACCGGCTGCTGCATGTCGATGCTTTCCCGTCGCGCCCGATGCGGGGGCGGCGCATCCTGCGCTTCTTCAGCAATGTTGCGCCGAATTCCGAGCGCAACTGGCATGTCGGCCAGCCATTCGAAGATTTCGCACGCGCCTTCCTGCCGCGAGTGGGCCCGCACCTGCCGGGGAAATCCTGGGCATTTGAAAAGCTGGGCGTCACGCGCGGCCGGCGCAGCCGGTATGACGAAATGATGCTGTCGCTGCATGATGCGGCCAAGCTGGATTCCGCTTTCCAGAGGAACAGCCCGCAGGATGCGGTGCGCTTTGCGCCGGGGTCGAGCTGGCTGGTCTATACCGATCAGGTGCTGCACGCGGCGCTGGGTGGGGAATTCGCGCTGGAGCAGACCTTCCACCTGGACGTGGACCAGATGGCCGAGCCGGAGCGCGCGCCCGTGAAAGTGCTGGAGCGGCTGAGCGGAAAAGTGCTGACCTAGACGGTCACGCCGATATCGGCCAGCTTGGCGCGAACCTGGCTGCCGTCGAAGGGCTTCATGATGAAGTCGTTGGCGCCTGCGGCCACGGCATCAGCGATTTCGCCGGAATCATTTTCGGTGGTGCAGAACAGGATCACGGGATGGCCGCCATCCTGCTGGCCGCGCACACTCTTGACGAATTCCAGGCCCTTCATGCTGGGCAGGTTCCAGTCCAGGAAAATCAGGTCGGGCATCTTTTCGCGCACGGCGCGCAGGGCCGTCATGCCGTCTTCGGCTTCTTCCACCGAATAGGTCAGGCCTTCCATGATGCGCCGGGCGACCGTGCGGATCACGCGGCTGTCGTCCACGACCAGGCAATGTTTCATGACTAAAATATCCCGCAGGACGAGCCGCAAATGGCAGCTCAGCGGCACGAACCTAGGACCAACAGGGTAAAAAACCCGTTACCCGGCGGTAACTTCCACGGCGCCTTCCAGCGGCGTGATGGTGATGGCGGCGTTGACGGTGCGCGACAGCTTGTGGGTCAGGAAGGGCTGGACATGGCGGGCGTCCACATTCAGCGCCTCGCCGCGCAGTGCCTGGGCCACTTCCTCGGTGACGCGGGCATTGAGGCCGGCGGCGTGGATCTTGAAGCTGGGGGCGGCGGGATCACCGCCGGCTTCGGCCGTCACCAGCCCGCCGCGGGGCAGGCAATCGGCTGCCAGCAGGGTGGCGTTCATGATCAGCTTGGCCCAGTCCTTGGGCCAGTAAAGCCGGGGGACGTTCCATTCCAGCTTGACCTTGCCGCCGTCCAGGAGGCCCTGAATCAGACGCCCGATCTCGCCCAGATCAAGCTCGGCGCCCGCCGAACCGGCGGCGCCAAAGGCAATGCGCATGAACTGGATGCGGGCCAGAGCCTGTTCGGCGGACTGGGTGACCAGCTTGATGGCTTCCTCGCGCATGACGGGGTCGCGTTCGTCTTCCAGCACTTCCATGCCGTTGACCACTGCGCCCAAAGGCCCGACAAGGTCGTGGCAAACGCGGCTGACCAAAAGGGCGGCAAATTCGATTTCTGTCATGCCAGAGCTCATTCAGACTCAATGACGTCCCAATGGTTAGCAAATGGTTAATTTGCGCCCCGCTCTTAAGGAATTCTTAACGTGAGCGCAACGCTCCCCGACAAACTCCAGACGCTGGTGCGCATCGCACGCGCCGCCGGTGTGGTGGTGATGAAGCATTATGACGCCGGCTGCGAGGCACGCGAGAAATCCGACCGCTCGCCGGTGACCGATGCCGATGAGGAAGCCGAGAAACTGATCCTGGCCGAGCTGGCGCTGGCATTTCCCGGCGTGCCGGTGGTCGCCGAGGAAGAAGCGGCGGCGGGGCGGGTGGTGACAGTCGGTTCGCGCTTCTTCGTGGTGGACCCGGTGGACGGGACCAAGGAATTCGTCAAGCGCGGCGGTGAGTTCACCGTGAACATCGGCGAGATCGTGGACGGCAGGCCGGTGGCGGGCGTCGTCTATGCACCGGCCATCGAGCGCCTGTTCGTGGGCGGCGAAGGCGTTGGGGCATTTGAGCTGACCGGCGAGACGATGCGCGCCATCGCGGCGCGGCCTGCGCCGGATGATGGCTTGGTGGCGGTGTCCAGCCGCTCGCATCCCGATCCGAAGACGGCGGAATATCTGGCGACGCTGAACATCAAGGGCGAGACCAATGCGGGATCGTCGCTGAAGTTTTGTCTGGTGGCGGCGGGCGAAGCCGACATCTATCCGCGCGCCGGGACCACGATGGAGTGGGACACGGCAGCGGGCCATGCGGTGCTGGCGGCGGCGGGCGGCGCGGTGACGACCTGGGACGGCGCACCGTTTGTCTATGGCAAGCCGGGCTTCACCAATGGCCACTTCATTGCGCGCGGAAAATAGCTAGCGATCCATGTCGTGGCGTGCGGAATAGAACACCAGCGCCATCAGGCCAGCGCCCAGCGCGATCGTGACAACCACGCCCAGGACCAGGAAGGTCCAGCCATAGCCGCTGATCTGCACGCCGGCCATGGCAGTCCAGACATGGAGGGCATACCACAGCGACACCGCCAGGAATGCCAGCAGGATAACCAGGGTGATGATACCCGCAGGGGTGAGCTTGCTGGATTGCATGGCTAGGACGCGCCCCGCACTTTGAGAACGGTGCCTTCGGCGCCCGTCACCAACAGCAGGTCACCGCCGCGCGGCGCGGTCTCGTCGGTGACAGCGGCAGCCCAGCGCGTATCATCGAGCAGGATGGCGCCCTCGCCGCCGACAAAGTCGCAAGCCGCAGTGCCGCGGCGCCCGACATAGGTTGCCATGCGCGAATTCAGGTTGGCCTGTGCAGTTGGCGCGCGACGGCCGAGCGGCGAACGCTGCCACACAATGCTGGACACCACGGCCAGTACCGCAAACAGCAGCAGGCTGGCGACGCCTTGCAGGCCGGGCACCAGCAATTGCAGCGCGCCGACGATCAGCGCCGCGATACCGGGCCAGAGCAGGTAGGAGGTGGTAGAGGCGACCTCCAGCGCCAGCAGCAGCGCGCCCAGCGCCAGCCAGTGCCACGCCGCGAGGTTGCTGAAGAATTGCGAGATGTCGGTCAGCACCTGCATGGCTCAGGTTCCTGCCGGGCGGCCCGGCGAGACGGGCGGAACGGCGGTGCCGGCGGCGGCGCGCTTGGCAACGGGAGCTGCGGTATGGCCCTGCTGCTGGGTCACCGCATCGCGCGTCATTTCCGCGATGCCGGCGATGGAGCCCAGCAGGCCCGCCGATTCCATCGGCAGGATGACGAACTTCTGGTTGGGGCCGGTGGCGAGCTGCGAGAAGGCTTCGACATATTTCTGGCCGAGAAAGTAGTTGAGCGCATTCACATTGCCGGCCTCGATGGCGTTGGACACTGCTTCGGTCGCCTTGGCTTCGGCTTCGGCCAGGCGCTCGCGCGCTTCGGCGTCGCGGAAGGCGGCTTCCTTGCGGCCTTCGGCCTGCAGAATGGCCGATTGCTTTGCGCCTTCGGCACGAAGAATGGCGCCCTGCTTCTCGCCGTCGGCCTGCGTGACTTCGGCGCGGCGATAGCGCTCAGCCTTCATCTGGCGGGCCATCGCCTCGGTGATGTCCAAAGGCGGCGCCAGATCCTTGATCTCGATGCGGGTGACCTTGACGCCCCAAGGCGAAGTGGCCTGATCCACTACCGATAGAAGGCGCTGGTTGATCTCGTCGCGCTTGGACAGGACTTCGTCCAGATCCATGGCGCCGATCACGGTACGCGCATTGGTCAGGCAGAGATTTGCAATGCCTGCCTGCAGGTTGGCGACCTCGTAGGCGGCCTTTGCAG
>JBBQHU010000019.1:0-41500 GCA_038324265.1 Micropepsales bacterium | reverse complement strand
CGATGTGTCGGACGACGGGACGATCCTGGGCGGACCGAAGCTTTCGGCGCTGCCCAACAGCCGCCGAGACTATGACACTGCGCTGCGCGCCGTGGGGTACGAGCAGTACAAGGCCGGCTTCCTGCCCTACAACATCCTGGAAGGCTACCAGCAACTGGTGAAGGACTTCGCCCTGCTGCGCGCCACCCAGGCGTCGGTGAAGTATGCCGGCAAGTTCAAGCTCACCGGGGCCGACCGCAAGGACCTGGCCCGTCTGCTCACCGTGCGCCGCATGCTTACCCAGCGCGACCTCGGCTATTGGGCGCATTTCGTAGAGGACGCCAGCCAGCCCCTGCATGCCAGCATCCATTATGACGGCTGGGGCGATGGCCCCAATCCGCAAGGCTTCAACACTGCACGCGGCCTCCACGCCAAATTTGAATCCGATTTCGTCGACGCCAATATTTCCGCGGCCGACGTGACTTCCCGCATGCAGCCCTATCGGCCCTGCGAAACCAAATTGCAGACCTGCGTGCAGGACTATCTCGCCGCCACTGCGGCGCTGGTGACAAAGACCTATGCGCTGGAAAAATCCGGTGCGCTGGATGTTGCCACGCCCGAAGCCAAAGACTTCGTCGCCATGCGCCTGGCCGTCGGCGCCAGCGCCTTGCGCGACATGGTGGTGGACGCCTGGCGCGAAGCCGGCGCCGCCCAGCTCGGCTACAAGGTCAAGACCCCGGTTGCCGACTATGAATCCGGCAAGGCGATCATGAGCCCCCAGTCCCGGGATTAGGGCAGGGGCGTTGCCCTTTGCCGAGCGGTGTGGAATTCATGCGCCCGCATGAGCGATGATCCGCACAGACGGGTGCTGGAGGCGCTGGACGCCAAGGCGCGACTACGCGCCCTGGTCGGCACGCGCGGGCTGGATTTCACCTCCAACGACTATCTGGCGCTGGCCGAAAGTGCGGCGCTGCGCGAGGCTGCGAGCGCAGCCCTGGCGCGCGGCGTGCCGGTGGGGGCGGGCGGCTCGCGCCTGCTGCGCGGCAACCATCCCGAGCACGAAGCGCTGGAGGAGGAAGCCGCCGCCTTCTTCGGCAGCGAGACCGCGCTATATTTTCCCACCGGCTACGCCGCCAATGCCGCCATCGCCGCAACCTTGCCGCGCGAAGGTGACCTGATCGTTCATGACGAATTGATCCATGCCAGCTTCCGCGCCGGGCTGGAGCCGGCGCGCATCGCCGCGCGTGCATTCCCGCACAATGACGTGGCGGCACTGGATGCGATCATTCGCGGATGGCGCGGGCAGGGCGGAACGGGGCGTGTCTGGATCGCCGTCGAGACGCTTTATTCCATGGACGGCGACCGTGCACCGCTGGCGGAGCTGGTGGCGCTGGCCGCTCGGCATGACGCCATGCTCATTCTCGACGAAGCTCATGCCACCGGCGTTCATGGGGCGCAGGGCAGGGGGCTCGGTGCGGAGCATGAAGGCGCCCCCAACATCATCTCGCTGCACACCTGCGGCAAGGGTCTGGGCGCGGCGGGCGCGCTGATCTGCCTGCCGCGCCTGTACCGCGACTTCCTCGTCAATCGCGGCCGCAGCTTCATCTATTCCACCGCGCCGTCGCCGCTGATGGCGGCCGTGGTGCGCGCGGCGCTGAAGATCTCGGCAGGCGCGCAGCAGGAGCGCGCGCAACTGGCCGCGCTGGTCCGCCATGCGGGCGAGGGGCTGAAAAAGCTGGGCCTGCCTTTTTCCGGCTCCCAGATCGTGCCGGTGATCGTGGGCGAAGACAGCCGCGCCATGGCGCTGGCGGCGGCGCTGCAGGCGCGGGGCCATGACATTCGCGCCATTCGCCCGCCCACCGTGCCCGAAGGCACCGCGCGGCTGCGGATCGCGCTGACATTGCATGTAACGCCCGATGATCTCGACGTCCTCTTCGCCGACCTGGCGACGGAAATGGCGCGCGCATGAAACTCTCTTCAAGGCAATATGTGGTCAGCGGCACTGACACCGATATCGGCAAGACCGTGTTCTGTGCCGGGCTCGCCGGGATGCTGGGCACCCGCTACTGGAAGCCGGTGCAGGCAGGCGAACCCGGCGACCGCGAGACCGTGACCGCGCTGTCCGGCTTGGAAACACTTGCCGAAGCGTATCGTCTCAAGATGCCGGCATCACCGCATCAGTCCGCAGCAGACGAAGGTGTTGAAATCGACACGGATGCGATCACGCCGCCCGACGGCCCGCTGGTGATCGAAGGCGCCGGCGGATTGATGGTGCCGCTGACGCGCGAAACCCTGTTCATAGATGTCTTCGCCCGCTGGAAGCTGCCGCTGATCCTCTGCGCTCGCACCAGGCTGGGCACCATCAACCACACCCTGCTGTCCATTGAAGCGGTGCGCCGCCGCGACATCCCGCTGGTCGGCGTCGCCTTCATCGGCGATCCCAACCCGGAAAGCGAAGGCATCATCGCCGAAAAAGGCCATGTGAAGCGTTTGGGCCGCCTACCAATCGTCACGCCGCTGACCCGCGAAACCCTGGCTCAGGCATTTGCCGAAAACTTCTCTGCCGGGGATTTCGCATGATCTCTCCCGTCTGGCACCCCTTCACCCAGCACGCCCTGACGCCGGACTTTCCGCTGGTGACGCGCGGCGAGGGCGCCTGGCTCCACACCGACAAGGGAAAACTGCTCGACGCCATCTCAAGTTGGTGGGTCATCACCCACGGCCACCGCCATCCCCGCATCATCGACGCGATCAAGAAACAGGCCGACCAACTCGACCAGGTGATCTTCGCCGGCTTCACCCACCAGCCCGCCGAGGATGTCGCGCGCGGCCTGATAGAAATCGCCCCGCCCGGCCTCAGCCATGTCTTCTATTCCGACAGCGGCTCCACGGCGGTGGAAGTGGCGCTGAAGATGGCGCTGGGCTTCTGGCAGCATCAACCCCGCCCCCGCACAAAGATCCTGGCGCTGGAGCACGCCTATCACGGCGACACCGTCGGCACCATGTCGGCCGGTGCGCGCGGCGTGTTCAATGCCGCCTATGAACCGCTGCTGTTCGACGTCACCCGCCTGCCGTTCCCGCAAGGGCGCGGTTGCGACGTTCTGGCGGCGCTGGAAGAATCCGCCAGGGACGCCGCCGCCATGATTGTCGAGCCGCTGATCCTGGGCGCGGGCGGCATGCTGACTTATGACGCCGAATTGCTGCGCAAGATGCACGCACTGTGCAAGCGCCACGGCACACTGTTCATCGCCGACGAAGTGATGACCGGCTTCGGCCGCACCGGCACGCTCTTCGCCTGCGAGCAGGCCGCCATCACGCCCGACATCCTGTGCCTGGCCAAGGGGCTCACCGGCGGAAGCCTGCCGCTGGCCGCCACCCTGTGCACGCCGCAAATTTTCGAAGCGCATTATTCCACTGACCGCAGCCGCACCTTCTTTCATTCCTCGTCCTTCACCGCCAACCCCATCGCCTGCGCCGCCGCCCGCGCCAACCTGGAAATCTGGAAAGACGAGCCGGTGCAGATGCGCATCGCCACCCTGGCCGCGCTGCAGGAAGAACGCCTGGCGACTTTCCGCGCCGATCCGCGCTTTGCCGCGGTTCGCCGCCAGGGCACCATCACCGCGCTGGACCTCAAGGTTCCCGACCCCGGCTATCTTGCCGGGCTGGGCCCCCAGCTCGCGGCCTTTTTCCTGGCCCGCGGCGTCCTGCTGCGCCCGCTGGGCAATACCATCTATGTGATGCCGCCTTATTGCACTGCGGCGGCCGAGCTCGATCTGGTGTATGATGCCATTCGCGCGGCTGCCGAAAAATTCGCGTAACCGGACGGTGATCCCGGACGAACTGATCTGCGTAAGAACAGCTGAGGAACATCATGCACATCAGATCTCTGGCCCTTGCCGCCGTTTCGGTCGTCGCACTGATTGCCGCCCCCGCCTTCTTTTCGCGCGCCGATGCTGGCGATCTCAACAAGCCGATCCCCGCCGCCGCGCAGGCTCCCGCAAGCACCGCGATGTCCGAGACTGCCGTGCTGGCGGGCGGCTGCTTCTGGGGCCAGCAGGGCGTGTTCGAGCATGTGAAGGGCGTCACAAAAGTCGTCGCCGGCTATTCGGGCGGGGCCAAGGAAACAGCGGTCTATGAACAGGTCGGCACCGAGACCACCGGCCATGCCGAAGCGGTGCAGATCACCTTCGATCCCCGGCAGGTCAGCTATGCCACCCTGCTGCGGATATATTTCTCGGTGGCGCACGACCCCACCCAGCTCAACCGCCAGGGTCCGGACAGCGGCACCAGCTATCGTTCCGCCATCTTTCCCGCCAATGCCGTCCAGGCCGCGACGGCCAGGGCCTATATCGCCCAGTTGACGGCGGCGCATGTTTTCCCCGCGCCCATCGTCACCAAAATCGAGCCGCTGAAGGGCTTTTACCGGGCCGAGGACTATCATCAGGACTATCTGATCCGGCATCCGGAATCGGGCTATATCCAGGCCAATGACCTGCCCAAGATCGAGGGGCTGAAAAAGGTCTGGCCCCAATATTATCAGGTCCAGCCGGTCCGGCTGGCGCAAAACTGAAGGCGGATCGGGCGCGCGCGCGCGCATTACCCCCCTGCAATCTGCGGGTCCGTTCACCAAGCCTGCGGAAAATCACACCCCGCCAACGGTTAATGCCGTTTCCTTTGGCCGAGCGATCTGGTAGGTGCTCCCCGGCTTGGGACTGAAAGCCCGCCGCAGGGCGGCTTTTTGGAACCGAGCGCAAGAAATTAAAGCGAACCCGAACCGATGAAAAACCAGACTGAACGTCTTGTTGTGGGTGGTGTCGCGCTGCTGCTTGGCCTGCTCGTGGGCTGGATGGTGCGCGGCGTGACGACCTACAACCCCAAGGCCGCGATGGTCTCGACCTATGAGGATTGGCGCATCGCCTGTCCTGCGGCCGAATCCAAGGAATCCTGGTGCGAGTTGACCACCGATATCGTGGACGCGCAGCAGAACAGCACCATCGCCCGCATGGTGATCACCACCGACAAGGACAACAAGCAGCTGGTGGGCTTCACCCTGCCGCACGGCGTCGCGCTCGAAGCCGGCATGGGCATCCAGTTCGGCAAGGAACCGCCCAAGGTCTATCAGTACCGCACCTGCAACAATCAGGGCTGTATCGCCACCATGCCCTTCGACGAGAAGATGGCCACGTCGCTCAAGGGCGACAACGACATGAAGGTCATGTTCGCCACCCTCGAAGGCAAGCCGGTCGTCGAGCCGGTGTCGCTGAAGGGCTATTCCAAGGCGCTGGCCATCTGGAAGAGCGCCGAAGCCAAACGCCATAACTGGTTCTGGAGACTGTGGTCATGAAGCCTGTTTATTTGAAGAAGATGGGGCATGTTCTGACCGGTGCCGTTGGCGGCGTTCTGCTCGCCTGCGCCGCCGCTTTTGCGCAGGATGCCGCGCCGGCCGCCCCCGCATCTCCCGGCCGTCCCGAGGTCAAATCCATCGGCGACTGGATGGTACGCTGCTTCCCGATCACCAGCCCCGGCCCCTGCGACATCTTCCAGGAACTGGACGACCAGCGCACGCGCCAGCGCGTGCTGAGCATCTCCATCGCCTTCATCCCCAGCCTGAATCGCCACGGCATCCAGATCACGGTGCCGCTGGAAGTTTCGCTGCAGAAGGGCCTCACCATCGTCACCGACAGCTACACCACGCCGGTGATGAAGTTCCGCTATTGCGACCGCACGGGCTGCTTCGTGCAGATGCCGCTCGACAACAGTGTGATCGAATCCATCGGCAAGTCCGGTCCCGACGCCAAGGTCCGCATCTATGCCGACAGCGGCAAGGTGTTTGACCTGAAGTTCTCGCTGAAGGGCTTCTCCGCTGCACACGACTCCATGGCCGAACAGGCCCGCGCCAAGGGCAAGGCCGCTCCGGCAACGCCCGCCGCGCCGCCGCCCGAGCAGTAGTTCTGCGGCACAACCAATGAAAAAGCCGGCGCGTGATCGCCGGCTTTTTTGTTTTAAAGGTCTTGCCAATTTCCTCCCCCGCCACGCGGGCGAGGTGCCTGTCGCTGGCCCTCGGGCGCATAGCGCCCCTTGAATGAATCGCGCGCTATGCGCGCGCAGGCCAGCGAAAGGCGGAAGGGGAAACCGGCCGTTAGGCCGGTTTAAAACTCATCGCCACGCCGTTCATGCAATAGCGCAGTCCCGTCGGCCTGGGACCGTCGTCGAAGACATGGCCCAGATGCCCGCCGCAGCGGTGGCAGCTCACCTTGGTGCGCACCATGAACAGGCTGCGATCCGACTCTTCTTCCACTGCGCCCGCCAATGGCTTCCAGAAGCTGGGCCATCCGGTCCCGCTTTCAAACTTGGTGTCTGAACTGAACAGGTCCAGCTTGCAGCCGGCACAGGCAAAGATACCCTTGCGATGTTCCTTGTTCAGGGGCGAGGTGAAAGGCGCTTCGGTACCTTCATGACGCAGCACGTCATAGGCGGCCGGGGACAGCAGCCTCTTCCATTCCGCATCACTTTTGGTCACCGCGTAACCAAAGGCACTGCCGGTCAGCGCGCCGCTTGCCATCAGGCCAGCCAGAAATCCGCGTCTTTGCATCTTTGTCATCCTTGGTACGGTTCTTATACGACCAATAATTCGCGCGGATCGCAGGAAAGTTACGCGAAAATATTTCCGGGAACTCCGCTGGAACCGGACCGTTATCTAACCAGCGTTGTCCCCGACGCAAAACCCCATTCCCAGGAGCATATTATGGACAAGGATCGTATCGAAGGTGCCGCCACCCAGGCCAAGGGCAGCATGAAAGAAGCTGTCGGCAAGATGACGGGCGATGCCAAGCTGCAGACCGAAGGCGCCGCCGACAAGGCTGCCGGCAAGGTGCAGAACGCCGTGGGCGGCATGAAAGACGCCGTCCGCGACGCCGTGAAGAACTGATTTACCGACATTTGACGTCAAAGCCCGGTACCCTGTTGGGTGCCGGGCTTTTTCGTTACATTACGCCCGATTTCTCCCCATTTTTGATGGCAGGCATTTCATGATCCGTTTTCTCACCTGGCTGCGCGACATCCTGATGTCGGTGATCAACGGCATCGCCCGGACCGTGGTTGTCCTGATCCTGCTGGTCCTGGTGCTGGTCGCGGTTGGTCTGGCCTGGGGTGACGGCAAGCCGTCCAACATGGTGCTGGCGCTGGACCTGCGCGATGCCATCACCGATTCCGACGCCGCCCCCACCAGCATTTTCAATTCCCGTCGCGTCACAGTGATGGATGTGGTGCTGGGACTTGAGGCCGCCGGAAAGGACAAGCGCGTCAAGGGCGTGGTGATGCAGCTTGGCAATGGCGCGATCTCCAGCGCGCAGGCGCAGGAAATTTCCACCGCGCTCGAACGCTTTCGCAGCCACGGCAAATTCGTGATCGCGCAGGCCACGGCCTTCTTCGGCGCCGGTCTGGGCGATTACCTTGCCGCCACCGCAGCGAACGAGATCTGGATGCAGCCCAAGAGCCCCTTCTCGGTTTCCGGCGCCGGCGGCGGCGAAATCTTCCTGCGCGGCACCCTCGACAAGATCAATGCCGTGCCGCAGATCGCCAAGCGGTCCGAGTACAAATCCGCCGCCGACATGTACATGGAAAAAGGCATGAGCACGCCCGACCGCGAGCAGCTCACCCAGCTGATGCAGTCGGTCTATGACGATGCCGCCGCCCAGATGGCCAAGGCGCGCAAGATCACCCGGCCCGAACTGGTCGCGGCGCTGGATGCCAGCCCCCAGTTCACCGAAGACGCCGTAAAGGCGCGCCTGATTGACCATGTCGGCTATGACGACGAGGCCCGCGAAGCCGCCATCAAGCGCGCCGGCGACGGCGCCAAGCTGGTGCGCTTCGCCAGTTATGCCAGCGACACCGAGGCGGGCTTCGGCAAGCCCAATATTGCCATCGTCGAAGCTTCGGGCGAAATCCGCGACGGCACCGCGAAGAACGCGCTGCTCAGCGGCTCAGGCGGCATCGCCAGTGATGACCTGTCCCGCGCCATCCGCCAGGCGACCAAGGACAAGAACATCAAGGCCATCGTGCTGCGGGTGGATTCGCCCGGCGGCTCGGTCACCGCCTCCGACCAGATCCTGCACGCCGTGAAGATGGCGCAGAAGGCCGGCAAGCCCGTGGTCGTCAGCATGGGCGGCGTGGCAGCATCGGGCGGCTATTACATCGCCACCAGCGCCAACAAGATCGTGGCCGAACCCGGCACCATCACCGGCTCTATCGGCGTCCTCACCGGCAAGGTCTCCTTCGACAAGACCCTCGGCCTGGCCGGCGCCAATGCCGAGACGGTGGCGGTGGGCAAGAACACCCTGATGAATTCCCCGCTGCAGCCCTACACGCCCGAACAATGGGCGCTGCTGAACCACCAGGCCGACGTGATCTATGACGACTTCACCCGCAAGGTTGCAGCCGGGCGCAAGCTGCCGCTGGACAAGGTCCAGGACCTGGCGCGCGGCCGGGTCTGGTCCGGGGTGGATGCCCATGCCCGGGGCCTGGTCGACAGCCTGGGCGGCTTCTGGACCGCGGCGGGGGAGGCGGCCACCCTGGCCAAGCTTCCCGCCGCCGACATGGTGTTCAAGGTCTATCCCCGCCCGACCGGCCTGTGGGGCCGTCTTTCCAGCGTGTTCGGGGGGCTGCAGGCCAGCCTGGGCCTTTTCGGCCGCATCGAATCGTTGCTGAACCTGCCGGCGCTGCAGACCGTGCTGCAGGGCGTCTCCAGCCTGCCCCAGGGTGGGCCCGGTTCAAGCCTCCAGCTGCGCGCCACCCATCTTCCCCAGCCGTGACAAACAGGCCACAGCTTCAAGGGCTTAAAGCCACGAAAGCCCTTGTCCGGGCCCGGACCTGACCTATAATTCAGGCAGGTGCGGGGGCACGAAGCTGGTCTGCCGACACTATTGCTGCAATCGTGGTGCAGTGCAGTTTCGAAGGTCACCGTACCGTCACGGTCTGTTGGAGAATTGTCATTCCCCCATCCAAAAATCCTGCTCCGCGCATCGAGGATATGAGCTTCGAAGGCGCGCTCAAGGAGCTGGAAGCCATTGTCTCCCGTCTGGAGCAGGGCGAGGTGGATCTTGAAGACTCCATCGCACTGTACGAACGGGGCCAGGCCTTGAAGAGCCATTGCGAAAAAAAGCTCAAATCTGCCGAGGGACGTCTGGAAAAAATCGTGATGGGCGCAGGTGGCCCTGAAGTCGGTGCGTCCGACCTGACAGCAAGCGTGGAAACGGCATGAACATTCCCAACACCAAGACGCCGCTGCTGGACCAGGTGGACATGCCCGACGACCTGCGCAAGCTGGACAAGTCCCAGCTGCGCCAGTTCGCCGACGAGCTGCGCACCGACCTGATTGACACCGTCAGCATGACCGGCGGCCACTTCGGATCGAGTTTGGGCGTGGTCGAGCTGACAACGGCGCTGCACTATGTCTTCAAGACGCCCGCCGACCGTGTCATCTGGGATGTCGGCCACCAGGCCTATCCCCACAAGATCCTCACCGGTCGCCGCAGCCGCATGCGCACCTTGCGCCAGGCCGGCGGTCTGTCCGGCTTCACCAAGCGCAGCGAGAGCGAATACGACCCCTTCGGCGCCGCGCACAGCTCCACTTCCATCTCCGCCGGCCTCGGCATGGCGGTGGCGCGCGATCTCAAGGGCGGCGACAACAATGTCATCGCCGTGATCGGCGACGGTTCGATGAGCGCGGGCATGGCCTATGAAGCCATGAACAATGCCGGCGCCAACAAGAACCGGCTGATCGTCATCCTCAACGACAACGACATGTCCATCGCGCCGCCGGTCGGCGCGATGAGCGCCTATCTGGCCCGCCTGGTCTCGTCGCAGCCCTATACCGGCTTTCGCAACTTCGCCAAGCGGCTGAGCCGCAAGCTGCTGCCGCGCCCTTTGTTCAACGTCGCCCGCCGCACCGAGGAATATGCCCGCGGCATCGCCATGGGCGGCACGCTCTTCGAAGAAATGGGTTTCTTTTACGTGGGCCCCATCGACGGCCACAATCTGGATCACCTGATCCCGGTACTTGAGAATGTGCGCGATCGCATGAAGGGCCCGGTGCTGGTCCATGTCGTGACCAAGAAGGGCCACGGCTACGCCCCCGCCGAAGCAGCCCCTGACAAGTATCACGCCGTCTCCAAGTTCACCGTCCTGACGGGTGAACAGGCCAAGTCCGCCCCCAAGGCCCCGACCTACCAGAAGGTGTTCGGCGAATCCCTGATCGCGGAAGCCGCCAAGGACGACCGCATCGTCGCCATCACCGCCGCCATGCCGTCGGGCACCGGCGTCGACCTGTTCGAAAAGGCCTTCCCCACCCGCACCTTCGATGTCGGCATTGCCGAACAGCATGGCGTGACCTTCGCCGCCGGCATGGCGACCGAAGGCATGAAGCCCTTCTGCGCCATCTATTCCACCTTCCTGCAGCGCGCCTATGACCAGGTGGTGCATGATGTGGCGATCCAGTCGCTGCCCGTGCGCTTCGCCATGGACCGTGCCGGTCTTGTCGGCGCCGACGGCTGCACCCATGCCGGCTCCTTCGACATCGCCTATCTGGCGGCGCTGCCCAACTTCGTCATCATGGCCCCGTCCGATGAAGCCGAGATGGTGCACATGGTCGCCACCGCCGTGGCGATCAATGACCGCCCCAGCGCCCTGCGCTATCCGCGCGGCGAGGGCACCGGCATCGCGCGCCCCGACGTCGGCATTCCGCTGGAAATCGGCAAGGGCCGCATTGTCAAAGAAGGCACCGGCATCGCCATCCTCAGCTTCGGCACCCGCATGAAGGAAGTCCTGCTGGCCGCCGAACGCATGGCCGGTTACGGCCTGTCGCCCACCATCGCCGACGCGCGCTTCGCCAAGCCGCTGGATACCGACCTGATCCGCCGCCTCGCCAAGGAACACGAAGTCCTGATCACCATCGAAGAAGGCAGCGCGGGCGGCTTCGGCGCCCATGTCATGCACTTCCTGGCCCATGACGGCCTGCTGGATCGCGGCCTGAAAATCCGCCCCATGACCTTGCCCGACATCTTCCAGGACCACGACACGCCCGAAAAGATGTACGCGAAAGCCGGCCTGGACGCCGACGGCATCGTGGCGACCGCGCTGGGCGCACTGGGCCGCAGCGCCGAAGCGGTGCACCTCGCCGGCAAGCTCGCCTGATCGAAATCTGTCCCCATTTCGGAACCTGTGGCGGTTGCCTGCTGCAGGACCTCTCCGCCGACGACTATCGCGCCGGCAAGCGGGCCGCTGTCCAAAACGCGCTGATGCAGGCCGGGGTCATTGCCGAAGTCCTGGACCCCGTCATCGTCGCGCCGCGCACCCGCCGCCGCGCCGTGTTCAAGATCGCCAGCCGTGTGGAAGGCCTGCATATCGGCTTCCACGCCGCCAAGTCCCACACCGTCATCGACATGCATCACTGCGATGTCCTGACCCCGGCACTGTTCGCGCTGGTCGGGCACCTTCGCGCCAGGCTGGAACCCGTCTTCGGCACCGGCGAAACCGCCGAGCTGCATGTGACGCAAACCGACACCGGCTTCGACGCCGCCTTCCGCTGGAGCCGCAATCTCACTCCCACGCTCACCGCCGAACTCTCCACCCGCCTTGCCGGACTGGGCATCGCGCGGCTTGCCCTCAACAAGGACATCGTGTTCGAGAACGCGCCCCCAACAATCGCCATGGACGGCATCCCCGTCCTGCTGCCGCCGGGCGTCTTCCTGCAATCCACAAGCGAAGGCGAGGCGGCGCTGCAGGACCGCGTGCGCGCCATTGTCGGCAAGGCCAAGTCCATCGCCGATCTCTTCTCCGGCCTGGGCACCTTCGCGCTCCCATTGGCCCGCAAGGCCAGGGTCAAGGCAGTGGAACAGGACGCCCCGGCGCTGGCCGCCCTGGCCGCTGCTGCCAAAACCCCTGGGTTGAAACCCGTCACCACCGAAGTCCGCGACCTGTTCAAGCTGCCGCTGCTGCCGCTGGAGCTCGCCCCCTATGACGCCGTGGTGCTCGACCCGCCCCGCGCCGGGGCAGAAAGCCAGGCCCGCGCCCTGGCCAAATCCAAGGTCCCCGTCATTGCCTATGTCTCCTGCGATGCGGCGACCTTTGCCCGCGACGCGGCGATCCTGATCCAGGGCGGCTACCGCCCCGGACCCATCACCCCGATAGACCAATTCCTCTGGTCGTCGCATATTGAGCTGGTGGGCGAATTTCGTCTGGTGTCCGGTCGTGGTGCGGCGTGAGCTGCATGAGCAGGTCCAGTGGACCTGCGAAAGCGACCGGACGCACCGAGCTTTAGCGAGGGGCAAGGTATGATGCGGCGCTTCCTGTTCAGCCTGGGTCTTCTCCTGGTGGCGTGCGCCCCCGCGCCGGCCACCGACTTCTCCCAATGGGCGGTGATTGTGGTGGCGGGCGACAACCACGCCCATAACGGCAATCCTTCACAGGTGTTCGACAATGCCCGCAAGACGCTGGTGAAGGACTTCGCCGCCCTGGGTTTCGCCCCCGCCAATATCGAGCAATTTTCTCTCTCCCCCGATTCCAAGGCGCGCGACACCAGCATCGCCAATATCGGCCGGGGCCTGTGGGACCTCAGCATCCGCGCCCCGGCGGGTTGCCTGATCTATTTCACCTCCCACGGCACCCCCGATGGCATCATCATCGCCGACGCCGTGATGGAGCCGCCCAAGATGACGGCAGTGGTGAACAATGCCTGCGGCTCCAAGCCCAGCGTGGTGGTGGTGTCGTCCTGCTATTCCGGCCAGTTCGTGCCGGGGCTGGCGGCCGACAACCGCGTCATCATCACCGCCGCGCGTCCCGACCGCACCAGCTTCGGCTGCGGCGAAGACGATCAATACACCTATTTCGACGACTGCTTCCTGCGTGCCCTGCCGCTGGTCGACGATTTCGCCGTGCTGGGCAACAAAGTGAAGGAATGCGTCGCCTTCCGCGAAGAGCAGATGAAAGCCACCCCGCCGTCCGAGCCGCAGGTCAGCGTCGGAAAGAAAGTGGTCGCGTCCGAATTCCGCTGGAAATAGCTAGCCGTTCTGCCCGCGGTGCCGCAGCGCCTGGTCCGCCAGCACAATCGCCATCATCGCTTCGCCCACCGGCACGGCACGAATGCCCACGCACGGATCGTGGCGCCCCTTGGTGACGATGTCGGTTTCCGCGCCCGCGCGATCGATGGTCTTGCGCGGCGACAGGATGGACGAGGTCGGCTTGACCGCAAACCGCGCCACCACCGGCTGGCCGGTGGAAATGCCGCCCAATATCCCGCCCGCATGGTTGGCCATGAAGATCGGCTTGCCATCATTGCCCATCCGCATCTCGTCGGCATTTTCCTCGCCGGTCATGGATGCGGTGAGAAACCCGTCACCAATCTCCACACCCTTCACGGCATTGATGCTCATCAATGCCGACGCCAGCTCGTTATCCAGCTTGGCATAGACCGGTGCGCCCAGCCCGGCGGGAATGCCTTCGGCAACCACTTCCACCACAGCGCCTACCGAAGAGCCCGCCTTGCGGATGCCTTCCAGATAGTCGGTCCAGCCCTCAACCGCCTTGGCGTCCGGGCAGAAGAACGGATTGTTGTTCACTTCGTCCCACGACCAGTTGGCGCGGTCGATCTTCTGCGTCCCCATCTGCACCAGCGCGCCGCGGATCGTCACCTTGCCGAACATCTGGTCCAGCACCAGCCGCGCAATCGCGCCCGCCGCCACCCGCGTCGCGGTCTCGCGCGCGCTCTGCCGCCCGCCGCCGCGATAGTCGCGCACGCCATACTTGGCGTCATAGGTATAGTCGGCATGACCGGGCCGGAACTTGTCTCGGATGTCGCCATAGTCCTTGGACCGCTGGTCGGTATTCTCGATCAGCAACCCGATGGGCGTGCCGGTGGTGAGCTGCTGCGCCATGCGCTCGTCCTGGAACACGCCGGACAGGATCTTCACCGTATCCGGCTCCTGCCGCTGGGTGACGAACTTGCTCTGGCCCGGACGGCGCTTTTCCATCCAGGGCTGGATGTCGCCTTCCGTCAGCGCGATACCCGGCGGGCACCCATCCACCACGCAGCCAATGGCCGGCCCATGGCTTTCGCCGAAGGTGGTGACGCGAAACAGGTGACCGAAGCTGTTGAAAGACATGGCTCAGGGGATAGCCCAAATGGCTGTTTTTGGGAACCCCGGCGCCGCCTGGTGTCAGAACTGGCGGGGCAGCAGCACCGGGTTGGGCGTCGGCTCGGACACCTTCACCAGGGTGTTGATATCCCGGTGGGGGAAGGGCTTGCCATGCACCATCAAGGTGGTGTCCAGGATATAGCTCCAGCTTCCGTCCGGATTGAAATTGACCTCGATGCGATAGGCATCGGTACGGAAGGCCGCTTCCAGGAAGGTGGTGGAGGCGATGCCATATTCCGTCGTCCCCCGGGTCGCCGTCAGCACAAGCTGGTTTGAATCCGGCGTCGCCTGTCCCGATGCCAGCGCCACCTGTCCGCGCGGAATGGCCAGGCTCTGCATCACCAGCCCGGTGGCGGGCTCCCACAGCCAATATCCGACCTGGTCGTGAAAGGTGGTGTCTTCGTCGGAGGCGATGATCCGGGTGTGATAGCGCAGGCCATACAGAAGCTGCGGCCCATTGGCCTGCGGGTCGATCGGCTGCAGTTCGATCCGCTCGACGAATTCGCGCCGCTCCGGCCCATCCGCCTTGGGATTGACGTCCACGCCCATTTTGCCTTCCCACACCCCGGCCAGGCGGCGCAGCGGCCCCAGGTTGCTCAGCGTGTTGTCATCGACATCGCTTGGCTCGGTAAAAATATCGTCGGGAATATCCATCAGGCCCTCAAACAAACAGCGTCAATATACCTTACGGGTCCAGCCGCATGACCGCGCCGCCCTGCACACGAAACACAACGCCCTGCGGCTCGTCCAGCGCGCTCATCTCCCGCCAGTGCAGTCCCGCCAGCAAGCCGCGCAATATGCGGGTGGTGGCGCCATGGCTGACGGCAACGGTATCGGCCTTCAGTTCGCGCATCCAGTCGGTCACCCGCGACGCGACCTCGGCATAATTCTCGCCCTGCGGCACCCGCACATGCCATTTGTCGTTGCCGCGCTGCTCGAACAGGGTCGGGCTCACCGCCCGCGCTTCCTCATTGGTCAACTGGTCCCACACGCCCAGGTCGATTTCCTTCAGCCGGTTGTCGGTGGAAAAACCATCTTCGCTCAGCCCCATGGTTTGCCGCGCGATTTTCATGGTGGTGACGGCGCGGGCCAGCGGGCTGCACACAAAATTGTACCCCGTCGCATCGCCAAGTTCGCGCTTCAGGATCAGCCCGACATCACGCGCCTGGGCCAGGCCCAGTTCGGTGAGCGGCGTATCCTTGTAACCGGAGAAGCGCTTTTCCACATTGGCCTGGGTCTGGCCGTGGCGCGCGAAATACAGCGTTACGCCTTCGGGTAGTTCAAGGCTCATTCTTCTGCGGCACGACGATATCGGGCGCGTCTTCCGCCTTCATGCCCACGACATGATAGCCCGCATCGACATGCAGATTCTCGCCCGTCACCGCGCTGCCCATGTCGCTCAACAGATACAGCGCAGAATTTCCGACTTCGGCCTGCGTCACGGTCCGGCGCAGCGGGGAATTGTATTCGTTCCACTTCAGGATATAGCGGCTGTCGGCAATGCCCGCGAAGGCCAGCGTCTTGATCGGCCCGGCCGAGATGGAATTGACGCGGATGTTCTTCTTGCCCAGGTCTTCGGCCATGTAGCGCACGCTGGCTTCCAGCGCCGCCTTGGCCACGCCCATCACATTGTAGTGAGGCATGTTCCGCTCGGCGCCCAGATAGGTCAGGGTCACCATGCTGCCGCCATTGGGCATCAGCTTCTCGGCGCGCTGCGCGACGGCGGTGAAGGAATAGCAGCTGATGTCCATCGTCATGCGGAAATTGTCCGACGTGGTATCAACGTAACGACCCTTCAGCTGCTCCTTGTCGCTGAACGCGATCGCATGGACCACAAAGTCCAGCGTGCCCCAGACCTTCTCCAGCTCGGTAAAGGCGGCGTCCAGCGAGGCCGGGCTGGTGACGTCGCAGTCGATCAGCGCGGCGGGCTTCATCGGCTCGACCAGCGGCAGAACGCGCTTCTTGAACAGATCGCCCTGATAGGAAAAGGCCAGTTCCGCGCCTGCGCCATGCAGCGCCTGGGCAATGCCCCAGGCGATGGAGTGCTGGTTGGCGACGCCCATGATCAGGCCGCGTTTGCCCTTCATGAGTCCTTCAAAAGACATGCTTATTCCCCGGTGAACTTGGCGCGCTTGGCGCGAACTCTAGTCATTTACCCCGAATAAGCCAGTTTCCAAGGCCGAAATTGGGCAAGGCAAAAAACGAGTATTTACAATGCCTTACCGCATCCGGGCCCGGGGGTCATAGTTGCCTTCCCATCCCTCCAGGAAACTCTTCAGGGACTCGTCGGCCTTGTCCGGCAGGCTGACCACCAGCCGGACATACAGATCGCCCGTCCCGCCCACGCCCTTGCCCTTGAGGCGCAGGGTGCTGCCGGTGTTGGAATTGGGCGGCACGCTCAGCGACACGGTGCCGGTCAGGGTCGGCACCGGCACCTTGCCGCCCAGCACCGCTTCCTTCAGCGTCACCGGCAGGTCCATGCGGATATTGTCGCCTTCGCGGGTCATGAAGGGATGCACCGCCACCGACACCGTCAGCAGGATATCGCCATTGGGCCCACCGCTGCGGCCCGCGCCGCCGCGGCCTTTTACCCGAATAGTCTGGCCGTCTTTCACTCCAGCCGGAATCTTGACGTCGATCTGCTCGCCATTCTGCAGCACCACGCGGCGCGTGCCGCCATTGACGCTTTCCTCGAAACTGACGGTGACGGAAGCGGAAAAGTCCTCACCCTTCTGGGCCCGTGCCGTGCGCGCACCACCGCGCCGCCCGCCCATCAGGTCGGCAAAGATGTCCTCGAAGCCTGCCGCCGCGCCGGGGCCATGCTCCGCATCGTCGAAACTGAACTTGAAGCCGCCCGCGCCGGGATTAAATCCGCCGCCGCCGAACGGATTGCCCTGGCGAAAGCCGCCCCCGGCGCGCGGATCAAAGCCGCGCGGGTTGCCGTCCGGCCCGATGGCGCCGGCATCGAACTGGGCGCGTTTTTCCTTGTCGCCCAGGATGTCATAGGCGCCGCTGATCTCCTGGAACTTCTTCTGCGCCGACGCATCGCCCGCATGCTTGTCGGGGTGATGCTTCTTGGCCAAGGCGCGGAAGGCCTTCTTGATCTCGGCCTCATTGGCCGATTTGGGAACGCCGAGGATTTCGTAGGGGTCTTTCATCATGGTCCTTTGGGCGGATTCGCCCTTGGTCCCAATATAGGGACGGATTTCCGGCTTGCCAGCCTACTGTCCTGTTGGCTGGCCTGTCGGCTGGCCGGCTTGCGGAGCGGCCTGCGGACCCGTCTGGGAAACCGGTGGTTGCGGCAAGGCCTGGGTCTTGGCCGGGGGCAATGTCTGGGCGGCGGTAGTCTCGGCCGGAGGCCCCATGAAGGCCGCGCGCGCGGCGGCGTCCTTCATGCCGTGGCTGGCGGCGGCGGCATAAAGCTTGCGCGCCATCTCCAGGTTCTGCGGTACCAGCGGCGGCGCGCCGGTCTCGTAGAACTGGCCAAGCTGGTACTGCGCCAGCGGATGATTGGCGGCGGCCGCAGCCTGCAGCAGGGGCAGGGCGCTTTCCAGGTCTGGCGGCCCGACTTCGCCCTTCAGCAGCATGTCGGCCAGGTCGAACTGGGCGGTGGGAAGTCCCGCTTCCGCGGCCCGCTGAAAGATCACCTCTGCCTTTTTGGGGTTTTTCGCCGTGCCCTGGCCCTTGCGCAGCATCATGGCGACGTTGCGCATGGCGGCGACGTCCTCGAACTGCAGGTCCAGCCAGATCTTGTAGGCCTTCTCATAATTGCCCGCGTCATAGGCCGCGAGCCCGGAATCAAAAGCGGCGGCGATTTCCGGCCCCGTGCGGGCCAGCGCCGAGGCGGCGGGGGCCGCCGACAAGGCGAGGCAGAGGCAGACCGAAATGAATGCCATTCTCTTGTGCATGCGCGAAGGCTACCGCGCTCCCGGCCAAACTGCTAGGAGGTCCCCATGACGATGGAGACAGGCGGACCTCTGGACGATGGCGGCATTACCCCGCGCCCCGATCCCTTTTTGCTGTTCCAGGACTGGATGACCGAGGCGCAGGCCTCCGAGCCCAACGATCCCAACGCCATGGCGCTGGCCACCGCCGATGCCGACGGCACCCCCAATGTGCGCATGGTGCTGCTGAAGGGCGCCGACGCGAACGGCTTTGTCTTCTTCTCCAATTCCCAAAGCATCAAGGGCGGCGAGCTGGCCGCCAATCCCAGCGCCGCGCTGAACTTCCACTGGAAAAGCCTGCGCCGCGCCGTGCGCGTGAAGGGCGCGATCGCACAAGTTTCGGACGCCGAGGCCGACGCCTATTTCGCCACCCGCCCCAAGGACAGCCAGATCGGCGCCTGGGCCTCGCCCCAGTCGCGCCCCATGGAAGGGCGCTGGGTGTTCGAGAAAGCCATCGCCGAATACGCGCTCAAATACGGCCTCACCAAGGTGCCCCGCCCGCCCCACTGGACCGGCTGGCGCATCACGCCGCTGCGCATCGAGTTCTGGCGCGACCGTCCGTTCCGCCTGCACGACCGGCTGGTCTATAGCCGCACCGACGCCGCTTCGCCCTGGACCACCGAAAGGCTGTTTCCGTGAGTGAGGCGATTCACCTGTCCGGCAACACGTTGTCAGATGGCGGCCGCAGGATCATCGCTGCACGCCTGATGCGCCGCGCCGCCATCGCCTCGGTGTTGGTGTCGCTGTTCCTGGTGACGATCAAGGCCGGCGCCTATTTCGCGTCGCATTCGGTGGCGCTGCTGGCGAGTCTTGCTGACTCCGCGCTCGACCTGTTCGCCTCCAGCCTCAATTTCGTCGCCATCCGCCATGCCGTCACGCCCGCCGATGCCGAGCACCGCTTCGGTCACGGCAAGGCCGAGCCGTTGGCCAGCCTGGCGCAGGGCGCCTTCATCATCGCCTCCGCGCTGTTCCTGGTGCTCGAGGCGGTGGGCCGCATCATCACGCCCGAACCGATCGACAATTCCATCCCTGCGCTTGCCGTGATGTTCGTCTCCATCCTCTCCACCATCGCGCTGCTGATCTATCAGCGCCGGGTGGTGGACCGCACCGGCAGCCTGGCGATAGAGGGCGACCGCAGCCATTATTCCAGCGACCTCATCACCAATCTGGGCGTGGTGCTGGCGCTGGTGCTGACGAGTTGGTTTGCCTGGCCGCTGGCCGATCCCCTGATCGCGATGGCAGTGGCGGTGGTGATGCTCTACACCGCCTGGGGCGTCGGCCGGTCCTCGCTCGATCAGCTCATGGACCGCGAACTGCCGGACGAAGACCGCGCCCGTATTCGTGCCATCGTGCGCGGCCATGGCGCGGTGCGAAACCTGCACGATCTCAAGACCCGGCAGGCCGGCCTTTCCACCTTCATCCAGGTGCATCTGGAAATGGACCCGGCCATGCCCTTGTCAGAAGCCCACACCGTCAGCGATGAGGTGGAGCACGACCTGATGGCCGCCTTCCCCGGTGCGGAAGTCATCATCCATCAGGACCCCGCCGGGCTTGAGCCCCACGCCGAAACCGAGTGAATCAGCGCCCGAGGTTGGGAATCTTTAACGCCCCTAACCAGCGCGCCTGCGTTTTACTCGCAGCTTGCGGCCGACATCTGCTCTAGCGTGACCGGATCAAAAAAAGGGGAGCGTCACATGGCCGTGCCGTCGGGGAACTACAACGCTTTCGCAAAGCTCTTCCACTGGCTGATTTTTCTGCTGCTGGCGGCGCAGTATGCCGTGGGTTCGATCATGCCCCATATCGGCCGCAAGACCCTCAATGAGGGCTGGGTGAACTGGCACTTCTCCATCGGCGCGGCCATCCTGGTGGTGATCGTGGCGCGCTTCGTCTGGCGCCTGCTGAACCCGGTCAAGCCGGTGACCTCACTGGCGCCGTGGGAAGCGCTGTTGTCGAAGTTCACCCATTTCATGCTCTATGCGCTGGTCTTCATCATGACCATCCTGGGCTGGGCGGCGACCAATTCGCGCGGCTGGGACGTAAAATTCCTCGGCCTCATTACCTTCCCGCAGATCGCGCCCAACGGCAGCGCCTGGGGCCATGAGGCAGGCGACATTCACAACATACTGGTCTATGTGCTGCTGGGGTTCATCGTGCTGCACGTCGCCGGCGCCCTGTATCACTATTTCATCAAGCGGGACGAAGTTCTCCAGCGCATGATGTTCACCCGCTGAAGGAATGCCTCCATGTTCCGCCGCTCTACGCGCCTTGCCCTCTCGCTGTTGCTCGCCGTGCCGCTGCCGGCGCTGGCCGCGCCCCTGTCCAGCCGCCAGAAGGCGATCGAAAGCGTGGGCACCGGAGTCGCCATCGCCGTGCCGGTGATTGCGGCGGGCGTCGTCTTCTACAAGCATGACCGCAAGGGCCTGTGGCAGCTGGCCGAGGAAACCGTGCTGACCGTCGGCACCGCCTATGCCCTCAAGCAGATCGTGCGCGAACGCCGCCCCGACGGTTCGGACTGGAAATCCTTCCCGTCCGAAACCACGGCCCTGTCGGCCTCCGGCTCGGCCTTCCTGTGGCGCCGCTACGGCTGGCAGTATGGCCTGCCGGCCATGGCCGCCAGCCAGTTCGTCTCCTACAGCCGCGTCCAGGCCGACAAGCATCACTGGTACGACACCCTGGCAAGTTCCGCGATCGCCGGGGGCTATGCACTGCTCGTCACCACCCCGCTCGAGCGCCGCTACCGCATCCATACCGAGCTGGAAGCCGCACCGGATGGCGGCATGGTGCATATGTCCTATACTTGGTGACCGTCGCAGCGCCTGTGCATCCCGCATCGAGAGATGTTAAGCTGCGCGGATGCCTGAGACCCCCGAAGAAAAACACACCCTCATCCTGACCGGCGCCAGCCGCGGCATCGGCCATGCCACCGTCAAGCGCTTCTCCAGCGCCGGATGGCGGGTCATCACCTGCTCGCGCCACGCCTTCCCGGAGAATTGCCCCTGGGCCGCCGGCCCCGAAGATCACATCCAGGTCGACCTGGCCGACCCGGCCGACACCCAGCGCGCCATCGCCGAGATGCGCGAACGGCTGACGGATGGCAAGCTCCACGCCTTGGTCAACAATGCCGCCATCAGTCCCAAGAAACCGGGCGATGAAGCCGCCAGCCGCCTCAACGCGCTGGAGTCCTCTCAGGAACTGTGGCGCCGCGTGTTCGAGGTAAATTTCTTCTCCACCATATGGTTGGCCCAGGGCCTGAAGAACGAGCTGGCCAAGGCCCAGGGCGCCATCGTCAACGTCACCTCCATCGCCGGCAGCCGCGTGCATCCGTTCGCGGGCACCGCCTATTCCACCAGCAAGGCGGCGCTGGCCGCGCTGACGCGCGAGATGGCAGCCGATTTCGGTCCCTCGGGGGTGCGCGTCAACGCCATCGCGCCGGGCGAAATAGACACCGCCATCCTGTCACCGGGAACCGACAAAATTGTGGAAACAATCCCGCTTCGCAGATTGGGACAACCCAGCGAGGTCGCAAAAGCGATATACTATTTGTGTACCGATCAGTCGTCCTACGTCACCGGTGCGGAATTGATGATCAATGGCGGCCAGCACGTCTAGCGTCCGCGCCCAGTCGCCGAAGATGGCACGAAAGGCTTGCCGTGATGACAGCGCAGGTTTTGATAGCGGACGATGAGGCCCAGCTGCGCGAGGCCTTCTGTGAAAAGCTGGAACTTAAGGGTATCACGGCGCTGGCCGCGGCAGATGGCGTCGAGGCGCTGGAATTGCTGAACGCCCATGACAGCATCACGCTCCTGGTCACCGACATCCGGATGCCGCGCATGGACGGCTATGATCTGGTGGAGCAGGCGCTGGCGCTGCGCCCGGCGCTGAAGGTGATGATGATGTCGGGCTATTCCACCGATCCCGAACGCTCCGCGAGCCTGCGCGCGCGCGGCATCAAGACCGTCTTCAAGCCCATGGCGCTGGGCAGCATGGCCGACATGGTCCTGCAGATGCTTCGCGCCTGATGTCGCTGGAGCGTTGCGCCGGCCTTGTCTTCGGCTTCCTGTTCCAGGGCGCCGCCGCCATCCGCGTCACCGACGAGACCCTGGGCCGCCATCTCGCCCAACCCCATGACTGGTCCTGGCTGCACCTGAGCCTGGCCGACCATCGCGCCCGCCGCTTCCTGGAAAATTTCGAGCCCATCCCCGCCGAGGCCCGCGAACTGCTGCTGGGCACCGAAGACCGCATCCAGCTCCATCTCACCCCCGAAGGCGGCTGGGGCGTGCTGCCCGATATCGAACGCGATTTCGCCGATCACAGCCTGGGGGCAGGGCGCTTCCATTTCTGGATGGACGGCACGCATCTCATCACCGCCCGCCGCCATTCCCTGCGCGCCGTTGAATATGTGCGCCGCGCCGTGGAAAGCGGGCAGGCGCTGGACCGCCCCGCCCATGTCATCGCCACCCTGCAGGAGGAATTCGCCGGCCTGGTCGAAAACCGTCTTGTCGTGCTGACCGCCAAGCTTGGCCGCATCGAGGATGAAGTGCTGGCCGACCGCAACAGCGACCAGGCCCGGCTGGGCCCGCTGCGCCGCGAACTGTCGCGCTACTCCCGCGAATTCTCCGCGCTCACCCGCGCCGTCAACCGCGCCACCAGCGCCCGGCGCGGCGACACCGGCTCGCCGCTCGTCCCTTATCTCTCCCAACTGCTGCAGGACGCCGAGGATTTCGACCGCGATGCCGGCGCGCTCGCCGATCGCGCCCGCCTTCTGTACGAAGAGATCGAGACCCGAATCGCCTCCACCACCAACCGCAGTCTTTCCGCCCTGACCGTGATCTCCACCCTGCTGCTTCCGCCCACTTTCGTGGTGGGCGCCTTCGGCATGAATGTCGGCGGCATCCCCTGGGCCACCGGCCGCGAAGGCTTCTGGGCGGTTCTGGGCTTCTGTGTCCTGCTGATCGCGGTCAGCTACGCCGTCCTGCGCCGCTTCCGGATACTTCCGTAAAGGGAACTTTCCCGCCACTTCGACATTACCTCTCCAATACAGCGAGGTAATTTCATGTCCATTCTATTGATCATCCTGATCGTTCTTCTTCTTGCCGGCGGCGGCTTCGGCTATTCGCGCTTCGGCGTCGGTGGCGGCTCCGGCATTGTCGGTACCATCCTGATCATCATCCTGATTCTGTATCTGCTGGGCGCCCTTCACTAGGGCACCTTGCCGATCTGAATCCCGCTAAAGCCCTCCCCACGGAGGGCTTTATGCTTTTCGCAACGCCTTGCTTTCGGCCTGCGGAAAAACACCTCCACACCACCGACGCCGAGCGTATCCAGCGCCCGGCTAGTGGTACGTAACCGCTCCAACATCACCTGCCGCCTTTTCGATTGTGGCGCGTTATTGCCCCTCGAAGATCTTATCGGGCACAAGATGAGCGCGTTCACCCAACTCAATCCCTCCTTCCCCGTCACCGTAGAAGGCAAGGGCAAGGGCACCGCCTTTGCCGTGATCGACTATGGCGAGGAGCACAACCTGATCTGGGTCGTCGCCCTGGACGATTCGGGCGAGATCTGGTGCTCCCCCAATCCCAAGGTCCGCATGCGCAGCAACTGGACCATGGGCCGCCAGGTCCATCCCCCCACCGCCCTGTCCGTCGCCGCCGAATAATCCGTCCGAACTGCCGCACTTGCGAACCCGCCTGCGAACCGGCCAAATAGGCCGGGGTGAAATCGGGAGAGTTCGGCGTGCTGCGTATTCTGGCGTTGGTGACCTTGCTGCTGGGAATCACATTCCCCGCCCAAGCCGCCGTCACCATCACCTTCTATTCCCACAAGTTCCGGCTGCTGGACGGCCTGAACACCGACTTCCCGCATGGCTTCGTGGTGATGAAGGGCACGACCGACGACGGCACGCCGGTCAAGGTTCATCTCGGCTTCTCGGCGAAAAACATCTTCATCGATGTCTTGTGGCACCCCGTCGAAGGGGCGCTGGACGACGAAGCTCTCACCGACGCCTATGTCGACGATTCCATCCGCCATTTCGCCTTCACCATCACCGACGACCAGTATCGCGCGGTCATGGCGGTGGAACACAAGTGGCGCACCTGGCCCCAGCCCTCCTACGAGATCGACACCCACAATTGCGTGACCTTCGTGAAGGAGATCGCGGTCGCCGCCGGCCTGGCCGTCAGTGACAACAAGAAGTTCGTCCACGCCCCCGGCGATTTCCTCGAAGACGTGGCCGGGCGCAATCCCGCCATCACCGGCCGCGCCGTGGCTTCCACGCCTGCGCCGGATATCTCCTCCCTCCAGAACCGCGTCCAGCAACTGCGAACCAACGCCGATGCCGCCAGACAGAGAGCCTCGCGATGACCCTTGATCGCAGGCTTCTTCTTGGCTCCCTTGCTGCGCTCGGTGGCTGCGCCGCCCAATCCGCACGCATTCCCGGCCTCGCCGTGGAAGACATCGTCCCGCCGCTGGCGCCCGTGCGCGCCCATCCCGACCGCCTGTTCGACATCACCGTCTGCCTGCGCCCGTTCCGCGCCGCCGGGCCGCGCCTGGATACCGAAATGGTGGGCGACACATTGGTGGTCCACAATTACGGCCATGGCGGTTCGGGCTGGTCGCTCAGTTGGGGCTCTGCCGCCATCGCCGTGGGCAAGGCGATGGAACGCTCGCCCAAGGAAATCGCCGTGATCGGCTGCGGTGCGCTGGGTCTCACCAGCGCCATCCAGGCCCAGCGGGCAGGCGCGCAGGTCACCATCTATTGCAAGGATCTGCTGCCGCAGACGCGCTCGTCCCGTGCCACCGGCGGCTGGACTCCGGATTCGCGCATCGCCCTCGACAAGGAAGCCGGCCCGCAATTCGGCGCCCTGTGGGAACAGATGGCGCGCGTGTCGTGGAAGAGCTGGCGAAGCTGGCTGGGCCTGCCGGGCAATCCGGTCTGCTTCAGCGATCGCTATGTGCTGTCCGATGTGCCGTTCGAAGAGATGCGCGCCGCATCGGAAAGCCGCAACACCATGGGCTTCGGCGAATACCAGCACCTGATCGCCGATCTCTCGCCCCGGCCGCAGATATTGCCGCCCGGCGCCACGCCCTTCCCGGTGGCGCATGTCCGCCGGTCCGAGACCCTCCAGTTCAACGTCCATGATTACGCCCACCAGCTGATGAACGATTTCCGCCTCGCCGGCGGCAAGGTCGAGATGCGCGAATTTCATGCGCCCGGCGAGATGGGCAAGCTGAAGGAAAAAACGGTGATCAACTGCACCGGCTATGGCGCGCGCGCGCTGTGGAAGGACGAAAGCATCGTGCCGGTGCGCGGCCAGATCGGTTGGCTGATCCCGCAGGCGGAAGTCAATTACGGCTTCTACTATCGCGACGTCTCGGTGCTGTCGCGCACCGACGGCATCGTGGTGCAGGCGGTGGAGGGCGGCGACCTCAAGGGCTACAATGACGATCACGAAGTCATCGACCGCGAAGAATCCGTGCGCGCGGTGAAGGTGATCGAAGAACTCTATTCGCGGTTCAAATAAGAAAAACGGCGCTGTTTCCAGCGCCGTTTTCCCAGGTCTCGATAGAGGTCGAGGTTTAGCGGCAACCCTTGTAATTGGAGCGCTTGCAGGCCACGGCCAGCGAGCGGGCCTGGTTCTGGGCAGCGGGGGTCATGCGCGACCACAGATTGTTGCGATGCGCGGCAGCGTTGGGCATGTTGCCCATGTCGGCGGCCAGCGCGTACCACATGTAAGCGTGGAAGGGCTCCGGCTTCATGCCCTGGCCCATTTCATACATCAGGCCAAGATTGTACATGCCGGCGGAATTGCCCTGGGAAGCAGCAGCAGAGAACCACTGCGCCGCCTTGTTATAGTCGCGCGGAACGCCCTTGCCGTCGCGATACAGGCCGCCCAGATTGTTCTGGCCGAGCGACGAGCCGGCAGCAGCCGACAGCGACAGGTAGCGAACAGCTTCGCTGGTGTTCTGGCCAACGCCCTTGCCGTCCAGGAACATGATGCCCAGATTGTTCTGGGCAACCGCGTTGCCCTGGGCAGCCAGCGGACGCCACGAGGCCAGCGCACGGCTGTAATTGCCGTTCTGGAACGCCATGGCGCCGTCCTGCAATTGGTCCGCTTGGGCGGTTATGCCTCCAAAAGTGAGGACAGCAGCCGCAAGGGCGAGGGTGATTGTTTTACGCATCTGGACGGTCTCCAACGGAATTCGTTGGCGCAAGCTAACACCCAAAAGGTTGACAGCCGCTTACCAACGCAGCGCCCAGCGGCCAGCAAATGCACCGATTACGGAAGTTAACGAGATCCATAGGGTGTACCAAACCGCTACAAATGGAGCGGAATCCTCTGGGCAATGAAAGGCATAGACGAATGCCCCCATCGCTCCGGCGAACATTCCGGCCCCTGCGCCGGCCAGTCCCAGCCGGGTCGGTGCCAGCTGCCGCAGCGCCCAGAAGGCCGCGACCAGGCTTGGCGCCGCGACCAGCGGAATGGCGACAGCACACAGGCTGGTCGATCGCCCCATGACCAGCTGGTGCATGTCCGCACCCGGCGCTGCCATCTGAAGGGCCGCCAGCAGGACAATGGCCGCAAACGGCAAGACCAGAAGAAGGGCTGGCCGCAGCATGTCGGCACCGGGCCGTCCCGCCCGTTCCACCAGCCCGAAGCCGAAGGCAATGAGCGCGAAGGTGTAGGCAAACTTCATCCAGATGCCGAACCCGGTGATGGCTTCGGCGAAATGATGGCGCAAGCCCAGGACCGTCAGCATCACCAGGGCAGATGCTGCGAGCCCGGCGGCAACCGCAATCAGCAGCAGGCGGGTCACGGCGCCGGTCTTCACCGGCTCCAGCCCGCTGGAAAGCTGCGCAATCAGGTCATCGGTCCGCATTGGGGTCCCGCTCCAGATCTTCGCCCAGCGCCTTGATCGCCCGGTGCACCGTGACCTTCACGGCGGATTCCGACAGGCCGGTGCGCGCGGCCGCATCCGCCACCGAGACGCCACGCAGCTTGATGTCTTCTACCAGCCGGCGCTTGGCCTCCGGCAGCTTGTCCAGCAGTTTGCGCACATCGCGCCGGGCAATCGCGTCAGTTGCCTCATCATGGCCGAACAGGTCCCCGGCTTCGTCCAGCGGCACCGTGGCGCGGCGCTTGGTGCGGCGATACTCGTCGATCAGCTTGTAGCGCGCGATGCCGTATACCCAGGCCGTGAAGGGCAGGGCCGGATCGTAGGTCGCGCGGCGCGCGTGTATGGCGATAAGCGTTTCCTGCACAGCGTCCTCGGCTGCGCCGTTGTCCAGCCGGCGCGCATAATAACTCCTCAGATGCCGGGTCAGTCCCTGAAGCAGCATTCGGTAGGCTGCGGCATCGCCTGCAAGGCTTGCCAGCATCCAGTCCCGGTACTGCGCCTCCTGGGCGATCAAACACGGCTCCGTGGAGAAAATTCGGTCGCGGCGCAGAAAGGTTACAACAATGCCGGTTTGGGCGGAACCCGCGCGTCTCAGCCCTTTTTGGCTTCTTTCAGGATCTCGGCGATCATGTCCTTGCCATCCGGGGTATGCATCCAGTTCTCGGCGGCCGACAGGGTGGGGAACTGCAAGGGCACCCGCTGCGGCTTGTTGCGCTCGGGCACCGGCACCAGCACCTCAAAGGTCCCGGCAAAGCGCACATCCTTGGTTTCCGCGGCGTAGGGGGGCGTGAGCTGGCTCTTGCGCTTGTCTTTCATGCTGCCCATGGCCTGCGTCTCCGGTCGGTGTGGGCGGCTTCTAGCAGCTTTCAATCCTCGTGGTCAGCACGTTTTTTGCGACCGATTCCCAGCTTTTCCCGCCACAGGCGGGCCGGGATTTCCTCGACCTGGCCCTCGGCAAGCTGGCCCAGCGCGAAGGGGCCATAGGCGGTGCGGATCAGGCGGGACACCTTCAGGCCCAGCCGCTCCATCACCCGCTTGATCTCGCGGTTCTTGCCTTCCTTCAGTGACACCGTGGCCCAGCTGTTCAGGCCCTTGCTGCGTTCCAGGTCGGCGACGATGGGGCCGTACTTCACCCCGTCGATGGTCATGCCGCTGGCAAGCTTGTCCAGATCGGCCTGGGTCACCTTGCCGAACAATCGCACGCGATAGACGCGGCTCCAGCCGGCAGAGGGGATTTCCATGCGCCGCGCGATCTCGCCGTCATTGGTCAGCAGCAACAGGCCTTCGGTGTTGAAGTCCAGCCGCCCCACCGACACCACCCGGCCCAGATGCTTGGGCAGGGCAGCAAAGACCGTGTCGCGGCCCTTTTCGTCCTTGTGGGTCGTCACCAGGCCGCTGGGCTTGTGATAGCGCCACATCCGCGCGCCTTCCGGTTCGGTCAGCGGCTTTTCATCCACCTGCAGGACATTGTTTGCGGTGACGTTCAGGGCAGGGGATGTCACCACCACGCCATCCAGTTTTACCCGCCCCTCCGCGATCAGCTTTTCAGCATCGCGGCGCGAGCAGATTCCGGCCCGGGCGATGACCTTTGCAATCCGGTCGCCCTTGGCAATGGAAGTGGGGGCGACTGGCTTTTCCTTGGCCGGCAATGCTAACTCCTCAGCCCATGAATGACGGCGAAGCCATAGCACTGGCGCTGGAAGAAGCGAAATCGGCGGCGCTGCGCGGCGAAGTGCCGGTGGGCGCCGTTCTGCTGGGGCCGGACGGCGCGCTGCTGGCGCAAGACGGCAACCGCATCCTGGAATTGAAAGATCCCACCGCCCATGCCGAGATGCTGGTGATGCGCAGCGGTGCCAGGGCCATCAACAATGAACGCCTGATCGGCACGACGCTCTATGTCAGCCTGGAACCCTGTGCCATGTGTGCCGGTGCGATTGCGATGGCGCGGGTGGGCAGGCTGGTGTTCGCGGCCTGCGATCCCAAGGGCGGCGCGGTGCTGCATGGCCCGCGCTTCTTCGAACAGCCGACCTGTCATCATCGTCCTGTTGTCACGCAGACCGAGCCGCACGCCCTGGAAGCCGGTGAAATTCTGCGCGATTTTTTCCGGGCGCGGCGGACTTAGAACCAGCCCGGCGAAAAGCCGGGAAAGCCCAGCAGCAGAACTTCACGCGCCGCGATCAGTCCGATGCCGGCGCCGATCAGGACATCGCTGACAAAGTGTGCCGTCAACAGCGCCCGCGTCACAGCCAGCACGGCGGCAATGGCGAACCATGCCGGCCACCACATCGGCCAGACGCAGGTGAAGATCACCGCCACGCAGCAGATGGTCAGCGCATGGCCACTGGGAAAAGAATTGTAATCGGGATTGAAGGCCAGCGGCATGAAGCCATAGAGCCCCATCTCCATGTCGTCGCGCGGGCGGCGGCGACCCAGCACCAGCTTGATGACATGCAGGATGGCGCTGCCCAGGGTGAGACTGGCGATGAAGGCCAGGCTGTAATTGACCAGCATGGAGACTTCGCGCGCCAGCACGTCGAAATGGCGCAGGGCCGCCGCCACGATCAGGGCCAGGACCGCCGCTGCCAGCCAGTGACCGGCCTTGGCATAATGGGTGATCGCGTCCAGCCGACGGTGCGCGCTGCCACTGACATGGTCATAGATGAAATGCGCCGCGCGCCGGTCAATGGCCAGCGCCGCGATACCGATCAGGATGGAAAGAAAACCCGCCCACAGAAGCATGAGGCTGATTGCCCAGCGCCGGCCGTCCTGTCAACCGGCTTGTGCGCCCTTGGCTTTCACGGCCAAAGGGAAGTCCACGATCACGGTGGTTCCGGCGCCTAGCTGGCTTTCCATGACCAGCTTGCCGCCCTGTTTTTCCACCAGCGCTTTCACCAGCGCCAGTCCCAGGCCAGTGCCGCCGCCGGCATGCAGCGGATTGACCTTGGCCTGTTCAAAGGGATTGCCCAGCCGGGCCAGGTCATCCCCCGATATGCCGATGCCGGTGTCGCGCACGGCGACATAGGCACGGCCGCGCGCTTTCCAGCCCGAGACAATCACCTTGCCGCCGGGCGGGGTAAACTTCACCGCGTTCGATAGCAGGTTGAGCAGCACCTGCTTGAGGGCGCGGCGGTCTACCAGCAGCACCGGTGCGCCCTTGATCTCGGTGGACAGCGACACTTCACCCGTCTGCGCCTGGTCCTTGAGAATGAGCAGGCAGTCCTCCAGCGCCCCTGCCAGCTCCTGCCTTTCGGGTGTCAGCACCAGCTTTCCGGCCTCGATCTTGGCCATGTCCAGCATGTCGGTGATCAGGTCGAGCAGATGCCTGCCGGAACCGTGGATCAGGCTGGCATACTCAATGTAGCGGCCGTTGCCCAAAGGCCCGAACAACTGCTCGCGCATCAATTCGCTGAAACCGATGATGGCATTCAGCGGTGTTCGCAATTCGTGGCTCATATTGGCAAGAAAGGCGGACTTGGCCCTGTTGGCCGCCTCCGCGCGCTCCTGCGCCGCCCTGACCTCCATCTCGTGCAGCTTGCGGGCGGTGATGTCGCGGCTGACAGAGACGATGTTGCGCACCCTGCCGGTGGTCTCGTCATAGATGGCGCGTACCAGGCTCTCCAGCCACAGATAGTGGCCGTCCTTGTGCTGCATGCGGTAGGTCGCGGTGCGGCTTTCACCCGGCGCGGGGATGATGGTGACCTGGCGCGCATCCTCCAGGTCGTCGGGATGGACGAAATTCATGAAGCTGCCGCGATCGATCTCTGAAGTACCGCGGCCCAGGATACGCTCCAGCGCTTCTGAGGCGAACAGGACTTCACCTTTCACGGTGCGAAATACGATGATGTCGGACGCTTCGCGGGTCATCGCCCGGTACCGTTCCTGGACGACCTCGGCGGCTTCCTCTTCGCGCTGTTTTCTGGTGACGTTCTGGCAGATGCCGACCAGTGCGATCGCATTGCCGTCGGCATCCAGCTCGACTTCGCCCTGGGTGTCCAGTATCTGCGCCTTGTTTTCGGGCAGCAGCGGGCCCAGCGTCACATCGCGTATGCGATAGAAGAAGGACTCGCGCGTGCGAACGGCCTCGCCGATGACTTCCGCGACATGCACCTGTTCGGCAATCGGCAGGTGGCTGCGCAGCCAGTCGGTATCCGGGGTCGTGCAAGGGTCCACACCCATCAACGCATACATGCCCGGCGACCAGAAATGGGTGCAATCGATCAGGTCATAGCGCCAATAGCCGATCTGCACCGCGCGTTCTGCCAGCACAAAGGCGCCGCGCAGACGCTCTTGCGTCAGCGCGTTTGTGCTATTGCTGAATTGGGCGCCGGCCCCCACGGTTGATCCTGCCTGCATATATGGCGCGGACCCTACAGGAGCTTATGTTAACAACGCTTTTGCCCCGCGATGAGCACAAGTGTAAACGAGACCTTAAAATTCAGTGCGCCAAAATTCAGCGCGTCTTATTTCCGCGCGTCAGGGCCCGCCAGCCGATATCGCGGCGGCAGAATGCGCCCTCCCAATGGATCATGTCCGCCGCCGCATAGGCGCGCGCCTTGGCCTCCGCCACATCCTTGCCCAGGGCGGTAATGTTGAGAACCCGCCCGCCCACGGCCACAATATCATTGCCCCGTTTTTCGGTTCCGGCATGGAACAGTGTGACACCGGGCATCGTCGCCGCCGCATCGAGCCCGGTGATGACATGGCCCTTGTCATAACTGCCGGGATAGCCTTTCGACGCCATCACCACCGTCAGCGCCACCGCATCGCGCCATTCCAGCTTGAGCGTGTCCAGCGTGCCACCCCGCGCTGCCAGCAATGCTTCCAGCAGGTCGGTCTTCAGCCGCGGCATCAGCACCTGGCATTCCGGATCGCCGAAGCGCGCATTGTATTCCACCAGCTTGGGACCGGTCCGGGTGATCATCAGCCCCAGGTAAAGCACGCCCATATAGGGCAGTCCCTTGGCGGCAAATGCAGCGACAGTGGGCTTGATGAACTGCTCCATCGCGATCCTTTCCAGCGCGGGCGTCAGCACCGGCGCCGGCGAATAGGCGCCCATGCCGCCGGTATTGGGCCCGACATCGCCGTCGCCAACCCGCTTGTGATCCTGCGCGCCCGCCAGCGCGACGACATTCACGCCGTCGCTCAGTGCAAAGAAGCTGACTTCCTCGCCTTCCATGAACTCCTCGATCACCACCTGGTGACCGCTGTCACCGAAACCGCCTTCGAACATGAAGTCGATGGCCTTGTCCGCTTCCGCCTTGCTGGCGGCAATGATCACGCCCTTGCCGGCTGCAAGACCGTCAGCCTTGATGACGACCGGATGGCCAAGCGTATCGGCATAGGCCTTCGCCGGATCGGGCGCGGTGAAGCGCTGATAGGCGGCGGTGGGAATGCCTGCCTCGATGCACAGGTCCTTGACGAAGCCCTTGGAGCCTTCCAGCACCGCTGCCGCCTTGGACGGCCCCAGCGCGCGGATGCCCGCCGCCTCCAGCACGTCCCACAGCCCGCCCACCAGCTGGGCATCGGCGGCGATAACCGCGAAATCGATTCGGTTCTCGACTGCAAAAGCCGCCAGGGCCGCGAAATCTGTGGCGGGGATCGGCACACAGTCCGCCACCTGCGCGATCCCGGCATTGCCGGGCGCACAATACAGCTTGGTCAGCAGGGGGCTTTTCGCCAGCGCCCAGGCCAGCGCATGTTCGCGGCCCCCGGAACCCACCAACAATACCCGCACGGCTTCACCCTTCTTTGGCTCGCAATTCTTTGCCGCCCCCCTGTATCATACCCCCAGAGCGAAGCGACCCCTTAAAAACTGCGAAGCGACCCCCTTAAAAGATGCCCGATCCAGCCCTTTCCAACCTGCCCGAATTTTCGGTCACCGAACTGTCCGCCGCCCTCAAGCGGGCGGTCGAGGACCAGTTCGCGGTGGTGCGGGTGCGCGGCGAAATCTCCGGCCTGAAATTCCATTCCTCCGGCCATGTCTATTTCGACCTCAAGGACGACAAGGCGGTGCTGAACGCGGTGATCTGGCGCACCACCACGGCGCGGCTGAAAGTGCGTCCCGAAGCCGGCATGGAGGTGATCTGCACCGGCAAGCTGTCTACCTATGCCGGCACCTCGCGCTACCAGATCATCGTCGAGCAGGTGGAAATGGCCGGCCTGGGCGCCCTGATGGCGCTTCTGGAAGAACGCAAGAAGCGCCTCGCTGCCGAAGGCCTGTTCGATGCGGCGCGCAAGAAGAAGCTTCCCTACCTGCCGGAGACGATTGGCGTGATCACATCACCCACCGGCGCGGTGATCCGCGATATCCTGCACCGTCTGCAGGCGCGCTTTCCGCGCCGGGTGCTGCTGTGGCCGGTGGCGGTGCAGGGCGAAAAGGCGGCGGGCGAAATTGCTGCGGCGATAGCCGGTTTCAATGCCATGACCGCAAATCGCCCCGACCTCATCATCGTGGCGCGCGGCGGCGGTTCGGTCGAAGACCTGATGGCCTTCAATGATGAAGCCGTGGTGCGCGCCGCCGCCGCATCGACCATCCCGCTGATTTCCGCGGTCGGGCATGAAACCGATACCACCCTGATCGATTTCGCCGCCGATGTACGCGCCCCCACGCCCACCGCCGCCGCCGAGATCGCGGTGCCGGTTCGCGCGGAACTGCTGGCCCAGACCCTGGATTTCGAACGCCGGATGTTGGGCTGTTTCACCAAAGGCCTCAAGGATCGCCAGCGCCACCTGGCGCAGCTCGCCCGCGTGCTGCCCCGCGCCGATACCCTGTTCGCCACGCCGCGGCAGAGCCTGGACCGGGCAGGCGACGCGCTGGGCAAGTCGCTGGGCCTCAACCTGCAAAAGCACAGCGCCAATTTCCAGCGCAAGGCCGCATTGCTGCGTCCGCGCATCCTGCAGGATCGCATCCGGCTGGGACGCGAGCGCAGCGCGGCGCTGTTCGAGCGGATTGTGCGCGCCGAGAAATCGTCGCGGGCAGAGGCCGCAAAGCAGCTCCAAAGCCTGTCGCGCGTGCTGGAAAGCGTGTCGCACAAATCCGCGCTGGAACGCGGCTTCGCGCTGGTGCGCGGCGAAAACGGCGTGGTGCGCCGCGCGGCTGCCGTGAAACCGGGCGAAGCCTTGACGCTGACCTTCGCCGATGGGGACCGCCATGTCCTGTCCGTCGATGGCGCCGCACCAAAGGCCAAGGCCAAAAAGCCCGTCGATCAGGGTTTTCTTTTCTGATAAGGTAACGCCATGAATGTGATGGAACGCGAAAAAGGTGAAGCCAGGCTTCACTATCTCGATGGGGAATATGACATCATCACGCCGGGCGGCTATGTCGTCTGCGCGGTGACGGGCACGCATATTCCGCTCGATGCGCTGCGCTACTGGAGCGTGGACCTGCAGGAGCCCTATGCCAGCCCCGATATCGCCACCGCGCGAGCGCAGGAAAAGGGCCTGGTTCCCAAGTGAGGCGACGCCGCTTTCTGATCGGCGCCTCCCTGTCTCTTGTCACGCCCGTCTGGGCCCAGCCCGAAAAGCCGGTTCGTTTTTCCGTGTCGGGCGCGATGGAGCAGGGCAGCCTTGCCCTGGGCAGCGCGCCGCCGGGCTCCGTCGTGGCGCTGGATGGCCGCCCCCTGCACAGCACCGCCGATGGCCGCTTTGCGTTCGGCTTCGGGCCGGATCAGGCGAAGCCGTCCTTGGTGTCGGTGCGCTATCCCGATGGCGGCGGCGACAGCCGCTCTTTCACGCCCACTATCCGCAAATACGACATCCAGCGCATCAATGGCCTGCCGCAGAATACCGTCACGCCGCCGCCCGAAGTCTCGGCCCGCATCGCGCGGGAAGCCGAAGCCATCTACCTGGCGCGCATGACCGATACCGCCGGCAGCGATTTTCTCTCCACCTTCGACTGGCCCGCGCCCGGCATCGAAAGCGGCGTGTTCGGCAGCCAGCGCATCGACAATGGCGTGCCGATGTCGGCGCATTACGGCGTGGACATGGCGGCCCCAACGGGAACGCCGATTCACGCGCCCGCCGATGGCGTGGTCAGCATCTGCGATGATTATTATCTCAGTGGCGGCTTCACCCTGATCGATCATGGCCTGGGCGTGTCCACGTCCTATCTGCACCAGAGCAAAAGGCTGGTAAAGGCTGGCGACAGCGTCAAGCGCGGCCAGCGCATCGGGCTGATCGGCGCCACCGGCCGGGCAACCGGCCCGCACCTGCACTGGGCAATGAACTGGTTTCAGGTAAAGCTCGACCCGTCGCGCTCAACCCGCAAACCCAAACCCGACCCGCTCTGATTTCTGGTCGCTCCGGCTGTCGCCGCCGCTACTAGGGCTTTCCCACATAGCATTTGCCGTCGCCGCTCTCGAACTTGGTGTGCGGCGTGGCGGCGAAGAATTCGTCAAAGGCCTGGCGCACCTCCGGCCACTTGGCCTTGCCGATCCAGCTCTTGAAATAGTCATCGCCAATCAGGACGCCGCCGTCCTTGAGCTGCGGCCACCACGCCTTCAGGTCCGCCATCACCGACATGTAATCGTGCCCGGCATCAATGTGCAGCACGTCGGGGCGGATGCCCTTTTCCTTCAGCAGCTGGAATCCGTTGATGGAGTCCAGCGGCAGCGGCACGACCTGCGCCTGCAGGCCTTCGTTGCAGATATTGGCAGCGAACTTGTGATAAAGGCGCGGATAGCCGAATTCGAAATCCAGGTCGGGAAGAAATTTCTCCCATAGATAATGCTCGCTGGAGCCCAGCCAGGTATCAATGGCGATCACCACCGAATCCAGCTTCAGCCGCGCGATTTCCTTGGCCATGGTGACAACGGATGCACCTTTCCAGACCCCGACTTCGACCACGATGGCGGGCCGCACTTCGTCAATCGCCCGCGTCAGATAGACGTGCTGGGAGTGCCAGCCCTGCAGGTCGGTGGGATAACGCTCCGCCGGGAAATCCTTCAACGGATCGCGGCCGAAGAAGAGTTTGTCCAGAATGCTTTGGCGTGTGGTCATGCGGCGGCTCCCTGCTTCAGCGCGATGTCGCGCGCCGTCAGCCAGCGATTGTGAATCCATAGCCACTGGCCGGGATCGGCCCGCACCATCTCTTCGATGCGCAAGGTGATTGCCGCCGTCAGCGCGGCGATGTCCAGCGTCTCGTCCCCGCTAGGGGTAAACTCCAGCGGCGGCTGCACCGTGACATGAAAGCGTGAGCCGGGCAGGCGGCGATTGGCGACCAGGATGATGCGGGCGCCGAATTTCAGCGCCAGCGCTGCCGGTGCAGGCGTGGTCGGCGCATCGCGCCCGAAAAAGGGCACCATGATGCCTTCGCGCAATTTCTGGTCCACCAGCATGTAGAGCACTTTTTCGCCGCGCAACTGGCTCAGCATCTGGCGGGCCGCATTGTGCTTGGCGATCAGCGTATCGGGCCCGTTGATGCTGCGCTGACGCGCCACCCAGTCGGCGACATAGGGATTGTTGGGCGGGCGCACCACGGCGGCACCATTGATGCCCATCTCTTCTCCCGCGATCGGCAGCATCTCCCAATTGGCCAGATGCGCCGACAGGAACAGGACAGCGTGGCCTTTCAGGTCTTCCACTGTCAGGCCGGGCGGGAAACTGACGGTGATGCGCGGGTTCTCACCCGTGGCCTTGAACTTGTCCAGGTGCGGATACTCGGCCACCACGCGGCCCAGATTGTCCCACATGGTCATGCGGATTGCATCGCGCTCGGCATCCGTCCTGTCGGGCAATGCGGCCAGCAGGTTGGCGCGCGCCACCCGGTCCGGCGGCAGGTGGGCCAAGAGGTTGCGCCCGATCCATCCTCCCATCCTTGCGGCGAGCGGCAGGCCGATCACGCGAAACATCGCCATGAAGGCAAAGAACACGCCCGCCTCCGCGCCGTAGCGCAGCTTCTGTGTGAATGTGAGCGCGGGCGTGGCCATCGCTTGCCGCTAAACCGGGGCCAAAGCGGTGTCAAGCAAGCGCGACAGCGCCGGGTCGTCCTCGAACACCGCCGCCACCTTCAGCACCTTGATGCCCTGGCGCTGCGCCACCGCCAGGCGCACAAAATCCTTCTCGGTGGTGACCAGCGGGGTTTCACCCGCAATGACCTTCAGCTGTTCGACCTCGTCTTCGCCATAGGCATGGTGATCGGCGAAAAAGCAGCTGCCGGTGACCAGCGCACCGCTCTCTTCCAGCGAGGCCACGAATTTCTCCGGACGCCCGATGCCGGCAAAGGCAAAGACCGACTGCTGCGAAAATCCAGCGCCATCGGCCACCAGCCTTGCCCGCAGCACAGGGCCCTCAAAGCCCTCAAGATCAGGACTGCCATTGCCCACCAAAATCACCGCATCCGCGCGCGCCAGCCCCTGCGCCACCGGTTCGCGCAAGGGACCTGCGGGAATCTGCAAGCCATTGCCGAATCCGGTCTGGGCATCCACCACCACCAGCGACAGCGTCTTGCGCAAGGCAAAATTCTGATGGCCATCATCCATCACGATGACGTCCGCGCCCTTGTCCACTGCAAGGCGCGCCCCTGCCAGCCGGTCACGCGCCACCACGGTCTGGGCATGACGCGCCAGCAGCAAGGCTTCGTCGCCCATCACCGCGGCACTATGCGCGCGCGACGCCAGGGCAGGGCCCTGTTCGCTGCCGCCATAGCCGCGCGTCAGGAAGAACGGCTTGCGCCCGCGTGCCCGCAGCGCATCGGCAATTGCGATGGCGACCGGTGTCTTGCCGCTGCCCCCGGCCGTCAGGTTGCCGACACAGATCACGGGCACCCCGGGCGCAACGCCTTGCCTGCGCGCTTTCCAGGCGACACTGGCGCCATACAGCGCCCCCAGCGGCGCCAGAAGCCGCGCCTGCCAGCTTCGCCGCTGCCAGAAATCAGGCGCGCGCATCAAGCAGCTTTCGCGTGATATCGGTTGTCCGCGTCACCGCCCCTGCCAGCTTTTCCGCGCCGCGCGCCGCGGCATCGCCCGCTGTGCGCGCCGCTTGCGGATCGGCCAGCAGCCGCGCCGCCTCGCGCGCGATATCCGCGCTGCTGGAGACAAGGCCAAAGCCTTGCGCGTTCAGCACCGCCGCAAAGGCGCCGGCATTGCTCGCGGTATGAGGTCCCGCCAGCACCGCGCAATGCAGCACCGCCGGCTCCAGCACATTGTGCCCGCCCAACGGCACCAGCGTGGCGCCCAGGAAGCAGAAGGGCGCCAGCCGGTAGAACAGCCCCATCTCGCCCAATGTGTCGGCGATATAGATGGCGGTCTGCGCCGTGACGACACCGCCGGTGGATCGGCGTGCGGCGGTACGGGTGCCGCACAGCATCTCGATCTCGCCGCCGCGCGTCACATGGCGCGGCACCAGGATGGTCAGCAAATCGGGAAATCGCGCCCGCAGCAGATCATGCGCCGGCAACACGGTCTCGTCTTCGCCGGGATGGGTCTGGGCCGCCAGCAGCACCGGGCGGCTGCCGATCATGGCGCGCATCACGGACAGCTTTTCTTCGTCAACCGGCAGCGGCGGTGCATCCGCCTTCAGGCTGCCCACCACCTGCACGTCGCGCGCGCCGAGCAGCGCAAAACGTTCGGCAATCTCCGTATCCTGCGCCAGCACAACATCGAATGCGCCCAGCAGGGCCGCGGCACTCTTGCGCGCCCAGGCCCAGTGTCCAGCCGACCGTGCCGAGATCCGGGCATTGACCAGCGCCAGCCGCACCCCGCGCGCCGCCGCGGCCAAAATCAGGTTCGGCCACAGGTCGGATTCCACGAACAATCCCACTTCCGGCTTCCAGTGATCCAGAAAGCGCGCCACCGCGCCGGGTGTATCCAGCGGCACATACTGGTGCAGCGCGCCCTGCGGCAGCCGCTGCGCCATCATCGTCGCGCTGGTCACGGTCCCACTGGTCACCAGCACCGTCAGGCCGCCATCGGCCAACAGCCGCTCAATCAGCGGCAGCGCCGACAGGCTTTCCCCCACACTGGCGCCATGCACCCACACCAGCCGGCCCAGCGGACGCGGTATCGTTGCGATGCCCAGCCGTTCCCCCAGCCGGGCACGGTCTTCCTTGCCGCGCGCGGCGCGGTTGCGAAAATAAAGCGGCGCCAATGGCGTTATGGCAGCGGTCAACAGCCGCCACACCGTCAAACCCAGCGGACGGCTCATCGGCCATCTTCCTGATTATAACGGTCTTCCAGATTGTGGCGGTAGAGATTGGCGTAAAGCCCGTCCGCCGCCATCAGCTCGGCATGGCTGCCGGACTGCGCGACGCCGCCTTTTTCCAGCACATAGATGCGATCCGCATCCACCACGGTGGACAGGCGATGGGCAATGACGATGGTGGTGCGCCCCTTCATCAGCCGCGATAGAGCTTCCTGCACCTGGCGTTCGGATTCCGCATCCAGCGCGCTGGTGGCTTCATCCAGCAACAGGATCGGCGCATTGCGCAGCATGGCGCGCGCGATGGCGATGCGCTGGCGCTGGCCGCCCGACAGTTTCAGTCCGCCTTCGCCCACGCGGGTGTCATAACCGTCCGGCATGGCGGCGATAAAGTCATGCGCGGCGGCATTGCGGGCCGCCGCCTTGATTTCGCCCAGCGAGGCACCGGGCCGGCCCAGCGCGATATTGTCGGCAATGCTTTCGTCGAACAGCAACGCTTCCTGCGTCACCACCCCAATGGCCGCCCGCAGCGACTCCAGCGTCACCGACTGAACATCCTGGCCATCCACGCTGACCACGCCGCCGGCGGTGTCATAGAAGCGCAACAGCAGGTTGAACACGGTGCTCTTGCCCGCGCCCGACGGCCCCACCAGCGCGATCTTGCCGCCGGCCGGAATATCCAGATTCACATGCGACAGGGTCGGCCCGGTGTCGGACCTGTAGGCGAAAGAGACATCGCGAAAGCTCACCGCGCCGCCCTGCGGTATCAATGCCTTGGCGCCTGGGCGGTTGATGATGACGGGGCGCGTATCAATGGCATCGAAGATGCGGCTGGCAGCGGCGATGCCGGCGCTGGCCGTGGGCCAAAGCTGGCTGAGATTGCGCACCGGCTGCAGCGCCAGCAGCAGCGCCACGGTAAAGGCGGCAAAGGTGTTCAGCGTGATCTGCCCATGCAGGTTCTGCCAGCCGGCCACGAACAGCACCACCGCCACCGTCGCGCCCAGGAATATGTCGCTGACCGGGGCTGCCGCCGCCCGCAGCCGCACCGCCTTCAGCAGGGTCTTCAGCCGCACCTTCAACCGGGCATCCACGCGTTCGATGCTGTGCTCTTCCAGGCCATAAGCCTTGACGATGCGCCGTCCGTCCATGGCTTCCGACAAGGCGATGGCCAGGTCGCCGGTTTCCTTCATGCCACGGGTGGCGGCGCGGCGCATCGAACCGCCCAGCCGCTCCATCGCCCAGGCCACCGACGGCAGCATGATCAGGACCAGCAGTCCAAGCTGCCAGTCGCTGATCAGGGCATAGGCCAGCAGAAAGACCAGCGAGACTGATTCCAGAAAGATGGCAGCAACGCCCTGGGTGATGGCGTCGCGCATCAAGGTGGCGTCATAGAGAAAGTTGGAGACGAACTGCCCGGAATGGACGCTGTTCAGGGCCGCCAGGTCGCGGCGGATCAGGCTGCCGAACATGTCGCGCTGGGCGGCGGCCACGCTCTTCTCGCCCAGGCTGTCGATCCACATGCGGCCCAGGAACATGGCGCCCGCCCGTATCACCATGATGCCGAATCCGCCCAGCGACAGCGGCAGCAGCCAGGTCGCGTCATGGCGCTGGAAGACATACTTGATTTCCCAGTTCACCAGTTGCGGCACCAGGGGCATGATCGCGGACGCAATCAGCATGCAGGGCACCGCCAGGGCCAAAAGGCCCCATTCCGCGCCGATATAGTCGCGCATCAGGCGGCCGATCACCGCGCCCGCTTTCAGGTTGCTGGGGGCCGGCAGGGGCGTTTCGGCTATGGGGCTGGGCAGGGGTGTGGAACTCATGCCGCGCTGATCTAGCATGGCAGGCGGGGGCGCCGCGAGGGCCAAAACCCCTTGTTATATCAGTGGCTTAGTGCTGGTGATCCTCGTCCGGCTCCATCAGCCGGTGCATATGGACCACGAAATAGCGCATCTGCGCCTGGTCCACGGTGGCCTGGGCCTTGGCCAGCCAGGCTTTTCGGGCCTCGGCGAAGTTCGGATACATGCCGACAAAGTCGAGCTTTGACAGGTCCTTGAAGGAGATGTCCTCGGTGGATTCCAGCTCGCCGCCGAAGACGAAATGCAGAAGCTGTTTGGATTCCCTGGACGACATATCGACTCCGCTCGTTGCGCTGCACCATTGAAGCGCAAGCGGACCCGCGCCCTAAGCATCCTTATTGTCGCAGCAGCGCGATAATGCCCGCATGCAGCTGCGGGTTTGCCGCTATCAGGCTGGGCTGGATGGTGCTGGCGCGGTTGTAGACGAGGGTGCTTCCCCGCGCGTCGGTCAACAACCCGCCCGCTTCCGTCAGGATGATGTCGGCGGCGGCCAGGTCCC
>JBBQHU010000018.1:0-43682 GCA_038324265.1 Micropepsales bacterium | reverse complement strand
AGGCGGTCCTTTTCCATCAAGCCTCCTTGCGCGCAGCCTGTGCCTTGGCCAGAACCCGCAGCACATTACCGCCCCAGAATCCGGCGAGCTGGCTTTCGGTATAGCCCAGTTTCAACAGCCGCTCGGTGACGCGGGGCAGGGCCGCCACGTCTTCCATGCCGGTGACGCCGCCGCCGCCATCACAGTCGCAGCCGATGCCGACATGCTCCGGCCCCACCAGGTCCAGCGCGTGGGTGACATGCGCCATGAAGGTCTCGAAGCTGGCCTTGGGCACGGGATACTGCTTGTCCAGCGCGGTCATGCCCTGCGCGACTTCCTTCACCGCGGCTGCCGCGTCCCTGGGCGTCATGCTGTCCAGCTTTTCCAGCTTCGCAAACAGCGCCCCGCGCGCCTTGGCACGGTCGGGATTGGGCGGCTCGGCGATCAGGTAGCCGTTATAGGAATTGATCTGGATGGTGCCGCCGATGGCACCCAGCTTCTTGATGCGCGCATCGTCCAGGTTGCGGGGATGGTCGAACACCGCCCGGCAGCCGGAATGCGAACAGATGATGGGCGAACGCGACATCTCTGCCATCTGGTCGAACACATCGTCCGAAGCGTGGCTGGCATCCAGCATCATGCCCAGGTCGTTCGCCAGCTCCGCCAGCTCGCGGCCCTTGGGCGACAGGCCCTTCCATTGCGGCTTGTCGGTGGCGCTGTCGCCGAACTGGTTGTTCCTGAAATGCACCGGGCCGACCAATCGCACCCCCAGCCTGTAGAAACTGCGCAGCAGCGTGACGTCATCGCCCAGCGGATAGCTGTTCTCGATCGACTGATAGACGATGATCTTGCCTTTCGCCGCAATGCGCGCGGCATCGTCGGCAGCAAACGCCAGTTCGAAGACGTGCGGATGCGCCGCCACCATCTCGCGGATTTCCGCCGCGCGCAGCAGCGCCGCATCGCGCGCCGCCATCATGCCTTGCGGCGTCAGCGGTCCCTGCGGCGTATAGATCGCCCAAAATCCGCCATCCAGACCGCCCGCCACCATGCGCGGATAATCCACCTGGGTGAGATTGCCGGCGAAAGTATGCCTGGCCATCACATCCCAACCCGGCCGCGCCAGGCTGGCCGGCGTGTCCAGATGGGTATCCAGGCAGATCAATCCTTGGTGGAGTGACGGCTTGGCCAGCGCCGGTCCGGCCAACGCCACCGCCGCGCCGTTAACCAAAAATGTGCGCCGTGTTGATCCCATGTCCCGTTCCTTTGCGTACCAAACGCATGAAATGTAGGGGATTCTTGCCGCTCGCAGCCAGCGCCGCCTTGCCCGAAACGGCGTGACTGGTAAATTATATTCGGCTTGTGGCGTTCGGAATGGGTGGTCATGCGTAAAATTGCGTTCGTGATAGGCGCGCTGCTGTCTTTAACGGCAACGGCCCTGGCTGGTGACAAGCCAGGGGACAGGCACGCCTCACAGTCCAAGCCGGTCCAGATGGCCTGGTTTCAGGATCGCACCATCTTCAAGTCCGGCCTGTTACATGCCCACACGGTCGCGCTGACCTTCGACGACGGCCCCAACGCCCATACCGCCGAGGTGCTGGACGCGCTGAAGGAGCTGCACGTCAAGGCGACCTTCTTCATCGTCGGCAATCAGGCGCATCGTCATCCCGACATTCTGGCCCGCATCGCCCGCGAAGGTCACCTGCTGGCCAATCACAGCGCCACCCACGCTTTCCTTGGCAGCCGCTACGACGCCAATCCCGAAGCCTTGCTGGACCAGATTCGCGATGTCCATGAACAGATTGCACCCCTGATGGCGCCGGCCGATAAATTCTATTTCCGCGCCCCCTATGGCGCTTGGAAATCTGCCCATGCCACGATCCTCAACGCCGATCCGGTCCTGCGCAACTATGTCGGCCCGATCTATTGGGATATCGGCGGCGATATTTCCATGAACCGCGATGGCTATGTGATGAGCGCTGCAGATTGGGATTGCTGGCGCCTGAAATGGTCGGCGCGGACCTGCGCCAAGGGCTACAGCCGCGAAATCCGCCGCAAGGATGGCGGCGTGGTCCTGATGCATGCCATCCACCTGAAATCGGCCGATTTGGTGCGTCAGGTGGTCCCCGCCCTGATCGAGGAGGGCTACCGGTTCGTCCGTCTCGATGAGATGCCGCAATATCGCCAATATGAGACGCCTAAGATGCCGTCCAGCGCCATCGCCAGTGCGCGGGACAAGCCCGTGCGCCTCAGCAGCTTGCGGCCAGACGACATAAAATAACGTGGCCCGCTCCAGGGTTGCGACAACAACCCGAGGGAGGATCGCATGACAGTTTCGCGCAGCCTGATCGCAACCGCCGCCATCATTTGCATGGCCACACCGGCTTTTTCCGCAGACAGCAAGCTCGCCGCGGCCGTTGCAGCGCATACCCGCTCCGCTGAGAACAGCGCGCGCGACGGCGCCCGCCACCCGGCCGCCAGCCTGGAATTCTGGGGCCTGAAGGCCGGCCAGACCGTCATCGAAGTCGCGCCCGGCGGGGGTTATTGGAGCGAAGTCCTTGCGCCCTACGCCAAGGCCACAGGCGGCCATTACATCGCCGCCACCGGAAAGGCCGACTCCAAGCTGCCGGCCAAGTTCGAGGACAAGGCGGTCTATGGCGACATCAGCTACACCGTATTTTCCAATACCTCCGGCCCAATGGGCCCGGCCAACAGCGCCGACCTGGTGCTCACGGCGCGCAACATCCATGACTGGCTGTGGACCAAAGGCATGGCAGAGAAGTTCATGAAGGACGCGCATGCGGTGCTGAAGCCCGGCGGCATCCTGGCGGTCGAAGACCACCGCGCAGATCCGCGCCCCCAGATCGGCGATGCCCGCGACGGCTATGTCGCGACCGCCAATATCATCAAGCTGGCAGAAACCGCAGGCTTCAAGCTGGAGGCCAAATCCGAGATCAACGCCAACCCGAAGGATACCAAGGACCATCCCTTTGGTGTCTGGACCCTGCCACCAAGCCGCCGTACCACCCAGGACGGCAAGACCGTTGATCCCAAGTTCGACCGCGCCAAGTACGATGCCATCGGCGAAAGCGACCGGATGACCTTGCGCTTCCGCAAGCCCGTCTAGGCGCGGGCCCCGGCGTCAGCCATACTGGCGAAAAGAATCCGGGGGAACGGGATGAGGGGTCTTGCTGCGCTGCTGGTTGGCGCGCTGCTGCCATATTGTGCATTTGCGGCGGATAGCGAATGGCCGACCTATGGCCATGACTATGGCGAAAGCCGCTATTCCCCGCTGGCCCAGATCACCGCCGCCAATGTTGCGCGCCTGGCGCCTGCCTGGACGTATCACATGCGCCCGCCTGATCGCGCCGCACGCGGTTTCATGGCGTCGGAAAACACGCCGATCGTCGTAGGGGGCGTAATGTATGTTGCGACACCCTATGGCCGGGTGGTGGCGCTGGACGCACGCACTGGCAAGCAGCGCTGGGCCTATGAGGTGCCTAACGAGGACCATCCCGCCACCCGCGGCGTTGCCTATTGGGCGGGCAAACATCCGCAGATCGTATTTGGTACGCGCTCAGGCCTGTTGATCGCGCTGCACGCCAACAACGGGGCGCCGGTCGCGGGCTTTGGGGTGGACGGCGTGGTGGACCTTCGCAGCAAGTCGGTCATGCAGGGACATCCCAATGCCTTCTACGGCGTCACAGCCGCACCGACCATCTATCGTGATCTGATCCTCATGGGTTCGCGCACGCAGGAAACCCCGCAGCGCGGCGCCTCCGGGCAGGTGCGTGCTTTCAACGTCCGGACGGGTCGCGAAGTCTGGCACTTCAATGGGGTACCCCAGCCGGGCGAGCCCTTCCACGAGACGTGGGAGGCCAACACCTGGGTTCGTCGCTCCGGCGTCAATGTCTGGACCAATGTGGTCCTGGATGAAAAGCGCGGCATCGCCTATCTGCCGTTCGGCGCGCCGACCTTCGACCAGTCGGGCAATGATCGCAAAGGCCAGAGCCTGTTCGCCAACAGTCTGGTGGCCGTAGAAGCGGCAACGGGTAAATATCTCTGGCACTTCCAGGCGCTGCGCCACGACCTGTGGGACTATGATCTGCCGCTGACCACGCTGGTCGATGTGGAAAAGGATGGCCGCAACATTCCCGCCGTGGCGGTGATGAACAAGGGCAGCCTCCTGTTCCTGCTGGACCGGGTCACCGGCAAGCCGATCCATCCCGTCCACGATCTTCCGGTGCCGACCGAGACGGACATGATCGGCGATGTCGTGTCGCCCACCCAGCCCGCATCGGTGACACCGCCGCTGGGGCGGACGTCCTTCAGCATGAGCGAACTCTCCAGCCTGACGCCGCAGCAGAAGGCGGGCTGCGAAAAGCTGATCGCCGACCAGAAGGTCATCGGCGCCAGCTATTTCCAGCCGCCACGCGTCGATCATGCCGTGGCGCGCTTTCCTGGAAACTGGGGCGGAATTGACTGGAGCCATGCCGCCTTTGATCGCAAGAACGGTCTCTACATCGTCAATACCAGCGAGATAGGCTCGCAGCAGATGATGGTCCGCAAGTCCGATGGCAGTTACGACATGCGATATGGCTATCAGTGGTTCTGGGACAAGGCCAGCCGCATGCCCTGCCAGAATCCGCCCTGGGGCAAGCTGTACGGCATCAACGTCGCCTCCGGTGCAATTGCATGGGAGAGCGTGCTGGGTGTCACCGACGGCCTCGCCGATCCCAATACCGGTCGTCCCAATGTCGGTGGTCCTATCGTAACCGGCAGCGGGCTGGCCTTTATCGGCGGTACGGACGACAAGCGGCTGCGAGCCTTTGACACCAGAACGGGCAGGGAGCTTTGGACATTCCGGCTTCCGGCTTCACTTTATGGAACGCCGCTGACATACCGGGCAGGCGGCAAGCAGTATGTGGCTGCGGTTGCCACGGGGGGATTCTGGGGTGAAGCAGCGGGCGCCGACGACGTTACAGCGTTTACAGTGCCATGAGTAAGCTCGGTATTGCTTATGCGGTTATTGCCGCTGCTCTGTTCGGAATCGGCGGCACCTTTGCGCAATTCCTCTTCACCCAGCGCGGGGTGAGCATGGATTGGCTGGTCACCATGCGTCTCCTGGTGTCCGGCATGCTGTTGCTCGCTTTCACCAGCGCTACACGTGGCGGCAGGGTGTTCGCAGTGTGGCGCGACTGGCCGTCGCTGGTCCTGTTTGGCCTGATGGGCATGCTGGGTGTGCAATACACCTATATGGCGGCGATCGAGGCTTCAAACACAGCCACTGCGACGGTGCTGCAATACACTGCCCCCGCCATGGTGGCGGTGTGGCTCGCCACCCGTCGCCATCGCCTGCCGGATGCGCGCGAACTGGCCGCGATCGCCCTGGCGCTGGCGGGAACATTCTTTCTGGTCACCCACGGCGATGCCGGCCGGCTCAACATCTCCCTGGCGGCACTGTGGTGGGGCATCGCGTCAGCGGTCACCGCTGCCTTCAACGCCATCCAGCCTGGTGCGTTGTTGAAAAAATATGGCGCCGCGCTGGTAACTGGATGGGGCATGCTGATCGGTGGTGCGGCGCTGTCCTTGCGCCATCCGCCGTGGCAGGTGGAGGGCGTTTGGGACGCCAAGGCTATCATCTTCGTCGCTTTTATCCTGCTGTTTGGCACCCTCCTGGCATTCTACCTGTCGCTAAAGGCGCTGCAGATGATCGGGGCGCAGAAGTCGAGCCTCCTGACCTGCGCCGAGCCTTTGTCGGCGGCCGTGCTGGCGGTGTGGTGGCTGGGGGTGCCGTTCGGGGCAATGGATTGGCTGGGCACCGTCTTGATCCTAGCCACCATTGTGCTCCTGTCGCGCGAGCAATCCGTGGAAACCCAGTCCGAACACGTTACCTGAGTTCGCGCAGCCCTTCGGCAAAGCGGACTTTCGGCGCCCATCCCAGCGCGGCCTTGATCCTGGAAATATCCGCGCAGGTTGCCATGGAATCGTCGCGCCGGGCCTGGCCCCGCACATGATTCGGCGAGATCATGTCGGCCAGTTCCTGGACCGAAATATTCTCGCCACTTCCGACATTGAATATCTGCCCACGCACATCGCTCTCATAGGCCGCGATATTTGCTGCCACGATGTCGCACACATGGATGAAGTCGCGCCGCTGGCTGCCGTCGCCGTGGATTTCCAGCGGCTGGCCTTCCGCCGCGCGGCTGAGAAATATACCAAGAACCAATGCATAAGCGCCCGTCTGCGGTTGGCGCGGCCCATAGGCGCTGAAATAGCGAAGCACGACCGATGGCAGCCCGAAATCGCGGTCGAACAGCAGGGTGTAATCCTCGCCCGTTTTCTTGGAGAGGGCATAAATGTTCAGGAACTGCAGCGGCCCGTCCTCGCGGTGCGGCGGCGGCAGGTTGCCATAGGCGGTGGCCGAACCGGCATAGACGAAGCGCTTCACCTGCGCCGCGCGCGCTGCCAGCAGCATGTTCTGCGTGCCAACGATGTTGGACTGGGTGCACAGTTCGATCAGGTCATTGGAGGGTCCCGCGCGCGACATTGCGGCCAGATGGATCACCCCATCCACGCCAACCACCGCACGGGCGCAGTCAGCCATATCGCGGATATCGCCCTCAAGAAATTCGCAAGCTTCCGGTACCCATTCGAGCCGGCCATAGGAAAGATTGTCCAGCACCCGCACCTGATAGCCGCGTGCCAGCAGACCTTCGCAAAGATGGCTGCCGATAAAGCCCGCGCCGCCGGTGACCAGAACAGTCTTCATGGTGCGCTTTTATACAGGCTGCGGAAGAAATCCAGATCCTCCGGCGTGTTGATCCCGCGCGCCTCGGTGGCATCGGCCACTTCCAACGGCGTCACAGTCCAGCCCCGCGCCGCCAGGAACGGCAGAAAGGGCAGGAAATTGATCTCGGCCGTGGCGCTACCGATGGGCGCGGAAGAAAGGTATGCGTCCCAGTGCGCCTTCAGGCCCTCTGTGTTCAGCACAAAGGTGCCCACATCGGAAAATCCGTTCGGGCCGGTTGCGTCACCCTCCCGAGTCTGCAGCACTTTCGTCAGCCGGTCACCCTCGAAGACATATTCGACATAGGGTGCGGACATGCGCGTCACCGGCAGGACGACATTGCGCCCCGGCGCAATTGCCGCAAGGCTGCGCGTCAGTGTATCTGCGGAGACAAACACCTGGTCGCCCCACACCACAAGTATCGCATCATACTGCGACCAGACATCGAAACCCCGGAATATCGCATCTCCCATGCCGGTCGGCGCCGGCTGGATGCTGGTCGAGACATTGGCGGGCAGGGCCGGGAACATCGCCGCGCCCTCCGGCGACAGGACCAGGTGGATATGATCCACCAGCGGCGCCAGACGCGCCTGCAGGATTGACCAGATGGTGTCAGCATCCGTGAGCGCCGTGAGTATCTTCGGGCCACGGCTCCCCAGCCGCGTGCCGCGTCCGGCCGCAGGTATGATTGCGCAGACCGTCACAGCAGTCCCATCAGGTTGCGAAGGCCGCGCCGAATGCGCCAATAAGGATCGGTGAATCCGGAAAATGTACGGTACAGAACCGGCAATTCCGCAATCTCCACCCCATGCCGGACCATCTGGCGCACGATGGCCAGCGGCGCGTCGCTGGCCTTTGCCGGCAATCCGGCCAACCTTTGCCGCCGGAATACACGTAATCCCGTCAGCGGGTCGGACACTATGACGCCCGTGCGCAGGTAGAAAAGCTGGCTGAGAAAAAATGCCGCCACCTTGCCCAACCAATAAAGCACGCGATGTTCGCCATAGGCCGCCTGAATGGAGGTGATGAACTGTCTGCGACTCTGCGTTCGCGAACCAAACACGCCGCCCAGTGAAGGCTGACGCTCCATCAGCGCCAGGATTGCCTGGACGTCGCGGAACCGATAGCCGCCATCTCCGGTCATCAAAACAAGATAGTCAGAGTTGCCGTGCTTCAGCCAATCGCGAAAATAGCCACTGTCCGGAAACATGCCATCAAGATGGACCGTGGCAACCGGGCCGGCATCCTTCTGCGTGACATGGTTGAGGGTGAGCTGCACCGGCGAGCTGCCCCAGTCCGTTTCCAGGAATTCCTCCACAATCTCGTCCCCGGCCACGGAACGGTTGTGAATGCACGCGAATATCTCCACCGAAGTGGTGGGGGCGTCGTCATGCAGGGCGAGAGCAGCCTCAACGATGGCACTTCCATTATGCACATTAGATCGAAAAGGTGTCGCGAAAGCGCCACGCACAATCCTGGCGCCGCGATAGCTGTCGCCAACCAGCGCCCCTGCCGGTAAGCGATCCATCGCTTCATTGAGCAATATATCCGATACCGGCGCGCCATAGGCGAGGGCGCGATCCACCACATCGCTCGCGCTCAGGCCCTGAATATCGTGGTCGCTGTCAAGGTTCATGACCATCGCCTTCACCGGCGCGGGTGATGCATGCAAGGCGTCGCGCGCGATCCGGTAGCTGGGCAGCAGCGAGGAATGCTGTGTGCCGGCTCCGTACAGGATGATATCGGCATGCGCCAGCGCTTCGGCGGCGGCGGCCAGCAGGACTGGCAAGGCGTCGCGCTGAGCCAGGTAGGCATTCTTGCCAATCTGATCGAACCCCGACAAGGTTTGCAGTTCCTCTGCCGTCAGCGGCGCCTCGAGCAGATACAGATCAGAGATGGGCGCAGCAGATTGTGGACCCACAATCTCGGCCTCGCACGACAGAAAGGTTCCGTCCTGTTTCAGGCCGACGAGAATCCGGTTGTACTCTTCGCTGACATTCAGCAAATGAGCTCGGCTTCCTACCAGGTTTCCAACCTCCGCGGCAGCGGCATTGAAATCATTTCCGCGCGCGAGATAGGCGCCCGCAAAAACCAAATTGCCCAGCGAACAGTCCCGATAGTCAAAAGCGCTTCCGGCGGCATGATCGAAAAACCGGTGCAGCAGCCCGCGCACCTGCAGCGACAGCGGCGGCGACAATAGCGCAAACCAGCCTTTCATCGGTTCGTCCAGCGTGGAATGATCGTTGTCTCGCGCGAACTGCGCCAGCCGTGACGTTTCTGCCGGGCCGCCGGGCAGGCGATATTCCATCAGGCTCTTCAAGGCATATTGGGCGTCGGAATAATTCCCCAACAAATAGGACAGGTTCTTGCGGAAATCCGAAGGCCCCAGCATTCCGGGAATGAAGTTGCGCAGGGCACCCGTGGACAGGCCATCATCATAGGCATTGACCAGCAGGGTGAGATCAATGTCGGTCCGGCGCAGCAAGGCGCGGATGATGGTCGCACTGCCGCGGCCGCCACAGAACAGGACAATCCTGGTCGCGCTCATGGCGTAGGCCGGATCAGAATGCCCAGGCGTAACAGCAGCTGCCGCAGGGCTATATAGAGCACGAACGCGAAGCGGTGCGCTGCGCCGCGCGCCAACTTCATGCTCGAAACGCCGGTGGTGCGTGGGCGATGCTCGATGGCGACTTCAATGGGCGTGACGCCACATTCCAGCAGCCGCGAAGTGACCTCGGTAGAATAATTCATGCCGCGCGCTTCCAGCCCCAGCTTGCGCAATGTCGGTCCCCACACCAGCTTGAAAGCCGAATTGAAGTCACGCATGCGGCTGCCGTGCACCAGATTGCAGGCGAGCCCGCTGGTCCAGCTCCCGAACTGGGCGAAAGCCACGTCCTTTTTCTGCCGAATGCCGATCACGGCCCTGCTCTGGCCCATGGCTGCCAGCATGTCTGGCAGGTTGGCAATGGGAAACTGCCCATCGGAATCGATCAGCAGGACCCAGTCGCCATGGGTCGATGCAATGGCAAAATTCAGGGCCGCCGCGGCCCCCTGGTTCTGCGCGAAATGCAGCGGGCGCAGTTGCGGGTAGCTCAGGGCTAGCCGATCCAGGATATCGCCCGTGCTATCCTTGCTGCCATCGTTGCAGATCACGATCTCGAATTCCGCCACGGCATCGCAGGCTGACAGAAATCCGTGCCAGTCCGCGACCACCGCCTCGATGCCTTCCGCCTCGTTATAAGCGGGCGCAGCCACGGAGAGTCGGATTGGCGACAGCAGCGTCTGTGCCGGATCGCTCATGCCTTCTCCAGCATGGTGATATAGGCCGCTTCCAGATTGCGGGTGAAGCGGACGGTGTCGAACAGCGGTGCCTTGCGCACGTTCGCAAGTTTTTGGCGGATCGCGAACAAGTCTGCCGGTGCGCGCGCCAGCCTTAAGGCCAGCACCTCATAGCTCTTCAGATCCGGTGCAATAAGCTCGGACAGATCGGCAGCTTGCAGTATGCTGGCGGCGACCCGTGCGGGAAAGGAATGGCCCGGCGTCGTGACAAGGGGCAGGCCGACCCACAACGCATCGCTGGCCGTGGTATGCGCGTTGTAGGGAAGGGTATCGAGAAACAGATCTGCCAATTGCTGCCGCGCCAAATGCTTGTGCGGTGTGGTGCGCGCAGCAAAGACCAGGCGTGCGGGATCGATGCCGCGCGCTTCCGCCTCGCGCTGCAAGTTACCGCGGATGGCGGCATTGCCTTCCAGCAGCCACAGCACGCTTCCATCCACCTGGTCCATCAGCCGCATCCAGATATCGAACAACGGTGCAGTGATCTTCCAGTTATGGTTGAAGCAGCAAAAGACAAAGCCCGTATCTGGCAAGCCCGCTTCAGCCCGGCTGGTTGGCGGCGGCAACGCAACCTGCGTGTCTGTCACCCATAGCGTGTCGGGCAGGGCGGCGATCTGTTCGCTGAAAAAAGCGTCCTGGTCGGTTGGCACCACGGTTCTGTCTGCCACCAGCCAGTCAATGAAATCGCTGCCCGATGTTCCGGGATAGCCCATATACTTTGCCTGAACCGGCGCGGGGTGATGCGCCAATACCCACGGCCGTGCCCCGCTGGTATGGCCGCCCAGGTCCACTGCGATGTCTATCTCCCACCGGCGCAGCAGTTGCGCCACTTCGCGGTCGGTCTGGGCTCGGGCATCATGGAAACGGTCGAAGGTCGCTACCAGCCGGGCGCGCATGTCGCTGCCATCGTCGGGGCCGAACGAGACGGCGGTGATCTCAAATCGCTCGCGGTCGTGGCGCTCGAACATTTCCACCGTCAGGGCGGCGGTGACATGCTGGTGGAAGTCGGCGGACAGATAGGCGAGCCGGATCTTGTCGTGCGCGTATTTCTGTCCAGTCCAAAGCGGCGGCTGTGGACCGGGACCCGCCTGGCGTACATAGTTTTGCGAGCAGCGCAGCTGCAGCGCATTGTCGTCGTGATAGCCCATCAACACAAATGGCTGGATCACAGACCGGCCCGCCAAAACTTCCTCCTTAAGAACCTCAGCCAGCTTTGCGGTCTGCGACCAGTTGCCGATCAGCAGTGCGGCATTGGCCAATCCACTCAGCGCATTGGGATGGCCCGGGTCCGCAGCCAGGGCCTTTTGATAGCTGACAAGCGCGTCTTCTGGCCGTCCCAGCTCGCTCAGCGCATTGCCGCGATTGTACAACGCGTCGGCAAAGGTGGGGCGCAACAGCACAGCGCGATCGCAATCGGCCAGCGATTCCGCAAACTGCTTCATGCCCGCCAGCGCAACGGCGCGATTGTTCAATGCCTCGGCATAGTCGGCGCGCAACTCCAGCGCCCGATCATAACTGGTGATGGCTTCGCCGGTGCGCTTCAAGTCGAACAGGATGATGCCACGATTGTTCCACGCTTCTTCGAATGCAGGATGCAGGGTTAAAGCCCGCTCGGCATTGGCCAGCGCTTCCACCTGCCGCTTCATTGCCTTCAATGTCAGGGCGCGGTTGTTCCACACGTCAGCAAACTGCGGTGCCATTGCCAGCGCCCGGTCATAGCTGGCCAGCGCCTCATCGTGCCGGCCCAGGTCGGACAGGATCACGCCACGATTGGAATGGGCTTCCGGAAAGTTCGAATTCATCTTCAGGGCCGCATCACTGGCTGCCAGCGCGTCTTCCAGACGTCCCAGGTCGCGCAGAACCTGTGCGCGTTTGGCAAGGGCGGCGACATAATCCGGCTTCACCGCCAGCGCCCGGTCGTAACTTTCCAGCGCTTCGGCGAAACGCCCTTGGCTTTTCAGGACATTGCCGTAATTGGACAGCATCTCCGGCGCATCGGGTTTGAGCTTCAATGCCGCGCCGATCAGTTCCAGCGCCTCGCCATTGCGACCCTGCTGAGCCCGCACAACGCCCAGCAGGTGCGCCGCCGCCGCTTCGCGCGGCGCGGCGTGCATCACTTCCACATACAGCCGTTCAGCTTCCGCCAGGTTTCCCGTCTGGTGGAAGGCGATGGCCTGGTTGAGGAGGGACTGAGAATTCATCACATATTTTCTGAAATAGGCCGGGGAACCATACATATCATGTTGGAAACAATAAACATTATCGGTTATCGCGGCCACGAGAGGCTTGTGGGGCCGTCCAACGCGTCTGATTTTGTCGGTTGCGCGCAAGCGCGGCATTTTTGGCAGGCATCTGCAATGCATTGGGCTGTAAAAGCCAGCTTGTGACCAATCTGCGTTTACGCCTCAGGCAAGCAAAAGGCCCCCAGCGAACGCTGGGGGCCTTTTGCTTCACTTGGTCCGAAAAACGGCAGTTACTATTTTCTGGTAAAGACCTGGATCAAAACCCGGCGCGCGGTAGATCAAGAGCGCGAGACTTTCCGTTTCCAAAGTTGGCGCTGACGGCCTTGCAGTCGATATCGCTGCGCATCGACCGCCTCGTCGGCGAATGGTCGCCCCTGCACTGGGAAAGGGCAGACGAGGTTGCTGGGGTAGAACAACACTTTATTCGATGTATTACCTTTGTTGCCAATGTGGTCTTACGCGCCCTGCTGGGCAAGTCTGGTGCACCCATCTGGAAATGCTGGCGGATGGGGTGTCCGCCCATATATGTTATAATATATTGATATTGCTATATATTTATCCAGACACCAACCTCTGCTTCCCACCCCGTTACCCACTCTTAGATGAGCAAAATGGGAACCTCGGTTCTTCCCTCGGCGTTTGGGCGGGCTCTCAAGCATGGTCAGGGCTAAACCCTTCGATGATTGGGCAGCGACCTCGGTTCGTGCCCTCACGGGCGCTCAGGAGCCGTTGGAGGGCCTGGCGCGACACCTCTAGCTCCTCAGTCTACCGCGCCAAGGCATCCATTCGTTATCACTCCGTGGCACTATTCCTTGGATCTATTTTATTTTCCCTCGTGCCGCCACCGGCCAAGCGGCTTCGACCACGCCGTGGCGCAGGCCGATGATTTCCTCATGCAGGTGAACGGTAGTATCGCAATAGCCGACCATCAGCTCCACCCGATCGCCGACGCGCGGGGTGTCGCTGGGCGACTCCAGTTCAAATTGCGCGTGCTCGGCGGACAACTTCATATTGGCGATATTCGGCACGTCCAGCAGCCGGGGCGGGGCGGCATCCCAGCTCATAGCCTTGCGACCGGCGTCCAGGACGATGCGGGTCGGAGTCGGCCGGCTAGTGACGGTGGCCAGCACGGTCAGGGCAGAGGGAAAGTCCAGCCCATAATGCGTGCGGTAATGTTCGTCGTTGAAGATAGCGCCCCCCACCTGCACCTCGGTGACGCCGGGCTGGCGGACACAATACAGGAGGGTGCCAGTGCCGCCGCAACTGACGATGGACATGTCGTGACCGGCCTTTCGGCAGGCCTCGGCGCTCCCGGTCAGCAGGGCGATGGCATCGGTCACCGCCTTTTCTTTATCGGCGGGGTCGGGAATGGAGGTGGTGTGCGCTTCCCAGCCCATTACGCCGACGACGCGCAGGTTTGCGTGCTTGGCGATGGCGTCAGCCAGCGAAACGGCTGCCGCGCCAGGCTCAACTCCGGCCCGATTCATGCCGATATTTACCTCTATCAGCAGGCGGAGCGGGCCGCCGCGTATCGCTTTAGCCAATTCTTCGGTATTCGATGTGCTGTCCACCGACACGATGACGTCAGCGCGGTCGCGCAGGGCGGCCAGTCGCTCCATCTTGGATGCGCCAACGATTTGGTTGGCAATCAGGATGTCGGTGATCCCGGCGTCCGCCAGCACCTCAGCCTCGCCCAGCTTGGCACAGGTGACGCCGATGGCCCCGGCGGCGATCTGCTTGCGGGCGATTTCCGGCGTCTTGTGACACTTGAAATGAGGCCGCCAGGCCACGCCACCTGCGCGGCAGGCCGCCGCAATGGCGGCGATATTGGCCTCCATCTTGCCCAGGTCCACCAGCAGCGCTGGGGTGTCCAGAATGTCCCGGGCCGCGGCGCTCATTCGGTGGCCCCCCGCGCCGCGCGCAGGCGTAGCGTCGCCGCTTCGTCCAGCACACCCCCGGCGCTGACCGCCACGCCGTAATCCCGGGCCGCGCTGGCCACCGAGACCTTCTCGTCCAGCACGTCCTGCCGCACCAGTTCGGCGGGGCGGGTGAAGGCATCACCCCAGCCACCACCGCCCGCCAACTCGGCGCGATAGGTCTCGCCGCGCCTGAAGGTGCGCATGAACTTGCCGGGCAGGGCGCTGCGCGCGCCACCCACATCCTTCAATACGTTCCCGGCTTTGGCCCCAGGCGCACCGCCGCTGAGGCCATAGGGATGGAATTTCTGCCGGTCGCTGCGGACCTGCAGCACCGCTTCCTCCACCCCGGTCAGGCGGTATTCGCGCACCATGCCCAGTCCGCCGCGATGTTTGCCGGGGCCGCAGCTGTCCTGGCGGAATCCGTACTCCTCGATACGGATCGGCTGCTCGCGCTCGACGATCTCCACTGGTGTGTTGGAGTAGTTCACCGCCAGCGAGGACAAGGCGTCGATCGCGTCCTTGTCGGGGCGGCCGCCCCAGGTGCCGAACAGGAATTCCAGCAGCACGAAAGGCTTTTGTTCGCCGCGATAGCCGGCAATGGTGACGCCAAAGTCACCCTGCGCGCCACAGGCAAACACCTTATCCGGCAGCATCCGAGACAGCGCGCCCCAGATCGCTTCGGTGACCCGCATCGAGGTCAGGCCGCGCGCGGCGACGGGCGCGGGCGAGATCGGGTTGACGATGCTGCCCGGCTCGGCGATCACCTTGATGGGGCGCATGAACCCCGAGGTTGTGGGAATGTGCAGGTCGATCACCGTGCGCAGGCAGGCATAGACGCAGGATTTTGTCATGGCGATGGGCAGGTTGATCGAACCCTTCACTTGTTTCGAGGTACCGGTGAAATCCAGGGTGATGTCCGTGCCACGCTTGATGATCTTGGCGGCAATGCGGATGGCGTCCTCGCTGAAGCCGTCATCGTCCAGGAAGTCCTCGAATTCCCATTCCCCGTCGGGAAATGCGGCGAACTCGGCGCGGGTAAGCGCCTCGGAATAGTTCAGCAGGTCGGCCATATCGGCGGCCAAACGGTCGCCGCCATGCTTGTCGGCCAGCGCCAGCAGGGCGCGCTCGCCGCGGATGCAGGCGGCGATTGTAGCCTGCACGTCGCCCAGCACCGTATCCGGTACCCGCACGTTCAGCTGCAAGATGTCGAAGAATGCTTCGACCGGGCGGCCCTGTTCCACGATCCGCAGTGGCGGGATGCGCAGGCCTTCCTGGAATATCTCGGTATTGTCACAGGCATTGCCGCCGGCCACGCGGCCGCCAATGTCGGTCTGGTGGCCGATCGCGGCGGCGAAGGCCAGCAGCCTACCGTCATGGAAGATCGGCTTGAAGATGAAGATGTCCGGTAGGTGCAGGCCGCTGCCTGTATATGGATCGTTCAAGGCATAGACGTCGCCGGGCTGCATCCGGCCCCCGAACTTCGCCAGCACCGTCGCAAGGGTGGGCGGGAAGGAGCCCATGTGAACCGGCAGGCACAGGCCCTGCGCTACAAGGTTGCCTTGGGGGTCGAGAAGCCCCGTGGAAAAATCCATCGCCTCCTTGATGACCGACGAACGCGCGGTGCGGATCACGGTCGCTGCCATCTCGTCGGCCACAGCGGCAAAGGCATTCTTCATCAGTTCCAGGCGAATGGGATCGGGACGAGCGGACATGGCTAATCTTTCGCGGCAAGCTGGATGCGGACGGTGCTATGGGCGGCATGAACACGGGCGCCGGGCGGCACGATGATGGTGGTGTCGTATTCCTCCACGATCATTGGGCCGGTTAGCGGTTTCTCACCCAGGTCGCCGCGGCGCATGACCGGGGTGGCGATCCAGCCTTGGTCAGGCCCGAAATAGACCTTCCTTTCCCCGGGTGACGCATTGGCCGGCTTGGAACGGAGTGCCGATGGCGTCGGCAAATAATCCTGTCGTTCCAAGCTGCGGGCGCGCAGGCGCAGATTGACGATCTGCACCCGCTCGCCCCGGCTGCAATAACCGTACGAGCGCTCATGCTCCTGGTGGAAGCGTTCGGCGGCCTCCGCTAGGATTTCCGGTGTTACCTCGGCTTTCGCGACGGGAATGCCGATCTCCGAACTTTGCCCTTCATAGCGCAGGTCAAGCGCTAGGTGTAGCTCGCTACCAGAGACGGCCACGCCTTCGCCGGCCATCATGTCGCCAGCCTCACGCAGCAGTTCGTCGGCGCGACAGTTCAGCGCCTTGCAATCCACCTTGTCCAAGTCGTGCCAGAACCCCTTGACCAGCCGGTGTTGGATGCGGGCGAACAGCAGGCCCAGAGCGCTGAATACGCCGGACGCGGGGGGGATGACGATGCTGGAAATGCCGGCTGCCGCTGCCAGGGTCGCGCCATGCACCGCGCCATTGCCGCCGAACGCCACCATAGTGAAATCAGCGGGCGAGCGTCCGATTTCGCTGGAGACCGTCTGGATGGCGCGGATCATGGCGGCGTTAGCGACGGAATGAATTCCCCAGGCAGCTTCATGGGTGGAAAGCCCCAGCGGGCTGCCGATATGCTTATCGATGGCCTCTCGCGCAGCGGCGATGTCGATCGGCATGTCGCCGTCCAGCAAATGCGCCGGGTTGAGAAAGCCAAGCACTACATTGGCGTCGGTCACGGTGGGCCGGTCGCCGCCGCGCGCGTAACAGGCGGGGCCGGGCGCGGCGCCCGCGCTTTCCGGGCCAACCCGCAGCGCGCCGCCCTTGTCGATCCAGCCGATGCTGCCGCCACCGGCGCCGATCTCGGCTAAGTCGATAGTCGGCGAGCGCACCAGGTAGCCACCCCCGCCCAGTAGCCGCTGGCCGGCATTGATGCCGGCGCCCACTTCCATCTCGTCGGTTAGTCGTGGCTCGCCATTCTCGATCAGGCAGGCCTTGGCGGTGGTGCCGCCCATGTCGAAAGCGATGATATTCTTCTCGCCGATAATCTCACCCAGCGCCGCCGCCGCGATGGCTCCGGCCGCCGGACCGGATTCGATGCAATAGGCGGGAAAGGCTCGCGCCGTGTCCGCCTTCATGATGCCGCCGGAGGATTGCATCACCATCAGCGGTGCTTGGATGCCCATGGCCCGGGTGCCGTTCTCCACCGACGCGAGGTAGCGGTCCACCACCGGCTTGACGAAAGCGTTCACCACCGTAGTGCTAGTGCGCTCATATTCTCGGATTTCCGGCATCACTTGGTGCGAGGTGGAGATGGACAATTCCGGCGCATGCCGGCGGACCAGCTCTGCCACCGCGCGCTCGTGGGCGGGGTTGGTGTAGGAATGCAGTAGGCAGATGGCGATGGAATCCACGCCCTGCGCCTGCATCTTTGTCAGCGCGTCCAGCACGCTGGCGGGATCCAGCGGCGTGACCACCGCGCCGTCGGCATCCATCCGCTCGGTGATCTCAAAACGCAGCCGACGCGGCACCAGCGGCCTGGGCTTGTCCCAGTCCATGTTGTAGAGCTGCGGCATCCGCAGGCGGGCAATCTCCAGCACGTCGCGGAAGCCGCGCGTGGTGATCAACCCAACCCGTGCGCCATTGCCGGTCAGAAGCGCGTTAGTCGCCACGGTGAATGCATGCGCCAGGGTGCCGACCGACCGGGGGTCAATGGCGCCGTCGGCCAACATACGGCGCAGGCCGTCGGCGATCGCTAGACTGTAATCGTCCGGTGTCGACAGCAGCTTCAGGGTCTTGGCGGTGCCGTCGGAACGTGACACCACGAGGTCGGTAAAGGTGCCGCCGACATCGATGGCGATGCGGCAAGTGCTGGATTGCGTTGCGCCAGTGGCTGGCGCCCCGAATGCCTGCGCACCGACGCCTTCGGAATCCTTTGTCACCCCCGTCCCCCCTAAAGTTCTCAGAGTTACATTGAGGCAGAAGGGGTGGCTGCTGGCAACTTTCCTAAGATTCCACGTCATTTTCGGGCTGGCTGGGGGCCGCTAGGCCGGGAAATTGAGCCCTCCAGAATTCGCATAAGGAGCCAAACAAGACTGCCGTCCGAATGTCCGCTTTGGGTCAAAAGGTCATTCGTCCTGGCCCAGCCAATGTCCGCCGCCCAAAGCGGACATTCTCAGCCGTTGCTGGTAGGGAAACGCCGGTCAAAAGGCTCTTCTGCGCAAGATTTGACCCTGATAAATCTCGATGCGTAGTTTTCTGGCCCTATGCTTTGGTCCAGAATGCAATGCGAGCTCTTGGCCCGCCATCAGAATTCGGGAGGCAGCGATGGAACAGATGACGCGGCGCAAATGCCTAGCGGTCACTATGCTCGGCACGGTGGCCCCTATCGTGGCCGACGAGGCTTCTGCAGCGGTGGCCGGGTACGATTCTCAGTCGTTGGCCGGCCTTGCCCGCGCTAAAGGTCTTACCGGTTTTGGCAGCGCAATAGGCGGGGTGGCCAGCCCTGGCAGTGCCTTCAACGACTTTGGCGCACGCCAGATCCAACTGCATGAATGCAACATCCTAGTGCCGGAAAATGAGCTGAAATGGACAGTGGTCCGACCGACCGCCAAGGATTTTAATTTTAATGGCGCCGACGTGCTGGTCGACTGGGCTGAGCAGAACGGCATAAAGGTTCGCGGGCACAATCTTTTATGGCTGCGGCCCGACCGCAATTCCGACTGGCTCAACAACTACGATTTTGGGGCCCGCCCGGGCACGGAGGCAGAGCGTCTGCTTCGTGAACATGTGACCACGGTATGCAAGCGCTACAGCAACCGCATCTTTACTTGGGACGTGGTAAACGAGGCCATCGATCCCGTCACCGGCCGGATGCGCGAAATGGTGTTCAGTCGCCATTTGGGCGACGATTGCATGGACATTGTCTTTGATGCTGCCCACAGGGCAGCGCCGCAGGCTGCCTTGGTCTACAACGATTTCATGACTTGGGGCGACAACAGCGCCCGTCACCGCGAAGGTGTACTGAAGCTTCTGGACCGCATGAAAAGCCGCAAGGTTCCGGTGGATGTTCTGGGCGTACAAAGTCATATAGGCGCCGGAGAGATTGGCGGCATTAAAAGCACCATGACTTTTGACGCACGTGAGGAAGGCGACTGGAAGAGCTTCATGGATGCCGCCACCGCGCTCTATCCGCGTCTGCAAATCACGGAATTCGACGTCAGCGAGGTGGGTACTCCTGCTGACATTGCGGCGCGCGATCGGATCATTGCTGACTTGGCCCGACGCTATTTAGGCATGATGTTGCAGTATCGCGGACTGGACCACGTGATGTGCTGGGGGATGTTAGACCATCATTCCTGGCTCCAGTCCCGCACCCGCCGCGCCGACGGAATGCTGAAGCGAGGATGCCCCTATGATCCTAACTACCAACCCAAGCCTTTGCGCCAGGCGATCGCCGATGCATTTCGAAATGCGCCAATGCGCGGCTGATGTCAGAATTTCTCGCTTTAACCCCGCCATATCCTGTCACTCATTGCCGCTACATTGACCGCCGCGCAAAGCGGACATTGCTCCGGCGAGCGCGGTTAGTCCTAAAGGTCCCGAATTGGGCAGCTATGGTGCCCACTTATTGGGGAGAATTTTCGGATTTTACTGGTACTTGCCTGGATTGAGCGCTTGTAGGATGCAGCAAGCCATTTCACACCTATGCCAGCCCCAATGGATGATTAGCGGTGCGAGGGGCAGAGCGACCACTTGTCGAAACCGTGGCGCGGGAGCGGTTATGCCCTGCGTGTTATATATTAGTGCGAGCGTTATGCTGAAACGCAGCGAGGAAGGGATTTCATGGCGAACACGAAGGTTTGGCACATCGCCGGGGCTCTAGAAGCATTAGGCTGGAACGCGCAATGGCAGGAGAAGTTTGAGGCACACGGCGCTGAGGGTCTAGTGCCTGCACGCGTCGTTTCGGAGCACCGAAGTCACTACAGGATTGTAACTAAAGAGACAGAACTTTCCGCTGGCACAACCGGGCGACTGCGTAACACGGCGGGCCAGCGTTCGGACTTGCCGGGGGTTGGAGACTTCGTAGCAGCAAACCTTTCCGAGCAAGATAGCCCAGCGACGATTGAGGCGGTTTTGCCCCGGACGAGCGCTTTAATTCGCAAGGCATCTGGGAAGCCCGATCCGCAGCTTTTGGCTGCGAATATCGATGTTGTGTTTATCGTGACCTCACTGGGTGGCGACTTCAATCTGCCGCGCATGAAGCGCTATTGTGCCTTGGTGCAACAAAGCGGAGCCACTCCCGTGATCGTGGTGAACAAATCAGATCTGGAGAACAATGTGGTCGGATCGGCCGGCGAGATCGAGGGACTCGGTCATGACAGGCCCGTTCATCTGATCAGCGCGCGCGTTAGAGAAAGCATCAAGGTTTTGGAAAAATATTTCACGGGAAATCGCACCGTAGCGCTCATTGGATCATCGGGCGTTGGAAAATCGACATTGACCAACCAGTTGCTCGGCCGCGACGCGCAAGCGACACAGGAAGTTCGCGACTATGATGGTCGCGGCCGGCACACGACAACCAGTCGTCAGTTGCTCGCTAGGTCGCAAGGCGGGGCTATTATCGACACTCCTGGTCTCAGGGGTTTGGAAACATGGGACGCCACAGAAGCTTCCGAGAGTGCCTATGATGAAATCGAAGGCTTGGCATTGAAATGCCGGTTTTGTAATTGTCGGCACGACACCGAGCCGGACTGCGCGGTTCTCTCTGCTGTCGCGCGGGGCGACCTCGATGCCGCGCGCTTATCTGAATACATCAAGCAGACACGCGGTCATTGACTGCACGGCGAGAAATGTCCGCCACCCAAAGCGGACATTCGTCGCTTGGCGCTCATTTCGATCCCAGGTGCCCGAAAGTTGCTTTGGTTGCCCGGGGGCATTTACCGCCTGAATTCGCTCTGGATCGGCCATTGCTGTGAAGGCTGATAGGATAGGGGATAAGCGCATTTTGCCACACTTCGTAGCGCTGGCTCCCTCTCGCTCGTCAGAGAGCGTCGTCACCAGTTTCGCCCGTGCGCACACGCATGGCGGCTTCTAGATCCAGAGTGAATATCTTGCCGTCGCCAATTTTTCCTGTTCTGGCAGCGCTCGTGATTGCGGCGATGGCGTCGTCGACTCGATCTCGAGGTATGGCGGTTTCTACTTTAAGCTTCGGGGTGAAAGATATGGAATATTCGGCACCGCGGTAGATTTCTGTGTGCCCCTTTTGGCGCCCATAGCCCCGAACCTCGGTCACGGTCATTCCATTGATGCCGATGGCGGTCAGCGCTTCCCGCACCGCGTCGAGGCGATGAGGCTGAATAATGGCGATAACGAGTTTCATTCGGGGCCTCTTTTCAGGTTGCAGGAAGTTAGCGGTTTGTATGGTAGCCCGTTTCGCCGTGGCTCGCGAAATCGAGCCCTTGGGTTTCATGCTCGGCATCTACCCGAAGGCCCACTAGCAGGTCGGCCAGCTTAGCGATGGCAAAGGTGGCGATAGCCGAAAAAACGATAACGGAGACTACGCCGATGGCCTGGACCATGAATTGATGCAACGGCGCGTGGTTCAGGCCGCCCCCTGCCACGCCCAGAAGCGCAATGAAGGGCAGTAGCAGCGTACCCAGCGCGCCGGCAACGCCATGCACGCCCAGCACATCCAGGGCGTCGTCTACGCCCATCACCCGCTTTACCAAATAGACCGCGAAATAGCACACGCAGCTCGCCGCCGCTCCCAGCAGCACCGCGCCCGCCGGTCCCGCCACGCCCGCCGCCGGGGTGATGGCAGCGAGCCCCGCAACTGTACCGGTCACAGCCCCGACAAGCGATGGCTTGCCGAACTTGATCCACTCGATCGCCATCCAGACGATGGTGGCGCTGGCGGCCGACAGATGCGTGGCCAGCATTGCCATGCCGGCATCAGCCCCCGCCGACAGAGCGCTGCCGGCGTTGAAGCCGAACCAGCCCACCCACAGCAGTGATGCGCCGACCATCACCATCCAAGGCGCGTGCGGCGGGCGAATACCATGGGGAAATTCATGGCGGGGCCGAACCATCCAAGCCAGCACCAGGGCGCTGACCCCAGCGGTGATATGCACTACGATACCTCCCGCGAAATCCATTACGCCCATCTTGGCCAACCAGCCGCCGCCCCAAACCCAATGCGCTACCGGGCAATAAACTACGAGAAGCCACAAAGACGACACCAGCAGCACAGCGACGAAGCGGATGCGCTCAACATAGGCTCCGATAATCAGTGCCGGTGTGATAACCGCGAAAGTCATCTGGAACATGACAAAGGCACTTTCGGGAACATGGGTGCCAGGATGTACCGTGGTGCGCGCCATGTTTTTGAGGAAGAAGGCCGCGCCATCGCCCAGCCAGTCGCCGTTGCCTGAATAGGCCAGCGAATAGCCCAGCGCGAACCATATGATCGAAGCGATCGCTGCCACGGCCGCGCACTGCACCAGAACGGACAGGATATTCTTGGCCTGGACTAGGCCGCCATAAAACAAGGCCAACGCCGGTAGTGTCATCAACAAAACCAGAGCCGAGGCGGTAAGAACCCAAGCGGTGTCAGCGGCGTTTATCACAGAAATTGCCCCAATAATGCGCACTGCCCAATTTGCGGGCCATAATGCTGCTTAATTTATGAGCAGGATGGCGATATTCAGATGGATTTACAAGCGGGCTGCCGGACCTATACCGGCCCTGGAGGTCCGGTGACGTCCAACAGCCGTCCATTTTGGATTTCTGAGGCCCAGATCTCCCTTGCGGATCAGGCGTGCGAAAAGGTCGGGGTTGTGCACCTCGATCGCTGCCACCGGTCTCTGGTGGCGACCTTCGACGCGAAAGATACGGCCATCGTTCAGCACGAAATCCAGCCGCTCGATTTTCAGTGATTGCGCCAGGTCGATCACCTGCCTGAAATAGCGCGGCAAGTTGGTCTGATTTTTCAAGGAGGTCAGCGCGCAACCGGCGGCTCGTTCTGTGAATGGAAGGGGGCGGCGGCGTATTGGGACGTCGTGATTGGAGATATGATTTTGTCGCGGGTAGGCTGGAGCTATCCCACACCAAGTGGGGCATTTTCGATATTGCGCGATCACGTCGCTTTCTATGCCGGGCCATTTGATCGCTGCAGTGTCGATGGCGAAACCATAATTCCCCAACCGGGAGAGTTTTATGGCGGTTGGATAACGAGCAAATTGTCCTGTCCCTTCAATGGGGGCGCCCGGCAGCCAGGGTTGGTGATAGTCAGGTTCAATATTGGGGTTATTCCGTCACTGGGGGCTTTGATCGCCAGGACCGCCAGGATTTGAATCAGGCCCAGAACCGGTCGTACATCTCGCGTCGAGTGAGCCTTTGGGACACGGGAGAAAGTTCTGGGCATTCTCATTGATCATTGCATTTGGGTGCGATGCCTCGGAAAGCAAAAGAGCCCTGCTGGCGACTAGCAGGGCTCTACTTTTTATTGGTAGTAGCTGGGCCTTAGGCGATAGTCGCGCTCTGCGCGATTTTCGATGCGGCTGCATACCGAGCCTGCACGGGCGCCAACGCTTCCTTCGCGGTGCCAACGAACAGTTCATTCAAGATTGTCATTTGGCCAACATACGCGCTGAAATACATCTTGGCGAAACCGGTCTGAAGTTCAATTGCCTCATGCATCGACTTGGCGCCCATGATCGCCTTAGTCGCTGCCACCGATTCTTCGATCATCTTCTTCGAGTACAGCGAAATCTCGCTGCCAATGTTCTGGAGTCCGCTGCCAGTGATTGTCGCGGATTCGACGAGGGCCTCGATATTGTCCTTGCTGAAGTCGGTGGCGGTCTCAAACATCTTGGCGGTCTTCTCGACCCCAGATTTCAGGACATCAACGCCGGCGAAAATTTCGGCGGAGGCGGTGGAAGTTGCATTTCCTGCAGTGGTTTTGGTCTTGCTCATGGTGGTTGCCTTTTTTTGTTTGGTCTGCGGCCGGACCAATCCCTGCTGCAGTGCAGCGTCAGCTAGAGAGCCCATGTCTTGATGTCAAGTATTATTGCTGCGCCGCAGCATTTTTCTGACCTGTGTTCCTTCGAGTTGAACCCAAGCGCAAGTTTTGCTTGGCGCGCGGGAGTTGCAGCGTGCCTCGAAGGCAATTGCCCGGTAGCGACTACATTAAAGACATAGCCTATAATTAGTTGATTTTAAACACAAAAAGTCGCTCTCGCCCGGATCGATGCACGCGTTTGCCGGTTGTGGTTAATGAAAGTGGGCGAAAATGAACCAAACCCGTCACAGCACAGTCGCGCGAATGCCACGTGTGCTCAGGGCCGTGCATTCCTGGCTGAAGTCCTCGACCACCTTCAGCATCCGGAGTTTGCGGCCTGATGGTCTTGGCCTGACGGCCTGCCATACGCGCCTCCATTCGAGAGGGTTTGGGAAAATGGATCTGGAGGGAGTGGTTTGAAAAGCTGTCGCTGAGAACGAGCCAAAGCGAAGCTGAAATTATGATAACCGGGATTGACTGAAGTTCGTGGCGCGAGCTGCCTGTGCGCTCATGGCGAACTCTTTTGGTACTCGTCTAGAATTGTTGCGTTGGACGCTCCGCGATGGGTTTCCAAAAATCGGGCAATCCCGCTTTGGTAGCCGAAAGAATATTAATCGCCGCCAAACCGCCGCGGACGCTGACATCGGCATAGCGTCCAGCTTTGTCGGCACCACTCAGGACGGCGTAGAGCCGACGTAGCACGCGCTCCTTGGCGCGGGGGGTAAGGTTCTCGAAAGCCTGGCTGTGGATCATGTAGCTCAGGGGATAGCGGAATACGTGCGTCGTCAGGTCGAAGTGGCGCAAAGACCGCCCCTGGACGTCGTGTGGACCTTGGCCTGCAAACACCTCGGCAAAGCTGGATGAGCCTTTAACAGGCGAGGGAAGGGGGACTTCATCCACAAAGGTCATATATGCAACCAGCTCTTCGATCGAGGTGTCGATGTCCTGTTTTGTGGCCTGAAGCGCCGGTGCCAATTCAGGATTGTCGAGGCCACGGTATTGCGAATTGATCCGGGTGATGAGATTCACAAACCCGGCCTGATGTTCCAAGGTGAGGAGTGAGACGATATCGCTTCCAGGCTCGAGGTACCGCGCCGTGTCGATCCTGTCTGACAGGTTGGCAATGTTGAGGCCGCCCACCGGCACTTCAGATGGATTTGCAAGGTCAAGGGTGACGTTACCCCGATGTTGCATCGTGCCGGTATTCCCAGTGACATACCAGCCGCCATAACGGTCCTCGAAGGGTGTGCGATCATCGGTTAGCCAAAACGGATGGCTGGGATCTAGGTAGAGAGGCTGACCATTGAGACCGGTGCTAAAATTGGCGACCATCATACCCGGAGCCCAGTGGCTGGTGTAGCCGTGGCAGGTAATGCATTCATTGGTTCGGCGGATAAATTTCGGTTTATCAGCTTTGGCGACATCTAGGGTGTAGAAGGCGACTCCGCTCTCCTTGTCGGCGGTGAGGATTTCGATGAGCCTGCCGCCCTGGACTGAGCCGACTGAAACATTGTCCTGGTAGTACAAAGCTCGTGGTGTTTTCTGGTTGATGCGATCGAATTGCAAGCTGCTGGCCGAGAACACCAACAACTGGGAGCCCCGTGGAATATGGAAGGCGCGCAGGAGATCGGGCAGATAACCCTGCCCGCTATCGGCGTAGGCGAGCTTTGCCGTCCCGGCATCGAGTTGGCGCTGATATTCTTCAACGATGTTTGTGACGGTGAGATCGTCGGCCTGAGAGGCATGTGCGGTGATGCCTGTCAGAATTGCAGCGGCCAGCAACAAGCCGCTGCCGACGATCCATAAAGACCGGCGCACCGGGGGTTGGGAAGCGGCGAACACGCGCGACTTCATGATTGCCTCGCGGGTTCGGGACAGAAATGTTTCAATTTGTTCATGGAGCCGTGCCAGCGATTGGCATCCTCCGGCGGAACGCCTTTGCTGGCGATGTTAGGCCAGATAAGGACGTAACTGGCGTTGAATTCCAGCCACTTATCAAGCCCGCCCCCGTAATGCTGCAAGTTCGCGCCCACCGGACACACCTTGAAGCAGTCCGTGTATTTGAAATTGATGTAGGGCTCCGTCACCGCATGCGTCATGCGCTCTGCTCCCGGTCTAGAGACGATTTTGCATCTCCAGCACGGAAGAACATGCCGAGTTGAAGGCTGCGCGCGATATTCTCGGCGCGGCCGATAAAGAGTTCGGCTATTTCGGGTGGGCAGATATCGCGAGCCGTGGCGCGGAAGAGACCAATCCAGCGCTCGAAATGCTCCGCCCGAACCGCCTTCAGCCGCATATGGGCAATCATCGGATTACCTTTATAGCGACCGCTCATCAGCATTACCGACGACCAGAAATCGCACATTTTGGCGAGATGAGTGTCCCAATCCGCTCCTATCACGCGGTTGAAGATGGGGCCGATCTCAGGATCTGTGCGCACCCGGTCATAGAAACCGTGTACCAAGGCGTGGATCATCTCGTCGTCGATCGACGGATGCAGGGGCTGGCGGCGGGGATTCTCCGAGGTCATGACTGCAACGATTTGCGCCTAAAGCGATCCACATGACTCTATTGCTCAAACCACGTTAAAGCAATATACACTATACATCTTTAAATGGGATAAAACAGCGCATGCGTCTGACGTTCTACTCAGATTATAGCTTGCGTCTTCTCATGTACGCGGCCGTCAAGCACGGTGAGCTGGTCACGATTCAAGAAGTGGCGGATGCTTACGCCATTTCCAAAAACCACATGATGAAGGTTGCGTTCGAACTTGGCCGCAAGGGCTACCTCGAAACCGTGCGCGGCCGGGGCGGTGGGCTGCGCCTGGCGCGTGCGCCCGATAAAATCGGCCTCGGCGACGTGGTGCGGACGATGGAGGAGGATTTTACGATGGTGGAATGCTTCAATCACAAGACCAATAAATGCGCGATCACAGGTCCGTGCCGCTTACGCGGCGCACTGTCGCGGGCGTTGAAGGCTTATTTCGCGGTGCTCGATGAATATACTCTCGCCGATCTTGCGGCGCCTAATCCTATGCTGGAACGCCTGTTGATGAAAGCGTCATGACGGTCCGCATAAAACGCGTGTATGAGCAGGCAGTCCGGGCTGCCGGTTTGCGAGTGCTGGTGGACCAGATTTGGCCTCGGGGCATTAGCCGCTAAGACGTCAAGTTGGACCAGTGGCTGAACGAGGTCGCGCCCCCTATTTTACTTAAAGTGAACGCGGGGATTGACGGAGCATTCCATGAGCGTTAGTCGGGCGATGGATCGCGGGGCAAGCTCCGACGGACGGAGCTTAAATGTCATTTCGCTATTTTCATCCAATACTTGCGGGCGCTACCTTTAGAGATCGCGTGGCCGCAGCGCTTGCGGCGGTGATCGGGTTGATTGCGGTCGCAGCTGTTTGCTCGCCGCTATCATCCTCAACGGGTGGTCTTGCAATATTAGTTGCCCCCATGGGCGCGTCGGCCGTCCTACTATTCGCCGTTCCCGCGAGCCCATTGGCACAGCCTTGGTCTATTTTCGGGGGCAATGTCGTTTCCGGATTGGTCGGTGTGCTGGCGGCCCGGTTCCTCGGTCACTCGGCGATAGCCGTCGGAATGGCGGTGGGGGCTGCGATTTTCGCAATGTCTCTACTGCGCTGCATACACCCACCAGGAGGTGCTGTCGCTTTAACAGCGGTGGTCGGCGGCCCTGCAATCTGGCAGGCCGGCTTTACCTTTCCATTCACTACGGTCGCCGTGGAGACAAGCCTCCTGGTCGCAACCGGTTGGGTATTCCATCGCTTTTCAGGCCACTCCTATCCTCACCGCGCCATCGCGCCGCTCGATACGGATACACACCACTTTCACCGTTCCGATATAACATTGGCCCTTAGTGACATCGGCGAGTCATTCGATATTTCTGATGAAGATCTGGAAGCTCTGCTAGAGCGGACCGAACATTATGCGATGTTGCGAAACAGTGGCGCGCTGATCAATCGCAGCTAACTACACGCATCCAAGCCGTCAGCGACGGCCTGCCCACATCTAGACGTGGCGGCATATCATTACGACGGAGGCGCCCCACGCCCAGCCCCACCGGATGCCCGAAGGGACATGTTGGGGCAGCTCTTTTGCCTCACTATATGGGTTGATGGATGCCGTTACCCCGGTAATTTCACTGGCCCATGTCGTGCGCTCTCTGCCTGCAGCGCCAGGCTGCGCACCCGTAACAGCTCTCTTCGCGTGACCAGCCCTACCAGTTTGCGTGTCTCCCGCGCGATCACCGGCACCCGGCTGAACCGCCCTTGCGACATGCGGTCGGCCAGCGTCCCGGCCGTCTCGTCCGGAAAGGCGGTGGCGATTTCGCTGCAGACGTCTTCCAGAAGGTCTCCGCCATTGGCGCCGGTGCGCGTCCAGCGCAGCACATCGCCGCGGCTGATCAGGCCAGCGAGTTGTCCGTCCGCGGTAACGACAGGATAGCTCTTGTGGCAGTCCTCGCCGCGGCTGAAGAAGGTTATGGCATCTTCCACCGTCATGGTGGCCGGTAGGGTCTCGACGGGAGCAGCCATGATCTCGCCGACGCGCATCACTTCGAACGGATCCACGCTATATTCGCGGGTCAGGTGAAGGCCGCGCCGGGCGATGCGCTCGGTCAGGATGGAACGGCCCATCGCCAGCACCGTGAAGCTGTAACCCGCGGCGCTGGCGCAGAGCAGGGCGGGCAGGACATGGAAGTTGCCGGTCAGCTCCACCGCGAAGAGGATTGCTGTCAGGGGCGCGCGCATGGTGCCGCCCAGTATTGCGGTCATACCTAGCAAGGCCCAGAATCCCGTATCGCCGAACGGCATCCAGTGCGCTTCCAACGCCCCCAATGCGCCGCCCAGCATCAGAAGCGGCGCCAGCACGCCTCCGGAGGTTCCTGACGACAGTGCCACGATCCACACTAGCGCTTTGTCCCACAACAGGGTGACGGTTGCGGCCGTGCCCAGGCTGCCAGCCAACAACATGGCGATGTTGGTGTAACCAACGCCGAGCACCGCCGGGTCGTAGAGTCCGCCAAGCCCCACTACCAGGCCGCCTAGGGCAGGCCACCACATCCAGTGAATGGGGAGCTTGCGGAACAAGTCTTCCACTCCATAGAGCAGAAGGGTTAGCAGCGATGATTGCATGCCGGCGATGACGCCAGCCACCGCGCACAGTCCCAGTCCCCACCAGGGCATTGCAGGATTACCAAGATAGGGAAAAAGCGCCCCCGAGCCGATCAGCAACGGCCGCCACATTGTGGCGACGATGGCCGCCACGGTGACGGGAATGAAGCTGCGCGGCTTCCATTCGAACAGCAGCAATTCAACCGCCAGCAGTACAGCTGCGATGGGCGTGCCGAACACCGCTGTCATGCCGGCGGCGGCGCCTGCCACCAGTAGCGTCTTGCGCTCGGCTGAGGTGAGATGGAAAAGCTGAGCGAACAGAGAACCCAGCGCACCGCCGGTCATGATAATGGGGCCCTCGGCGCCGAAGGGACCGCCAGTTCCGATAGATATGGCCGAAGACAGCGGTTTGAGCAGCGCGACTTTGAGCTGGATACGGCTGCGCCCGATCAGAATCGCCTCGATGGCTTCGGGAATGCCATGGCCGCGGATCTTCTCGGAGCCGTACCGCGCCATCATCCCGATGATCAGGCTACCCACCACCGGGATGGCCACGCTCCAGACCGGCAAGTGCGCCGGGATCGAAGCCGGCGCAACCGACAGCCGGCCCAGATAGGCCAGGTTGGTGAATAGCGCGATCAACTTCAGCAACACCCAGGCGGCGCCGGCGCCGAAGCTCCCTACAACAGCTGCCATCAGGGCGAGCTGTAACGAGCGCGGCGTGGCGGTGAAGTCGCGCAGGGAAGCGTGCGCCAGGGTATCGCCATCGGATGCCATGCAAAATCCTTATCGGAAAGCGATAGCGATTTATATCGTACTACGATACAATGCAACTGTGACGTGGACAGGGGCGCATATGACAAAACGGAAGGCCACGATGGCCGCGCCGGATTACCGAGCCTTGGCGGAATTTCGCCACGCGCTGCGGCAATTTCTCGCGTTCAGTGAAGCTGCGGCACTACACGCTGGTCTGACGCCGGCCCAGCACCAGGCGCTGCTGGGCATCAAAGGCATGGTCGAACAGCCTGTCAGTGTGGGTGCGTTGGCAGACTGGCTGAATATCAGACCGCATTCCTGCGCGGGACTGGTCGACCGGCTGGTGGTGCAACGCCTGGTGGCGCGGCGTGCCGATCCGCGCGACCGTAGGCGTGTGGCATTGAAGCTGACGGCGCGGGCCGAAGCCAAGCTGGCGGCATTATCTGAGGTGCATCGCGATGAAGTTCGCCGCCGGGCCGGGGCGCTTTCCCTGCTGCTGGCTGCAATTCGTTAACACGATATGGCACAGCTTAAACTGATGACAGGAATATGATTCCATCGCGGTCCTACTGTCCAATTTTGGCGCACGGCGGACGTTACTTCCAGCTAGGTTTCCATACTAGAGTCCGGTCGCTATCTGTCAGCTCGGGACAATAGCAGCATTGGCGCATAGCCAATCGCGAAAGCCGCGAAGGCCGCACACCAAAGCGCTGCTGAAGAATATAGCAAGCCCACAGACCAATCCGTGCCAAAAGCAGCCCATAGGCGCGCAAGAGCGCCCAACGTGATTAGGCCGTAGATCAGGCGAGTAGACGAATCGGCTTTTAAAGGTCGTCCCGTATGACCACGCGTTGCCCGGCTCATAACGGCCAGGATCATAGTCGCAATTGCTCCCACCGTTAGAGCGTGGATGGCAGCAGTTATCGGTATCGAACTCGTAAGTGTCGATAGGCCGAGCAGCGTTACGCCAATAATTACCCAACCATAACCAAGGTGCAGGATCAGCAGCAGCGGTTCTTTGGCAGTAGAAATGCCGCGCCACCGGTATAAGCGCCAGAGATTCAGGGCAGCGCCGAACAGAATAACGCAGGCTATCCCACGTGAGTTCGGAAATGCGACCCAACCAAGCAGGCTGACGATCAGCGTCACAAGCGCGGCCATGTCAGGAATGCCAGAGGGTGCTGGAAGGACTGCAGCTTTTTCTTTTACCAACCAATTGCGCGAGAAACTGGGAATTATACGCCCACCGATCAAAGTAATGAGCGCGACAACGGCGACGAGTGCCAGACGCCAACCCAAGCCTGTAGCAATGGAGAATCCGTTTGCTTCTAGGTGCATCAATAGGTTGGCGATTCCGAGGATGGTTACGGGGGCAAGGATGACGAGATTGCGCCAGTTTCGGCCCGCTACGATTTCTCGTGTAGCGACCGCAACCAGAGCGACAGGAAATACGAGGTCTAACCCGACTGCCAGCCAAATGGGCATCAACGCGGACAGCAGGCAGGCCACGCGACCCGCAAGCCAGAGACTAGCGAGGCAAGCGAGTGGCGCCCCGCTGATGGGCAAGCGCTTTGTCCAGTTGGGAATTGCTGTCAAAAGAAAGCCGGCTATTGCGGCCATCACGAAGCCGAACAGCATTTCATGCATGTGCCAGGTCATTGGGTCGAAACGGCTGGACAGGGTTAGCCCCGTCGTCAGCATCGCGATCCACAAGGCGATGGCTATGACCGCCCAAATCGCTGCGCCGAAAAAGAAGGGCCGAAAGCCCTGGGAGAAGATTGCGAGCCTACTGGTGCTTTTGGAGCTTTGTTCGGCTGTCCTCATAACGGTCCCTGGTCCTTAATCGTAATCCCGCAGTCGCTATACCGAGGGAGTTTTTTTCCAAAGCGAGAGATAGCCCCACACTACGGCAATCGCGAGGGGGATGGCGCCACCAAATATAAAGACGAGGTCACCGGGCATCCGCATCCATTCCAGCGTGCGCGCCAGCGGTGTCGCCGTATAGGCGAGGCTGCGCGCGTGCCAATAGCCATTGTTGATGACGTCATAGACCTGCATGATTCCGCCGGGAAAGAGACTCAGCGTCACCATCATCGCGAGGCCGATATTCAGCCCCCAGAAAGATAGCCGCACGAATTTCTCCAGCTTTGGCCAGATCGCATCAGTGACAGCTTCGCGAAGCACGAACAGCATCAATGCGACTCCCAACATCCCAAAGACGCCCATCATGGCGGCGTGACCGTGGTTGGGCGTAAGGATAGTGCCTATCTCGTAATAACTGACAATTGGCGTGTTGATGAGGAAGCCAAAGACGCCTGCACCGAGAAAGTTCCAAAAGCCCACGGCCATCAGAAAATAGAAGGTCCAACGATGACGCTTGACGATGGATTCGTCGCCGCGCGTGACATTGACGAAATCCCAGGCGTCGAGCGTGATCAGCGTCAGTGGCACAACCTCCAGGGCCGAGAAGACAGCGGAGACTGCGAGATTTAGTTCGGTCTGGCCGGTCCAATACCAGTGATGACCCGTACCGATCAGGCCGCCGCCGAAATACAGAATGGCATCGAGATAGATCGTGCGTAGCGCCGATATCCTTTTTACCAGTCCCATTTCGTAGAAAATAATGGCGACGATGACCGTCACAAAGAACTCGAAGAAGCCTTCCACCCAAAGGTGAATGATCCAGAAGCGCCAAGCATCAACGATTGTGTAGTTGGTTTGCGAGCCGAAAAAGAGGGCCGGGAGATAAAACAAGGGTATGGCGAAGGCTGCGATCAGGAAAAAGTTGGCAAAGCCTCTTTTTGCCGGGTCCCGGCGCGCGGGCGCAACTGCCCGCCAAACCAGAAAGAACCAGAACAAAAGTCCGACCGCCAATAACACCTGCCAGAAACGGCCGATCTCCAGATATTCCCAGCCTTGGTCGCCGACCCAGAACCAGCTCTTGGGCAAGAGTCCCATCAAGCTGGCCCATTCGCCCAGCAGACTTCCCACTGCGACGACCAAAATCGCTCCAAACAGGAGGTGAATGCCAAGAGCCTGGCGGCGAGGGCTGCTGCCGCCCAGCAACTCAGCGACAAACAGTGCGCCGGCCACATAGGAGGTTGCGATCCAAAAAATCGCCGTCTGCAGGTGCCACGCCCGCAACAGATTGCTGGGGAACAGCACCGTCAAATCTATGCCGTAAAACGATCCAGGTTCGGCCCGATAATGTGCGACGCCGCCACCCACCAAGGTTTGTGCCAAAAACAACAAGACGGCGACAGCCATGAATTTGAGTGTCGAAGACTGGGCTGTGCTTAAGGCCCAGCGCTCCCGGGCAGAGGGCATGCCATGCCAACCGAGATAATCGAACTTTCCAAACGCCAGCAAAACAACAGCAGTACCGCCGAGAAGTGCGATAAAGCTGATGGCGCTCCACAACAGGGCTGCACCACTGGGATGATTTCCAGCAAGCGGGTCATAGGGAAAATTGTTTGTGTAGGAGTGTGTTGTACCCGGTCGTTGCGCCACCGAGCTCCAGGCTGCCCAGGTAAAAAATGCAGTCAGATCGTGCAATTCCTGAGGATCGCTGACGACGCGGACCGGCAGGCCGCCATTGTTAATGGGGTGCTCGAAGTATGCCTTCCAAACGCCAATCTCATTGTGAAAGGTATCCGCCGCGGCCGGAAGAAGCGTCAACGTGTCTGTCTTGGGGTCATATCGGTTGGCCTTGAGCAATGCGCCGACCTCGCCATCTACTGCAGCGCGTTCACCCGGATTCAAGTCTAAGTAGGCTTTGGCGAAGCGGCTTTTGGCCGTGCGTTGCGCAAGATCGGTGGCCCAGTCATGGAGGACGGCGGCTCCGAAATCTGGACCCAAATAGGCGCCGTGCCCCCAGATGGTTCCATTATCCATCAAGCCATGCTTGAGAAACACCTCCTGGCCGTGCCTGACATCATCGCCGGTATAAACAAGGGCGCCGGTGGCATCGACCACGCGTGCGGCGATGGGCGGTGCGTTTTGGTATGCCTTGAATGTCAGCAGGATAAGAACGGCGAAGCCCATCACGAATGTGAAGGCCACCGCCCGCCCCCACCACGGGGACAGCGTTTCCAGTTCAGCGTGCGCTATATCGGACATGAAATCCCCTCTAAAATTGATTCCAGACGAAAATTGCTCATGGCCAATGCTTCCGCTCTACTTGTGAGACGAAAGCGACAGCCAGTATGCGCTTCAGTGTTTCTCAAAGCGATACGCAACTGAAAATTCGACGAATGGTAGAAATTCTTGAATCAACTGAGTGCTTATACGCCCATTACAATGTCTCAGTTTGAACCAATGCGGCGTCAGGAGTGCACAGGAACTCGGTCAACCTTGGGTACGCCTGCTTTAAGCCAATGTCGAATCGGGTTGGGACTGCAGTCTAGAAAACCCGCGATTTTAGAGTTGTATCCTCGCGAACAGCACGCATTCGGGGCATCCGGACCTCACGTTGTCAGCGGGTGCTCGCCCCCGCATTGATCTCGATCAAGGCAGGTAGAGCGCGCGCACTTATAGTCGCGGTTGCGATGCATTGTTAAGGTTGCGCATGTCGCCCAGCCGCGCATCCCGGAGTACTAAACATGGCAGCGCCCGTCGTCGATCTTTCCATCCACCATCAGCCCAATGGGATTTCTGACCACATCGCACTTGGGTTCACCAAAGTATTGCGGTTGTGCGCAGATACGTTTTTCGCGAGACGGTATGGACACCGAGCGATCGTTCTCGAGACGGTTGCGGCCGTTCCAGGGATGGTTGGCGCGACGATAACCCACCTGAGGTGCCTACGGCGCATGTGCGACGACAAGGGGTGGATCCGCACCCTGATGGAGGAGGCCGAGAACGAACGTATGCACCTTATGACGTTCATTGAGGTGGCCAAACCAACAGTGTTCGAGCGTTTCGTTGTGATGGCAGTGCAGTGGGTCTTCTATGTCGCGTTCTTTATGCTTTACATCGCCAGCCCCCGGACTGCGCATCGCATCGTGGGCTATTTTGAGGAAGAGGCAGTTATCAGTTATACTCACTTTCTCGCTGAAATTGACGAAGGGCGTTCGCCTAACGGACCGGCTCCGATGATCGCTAAGCACTATTGGGGATTAGCGGACACTGCCACTCTGCGTGATGTCGTGCTGGTTGTGCGAGCGGATGAAGCCCATCATAGAGACGTCAACCATGGCTTTGCGGCTGATCTTGCCGGTCGTCCCGTCGTCGCGACGCCGATCGCTGAATGTCCTTACCACGCCTCTGACCTGAGCAAGGTAGCCTGATGCTTCAATTGGCGCAACGAGGACATTTGGGTTGACGAGGGCGGAACGGCCGCTCCTGACCCAAAGAGGACATACTTGCTGGCAGCGTACGGCCGCTTGCATTTTCCGATCGTCTGTCTGACAGCCAAATTGACGGGACTTCGCCGTCGCATGTGCCTATAAAATAACACCCCAACCCCGTCAAAACCGTGCCGGTTGCCAGCAAGGTTCGCCTCTGTCTCAATAACGCAAAATATTGGGCTGTGGGCGCTGCGCGAGTGTTACAGGCGATCAACGGGGACTTCGATGGCAGTGCGAGAAGTTGAAACGAATGTCGCCGAAAACACCAGCTCATCTTCAGCAGTGACCTCGCGCCGCAAAACCATCGGCGTGATAGGTGTAAGCGTGGCCGCCAGCATGGTGGGCGCGACGATGCCTGCGACTGGCGCGCCACAAAGCTCGGCCGAGCCGCCGCTTCGCGTGGCGACACCACCGCCTGCCTTGGTGCCGCGAGGGGATCTGGTGAATGTGCTCGAGTACGAAGCTCAGGCGCGTCTCGTGTTGGGGCAAGCCAAGGCTTCCCTGATATTAGGCAGCGACCGGACCGTCACTGACCGCATTACGCTGCGTCCAAGGATGAATATCCCGACGCAGGATTTGGACCTGACCAGTACTTTGTTTGGCGACCAGCACTTCACGCCGATTATCGTCGGCCCGATTGCCGATCAGAAGCGCTTCCACCCCGACGGCGAGGTCGCCACGGCGCGTGGGGCCTCCGCGGCAAAGGCCGCGATGGTCGTGAGCTGCGACGCCAGCGTGCCCCTGGCGGCGATCGCCCAGGCCACCTCGGCTCCGCTGTGGCTGCAGGTCTATGCGAAGGGACCCAAAGTGAAGGACGTGCTGGCTGAGGCGAGTGCCGCAAGGGCCAAAGCGGTGATCGTGACTATAAGTGCCGGAACGTCCACCAGTGGGACCGTGGCGCCGGCGTCGGCGCGCATCGATTGGGCGGCCGTCGACGCCGTTATCAAGGGCACATCCCTGCCTGTGATTGTGAAGGGCATCACGTCTCCGCAAGACGCCAGGGAAGCCGTCGCCCGCGGCGCCAAGGGGGTGGTGGTGTCGAACTATCGCGGCGGCAATGCTGTTGATCTTCCGGGCACGCTCCTCCTCGTCGCGCCGGTCGTTCAAGCCGTCGGCGATCAGATACCGGTACTCGTCGACGGCAGTTTCCGCCGCGGCACGGACATCCTCAAGGCCCTTGGCCTGGGTGCGAAGGGCGTATTGATCGGCCGGCCCGTGATGTGGGGCCTGGCGGCGTACGGCGCCGACGGCGCGCAGGGCGTCGTCGAAATGCTGCAAACCGAACTCGCAAGATATATGTGCATGTGTGGTCGCCCATCGCTTGCAGCGGTAAATCCCAGCCTGGTGCGAGTTCACGCCTCTCTTTCCACGGTGAAGAACCATGGCTGACATAGAGAAATCCTGGCTCACAAACCCTCGTCGTCGAAATGCCTTGGTCCGCCTGGCTGGGCTTATGGCGACCTCGCCCATCGCTTCGGCTGTGGCGCAGAGCGATCCGAGGCCGCTCAGGGAGCATCGCCGCGCATTGAGCCTGGCCGAGATGCAGACATCCTTTGACTTCGAGCCCGTCTTCTTCGGCAATGTACCCTTGCCGATATATGATTATACGGCGCACGGGGACGGTTCGGAGTTCACGCTGCAGCGTAATCGGCAGGCATATGATTTGGTGGACATTCAGCCCGGGCGCGCCGCCGTCCCGGCATCGCAGGTCGACCTCTCCTCCGAGTTGCTTGGCGTGGCGATGAAATTCCCAATCATCGTCGCGCCGACAGCGGCGATGGTACCCCTGCATCCCGATGGAGAGATCGGAATGTTCAAGGCGGCCACCGCGGCATCGAACACGCTGATGATATTGAGCATCAACACCAGCACGCCGGTGGCCAAGGTCGCACCCACCGCGCTCGGCGGCACGCTGTGGGGACAGCTTTACCCGGTTGAAAACCGGGCTGCCACCCAGCGATTAATAGACATTTACCAGAATGCTGGCTGCGACGACATTATAGTCACCGTCGATCAGCAGGCATCTTATTACGAACGTACGCAGCAAGACCGTAATTTCGGAGGGCGCGTTCGATCGATCAGTCTTGGCGCAGGGGGCGGAGGTGGGGATGCAGCGCTCCGCGGTGCTGAACGGTACCGGATCAACAGCAGGCGCCTCTGGTACACGTGGCAATATTTCGACGACATGCGCAAAATGGTCAAAGGCAAGCTTGTGATCAAGGGAATCCTGGATCCGGATGACGCCAAATTGGCGATCGAGCACGGCGCGGACGCGATCATCGTGTCAAATCACGGCGGGCGCTCGATGGACTACGGTCCGTCGACACTTGAGGTCCTGCCAGAGATCGCGGCTGCTGTGAACGGCCGGGTCCCCGTTCTGTTCGATAGTGGCGTACGTCGAGGCGCCGATATCTTCAAGGCGCTCGCACTGGGCGCCAACGCTATCATGATCGGACGTACAACAAGGTGGGGACTTGCGGCATTCGGCGTTGCCGGCGCACAACGCCTAATTGAGATTCTGCAGCAGGAACTCGTCCACGAGGTTGCTGCTGCCGGATGCGCCAAGCTTTCGGACATCAACAGGACGATGGTCAAGGTCAATTTCGTGTAGCACGAAAAGCAGGGATCTCAGTGCCTTGACTGCGGTGGCTACCACTCCAGTCGGCGGTTTTTCGACGAACAACGGTTCGTAGTAGCTTCAGCGTACCGAGCGAGGAGAGGTCGGCAGGTCAATATAATCTAACGAGCGACTTGCTGCATCGCGTCTTCGTTGTTGCGAAATGTACCAAATACCTTGCAAGGCGGGCAAATTTCACAAATTCTGGGGCAGGGGCTCAACAAAGAAAGCCCGGGGGAATTCTCAATGATCAATCGCAGAGACCTGTTGGCGAGTGCGTCGGCTTTCACCTTGCTGGGCGCTTGCCCTGCCATAGCGCAAAGTGCACCTCCCGCCGACACCAACTGGTTTTATTACGCCAATGATGTCGGCAGCATGCGCTATGCGCCGCTGGACCAGATACATGCCGGAAATTTTGATAGCCTCGAACTGGTCTGGCGCTATTCCACCAACGCGCTTGGCCGGAGGCTGGATGCCGATTTCATGGCGACACCGCTGGTCGTGAATGGAAGGCTATATACAACTGCGGGCTTCGGCCGCGCAGTCGTGTGCCTGGATGCGAGCACCGGAGAAGAGTTGTGGATGCACCGGCACGATGAAGGCGCGCGCATGGGCTCACGCGGTGGCGCGGGCCTGGGTGTCGGTTACTGGGCCGACGGAACCAACGAACGCATCGTTTATGTGACGCGTGGCTACAGTATGTTCTCATTGGATGCCAAGACCGGTCTCCCTGATCCGACCTTCGGCACGGGCGGTACAGTGGACTTGCGCCTGAACGACGACCAGACCATGGACCCCAACCGCGGCATCATCGGATTGCACGCCCCGCCGCTGGTGGTAAAGGACACCATAGTGGTGGGATCAGCACCCACTATCGAATCCAAGGGCTATGTGCGCGGTTTCGACATTAAGACTGGTGCGCGAAAATGGATATTCCACACCATTCCGCGCAAGGGCGAGTTCGGCTACGACACCTGGACCACGCCAGGCCAGGCGGAAACCGCCGGCAACACCGGTGCGTGGGGCTCGATGTCGGCCGATGCCGATCTAGGCCTGGTCTACGTACCGGTGGAGCTGCCGCAGACCGACACTCTGGGCACCTCTCGCACCGGCGCCAATCTATTCGGCGAAACGCTTGTCGCGCTGGACATCGAGACGGGCACGCGCAAGTGGCACTATCAGATGATCCATCACGGCTTGCAGGACCGCGACATTCCTTGCGCCGGCATTCTTTGCGACATCCCGCACAAAGGCAAGGTGGTGAAGGCGATCGCCCAGCCCAGCAAGCAGGGCTGGATCTACCTGCTCGATCGCACCAATGGCAAGCCAGTGTTTCCGATCCCGGAAAAGCCGATTCCGAAAGGCGATGTTCCTGGCGAAACTTATTGGCCGACCCAGCCTATGCCCAGCGCACCGCCGCCATTCGCCAAGCAGGGGGTGACTTTGGACGATCTGGTGGATTTCACGCCGGCCATCAAGGCGCGGGCGCTGGAGATTGCCAACCACTACAAAATCGGGCCGCTATTCACACCACCCGCAATCATCAACGACAAGATTTTCGGCACCTTGACCTACCCAGGTCTGCAGGGCGGCGCAAACTGGCCGGGCGGCTCCTTCGATCCCGAGACCAACACCCTATATATCTATGCCAAGAACCAGTTCGGCATCACCGGCGTGACCATAAAGAACGGCAAGCCGTCTCCCAGCGGTGGCCCGCCTGCACCCGGCAGTGCCGACCCCAATGGCGGCTCCTTTGGCGGCATTGCCAGCCTGAAGGGCGGAAGCGGCCCAGGCAACTCGTTCCTGCGTTCGGTATCCCGCGATGGTTTGGATGCTCCCATCGTGCCGGGCATGATCTCCATCGAAGGCATTCCTCTGATGAAGCCGCCCTACGGTGTGGTGACCGCGCTTGACCTCGCCAAGGGCACTATGGTGTGGCAGGTAGTGCATGGCGAGACGCCGGATGCGATCAGGAACCATCCTCTACTGAAGGGCGTCACCATTCCACGCACTGGCCAATCAGGGATTCTCGGCACGCTGACTACAAAGAGCCTCGTGATCATCGGGGATTGCGGCCTCTTTACTGATGAGCGAGGCAGGAAAGGCGCGAGGCTCAGAGCCTACGACAAGGCCACTGGTGAGCAGCGTGGCGCGGTGTTTATGGACAAGGTGCAGACAGGCGCTGCCATGACCTACATGCACAAAGGCAGGCAATACATCGTCACCGCGGTAGGCAGTTCCTCTGGCGCGGATATCCTGGCTTTCGCTCTGCCAGGTGGCACTGAAACAGCACCCCTGCGCGAGGGAATCTAGACGAGTTCCGACAGTGTCGATGTCAGGCAGGTCTTCGCAGGCGGAAAAACCGCGTTTGACGACGGGCTCAACGGATCACTGCAACACCTTCTAGCCATAGAGGGAGGACGGGGAGGCGGGAAGCGGCACGGCGAGTGTCGGGCCGATCGTGGAAACTCAGGCACTTGCCCGCACTAATGGGGGAGGCTGTCTCTGTCCACGCGGTGGGTACTCATCTGCGGCACTTCTTTCGGTACGAAGACCAGAAGTGCACCCACTTATGTTCCCTTGGGGGTCCTCGTGGCGGACTTCCAAATCTCCCGCGACCTTACCGATCGAGACGAGCGAAACACGTCTATACATGGGTCGGCCACAGGTTGGACATTCACCCACGAAATTTCCACTCTTAGAGCAGACCGGGCGGTAGAGAACCTTCTGGTGAGCGGGAACTTGCACGACCTTGCAGGCGACACAATATATATGTCCTGGAGGGCAGGTACGTTTAGCTTTGACGATGCGTCGTTCGATGTATGCCCGAACCTCCTCGCCGCGAAAGAGGTAGGGCCGCCTGCCGTCGCAAGTCCGAAGGCCGCCGGCAACCCATGCAGAGATTGTCCCCGCACCGACTTCGTACAATTTCATAAGGTCTCGGACCGAATAGGTCCTGTAGATCTTCACCCTCCGGGGATTATAGCGGCGGGACATCAGACGCCTTCGCCTTCGGTCAGTTTGCGGATATCCTCCGACCGCCAAGCGGTAATGCGCGGACCCAGTTTGACGGGCTTGGGGTAACGGCCCGATTTAACTCCTGCCCACCAGGTGGCTCGTGATACCGGCACAAGCGCAAGAACATCCGCGCCAACGAGGCCTACTAGCTCGCGCAGCGCTACAGCGGGGCTTACCTCACATATTGCGGGAGCAGCCGCGATTGCCTTGGTTTTGATGGTACGGCTATCATGGGTCACTTATCCACCATGGCTAGGGCTCCTTTGAACACTGGTTTAACAAATTGTGCCCAGGCTTCCATGAGCTCACGTCGTTTTGTGAATAAATCTCCTCGACGATATGCGGCCTCGACTTTACTCTCGATCGCATGAGCAAGTGCCATTTCGATTACTTCGCTTGAGTGGGAGGTTATTTCTGCCGCCCAATCTCGAAATGTTGACCGGAAACCGTGTGCGGTAACACCCGGGTGCTCCCGCCGTATTAGCGCAAGCATTGCCATGTTCGAGAGCGGCTTTTCCGGAACGCGGCCTTTGAAGATATATCCCGTTTGAACGTCCAGCTGCCGCGCCTTGGCTAAGACACATTTTCCAAGTGCGGAAATGGGCACGCGGTGTTCGCTTCCAGCTTTCATCCGTTCCGCTGGTATCGTCCAAATGCTAGTGTCTAAATCGACTTCGGACCAGCGCGCCTGGATTACTTCAGTTGTGCGCGCAGCGGTCAGAATGAGGAACTGAAGGGCGAGGGACGTTGGAGAGACGATGCGCTCAACGGTTTCCAGGAACTTGGGAAGCTGAGAATAATCCAAGGCGGAATGATGGCTGATCTTCCTGATCTTCGTCTTATTAGGAAGCGCATGATCTAGATTGGCCTTCCAGCGGGCAGGGTTCTCACCTTCTCGCATTTTTCTAACCTTCGCCCAGTCGAGAATAGCTTCAATGCGTCCGCGCAATCGGCTAGCAGTTTCCGGGCATCTAACCAAGATGGGCTCAAGAACGGACAAAACGTCCGGAACATCAATTTTGGATACCGCATAATTTCCGATCACGGGATAAGCATAGGTCGTTAGGGTGTTGCGCCATTGCTGGCGATGCTTCGGGTTTTTCCACGCACCTTCGTAGGCGTTGATGTAGTTTTCCGCACATTCCTTAAAAGTTTTTAGACCGCGCAAGGCAGCAGCAGCATTTTCACGCTCTGTGTTTCTGGCTTCGAGAGGGTCGTCGCGGTTGGCCCTCATCCGGCGACATTCATAGGCCTTGGTGCGCGCATCTGTGAGCGAGATAGTAGGGAAAGGACCCAGGCCCATTCCCCGTTCCCGTTTGCCTACTTTGTAACGGAAAACCCAGGATTTTCCGCCATTGGGACCGACAAGAAGATAGAGCCCCTCTCCATCCCCGTATCGTCCCGCTTTTGCGATTCTTACGACCGCCATTGCAGTGAGTTTAGGCATCCACTTATCACCTCGCTTACGGGTTTGCTTACCACTTTGCTTACCACCCAGCTGTCAGATTTTGACGGACGGCAAAAGCCGTGTCGAGACGACGATCGATATAATATCATGTTTTATTGGATTATTTTCACCGCCAACAAACGTGCTCGGACGACGTCAGACAAGCAGTTGGCGGATGGGGTGAGATTCGAACTCACGGTAGCGTTGCCGCTACGCCAGTTTTCAAGACTGGAGCCTTAAACCACTCGGCCACCCATCCGTGGGCGATTTCCTAGCTTTAACAAGGCTTTTCGGCAACCTCTGTCCTGCATGCGTTGAGCCGGGGGCTCAGGACCGCTAGCGTCAAAAAGCCCCTCCGGACACGATTCGATCATGCGGCTTGCCGTCCGACTTTCCCCTGCCGCAGTCCTCTTTCTGGCTGCTTGCAGCACCACGACACCGCCGCCGCGCCCCGCTGACGATCATTCGGTTCAGGTGCCGTCCAAGCCGGGCGTCTACAAGGTTGGCCAGCCCTACCAGGTGGATAATGTCTGGTACTATCCCCGCGAACAGCCGGACTATGACGAGACGGGTATCGCCTCCTGGTACGGCCCGACCTTCTACGGAAAGCGCACCGCCAATGGCGAAATATATGACGGCAACCAGCTGACCGCCGCCCACAAGACGCTGCCCATGCCGGTCAATGTGCGGGTGACCAACCTGGACAATGGCAAGTCGCTGGTGGTGCGGGTCAATGATCGCGGCCCCTATGCGCGCGGCCGTATCATCGATCTTTCCAAGCGCGCCGCCGAGCTTCTGGATGTGGTGCAGTCCGGCACGGCACGGGTGCGGGTGACCTATCTTGGCCGCTCCGACATGAACGGTGCCCCGCCGCCGCCTATCACCCCAACTGCAATCGCCAGCGCGCTGCCGCCCGTGCCGGCCGGCAAGGTGGATACTGCGGCACTCGGCATCGTGCCGGGCGCGACCGTCGCGCCCCCCGCCAAGATTACCAGCCTGCCGGCGCCCGCGCCCATCCCGCCCCAGATGTTCGCCGAAACCCAGCCGACCGGGCAGGTGACCAAGGTGCCGATTCCCCCCGCGACCCGCCTGTATGTCCAGCT
>JBBQHU010000017.1:0-48108 GCA_038324265.1 Micropepsales bacterium | reverse complement strand
TAGCCCCTCTACGTAGTTATGAATATAATCCTAGACCAATCCATGAGTGACGGACACACTGGTTCGACCACTAGAGCAGCTGAAGCTCAGTACAGGCGGATCGGATGGACAAGGAAAACAGGCTCAACACAGCAGGCGCGCTATGGCTGGCACAGATGGTTATCCCGATGAGCGAACCGACCCGCTGGGTGCTGATAGCTGCGCTTGCGGCCGTTCTGGGCCGCATGGTCTGGCAATGGGTCAGGCCCCGGTGGGCGCGCTATCCCGCGACGGTGGCGGCGATAGCTGTACTGGTGCTGTTAGTGATGCCGAAATAACGGCTGAAATGGTCGAGGCTGGGGCGCGCGTCCTTTATGAACGTATAAGCGACGTTGTTATGCTGGGGAACGGCGTTGGCCGCGAGTTGGTAACAGAGGTCTATCAGGCCATGTGCGCGCGTTGTTAGATAATGCGGCTATTGACACTACCCGCAAATCAGATTCTAAGAATCAGCGGGGCGGCCCTCCCGGAAAGAAAGACCGCCCCAACCTTTAGATCAGTCGCCCGTTAGGGCTTCGTCACTTTGATCGTTTCCACAACAGAGGTTTTGCTCTGCTGCTTCGCAGCAGCTACCGGCTTAAACTTGCCGGTAACCGCGCTGCGTCCGATCTTGAACGTGTAAGATTTACTCATTGCTTTCTCCTTTCCGGACCGATTTTGGTCCCGTGTCAAACCTCATCGGTTGGACGGAGATTACGCAGAGACTCACCCGCTCAAGGCGGATTCCATCATTTCCCACCACAAGGTCAAGGATTCTTATCCCGCCACCGTGAGAAGTGGGCGGCGCGGGCCTTGAAGCTGCGGCCCTTAGTTAGCTTGGTGATAGGTGAGACGCTTGCCTTCACCGGCTTTAACGGCGGCAATCGTGCGGGTCATATCATCGAACCCAAGCGCCTCACTGTGATTATAGCGGAAGTCGAACTCTGCCAGATAGCGGTGCAGATGCTTCTCGCTGCAATGCTGATACACGCCGCGCATACCGCGCTTAAAGATGCTGAAGTAGCCTTCGGCAGTGTTCGTGTTTACGTCGCCGCGAGCATATTCCTTGCGGCTGTGGTTTACGGTTTCATGGGCCGCGAAGTTCACGCCAACCTTGGGATATAGGCGGCTCTCGTCCGTATGTAACCGGCTTTCGTGGTGGATATTGTCGGCCACGATCTTGGCAACCGTTACCTGATCGGCACGGGGAACGTGGAAAGACCGGACGCGGCCACCACGTTCAACAAGGGTCACGATGGCGCGCTTGTTGGACGGGCCACCTTTGCCCTTCTTGGTGAAGGGGCGGCCACGGGTAGTCTCGGTGCGAGCCGCCGGGGCTTCCACGTTTCCGAAGTAGGTTTCATCCGCTTCCACGATCTTGCCGTTACCGCCCATCGGGGGCAGGTCTAAGCCGCCCTGGCGCATGGCTTCCATGATCCGGTGATGCATGAACCAAGCGGTGTTGTACTGGCACCCAAGGGCGCGGTGCAGCTGGTGGGCGCTAAAGCCCTTCTTGCTGGAAGCGGCCAGCCAGAAGCCCATGGCCCACTGTGTCAGCTTGGCGTGGCTGCGCTCCATTACAGAGCCCGTCATAACCGTGAAATCCTTGCGGCAGGTCTTTTCCCGGCAACGGTAAACGCCCGCCTTCTTGGTCTTGTAGGGCTCTAGCGAGCCGCACTTGGGGCAATACGCACCCGTGGGCCAACGCGCAGCCTCAAACCACGACCGGGCGGCGCCCTCATCGTGGAACTGCTTGGCGGAGAATATATTCTTACCCATCTCGTCCGGCCTTCAAATTACCCAGAGATACTAGGCTTAGGGTCGTGTGGTGTCAACTACGTAATTGGGATAATTGTCCTGTGACCGTCATGGTGACGGCGCAAGTCAAAGGGGTTGGGTATGGGCACCATTCAGGATCCGGCGGTATTCCTCGCCGCCCAGCGCGTCAGTCTCGCGCAATTCATTGTCTGTCAGGTACACGGCGTTCCAGTCGAGGAGATGCGCAAGCCGACGCGCGGGCGGCCGCATATCGCGCGCGCGCGCCAGATTGCCATTCACCTGGCGCGGCTGGTTTTCGCGATGAGCCATCGCCAGTTGGCGCAGGAGTTCGGGCGCGATCGTTCCACCATTCATCACGCCTGTGGGTTGATCGAGCAGATGCGCGAAGAGAGCGCGGAGTTCGATTCCACCCTGCGCTGGATGGAAAGCCTGTTGCGCCGCGCGGCCGGGCAGACGGAGCCGGCATGAGCGCGCCAACGCCGGAGCAATTGAAACAGGAGGCCCGCCGCGTGCTGCGCAGGCTGGCGGCGCCGCGCCAGAGCCTGTTCGCCAAGGGGGCGGGCTTTGGCGTGGGGCGCGGGTCGGATAGCCGGATCAGCGTGACGGCCGCGATGGTGCAGGCTTTCGCGCGAGAAGGCTGGATCGTGGCGGATGGACCGGGGCGCCATGTAATCGCGGCGGCAGGCCTGGATTTCCTGGCGCGCGAGAGCGGCGGCTTTGCCGCGCAGCATCGCCAGATGCAGGACCAGGTGCTGGAAGAGCGCGGCGAAAGCCGCCGTGTGGCGGTCAACACGGCCGAGTCGCCGCTGGCGCGGTTGAAGGCGCGGGGCCTGGTGGATGCGGTTCAGTTTTCCGCCGGGGAAAAACTGCGCCGCGATTTCACGCTGGGCCAGATGACGCCGCGCATGGGGGTGAACTGGGAAGCGCCGGTGGTATCGGGTTCGCGCGGCGCGGGTGCGGACAGTATCAGCGACATTGCCCTGGCGGCGCGGCAGCGGCTGAACCGGGCGCTGGCGGTGCTGGGGCCGGAGCTGGCAGACCTGCTGTTCGACGTCTGCTGCCACCTGATGGTGCTGGAGATTGCCGAGGATTCGCGCGGCTGGGCGAAGCGGTCGGGGCGGGTTGTGCTGAAGATCGCGCTGGACCGGCTGGCGGAGCATTACGGCATGACGGTGGTGCGTCGGCGCGGCGGTCTGCGCGCCTGGTCGGCGGAGGCCCCTTGAGAAATCAGCTGGCGCGCGATCGTGCGGCGCGGGCTGCCAGGTCGGCCTTGATCTGGGCCTTCACGTCGGCCAATCCGGCCGTGACGTTGCTGTCGGTGTTGAGGTGAAAGAGGCTCAGAAGTCCGAGGCCGCCGACACATTGCGATCCACAATCCTTGTCCGTTCGCGAGAGACCACTAGCGGCGGAAAGAAGCGTGGCGGGGGAGGGTAGCGATGTGCCGGCGCCCGGGCGTCCCAGGCCGAGATCGGGCTCGTGCGGCGTCAACAGCGACACCAGTCCGATCCAGAATACAGCCCGGAAAATCATGACAAGCCTTCTCGTGTTTCAACGCGAGAAGCTTGGCGCCAAGGCTGTTGCGCGGCGCTAAACTGTTTTTTTAAATTTGTAACGAATTGGCTGTTCCTCATCGCAAAGATAACGCGACATGGCCGCAATGCGTTCGCTTCGATTCAAAATAGAGACGCGATTGAATCAGATGTCATTAAAATTTTCTGCAAATGCGCGCAGGCCATTAACGCGGTCGCCGCGCTTTGGGCGGACCCTGTGCAAAAGCCTTAAGTCCAGGGACGAAATCAGGGCGTCGTGGCTGCCGGCAGAGTGAGCGCGGCGGTGAAGCCTTTGCCCGGCGCACTGGAAAGTTCCAGCTTGCCGCCGTGAAGTTCCGCGAATGCCTTCACCAGCGTCAGGCCCAGGCCGGCGCCCTTGGCGTGCTGGCTGCCTTCGCAGCGCCCGGCATGTTCGAAAGGCTGCTGGATGCGCACCAGGTCGTCGGCGGCGACGCCGGGGCCATTGTCTTGCACCGTCATGCGGATGGCGCCGTCCAGCGACTGGGCGCTGAGGTGGATGCAGTCGCCCGCGCGGGTGAAGGTGACGGCATTGTCCAGCAGGCTGTGGATCATGGCACTCAGTACCGCTTCATCGGCGTCCACCGTCAGCCCGATGGGGGCGCGGTCGGCATTGATGGTGATGCTGCGCGCGTGGGCCTGTTCCTGGAAGGCGCCCTGCGCCTGCCACAACAGGCCGCCGGCATCCAGCGCCGTGCGGCGCAGTTCGTAGCGACCGGCCGAGATCTTGGTGAGGTCCATGATCTGGTTGATCATCTTGAGCAGGTTGGTGCCGCCCTGGTGCACCAGGCCGGCATATTCGCGGATCTGGTCGGGGCTCAGCGTATCGGCCAGAGTTCCCATCAGATCGGAGAAACCCAGGATGGCATTCAGCGGGGTCTTGAGCTCATGGCCCATGGTCCGCAGCAGGGTGGTCTTGGCGCTGTCGACACTGGCGCTGGCCTGGTCCAGCCGCAGGGAGAGATCGGCGAGATAGGAGCTCTGTTCGTCGGCGCGCTTGCTGGCTTCCGCCAGCACGTCCTGTTGTTCGGCCAGCGCGGCCTCGGCCCGCACTTTATCGGTGATGTCGGTGAAGATGGCGGTGCGGCCGCCATCGGGGGTGGCGCGGTCGCGCACCAGGTAACATTCGCCGGTATTGGTGCGCAGGGTCACCGCGCCCGCCGCCTGGCGATGGCCTTTCAGGCGGCGTTCCAGCCAGGCCTCGGGCGCTTCGTCCAGCAGCAGGCGGCCGGAATAGGTGACCATGCGAACAATGTCGGAAAAGGTCTTGCCGCGAATCTCGTCCATCGTCGACACGCCGCAAAGCCGGGCGTACAGCGCATTGCCCATGATGAGGCGGTCATCGGGATCGAAGAAGGCCAGAGCCTCGGCCGACAGCGCCACGGCGTCTTCCAGGCGCGACAACTGAGCGCGCGCGGCGGTGACGTCGGACCAGAGCAGCACGGTGGCGCCGGCGGGTGTGCGACGCGCCTTCAGCTCCATCACCCGGCGATTGGCCAGCGCGACATCGCAGGGCGCCCAGGCGCGCGGCTCCAGCTGGGCCAGCCGGCGGGCGATGAAGGCGGGAATGCCTTGCGCCAGAGCCGAGGGCGCGATCTCGCCGCCCTTGATCTCCAGCGCGATGATGTCCTGATAGCTTTTGCCGATCAGGGTTTCGTGCGGCGGCAGCGAGCGCAGCAGGTAGTTGAGGTGCGCATTGGCATATTGCAGCCGGCCCTGCGCATCAAAGATGGTGACAGCCACGCGCAGTGCGTCCAGCGACGCCAGCAATGCCGGTGCCTCCTGCCACGTGTCGTGTGTCTGTGCCGCCTGGATCACGCCTTTGCCCTGACGATGCCTAAGGGAGGTCGGAGCGTTGTCATGCGCCCGCAACCTTTTCGAATTGTCATCGTGCGACGGGGGGTGTTTCGGATTGGTTAGCCCCGTGTCGCAATCGCGCCTTCTTTGTTGACGAAAGATGAATGTCGTCAAACCTTGTGGAGAACTGAACGACCGGCGCCGCGCTTCAGTTTTCGTTAAGCTTGGCGGGCCAGAGTGACCGGGCTTTTGATATTTGCCGGATCCGTTCTTAATGGCCGTTAACACCCCAGACACCGAAGGCGAACGTCGCCGTTTTGTCGCCCTTCAGGCGGCCAAGGCGGGTGTGGGCGGGGCGCTGGGCCTGGGCTTTTTCGGCGTGATCGGGCGACCGGACGCGGCGGAAGCCATCGCCATGGCGGGATTGATGGCGCCGGCGCTGCTGGCGCTGCTGGGCCTGACCCGGGTGCGGCTGGCGGTGCTGGAACAGGTGGGGTTGGCGGGATTTGCGCTTCTGATCGGTTATCTGGCGGTGCTGACAGGCGGGATGACGTCGCCGCTGATCGTGTGGTTTGCGCTGGTGCCGGCGGAAGCGGCGCTTTCGGGGGGCCGAAAAGCGGTGGTACGCGCCGGACTGGTTGCGGCGCTGGTGCTGCTGGCGGTGGCGGGAACCGAGGCGCTGGGGCACCTGCCGGCCTCGCGGCTGACCTTGCCGGCGTGGGAGGTGACGTTTGTGTCCATGCTGGCGGCGCTGGTGCAGGCGGTGCTGATCGCCGCCGCGGCGCAGGATCGGCAGCGCGCCGCCGATGCGGCCGCCGCTGATGGCGCGGCGATGTACCGTTTCCTGGCCGACAATTCCATGGACCTGATCACGCGCCATTCCTCGGACGGGCGCATTCGCTTTGCCAGCCCGGCCACCACGGCGCTGCTGGGACGGTTGCCGGACGAGATCACCGGACTGGCGCTGGGGACGATCGTGCATCCCGATGACATGGGGACGGTGCAGGCGGCGCTGATGGAATCGAGCTATTTCGGCCGCGCGGGCGCGGCCGAGGTGCGGCTGCGCCACAAGGACGGCCATCATGTCTGGGCCGAGATTCGCTGCCGGCCGGCAAGCCGAGGTATCGGCGAGCCGGCGGAAATCGTGGCGGTGACGCGCGATATCTCGGAACGCAAGGCGCATGAGCGGGCGCTGGAAGGCGCGCGCGATGCGGCGCTGGATGCCAGCCGCGCCAAATCGCGCTTTCTGGCGAACATGAGCCACGAACTGCGCACGCCCCTGAATGCCATTATCGGGTTTTCCGAGATGATGTCGCGCGAGATGTTCGGCAGCCTGGGGCCGCGCTACCAGGAATATTCGCGGCTGATCCACGAGTCCGGCTCGCATCTGCTGGAGCTGATCAATTCGGTGCTGGACATGTCCAAGATCGAGGCGGGCAAGTTCGAGCTGAGCGAGGAATTGTTCGACCTGGAGGAGACCGCACAGAGCGCGGTGCGGTTCCTGCGGATTCCGGCAGAGCGGGCGCATGTGGCGCTGGCGCTGGGCGTAGCGCCGGGCGCGCGGCTGGTGTTTGCCGACAGGCGGGCGGTGAAGCAGATTTTGGTGAACCTGCTGTCGAACGGCGTGAAATTCACCCCGCCGGGCGGCGAGGTGCGGGTGACGGCGCTGGTCAGCAAGGATGGGCGCGGGATCGAGATTGCCGTCACAGACACTGGCACCGGTATTTCACAGGCGGACCTGGAACGGCTGGGCAAGCCGTTCGAGCAGGTGGAAAATGCCGAAGTGCGGGCCAAGGAAGGCACCGGGCTGGGGCTGGCGCTGGTCAAGTCGCTCAGCGGCCTGCATGGCGGCGATGCGGAGCTGGCATCGGCGCTGGGCGAAGGCACCACCGTGACGGTGCGGCTGCCCTATGCGGCGGTGGACGCCAAGGGTGATCGTATCGCCAGCGCAACCATCCTGCCGTTCCGCGCCGCTTCCTGATACAAGCGGGCATGGAAGCTGCCCCACGCCTGAAGGCCGGAATCTTTGTGCGCGCGCTGACGCGGCGGGTCGAGGTGGCGGGGGCATCCGCCTATGTCGTGCGCATGGGGTCGGAGGAAGCGGGCGCCCTGATCATCAAGGTGGCGCGGCTGGACGGCACCGTGCTGGTCTTGAACCAGGCGCGCGATGGGACGGGCGACTTGGTGTGGGCGCAGCCGCTGGGCGGTTGGGCGGACGAGCGCCGCGCCGCGGAATGGTGTGACAAGCAGGTGAAATTCGATCCGGATTTGTGGATCGTGGAGATCGAGGACCGGCAGGGTCGCGCTTTCGTGGATGAGGCTATCGTGTAATTATCGTCCCAGGACAGGGGACCGGACATGCCGCAGCATCAGGCGTCGCAGCTTCAATATATTCTTCCGTTTCTGATCATCATTCCCATCCTGTTTTTCCGCATGCGCAAAATGAGCAGGCCGGAGCCGCTCAAGCTGGGGCGGTTGTGGATGCGGCCGGTGCTGGTGCTGGTGGGGTGCACGGTGGTGCTGTTCCTGCCGCAGCCGGGAACACCCAGTGTGCTGCACATGACAGCGTTGGAATGGGCCGGACTGGCGCTGGCGGCGGTGCTGGGCGCGGTGGCGGGATGGCATTATGGCAAGACCACCGCCATCGAGGTGCATCCGGAAAACGGGACCTTGATGGCAAAGGGCGGCATCGCCGGAATGCTTATCATCGTGGCGCTGGTGGCGGTAAAGATGGGGCTTAAGCCGGCGCTGGCGGCGGAAGGCCCGGCGCTGCACTTGGATGTGTTGCTGATCACCGATGCCACGATTGTATTTTCAGCCGCCTTGTTCACGGCGCGCAGCATCGAGATCTGGCTGCGGGCCAAGACTGTCCGCGCGTGACGCTTGAAGTCTTCTGGATATTTTTGCGCCTGGGGTTGACCAGTTTCGGTGGGCCGGTGGCGCATATCGGCTATTTCCGCAGCGAAATCGTGGGGCGGCGACGCTGGCTGGATGAAGAGGCCTATGCGGGGATTGTCGGCTTCTGCCAGTTCCTGCCCGGTCCGGCGTCGAGCCAGGTGGCCATGGGAATCGGGCAGATGCGCGCGGGCGCGGCGGGGCTGATCGCGGCCTTCGTTGGGTTCACGTTGCCGTCGGCGGCGCTGATGGCGCTGTTTGCGTTCGTGCTGACCGGCGATGTGGTGCATGCGCCGTGGGTGCATGGGCTGAAGCTGGCGGCTGTCGCGGTGGTGGCGCAGGCACTGTGGGGCATGGCGCGGACATTGACGCCGGATCTGCTGCGCATTGTGGTTGCGGTGGCGGCGGCGGTGGTGTCGCTGTGGTTGCCCAGCGAGATCGGGCAGATCGCGGCGATTGTGCTGGGCGGGGTGCTGGGGTTTGCGCTGGTGAAGGCGCCGGGGATGGCGCCGCCGCCGCGCGGGGTGCCGCGCCATGCATATGGGTTGCTGGCACTGTTCTTTGCGTTGCTGGCGGTGCTGCCGCTGTTGGCGCGGCTGGATCATCGGCTGGCGCTGTTCGATGCTTTTTATCGCAGCGGGGCGCTGGTGTTCGGCGGCGGGCATGTGGTGCTGCCCTTGCTGCAGCATGCGGTGGTGACGCCGGGCTGGATCGGCAATGCGCCCTTCCTGGCGGGCTATGGCGCGGCGCAGGCGATGCCGGGGCCGCTGTTTTCCTTTGCCGCCTATCTGGGCGCGGCGATGGGGGGCGTGGGCACCGCGCTGCTGTGCCTGTTTGCCATCTATCTGCCGTCGCTGCTGCTGGTGGCGGGGGGCTGGCCGCTCTGGCAGGCGGCGGCGCATCGCAGCGGATTGCGCGCCGCGCTGGCGGGGGTGAATGCGGCGGTGGTGGGGCTTGTGGCGGCGGCCTTGTGGAGCCCGGTGATTACGGGGGCGGTGTTTTCCTGGGCCGATGGCGCGATAGCGGTGGCGGCGCTGTTTTTGCTGATGGTTCCACCCAAGCGATTTCAAGTGCCGTCCTGGGCGGTGGTGGGGTTTGGCGCTGTGGCAGCGACGCTGGTTGCGCGGATTTCCGGGGCCTGATAACCCCTGCGCCATGAGCGCGCCGCAGGCGCGCGACAAAGGAAACATGACGAAGACCCCTGCCAGCGAAGCCGCCAGACGGCGCACCTTCGCGATCATTTCCCATCCCGACGCCGGCAAGACCACGCTGACGGAGCATCTGCTGCTGCTGGGCGGCGCCATTCATGCGGCCGGCCGGGTGAAGGCGCGCGGCGAGGCGCGGCGTGCCAAGTCGGACTGGATGAAGATCGAGCAGGAGCGCGGCATCTCGGTCACCAGCGCGGTGATGACATTCGAATACCAGGACGCGGTGTTCAACCTGCTGGACACGCCCGGCCACGAAGACTTTTCCGAAGACACCTATCGCACGCTGACGGCGGCGGATTCGGCCGTGATGGTGATCGACGCCGCCAAGGGCATCGAGGCCCAGACCCGCAAGCTGTTCGAGGTTTGCCGGCTGCGCGACATTCCCATCATGACCTTTGTCAACAAGATGGACCGCGAGGCGCGCGATCCGTTTGAATTGCTGGATGAGCTTTCCGACCAGTTGCAGATCGAAACTGCGCCGATGATGTGGCCCTGCGGCATGGGGCTGAATTTTCGCGGCGTGCAGGATTTGCATACGGGGTCTTTCATTGCCTTCAACGATTCCGTGCCGCGCGAAGAAGAAGCGGTCAAGCTGGAAGAGGATGTGGCGCTGGCCAAGGCCGGGCTGCCGGTGTTCGACCTGGACACCTATCGCGAGGGGCATCTGTCGCCGGTCTATTTCGGCTCGGCACTGAAGAATTTTGGCGTGGGCGAACTGCTGGCGGCATTGGCGAAGTATGCGCCGCCGCCGCGCGAGCAGGCTGCCATCGGCAAGGCGGCCCAGCCGGGCGACAAGGAAGTCACCGGCTTTGTCTTTAAAGTGCAGGCCAACATGGACCCCAACCACCGCGACCGGGTGGCGTTTTTGCGGCTGGCGTCCGGCGAATTCAAGCGCAACATGAAGCTGAAACAGTCGGGCACCGGCAAGAGCATCGGGGTGCACAATCCGATCCTGTTCTTTGCCTCCGAGCGCGAGACCGTGGATGAGGCCTGGCCCGGCGACATCATCGGCATTCCCAACCATGGCGTGTTGCGGGTCGGTGATACGCTGTCGGAAAGCGGCAGCGTGGTGTTCACCGGCATTCCGAATTTTGCGCCGGAAATATTGCGCCGCGTGCGTTTGTCGGACCCGATGAAGCAGAAGCACCTCGCGCGCGCGCTGGAGTCGCTCGCCGAAGAGGGCGTGACGCAGGTGTTCAAGCCGGCGATCGGTTCGCAATGGATCGTGGGCGTGGTGGGCATGTTGCAGCTGGACGTGCTGAAGTCGCGGCTGGTGGCGGAATATGATTTGGACGCCGACCTCGAAGCCTCGCCCTATGATGCGGCGCGCTGGCTGGGGGGCAGTGAGGCGGAGATCGAGAAGTTCGCTGCGGCCAATCGCGGCGGCATGGCGACGGACCGCGACGGTGCGCCGGTGTTCCTGTCGAAGAGCGCGTGGGAGATCGGCTATGTCGCCGAGCGTTTTCCGAACGTGAAGTTCCTGAAGACGCGGGAACGGCACGAGGTGAATGCGGAGAACAAGAGCTAGGCGGCGACCTGGTTTTCGCGCCAGCCGCGCAGGACGCGGGTGGCTTCGCTGGTGGGGACATTGTCGAAGGCGTCCAGCACGGCATAGGCGTGGGGGCGGTCGCGGCCCGGATGGGCCATCAGCGCCAGCGCGGAAAAAGCGGCGCGGTCGAGGCCGGAACCCTTGCAGGCCACCGCCAGGGCGGCGCCGGATTCATCGTCCAGGATCTGCCGCGCCATGGCTTCGTCCACGCCCAGTGCTTCGGACAGGTTTTTCACCACGCCGTCATTGTCGCCCTTGCGGGCGATTTCGATCAGGACCAGCGATGCAGGTTCGCGCGGCAGGACGCGGGCCGCGAGTTCCGGGTCTTCGCAAAGTTGCACGCGCAGGCGGGCGCGGGCGCCGCCATCGACATCGCGCGCGGCCTTGGCCAGCAGGGCTTCGCAGACGGCCTTCATGTTCTCGGGATAGTCGGAGGGCCAATGGGTGAGAAGTTCCGCCACTTCCTCGGCCAGCGCCGCGCGCATCACCGGGCCCTGGTCGGCCAGTTGCAGCAGGTGTGAAAGCTTTTGCGGAGCGGCCATGAGATATCCCTCTATGGCCCATCATGGCGCAGCGGAGTTTAACGTTCCGTTTGCATTGAAAACGCCGCAATGCGGGCGCGGATGCTTAAGGCAAGGTTAAGATCACTCGAAATGCTTGAGACTCGGCCACATTTGCGCCAGCGGCTTGTGGGCGCCGCGCGCGACATAGATCGGCAGGTCGCTTTCGTAAGGCATGGCATAGGGTGCATCGGTCACCGCCGCCGGCACCACACTGTCGAACAGGTCTTCCATCTCTGCGCGGTTGCCGCCGATGACGATCATCACGCTGCCGTCATGGCCGCGCGGGCCCCAGAGGTAATAGTTGTTGTGGCCGCTGATCGCGGGCGGCAGGCCGTGGGCAAAGAGGTCGATGGCGCCGGCCTCGCCGTAATTCTGCGCGAACACCACGGCGCGCGCCCGGTCCTGCGGCGGCAGGGCGCGGTAAACTGATTCCACCTTGGCGGCCATTTCGCGCCAGCCGAACATGTCGGCCAGGTGCTGGGGCAGGACGGTGAGCTTCAGCTTTTCGCTGGAGGTGGCGCCTGGGGCCACGCCCAGCGCACTGGCATAGTCCGTGTAGCGATCGGGCGGCAGGATCGGCAGCGCTATCGGCGCACCGATCGCACTGACAAGCACGATGGCTGCCAGCATCGCGCCGCGTGCGATTTTATTGGCGATCCAGCTTTCGATGGCAACGGCGCCGAAGGCCAGCAGCACCGGATAGATCGGCGCCAGGTAATAGGCCTTCCCGTGGCTGGCGACAAAGATGGCGAAGAGGATGGCCCAGGCGATGGGAAAGGCGCGCCAGGCGGCATGTGCGGGGCGCACCAGGCTTGCCCAGATGCCGGCCAGCGATACCAGCATGGCCAAGGGGCCGATCAGCAGGGCCAGTTGGCCGAAGAAGGCCAGGGGAGACAGAGGCAGGTTCTTGTAGGACGCGCCGTTCGCGCCCAATTCCAGGAAGGGCCAGCCCTGGGCGTGTTGCCAAAGAATGTTGGGCAGCACCATCACAAACGCCAGCGCCGCACCGGCATAGAGCCAGGGATGGAGGAAAGACCGGCGCAGCGGCGACAGCAGCAATCCCGGCACCAGCGCCGCCAGGAAGAAGACGACAAGATATTTGGCCAGCAGGCTGAGGCCCACGACGGCGCCGAAGGCCAGCCACCAGCGTTGGTTGCCCGTCTGTGTCATGCGCACGATGCACCAGCTCAGGCATAGCCAGTCGATGGCCTGGAACATGTCGGTGGTGAGTAGCAGGCCCTGAACCAGAAAGATGGTGGCGCCCAGCGCGCACAGGCCGGACAGCCATTGCGCGAAACGGCCGCCACCGACCAGGCGTGCGAATTCCGCGGTCAGCGCCACGGTGGCGCTCATGGTCAGCATGGGCATCAGCCGGAAGCCCAGCAGCGAGTGGCCGAACAGTTTCCAGGAGGCGGCGGCGATCAGCGGCACCAGCGGCGGCTGGTCGACATAGCCCCAGGCGGGATTGAGGCCGCAGACGATGAAATAGAGTTCGTCGCGGAAGAAGCCGTAGCCGCCATTGACGAAAAGGTGGATCAGGATCGAGGCCGCGGCCAGCAGCACGGACGGCCGGGTGTGCCAATCCTTCGCGGTCATTCGATGACGGCCCAGGTATCCGGGTAATAGCCGTTGAAGGCCGAGCGCGAGGAGACCGTGTAGGCGCCCATGGCACCAAACAGCACGAAGTCGCCGGTGGCGATGGTGTCGGCCACCATCACCGGGCGGGGCAGGACATCGGCGCTGTCGCAGGTGGGGCCATAGGCGCGGAAGGGGCGCTTCTCGCCGGTCAGGGCCTTGGCCTTGCCCTTGGCGTCGAGGGTGATGCCGGTGGGCGGATAGTCGGCTTCGAAGCTGGCGAAGCGCTGTTCGTCGAAGCTGCCATAGATGCCGTCATTGAGGTACAGCCGGTCGCCGCGGCGCATCACCACCTGGGTGACCAGCGAGATGCCCTGGCCGACAAGGGCGCGGCCGGGTTCGCACATCACGTTGAGGTTGGGGACGGCAAGATTTTCCAGCGCCGTCTTGATCATGTCGAAATACCAGTGCGGCGGGGGCGGTTCCTGGCCGGCATAGGCGGTGGGAAAGCCGCCGCCGATATCCAGCGCCGCGATGGTGACGCCGGACAGGCGGATGGTCTGCTGCGCGATCTCGATCGCCTGGGCATAGCTGAAGGGCGAGAGGCATTGGCTGCCGACATGGAAGGTCAGGCACGGCGCGGCACCGGATGCCTGGACGCGCTGAAGCAGCTTGGCGGCTTCTTCGGGGCGGCAGCCATACTTGCTGGACAGTTCCAGCAGCGCGCCGCCCAGCGAGGCGACCAGCCGCACAAAGACGCGCAGCTTTTTGGGATTGCCGGTTTCGGCCAGCAGCTTGTCGAGCTCGACTTCGCTGTCGACCACGAAATCGGTGACGCCGTGAATTTCGAAGGCGGCCTTGGCCTGGCCGGGCAGGCGCACCGGCGCCATGAAGTGACAGATGGCGCCGGGCAGCAGCGCCTTCACTGCTTCGATTTCACCCAGGCTGGCGCTGTCAAAATGGCGGATGCCGGCGTTCCACAACTGGATCAGCGCGATGGGGTGGGGATTGGCCTTGACCGCGTAGAGCACGTCGCCGGGGAAATCGCCCAGGAACTGTTTGGCGGCGAGGGCGAAATTTTCCGGGTGCACCAGGTACAGCGGCTCGGTCGGCTTGAGGCTCTCGATGGCTTTCAGCGAGGAGGCAAAGCGCGGCAGGGCGTCGAAGTTCACAGGAGCGTTCATGTTCGCCTTTTGAGGCCTCATTGCCCCCAGCGCAAGAAAAAAGGGGCCGCCCGGCGGGCAGCCCCTTTTGTATGACAGTTCCGCTACTTCGCGGGCGGCGGTGCGCCTTGGTCCATGGGGTGATGGCCCATCTTGCCGCCGCGGCCCATGCCGCCGCCAGGGCGGCCCATCATGCCCATCATCATGTGCATGCGGCCCTGCATCTTGTGGCGGGCGGCCTGGGCGAGATCAGTCTGCTGCTGGGGCGTCAGCGCGGCATAGAGGGCGGACAAAGTGGGGCGTTCGGCCTGCAGGTCGGCGAGGCGGATCTTCAGCATCTTTTCTTCCATCGCCATGCCTTCGAGCATGTCGGGGCGCGTGCCGGACTTGTGCATCATGGGCATCTGCGTGCATTCGGACTGGTGCTTTTGCGCGATGTCCAGCATCACGCCCTTCCAGCGCGCATAGAGCGGCGCCTGGGTCGGGGTCAGCGCCAGCTTGGCTTCCATGTAGGCGAGCTCGCCGGTCTTGCGGGCCACCATGTCCTTGCACATCCGCGCCATCATGGCGCCGCGCCCACCCATCCTGTCGCCCATCATGCCATCGGCGTGCATGTCCATGCCCGGCGCCATTTCTGGTCCCATTTCCGGTCCGGCGCCTTCGGCGGGCGGGGCTGCGGTGTCCATGGTGAAGGCCGGTGTCTGGGCCAGGGCGATCATCACCGGCTTTTTGGCAGATTGCTCGGCGCGGGCGTTGGTGGCGACCAGGGCAACCGTGGCCGCGCCGCACAAAGCGAGCGAGGCGAGCATGGGGAAAAGAGCTTTGCGCATGAATGCACCCGGTTGAAATCGCGGGCAGTGTAGGGCCGGGGCGGATGAATGGCGTCTGAACAGAATGCCATGACGGATGAAATTTCCGCCATGCTTGCCCCTTTGGGCTTTGCCGGGGCCTAGCGGGCAGCGCGCAAGTCGCGGATGGTTTTTTTGCCGTCGGCGCTGGGCTGGTAGACGTTGGTCATTTCAGTCAAGGCGCGCTGGAACTGTTCCAGGGTGAAATGGTCGGGCACTTCCCAGGCGTCGAAGCCGGTGCGGTGCTGGTAGTTCACCTGGTCATAAATGAAGTCGCCCACGGCGCGGATTTCGCCGGTGAAGTTCAGGCGGGTGCGCAGGATGCGGGCCCAGCTGAAAGCACGGCCGTCGCGGAATTTCGGGAATTCCAGCGCGATCAGCGAGAAATGATGGACATCGTCGCCCAGCTGTTCGGGATTTTCGCTGGACTGCAGGCGCACGCCGATCGGCGTGTTGCGGGCGAGCAGGGTGTCGCGATCTTTCTGGAAGCGCGCCAGCGACACGATCACGGCGCCTTCGGGCAGCGCGGCATCATCGGCGACGGGGGCGAACGTGTCGGGCGTGTAGGCGCCGCTTTTTATCAGCTTGCTCACGCGGCGGCCTTTTCGTAGGCGGCGTCCTTGAATGGCGCCATGCCGATGCGGCGATAGGTTTCGAGGAAGCGTTCGCCCGTGTTGCGCTGGGCGATATAGACATTGACCACGCGTTCGACGGCGTCGGCGATCTCGTGCTCGGTGAAGCCGGGGCCCATGATCTCGCCAATGCTGGCGTCTTCGGCGCCGCTGCCGCCCAGCTGGAGCTGGTAGAATTCCACGCCCTTCTTGTCCACGCCCAGGATGCCGATATGGCCGGCATGGTGGTGGCCGCAGGCATTGATGCAGCCGCTGATCTTGATCTTCAGCTCGCCGATATCGTGCTGGCGGTCCAGGTCTTCGAATTTCTTCGCGATGCTCTGCGCAATGGGAATGGAGCGGGCATTGGCCAGGTCGCAATAATCCAGACCGGGGCAGGCGATGATGTCGGTGATCAGGCCCGCATTCGGCGTGGCGAGGCCGATCTTCTGCAGGTGCGCGAATATGGCAGGCAGGTCCTTTTGGCGGACATGCGGCAGCACCAGATTCTGTTCGTGGCTGACGCGCACTTCGCCCAGGCTGAACTGGTCCATGATGTCGGCGATGGCGTCCATCTGGTCGGCGGTGGCGTCGCCCGGCACTTCGCCCACGGCCTTGAGGCTGATGGTGGCGATGGCATAGCCGGGGGCGTGGTGTTTGGCGATGTTCTGCGAGGTCCAGGCCTGGAAGGCCTTGTCGCCGGTCGGGATTTCGTCCGGCAGCGCTTCGAACGCGGGGGGTGCGAAATAGGCGGTGATACGGTCTATTTCCGCCTGCGGCACGGTCAGCGCACCGCGCGCCTTGATCTCGGCGAATTCCTTTTCCACCTGGCGGCGCATCTCGTCGATGCCCAGCGCATTGGTGAGTATCTTGATGCGGGCCTTGTAGATATTGTCGCGGCGACCCTGTTCGTTATAGACGCGCAACACGCTTTCCATGAAGGCGAGGATGTCGGTCTTTTCGACGAAGTCGCCGATCACCTGGGCAATGTAGGGCGTGCGGCCCATGCCGCCGCCGACCAGGACCTTGTATCCGGTACGGCCTTCGGCGTTGCGCACGATCTCCACCGCCATGTCGTGATAGGCCAGCGCGGCGCGGTCGTTGGGTGCGCCCGAGACGGCGATCTTGAACTTGCGCGGCAGGAAGACGAATTCGGGATGCAGCGATGACCACTGGCGCACGATCTCGGCCAGCGGGCGGGGATCTTCGATTTCGTCCGCCGCGGCGCCGGCAAAATGATCGGCGGTGACATTGCGGATGCAGTTGCCGCTGGTCTGGATGGCGTGCATTTCGACGGTCGCCAGGTCGCGCAGCAGCGCCGGCACATCCACCAGCTTGGGCCAGTTGTACTGGATGTTCTGGCGGGTGGTGAAATGGCCATAGCCCTTGTCATATTTGCGGGCGATGTGGGCAAGCATGCGCATCTGGCGCGAGGAGATGGTGCCATAGGGCACGGCGACGCGCAGCATGTAGGCGTGGAGCTGCAGGTACAGCCCGTTCATCAGGCGCAGCGGCTTAAACTGGTCTTCGGTGAGTTCGCCGGTCAGGCGGCGTTCGACCTGGGCGGCGAACTGCTCGGTGCGCTCTGACACAAACTGGGCGTCGAATTCGTCGTAGCGGTACATGTTGGGGGTGACTTCAGACATTCATGTCTCCCGCCTGCTTGCCAAGGTCGGCGCGCACCGTGGGGCCGGCGGCGCGGATGATCTCGCGCTCCTTGACCGGGGTGATCACGCCATCCGACACGCGCACTTCGAACAGGTAGGGCGAGACGAATGTGTTCAGGCCGGCCTCGGACTGTGCCGCGGAGAGTGCGGCGGCGGCACCGGCTTCGTCATAGACATCGCCATCGGCCAGGGTCAGCACCCAGCCCGCGCCCTTGCGATAGAGCACATCGCCGTCGGCGAGACGGTTGGCAGTCAGCATCTGGGAGCCGTGAATGTGTTGCGCCATGGCGTGGGTCATTTCCCATGCCGGGGGCGCGAAATCAAGACTTCAACATGCCGTTCCTGTAGTTTTCTCAGAACCACAAAACAGATTTGTATTTTATCCCGCCTGGAACCGGGCATGGTTGGGCATGGGGAAAACACTGACGATTCCGCAGCTGGGGGCTGTGGTGGCCGACAATGCGCTGGAATTCTATGACTTCCTCACCTTCAGCTTTTTCGCCGTGCAGATCGGCAAGGTGTTCTTTCCGGGCGCCGACGATACCAGCGCCCTGCTGCTGACGCTGGCGACGTTCGGCGTCGGTTTTGCCACGCGACCGCTGGGCGGGCTGTTGATCGGGCCGCTGGGCGACCGGCTGGGGCGAAAGCCCGCCATGCTGTTCTGCTTCGGGCTGATGGGATTTTCCGTGGTCGGGCTGGCGCTGACGCCGTCCTATGCCAGCATCGGGATTGCGGCGCCGCTGCTGGTGGTGCTGTTCCGGCTGCTGCAGGGGTTTGCGCTGGGCGGCGAGGTGGGGCCGACCACGGCATTCCTGCTGGAAGCCGCGCCAGTGCATCGCCGGGGCCTGTATGTCTCGCTGCAGCATTCCACCCAGCAGGTTTCCACCATGACGGCGGGCATTGTCGGATTGACGCTGGCAAACCTGCTGTCGCCGGAAGACCTGACGGCGTGGGGCTGGCGGGTGGCGATGCTGCTGGGCGCCAGCGTGGTGCCGTTTGCACTGGTGATCCGCCGCAGCCTGCCGGAGACCCTGCATGTGCAAACGGGCGTGCGGCCCAAACTGACATCGCGGCCGGTGCTGATGCTGGCGCTGATGGGGGTGGCGATGATCGCGGGCAACACCATTGCGACCTATACAATGAATTACATGGGCACCTATGCGGTGCACACGTTGGGGCTGCCGCCGCGGCTGGCCTTTGCCGCCACGGTGACGACGGGATTGTTCTGTGCGGTGAGCTGCCTGGTCAGCGGCTGGATGAGCGATCTTTATGGCCGCAAGCCGGTGATGATCGGCGGAACGCTGGCGCTGATGGCGGCGGGAGTGCCGTGCTTTTTGTTGCTGACGCATATGCCGACGGTGGGGATGCTGATTGCGATGTCGGCGGTGATGGCGACCTTGCTGGGTTTCAACGGGCCGCCGATCATTGCCGGGCTGACCGAAAGCGTGCCGGCGGCGCTGCGGGCGGGATCGCTGGGCATCATCTATGCGGTGAGCGTGGCCAGCTTTGGCGGGACGGCGCAGTTCATGGCGGCGTGGCTGACCAAGGTGTCGGGCAGTTCGCTGGCGCCCGCCTGGTATATGTCGGGGGCGCTGGTGGTGAGCCTGTTGGGGATGCTGGCGATGCGCGAAACCGCGCCGATCAAGGTTGGCGAGAAATAGCGCTTTCGTGCCAGCGGCGCAGCATCGCCCACTCCAGCAGCGACAAGGCGGCGAAGACCAGCACACCGGTCAGCGCCAGCAGGGCGAGGGCGGCGAACAGAGTAGCAATTTCCAGACGGTTGCCGGATTCCACGATGCGCCAAGCGAGACCGGTGGCGGTGCCGCTGCCGGCCACGAACTCTGCCACCACGGCGCCGATCAAGGCGAGGCCGCCTGCGGTCTTCATGCCGGACAACAGGTAAGGAAGCGCGTTCGGCAGGCGGACGCGCCACAGGGTTTGCAGCGGTGACGCGCCATAAAGCCGGGTGAGGTCGATTAGGTTGAAGTCGGCGCTTTTCAGACCCAGCGTGGTGCCCGCCAGGATGGGAAAGAAGGCGACGATGGTGGCGATGATGACGAGCGCCAGGTTGACGTGATCGAACCCCACCCAGATCAGGATCAGGGGCGCGATGGCGACCACGGGTGTCACCTGCAGGATCACGGCATAGGGATAGAGCATGCGTTCCACCGTGCGGCTTTGCGCGAAGGCGATTGCCGTGGCGACGCCCAGCATAGTCGCGGCGAGGAAGGCTTCGAGGGTGACGGTGAGGGTGGAGAGCAGCGCCGACATCAGCGAGGCGAAGTTTTCGATGAAGGCGCGGGCGATGGCGGAGGGCGCGGGCAGGACGTAAGGCGGGATCTGCTTGGCGGCGACGGTCCATTCCCACAGGCCCAGCAGAGCGGCGGCCAGCAGCAGCGGCAGGGCGATGTCGAAGAGGCGTCTCATGCAGCGAGCGCCGTGTTCAACGCGGCGCTGATCTGGCGCTGGGCTTCGATGGTGGCGGGAGCGAGGCGTGTGTTGCGATCTGTTGACAGTGCGAGGTCGGCGGTGAGGCGTCCGGGACGGGGGCTCATCACCAGCACGCGTTGCGACAGGAAGCTGGATTCGCTGACGCTGTGGGTGACGAACAGGATGGTGAGGCCGTCTTCGCGCCACAGCCGGAGCAGGTCGTCGCCCAAGGCATTGCGGGTGAATTCGTCCAGTGCGGCGAAGGGTTCATCCAGCAGCAGCATCTTTGGCTGGGCCGCCAGCGCGCGCGCGAGGGAGACGCGCATCTTCATGCCGCCGGAGAGTTCACGCGGATAGGACGATTCAAATCCTGACAAGCCAACGCGGCGCAGGGCGGCGGCAGCGCGATCGTTTGCCTCGCTGCGCGGTGTGTGCTTGAGGTCCAGCGGCAGGCGGGCATTGGTGAGTGTATCGGCCCAGGGCATGAGCGTGGGGTCCTGGAAGACGAAGCCGATCTCGTCGGTGTCGCGGGTGATGCTGCCGGTGTCGGGCGCGAGCAATCCGGCGGCGATGCGCAGGGCGGTGGATTTGCCGCAGCCGCTGGGACCCAGAAGCGAGGTGAATTCGCCGGGCGCGACGGTGAAGGTGAGATCGCGGAGGGCTTGTGTTCCGCTGGAGAAGCGTTTGGAGATGCCGCGCAGGGCAATCATTGGAATTTCTGCAACGTCGCGCGGACGAAGCTGAGGTCGTAGGCTTTTTTGTAGTTGAGGCCCTTGGGGTACAGGCCTTCCGACGCCATGGTGTCGTAGAACAGTTTCCATTGCTTGTCGGTCATGCTGCCCAGGCCGAAGGCGAGGCCGTCGCCGGACAGGAGCATGCCATAGTCCTTCATCTTGGTGTGCGCCTGTTTCAGGATGGCGTCAGTCATGTCGGGATTGTCGCGCTTGATCAGCGCGTTGCCCTTTGCCGGATTGTCCAGATAATGCAGCCAGCCATCGCGGGTGGCGTCCACGAATAGCTGCACCGCCTTGCGGTTGGTGTCGATCCACTTTTGCGGCACCAGTACCATGTTGGCGTAACCGGGATAGCCGTAATCGGCGAGCAGGAAGACCTTGGGCGTGAAGTGCGCCTGCTGCTGCACCGTGAAGGGTTCGCTGGTGAGATAGCCTTCCTGGATGGCGTTGGGGTCCACGATGAAGGGCGCCAGGTTGTAGGTGTATTTTCGGATCTGCGAATCCTTGAAGCCGAACTTGGCGCGCAGCCAGGGCCAGAAGGCGCTCATGGACGCGGCGGAGATCAGCACCGGCTTGCCGCGCATGTCGGCGATGGAATTGAGATCGCGGCGCGGATGGCTGATCAGGACTTGCGGGTCCTTCTGGAAGATCGCCATCACGGCGCGGATGGGGACGCCCTGTTTCACCATGTTCATGGAGATGAAGCTGTTGGAGCCCATGCCGAAATCGGCGGCGCCGCCGGCCAGGAGCTGGGGCACGTTCACATCGGGGCCGCCCTGGATGATCTTCACGTCCAGGCCGCGCTTGGCATAGAGCCCTTCGGCCAGCGCCTGATAGAAGCCGCCATGTTCGGCCTGGGCCTTCCAGTCGGTGACGAAACGGATTGTGGTGCCGGCCTGCGCGGGCGCAGCCACAAAGAGCAATAGTGCAATCAGGACGCGGCGGATCATGCGCGCTTTATAGCAGATTTTAGCGCGAAGGTGGCGGGGGCGGCGGCGGTTCTTCATCGTCGTCGCTGCCGAATAGCCAGCCCAGAAGACCGCCGCGCCGGCGCGGCTGTTCGCGGCGCTGCTGCGGTTCTTCATCGGGCGGCAGGTTGGGGGTGCGGGACAGGGCTTCGTCGTCGGTGCCGTCCCAGGTGGCGCCGTCCACCATGGCGTCCAGCTCTTCGGGCGGCGGCCGCACGGATTTGTCGAGGGCTTTGAGCGGCAGGCCTTTTTCGGCGGCCAGCATGGTGTCGCGCCAGATATAGGCGGGCAGGGTGCCGCCGGTCACACCGCGCGTGGGCGAGGAATCATCATTGCCGACCCAGGCGGCGCCGACATAATCGGTGGTGAAGCCCACGAACCAGGCGTCGTGGGAGTCCTGGGTGGTGCCGGTCTTGCCGGCCGCTTCGCGGCCATGCAGCGAGGCATAGCCGCCGGTGCCGTTCGCCACCACGCCATACATCATGGCGGTGAGGTCGCGGTCCACGCCGGCATCGATGACGCGTTGGGGCGGCGGGGTGCGGCGCTCATAGACAGGGTGTCCCCCAATATCGACCTGCGTCACCATATAGGGCCGGACGTGAAAGCCGCCATTGGCGAAGGCGGCATAGGCGGCGGTCAGTTCCACCGGTGTCACTTCTGCTGTGCCGAGCGCGAGGCTGGCATTGGCCTGCAGGGGCGAAGTGATGCCGACGCGCTTGGCGGCTTCGATCACTTTGCGGATGCCGACTTCCTGCGCCAGATTCACGGTGATGGTGTTGACGCTGTGGGCCAGCGCGTCGGCCAGGGTCATGGTGCCGTAATATTTGCCGCCGAAATTGCTGGGGGTGTAGCCGGCGATATCAACGGGGGTGTCGTCGCGGGTTTCCCAGGGCGAGATGCCGTCTTCCAGCGCCGCCAGGTAGACGAAGGGCTTGAAGGCCGAGCCGGGCTGGCGATGGGCCTGGGTGGCGCGGTTGAACACCGAGTCCTGGTAATCCACGCCGCCGATCATGGCGCTGATGGCGCCGTCCAGCTTCATGATCACCACCGCGGCTTCGTGGACGCGGCTTTTCTTGCCGTATTTGTTGATGGTGCGCAGCGCGGACAGGCGGGCGGCTTCCTGGACCTTGGGTTCCAGGGTGGTGTGCACCACCATGTCGGCGCTGGGGGCTTCGCCGTTGATGGTGGCCAGCTTCATGGCTTCGTCGGCGGCGGAGTCGAGGAAGTAGTTGCGCGCATCGGTGCCGGTGCGATCGGTGATGACGGCGGGATGGGCGCGGGCCTCGTCGGCCTGGGCCTGGGTGACGGCGCCATTGTCCACCATGGAATCCAAGACGAGGCTGGCGCGCTGCTGGGCGCGCAGCAGGTCGCGGCGGGGTGAGAAGACCGACGGCGCGCGTGTCAGCGTTGCCAGCATCGCGGCCTGGGCCAAGGTGAGCTCGCGCGCGCTGGTGCCGAAATAGACGCGGGATGCGCCATCGACGCCATAGGCGCCGGAGCCCAGATAAATACGATTGAGATAGAGCTGCAGGATCTGCTGCTTGCTGAGGGATTTTTCCAGGCCGGCGGCGTCGACCAGTTCCACCAGCTTGCGCGACATGGTGCGCTGCTGCTGGGTATAGACGATCTTGGCGGTCTGCTGGCTGATGGTGGAGCCGCCGGCGACAAAGTGGCCAGCCTTGAGATCGAGCAGCAGGGCGCGCGCCAGGCCGAGCGGATCGATGCCGTTGTGGGAATAGAAGCGGCGGTCTTCCATGGCGATGAAGGCGGCGGGCAGATAGGCCGGCATTTCGTCCAGTTTCAGGCGCTGGCCCACGATGGCGCCGCGATGGCCGACCTCGTTGCCGTTGATGTCGAGGAAGGTGAAGGCCAGCGGCCGGTTGACGGCGTAGAGGTCGATCTTGGGGTCCAGCGCCGGGGCGAACAGGCCCAGCACCATGGGGGTCAGGTAGAGCAACGCCAGTGGGGCGGCAATAATCGCCATGACAATGGCGAAGGGTTTGGCAAGCGGATCGGTGATTTGCGTGACCTTGCGCAAATCATCGCCTTTGAGCCGGTCTTGCCAGTCGGACATGGGGCGGATAGCTGACCGATATTTGCGGCATATTCAAGGTGCGAAACGGGGATAGGTGCGGGAAATCGCGCCGGAGCGTTGACCTTCCGCGCAGAAGAACCTTACATCACCGCCATCCCCCGAAATGTGACTGACACACGCGGTGCCCCACGGCACGGCGGCGGCGGCGCTTTTGCGGGCTTCACACGGATTTCATGATGGCGACGGCCCCCGATGCGGCCCCTGACTCAGAATGGCTCGATACCATGGTCAAGCGACTGATAGCGGAACTGGAAAAGCAGATGGCGGCGATTTCGGGCGCGGCAACGGAGCAAAGCACGCCCCAGTCGCGCGCTGCCGATGCGCGCACCCTGGCGGCGCTGGAACGTACCCTGGAGAAGCTGGCGCGGCTGGAGCGCGAACGCGCCGTCGTCCAAGAAAAGAAGATAGCCCGGCATGATGCAGAAGGCCGCGCGGCCCTGGAGCGCCGACTGGATAAACGCCTTGGCGCCCGAAGCGCGAAGGGCGCTGCTGGCGGACCTGACGGACGCGGAAGCGGTGGCGCTGGATGACTGGTGGTTCTGGGCGCATGACGCGCAGCTGCCGCCGGATGGTGACTGGCGCATCTGGCTGTTCCTGGGCGGGCGCGGCGCCGGCAAGACGCGGGCGGGCGCAGAATGGATTGCCGATGAAGTCGCCTGCGGGCGGATGCGGCGCGTGGGACTGATCGGCGCCACCATGCGCGATGCGCGCGCCGTGATGGTGGAGGGGGAATCCGGATTGTTGGCGGTGGTGGAGGGCGCGGTGTTCGAGCCTTCCAATAATCGCGTGCTGTGGCCGGGCGGGGCCATCGCCACCCTGCTGTCGGCGGAGGAGCCGGACACGTTTCGCGGTCATCAGTTTGACGGCGTGTGGGGCGATGAATTCTGCAAGTGGCGTGCGCCGCAGGCGGGGCTGGACATGGCGATGATGGCGATGCGGCTGGGCGCGGCACCGCGCATGCTGCTGACCACCACGCCGCGCAACATTCCGGCTCTGAAAGATTTGCTGGCTGCAAAGGATGTTGTGGTGACGCGGGGGCGGACGGCGGACAATGACGAACTGCCGCCGGATTTTCACCGGGCCATGGAGGCGCGTTATGGCGCCACGGCTTTGGGGCGCCAGGAACTGGATGGCGAGTTGATCGCGGACCAGGAAGGCGCGCTGTGGCGGCGGGACTGGATTGAATCGGCGCGCGTGCGTGACGTGCTGGAGTTGGAGCGAGTTGTGGTGGCGGTTGATCCGCCGGCCAGCAGCACTGGCGATGAATGCGGGATCGTAGTGGCGGGACGCAGCGGCACGCAAGGGTTTGTGCTGGCGGATTATTCGCTGGGCGGGCTGACACCTGCGGGCTGGGCAGCGCGGGTGATGCAGGCCTATGCCGATTTTGAGGCGGACAGCATTGTTGCCGAAGCCAACCAGGGCGGCGACATGGTGCGCAGTGTGTTGCAGCAGGCGGATGGCGATGCGCCGGTGAAGTTGGTGCATGCCTCGCGCGGGAAGATCACGCGGGCGGCGCCAATTGCGGCGCTGTATGAGGCGGGGCGGGTGCATCACGCCGGGCTGTTCGCCGAGCTGGAAGACCAGATGTGCCATTACGACGGCAGCAAAGGCACGAAGAGCCCGGACCGGATGGATGCGCTGGTGTGGGCATTGTCGGATTTGTTTGAAGGGCGGCGCGCCAATCCGCGCATTCGCAAACTTTAGGATCACCGATGTTTGAGTTCTTTCGAAAAAATGCACCGCCAGAGAAAAAGAGCGGTGTGCCGCTGATTGCCTTGTCGCTGCAGGGGCGGGCCCGCTGGGGCGCGCGCGATGCGGCGTCGCTGGCGCGGCTGGGGGTGATGAACAATGCGGTGGCCTATGCCTGTGTGCGCAAGATCGCGGCGGCGGCGGCTGCCGTGCCGTGGCTGCTGTATGACGGGGCGCAGGAGCTGGAAAGCCATCCGCTGCTGGCGCTGCTGGTGCGGCCCAATCCGAACGAAGACGGGGCGGCGCTGTTCGAGCGCTGGTATGCCTTTTTGCAGACGGCGGGCAATGCCTATCTGGAAAGCGTGACGCTGGAGGGTATCCCGCGCGAGCTGCATGTGCTGCGGCCCGACCGGGTGACGGTGGTGCCGGGGGCGCGAGGTTGGCCGGCGGCGTATGACTATAGTGTCGACGGGCATGTGACGCGGATCACGCGCGAGGCGTCGGGCTTTCTGCCGGTGCTGCATGCCACCCTGTTTCATCCGCTGGATGACTATTACGGGCTGTCGCCGCTGGAAGTCGCCCAGACGGCCATTGAAGTTCACAATGCGGGGGCGGCCTGGACCAAGTCTCTCTTGGACAATGCGGCCCGGCCATCCGGCGCACTTATATATAAGGGGCCGGAGGGGAGCGGGCTTTCCGATGACCAGTTCGGGCGGCTGAAGCGCGAGCTGGAAGACGCCTATCAGGGCGCGGCCAATGCCGGGCGGCCCATGGTGCTGGAAGGCGGACTGGACTGGAAGGCGATGAGCTATACGCCGTCGGACATGGATTTCGCGGAGAGCCGCAGCGTCGCGGCGCGCGAGATCGCGCTGGCCTTTGGGGTGCCGCCGATGCTGCTGGGGATACCGGGCGACAACACCTATGCCAATTATGCCGAAGCCAATCTGAATTTCTGGCGCCAGACGGTGCTGCCGCTGGTGTCGCGCACGGCGTCGTCGCTGACGCGGTGGCTGGCGCCGCGGTTTGGCGAGGGCCTGCGGGTGGGGTTTGATGCCGATGCGGTGGATGCCCTGGCCCAGGCGCGCCAGGGGGTGTGGCAGCGGCTGAACGAGGCCGGGTTCCTGAGCGTGAACGAGAAGCGGGCGGCCGCGGGCTATTCGCCGGTCGAGGGCGGGGACGTGCTATAGAGGTGGGATGTGGGACGGCATGACATTGGTGGCGGGGCGGGACTGCGGCGACTGTACGGTCTGCTGCACCTGGCCGACCATCGACAAGCCGGAGATCCAGAAGAAATCGGGTTCGACCTGCAAGCATTGCACGGCGCAGGGCTGCGGGATTTATGAAACGCGCTTTCCGGTGTGCAAGGGATTTTATTGCGCCTGGCGCACGGTGGATATTTTTGATGAGGAATGGCGGCCCGACAAGTCGGGCGTGATGCCCTATGTCGAGACCGATGGTATTTCGGAAGACTTCGACCTGGGGACCGGCATTGGGCTGATGCTGGTGGGCCATCCGCTCAAGATCGTGCGGCAGCGCTGGTTCCAGGATTTCGTGGTGACGGGGGTGATGAATTCGGTGCCGCTGTTCCTGTCGCTGCCGGGGCCGCGCGGGTACCAGGCGGCGACGGTGTCGCTGAATACCGACCAGATGCTGGACGCGATCCAGCGCGGCACGGTGAAGGATGCGCTGGAAGCGGCGCTGAAGATCTTGCGCGGCTGGGATTTTGCCCCCGCCGTGATTACCCATAGCGGGAATGATGTGAGCCGTGACGATCGCTGAACAGTTTCGACTGCCAGACAAACGTTTGCCGGCCGCCCTTGTGGCGGCTTTTTTGTTGCAGACGGCGGGGGCGCTGTTCTGGGCGGGGAGTGCGGCGGAACGCATTGCCGACCTGGAGCGCACGCGCACGACCGACCAGGCGGCAATCGAGAAGGTCGCGGTGCTGGAAGAACAGGTGCGCGGCATCAAGGAAAGCCTGGACCGGATCGAGTCCAAGCTGGATCACCCCAAACCCTGATTGTCATGGCCCGCCGGGTGCGGGCCATCCAGTTGGAGAGGTGCGCAACTGGTGACACAGGGGTCTGTGTCACCTGGGTGGCCCACATTCGCGGGCCATGACATTTGAGAAGAACCACCGTGACATTCACAGTTCATACAGTCCGGCGTCCGCTGGCGCGGCAGGATACGCGCGCCGGTTTGACGCCGCTGGGGCCTGACCAGTTCGAGGGTTATGCCTCGCTGTTCGGCGTCAGCGATGGGGCGGGCGACACGGTGGCGCCTGGTGCTTTTGCGGCGTCGCTGCGACGGCGCGGGCCGGCGCAGGTGCGCATGCTGTACCAGCATTTCAGCCACGCCCCCATCGGGGTGTGGGAGGAAATTCGCGAGGACCGCAAGGGACTTTATGTGCGCGGGCGGCTGGCGGCGGAGGTGGAGCAGGCGCGCGATGTGCGGGCACTGCTGGCGGAAGGCGCGCTGAACGGATTGTCCATCGGCTTTCGCACCGTGCGGGCGAAGCGCGGTGCGGGGCAGGGCCGCACCCTGCTGGAAATCGACCTGTGGGAAATTTCGGTCGTGACCTTTCCGCTGCTGGGCGGATCGACGGTCACGGGCGTCGGCGCGCGCCGGCTGGACCTGGCGCAAAGATTTCGTGAGGCGGGCGCGGCCATCAGCGCTTAGTTAGGAGAAAAGAATGGAACTGGAAACCAAGGCTGTCGAACATGGCCCAAACAACCCCTATGACGTGAAGCAGGCGTTCGACGAATTCCTGTCGGGCTTTGCGGCCTTCAGGCAGGCCAATGACGAGCGCCTTCAGGGTCTGGAGCGCCGCTCGGGCGATGTGCTGAACGAGGAAAAGGTGGCGCGCATTGATGCGCACCTGACCGAGACGCGGGCGAAGATCGACCAGCTGATGCTGGCGAGCGCGCGGCCTGTGCTGGGCGGCGAGCGCAAGGCGTTTGATCCGCAGCTGAGCGAGCGCAAGGCGCGGTTCGACCGCTATGTGCGCAAGGGCGACGGCCTGGACATTGAAGTCAAGGCGATGAGCGAAGGCAGCAATGCCGACGGCGGTTACACCGTGCCGCTGGAGATCGAGCGCACCATCGACCGGGTGCTGACGCAGGCTTCCCCCATTCGCGCCATCGCCGGCGTGCGCCAGATCGGCGGCGGCACCTATCGCAAGCCCATCACCACCAGTGGTGCGGCTTCGGGCTGGGTGGGCGAGACCGGTTCGATCACCCAGACCGGGACGCCGACGCTTGCGGCGCTGGATTTTCCGGCGATGGAGCTTTACGCGATGCCGGCGGCGACCCAGACCCTGCTGGACGACAGCCATGTCGATATCGAGCAGTGGCTGGCCGATGAAGTGCAGATCGTCTTTGCCGAGCAGGAAGGCGCGGCCTTTGTTCAGGGCGATGGTTCGAACAAGCCCAAGGGCTTTTTGAACTACACCAATGTCGCCGATGCGAGCTGGAGCTGGGGCAATATCGGCTATGTGGCGTCGGGCGCTGATGGGGCTTTCCTGGCGGACGAGGATGCGCCGGCCGATGCGCTGCTGAACCTGGCCTATGCGCCCAAGCAGGGCTACCGCGCCAATGGCCGCTGGGTGATGAACCGCAAGACCGAAAGCGCGGTGCGCAAGTTCAAGGACGCCAACGGCAATTACATCTGGCAGCCGGCCACCATCTTTGGCTATGCGGTGACGGAAGCCGAGGACATGCCGGACATTGCTTCGAACAGCTATTCGATTGCGTTCGGCGATTTCGCGCGCGGGTACCTGATTGTGGACCGGGTCGGCATCCGGGTGCTGCCGCTTGATCCAAAAAACCTCAATACGCCCCCGTCCCCCACCGATCTTCAACAAATTCAAAACATGCTGGATAAGTTATCCAGGGGCCGCCCGGAGGATGTGAAGCAAATCGCGCCCAAAGCCTATAACAATTATCCCAGCAGCATCACTGGGGCGATGCTGCCGCCCAGCGTGGCGGGCTATACCAGCTTTGCCATCGGTTCGCGAAGTTTGTCCAAGCGCCTGATTATCGACAATGCGCCGGGCGCCACATACTATGCAAACAATCATTATTTGAGCTTTTACCATGTTCATTGAATGGGCGATGTCATGAAGATGATCGAACTCGATTCGACAGGCTGGAAAGACCTTTCAGACTTTGGACGTGCTGTGCACGAATCTTTGGGTGCGCCGCCGGGTTACAATCCTTCCAGCGTGGACGCATTATTAGAAGCAATTTATTCGGATCACGCTTACGCTGATATAAAGCAGAGCGGCAACGAGCCGTATAAAGTGACTCAGCCCTTTACCCTCAAGGTGATAAATTCAGCCTTGGCCCCTCAAATTGTCCGCGATGAACTTTTGCTGATGCAGCGGTGCATTGCCGAAGCCCATCAATGGTTCCGACAGAAGTGGGGCCGCGACGTCGATATTCGCCTGATGATTGCGTAGCCCATAAAGAAGAAGCCCGCAGCTTGCGCTGCGGGCTCCACTTGATGCTTGGGACCCTATGGGGAGGGGCATACCACGGGTCTTGCGCTCCAAGATTTTTCTGAATTACAGAATGACTTCACGCAGGAAGGCGCCGGTGTAGGGGTTCACCTGCACGAAGACGGTGCGGCCGTGACGGTTATGCGTGCGCACCACATAGCGGCCGTGCACGAAATAGGGTTCGCCGATCACCCGATAGCGATGGAAGCGCAGCGAGTCGGCCAGGCGGATCCGGTTGACATAGGCGCGGTGCTCCATGCGGTCGATGCGGCGGTCCATCCGGCGGTCGATGCGGTCTTCATGGCGATCGATGCGGCGCTCGACACGGTTTTCGTGGCGGGTCCAGGGATCGGCGCTGGCGGGAACTGCAGCGGCGGTGAGGACCGCGAGGGACGCTGCCGCCAGAAGTGTTTTTGTGCTAAACATGATTGTCTCCTTGGTCCTTGTGGAACAGCAGGCTTGCCGTCCATGAGCGCAAATCTAGGGGACCGTGCCTGAACCGGGTCTGGACGGGGTGTTCATTCGAGGTTCATGTCTAACGCCCTACAAAAGCCATCATGCGCGCCCGGATCCTGTTTGCCTTTCTGCTGACTTTGCTGGCTTTTGCTGCCCCGGTTTTTTCCGGCGTCGCCGAGGCCCAGCCGCGCAATGGGAATGGCGCGCGCGATGGCATCCAGCCGCTCGATCGCCTGCTGCCCGGCATCCGCCGCGCCCATCCCGGCGACTTCTATGACGCGGAAGGTCCCACCTATGGGCCGTCCGGCGATCCCCACTATCATCTGAAATGGATGACCCCCGAAGGGCGGGTGATCTGGTTCGATGCCGATGCGCGCAATGGCCGGGTGCTGCGCCAGTCCGGCGGGCGTGACAGCTTTGATGACGCCGGCGGTCCGCCGCCACCGGGCTATGCGCGGTCCTATGGGGATCGTCAGCCTTATACGGCCGATCCCTATGACCGCGGCTATGGCCGCGCCAAGGCGCGCGAGCGCTTTGCGCCCAGTTTCGTTCCCGGTGCCCGCTATGGTAATGGCGGTGGCTGGCGCGATGGCGCCATGGGCCGCGGGGGTCGTGGCGACGGCAATGGCCGGGAAGGCGGTGGCCGCCGTGGCGGCGGCCGCGGACGCAATCGTTAGAGGCACCCATGCGCATTCTCCTGGTGGAAGACGACAAGGATCTGCAGCGCCTTCTCAAGAAGGCGCTGGGCGATGCCGGCTATGTCGTGGACAGCGCGCTGGACGGCGAAGAAGGCCATTTCCTCGGCGATACCGAACCCTATGATGCGGTGATCCTGGATCTGGGCCTGCCCAAGATGGACGGCGTTTCGGTGCTGGAGAAATGGCGCAAGTCCGGCAAGACCATGCCGGTGCTGATCCTGACGGCGCGCGATCGCTGGAGCGACAAGGTGACCGGCTTTGACGCCGGCGCCGATGATTATCTCGCCAAGCCCTTTTATACCGAGGAGCTGTTGGCGCGGCTGCGCGCATTGCTGCGCCGCGCCGCCGGCATCGCCACGGCCGATATCGAGATCGGCAAGCTGCGCATTGATACCCGCGCCAGCCGCGTCACCTTTGACGGCAATCCGGTCAAGCTCACCAGCCAGGAATATCGTCTGCTGGCCTATCTTGCCCATCACCGGGGCAAGGTGGTGTCGCGCACCGAACTGGTGGAACATCTTTATGACCAGGATTTTGATCGCGATTCCAACACGATCGAAGTCTTCATTGGCCGCCTGCGCAAGAAGACCGATGCAGGCCTGATTCAAACGGTGCGCGGGCTTGGCTATTCTCTGGAAGATCCGAAACTGGGTGGTTAGCCGCATCAGGCTTGAATCGCTTTCCTCGCGCCTGATTGCGGCGGCGGCGATCTGGACCCTGCTGGGACTGCTGGTGGGCGGCGTGGTCCTGTCCAATGCCTTTCGGGTGGCGGCGCAGAACGGTTTTGACGCCGCCTTGCAGACCGACATGGACAGCCTGATTGCCGCAGCCGAACCAGACCGAAGCGGCGCGGTGACCTTGCAGGGCCGCTTTCTCAGCCACAATTTCGACCGTGTCTATTCCGGGCTCTATTACCAGATACGCACGGGCGCGCATGGGGGACAGATTTCGCGCTCGCTGTTCGACAAGGAAATTCTGCCGTTCAACGAAAGCCGCAAGGGCGCGCTGATCTGGGGCTCGGCGGAAGGCCCGGAAAACCAGCAACTGCGGGTGGTGTCGCGGCGGGTGGACCTGACGCCCGACAAGGCGGCGGATGCCGACTATACCTTCCTGGTGGCGGGCGACCTGGCGGAGGTTGAGCGCCAGACCGCGGAATTCAACACCACCGTGTTCTGGTCGTTCCTGCTGCTGGGGTTGGGGCTGATCGGCGCCATCCTGGTGCAGGTCAAGATCGGACTTTTGCCACTGCGCCGGGTGAGCCACGCGCTGGCCAAGATTCGCGACGGCGAGGCGCGGCGGCTGGACGGCAATTTTCCCATCGAGATCGCGCCGCTGGCCAGCGAACTCAATTCCCTGATCCAGCACAGCGAGGAAGTGGTGGGCCGCGCCCGCACGCATGTTTCCAACCTGGCGCATTTTCTCAAGACGCCGCTCAGTGTGCTGGCGGCGGAGGCCGACGCGCAGCCGGGCCCGTTTGCCGACACGGTGAAGAAGCAGGTCTTCACCATGCGCCGGCAGGTGGATCATTATCTTGCACGCGCCCGCGCCGCCGGATCGCTGGATGTGCTGGGCAACCGCACCCAGATCAGCGCCGTGATCGACGATCTGGCGCGTGTCATCGGCCGCATCCATGCCGCGCGCGGCATCGTGATTGATGCGGAGTGCGACGAGAATTTGTATTTCCGCGGCGAACGCCAGGACCTAGAAGAGATGCTGGGCAACCTGATCGACAATGCCGGCAAGTGGGCGCGATCGCGGGTCCGGGTCCGCTGCGAAAAGGCTGAAGGTCGCCTGGTATTCCGCATCGAGGATGACGGTCCCGGCCTGTCCAGCGAGCAGCGCACCCAGGTGGGGGAGCGGGGGGAAAGGCTGGATGAGAGCGTTCCCGGCTCGGGCCTTGGCCTGGCCATCGTGCGCGATATTTCCAGGCTTTACGGGGGTTTTTTCGCGCTGGACGCGAGTTCCCTGGGCGGGGTCATGGCCCGCCTGGAGCTTCCGGCAATTACTTAAAGGAAACAGGGTGTTAACCCTGCGACCGATAATGTAGGCGCGCGCATCTGGGCAAAAGGGCCCGGGCGGGAAGGCTATTTTTGTCACCTGACAAGACAGGTTTGCTCAAGGCGTTTCTTGGTGGTCTTCCCGGCCATGTCGCCGCGCGTCTGGCCAACGCGGTGGAAGTGGACCGGCTGCTGGACGGTGATGCGCTGCCCCATGACGACATCCTGGATTCGCTGCGCCCGATCCTGCAGCGCGACCAGTTCGAGCGGACGCTGACGCCGCTGCGGCTGTTCTGCAATCCCTTCCAGGATCTGCTGACCTGCACACCGCGCCGCGCCAAGCTGAAGGGTGCCATCGCGCGCGGCAGCCTGGTCCCGGCATGGAACTGGCTTTCGCAGACGCTGATCCCCGATGAAGCGCGTGCCTATGTCGGCGATGTGAAGGCGCTGTTGATGGCGCACAAGGCTGAGGAAGCCATGGCGCGCGCCGCGCTGTTCTGGCCGGTGGCCGCTGCTGCCATGGCGGGTGCGCTGGACACTGATGCCGCGCGCATGGGCGCACAAAAATATCTGGGCGACGCCTTGGCGGTGGAAGATGTCCGCGAGATGGCGCTGTTGCTGGAGGCCGGCGAAGAAGTCGAAAAGCTGGCGGCGCTGCTGCCCAAGCCGGTTTCCGCGCTGAATGAAAGCCTGCTGTGGGAAGTGCGCGCCATCTATGACGCCATCGTTGCGCGCCATCCTGATGCCGCCCCGTATGTCGCTGTCATCACCATGAACCGTCTGGCGCGCCCCTGGGAGGCGCTGCGCCTGCCCATGCTGGTAACGCGCAAGATTGACGAGACGCTGATTTCCAAGACGGATATGGGGCTGGTAGGCGAAATCCTGTTCGACCGCATGGATACGCTCAAGACTTCGATCCAGCAGACCCGCCACCCCTTGTTCAGCGCCGAAAAGCTGATGGAGGAGGTCAAGACCTTTGCCGCCTTGTCCAGCCATATCGTCAAGGAAATCGAGCTCAAGCGCGACGGCGAATGGGGCAAGCGCCTGCTGGCGGAACGGGTGATGATCGGCAAGGTGATGGAAGACTTCATGGACCGCGCGCTGCGCGAAGTCACCGCCGCCCTGCCGACCCAGAAATCCACCGGCGCCGATTTCAGTCGCCATCCCGGCGCGGAAAAGCATGAGATGGCGCTGCGCTATGCGCGGCTGGTGGCGGGGAGCCGCAACTTCGCGGCCGCCGCATCCTTTGCGGCCAAGCAGAAGGGCACCTATGAAGACCTCTGCACCGCGCTGAAGCGCTACAACGAAGACCTGGTGAACGGGCTGAAGAGCAGCGATCCGGTGCGTGCCGAAGTGGCGCATGCCCAGTTCCAGCTTTGTGCGGAACTCACCGCCACCCTGTTCAGCGAGGAAGAGGCTGAATTGCTGCGCCGCCGCGGACGGGCTGCCCAGGCGACTGTCGCCTAACCTCCGTCGTTCAACCTGAATGGTGGATGAACGCGGGCGCGTTCCCCATCAAATAATCTTTATATCGTCTTTGACATTGAACGCTTCGGGGTCTCACATATTTACGTTGAGGCTTAACGCTGAAGTCGGCGGTCCGTGCCCCACGTTATCTGGAGATGTCCAATGCTTCGTACACCGATTATCGCAGCGCCCCTCGCCGCAGTTTTGGCGGTCGCCCTGTTGGGCGGAACCGCGATGGCGCAGTCCGCGACGTCTGGCCCGTCCCGCCTGAACTCCATGTCCGATAGCGCGCGCAGCGCGCCGGACTATGACGAGGAAGATGATGCGCCGCCGGCGCGTGACTATTCTGCCCATGCCCAGGGTCCGGCATCCGCGTCGGTTCAGGCCGCCAATGAAAATCAGGACCGTGACATGTTCTGCCGCCGCGATGCGGCGGCGCGCACCGGCTATACCAATCCGCGCGAAGCGGCTCATGACGAACAGGTTCGTGGCACGGTCTGCGGCACGCTGGGCGGTGCGGCGTTGGGCGCCATCATCGGTGCCGGTTCGGGCAATGCGGGCGCCGGCGCCGCGATCGGGGCGGGTGCAGGCCTGCTGGCGGGAACGGCGATCGGCGCCGACAATGCCCGGCGCGCCTCGCGCGATGTGGCGGCGGATTATTCCGATGCCTATTATGCCTGCATGCATGAAGACGACCGTGGCCCGCGCTCGGCGGCCGCCTATGACCGCCGCGGCTATGATCGCGGTTACGACTATGCCGAGTATCCGCCCCCGCCGCCGGTTTATTATGGTTCCCCCTATCCCTACGGATATGGCTCCCCCTATCCCTATTACGGCCCCAGCTATGGCCCCAGCATTTCGTTCGGCTTCGGCTTTGGCGGCGGTGGACGCGGCTATCGTGGCGGCTATGGCGGACATCGCGGTGGACACGGCCATCGCTAGGCGAATATGCCCTTTTGCGTGACGGCGGCCGGGACGGTATGGTCCCGGCCGTTTTCGTTTCAAGGTTGCGTCATGCCGTCCAAGATCAATCCTGCCAAGCTCAATCCGCTGCAGCTCAAGACCCTGACCCTGTTGCAGGCCATCGCCCGGTTGCCGGATGCGGCCAAGGAAACGCCGGAAGGCGATATCGCCATCACCGCGTTTCCGCATGCCCATGGCGATCACTTTCACCTGGGCGACGCCACCGTCGCCTCGCGCGACGCCACGGGGCTGGAAAACCAGAATGTGTGGAGCGCGCTGGCCCGCAAGGGGCTGGTCAAGGCCGAGTGGCCGCACCAGATCGCATTGACCCCGGAAGGCGTCGGTTATGACACCGGCATGGCCGACCAGATCCTGCATCAGGGGGGACATCATTGAACGCCAAGCAGAAGCGCCGCCTTGCCTTTGCCGCCGCGCTTCTTGTGGCAGGCGCCGGTGGCGCCTGGCTGGTGGTCGGCGCGCTGAAGGACAATGTGCTGTATTTCCGCAGCCCCACCGATGTGGCGTCGAAGACGGTCGCTGACGGCGTCGCCTTTCGCCTGGGCGGGTTGGTGGAGCAGGGCAGCGTGAAGCGCGGGCCCGGCGCGATGGTGCATTTTGAAGTGACGGACATGAAGAGCAGCGTGCCGGTGGCGTTCAATGGCGTGCTGCCGGCCCTGTTCCGCGAGGGCCAGGGCGTGGTGGCGTTGGGCGCGGTGGAAGGCGGTACCTTCCAGGCGACCGAAGTGCTAGCCAAGCATGACGAGAAATACATGCCGCCCGAAGTGGTGGAATCGCTCAAGCGCAGTGGGCGCTGGAAGGAAGGTTCCTAGTGATCGGTGCCCCCCTGTGATTGGAGAATTGGGTCAGCTGGCCATGTGCTTTGCCCTGGCGCTGTCGCTGGTGATGGCGGCGAGCGGATTGATGGGCGCGCGCGCAACGGCTGCGACCGCCCGCGCCGTCGCCAATGGTTCGGCGCTTGGCATGCTGGTGTTCACGGTGCTGGCCTTTGGCGTACTGACCTATGCCTTCGTGATCTCGGATTTTTCGGTGGCGCTGGTGGCCGAACATTCCAGCATCCTCAAGCCCATGGTTTACAAGATCAGCGGCGTTTGGGGAAACCATGAAGGCTCCATGCTGCTGTGGGTGCTGGTGCTGGCGCTTTATTCGGGACTGGTGGCGGTGTTGCAGCGGGGCGGTGCGCGGCTGACATCCGCAGCCCTTGGCATCCAGGGACTGCTGGCGGCGGCGTTCTTTCTATTTATCATTTTTACCTCCAATCCGTTCCTGCGGCTGGATCCTATCCCGTTCTCGGGCGCCGGCCTGACGCCGCTGCTGCAGGATCCTGGTTTGGCCCTGCATCCGCCCATGCTTTACATCGGCTATGTCGGCCTGTCGGCGTCGTTTGCCTATGCCGCCGCTGCCATGATGGTGGGCGAGGAGGGCTGGGCCCGCGCGGCGCGGCCCTTCATGCTGATCGCCTGGATCGCGCTGACCTGCGGCATCGCGCTGGGAAGCTGGTGGGCCTATTACGAACTGGGCTGGGGCGGTTTCTGGGGTTGGGACCCGGTGGAAAACGCCTCGCTGATGCCCTGGCTGGTGGCGACCGCGCTGCTGCATTCCGCCCTTGCCACAGAGCGCACCGGCGCATTCCGCACCTGGACCTTGCTGCTGGCCATTGCCGGATTTTCCATGTCGCTGATCGGCACCTTCCTGGTGCGCTCCGGCGTGCTGTCGAGCGTGCATGCCTTTGCATCCGATCCGACACGCGGCTTCTTCATCATGGTGCTGATCGCGCTGGCGATCGGCGGGGCGTTGGCGCTGTTCGCGTGGCGCGCGCCGAGCCTGCAGGGCGGGGCGTCTTTCGCGCCGGTGAGCCGCGACACCACCTTGCTGTTGAACAATGTCTTCCTGGTGGCGGCCTGTGCCTGCGTTTTTGTCGGGACGCTGTATCCGCTGGTGCTGGATGCGGTCAGCGGCACCAAGATTTCGGTCGGTCCGCCCTATTTCGCCCTCACCTTTGCGCCGATCTTCTTTGCGCTGCTGCTGCTGGTGCCGCTGGGACCGCGGCTGGCCTGGAAGCAGGGCGACCTGAAGCAGGCCTTGCGCACGCTGTACCCGGCGATGGGTCTGGCGGGGATCGCCGCGCTGGCGGTGCTGGCCATCGCCAGTCCGCGCACGGTCGCGGGCACGGCCGCCTTTGCCGTGGCAGGTTGGCTGATCGGTGCGTCCGTTCTGGATGTGAGGAAGCGCCAAGGAAAAGGCAAAGCGCGCGCGCGCGCGGCGGCCTTTGCCGCGGCGGTGGCCCATGCCGGTCTTGGCGTTTGTTTGATGGGCGTGGCGGGCACCACCATCTGGCGCAGCGAGGCGCTGGAAGTTCTCAGCCCCGGCCAGTTGATGACGGTTGGGCCTTATACCCTGCGCTTTGACGGCGTGACGCGGGTGGAAGGTCCCAACTATACTGCCGACCGCGCCCATGTTGCGCTGATGGACGGCGACAAGGTGAAGGCCGTGATGGCGCCGGAGCATCGCTTCTATCCGGCCGAGGGCCAGGACCTGACCGATACGGCCATCCGCACCACCGGCCTGCGCGATCTGTACCTGGCGCTGGGTGATGATCGCGGCGGCGGCAAGTACACGATGCGCGCCTATGTTTCGCCGCTGGCGCCGCTGATCTGGATCGGCGGGCTGATCATGGCGCTGGGCGGAATGCTGAGCCTGTGGGGGCGGCTGCGCCTGCGCAGCAGTGAACCACTGGCGCAGGGCGTACCCGCCGAATGAAGAACTCGGTTTTCAAAGTGGGGGCGTTGCTGCTGTTGATGCTGGTGCCCGCCTTCGCGGTACCCTTGTTTTTTGCCGGCTCCGCTTACGCTGTGCCGGTACCTGATACCTTCGCGGATCCCGCCATGGAAACGCGCGCGCGCGCCTTGCAGCGGCAGTTGCGCTGTCTGGTTTGCCAGGGCGAGAGCATCGATGAATCGCGCTCGCCGCTGGCGGGCGATCTGCGCCACCTGGTGCGCGAGCAGATGGCGGCGGGCAAGAGCGACCAGCAGATCGAGGATTACCTGGTGGCGCGCTATGGCGACTTCATCCTGATGAAGCCGCCGCTGCAGCCCGATACCTGGCTGTTGTGGCTGGCGCCGTTCCTGGTGCTGGTGGCCGGCGGCGGGGTGGCTTGGCTGGTGGTCAAAAGGGCTTCCGCCGGAAGCGCCTAGAAATATTACACAAGGGTAATCTTCGAGACGTAATCCAGCCATGTTAGGGTCGTATATGGACCCCGCCATGATGAAGGGTCTGGATAATACACGACCGTCTCCCAAGGAGCCCCAATGCAAGATTTCCGCAAGCCGCTGAACAGCCTTCTCTCCCGCCTCTCCAAATTGCCTGCGCCCAGCCACCGCCAGCGCCGCGTGATCGCCATGTCGGGCGCGGCCGCCATCGTCGTTGTCGGCCTTGGCGCCTTTGCGCTGCTGCCGCCGGTCGCCCATGTGCAGACCGCCGGCGCGCCCACCATGCTGGCCGCCAATGACGCATCGCGTTCCTCGACCCCGCGCATGCTGGACAACAGCGCGCCCTTCAGCTTTGCCGACCTGGTGGAGCGGGTGAGCCCCGCAGTGGTCACCATCACCAGCGAAACCACCACCACCGAAGGCGATGGCGAGGACCAGATTCCCGCGCCGTTCCGCGACCTGTTCAACCAGTTCGGCCAGCGCGGCCAGCAGCAGCAGCCCCAGCCGCACAAGGCGATGAGCGCCGGCTCGGGCTTCATTATCGACAAGTCCGGCTATGTGGTGACCAACAACCATGTCGTGGACGAATCCAAGAAGATCACCGTCAAGCTGCCCGACGGGCGCAGCTTCACCGCCAAGCTGGTCGGCACCGATCCGGTGACGGACGTGGCGCTGCTCAAGATCGACAGCAAGACGCCGCTGCCGATCGTGGAGTTCGGCGATGACAAGCGCCTGCGCGTGGGCGATTGGGTGGTGGCGGTGGGCAATCCCTTCGGCCTGTCCAACTCGGTGACCGCGGGCATCGTCTCGTCGCTGGGCCGCAACATCGAAAGCAGCCAGCAATATACCAACTTCATCCAGATCGACGCGCCCATCAATCGCGGCAATTCGGGCGGCCCGACCTTTGACCTGCGCGGCCAGGTGATCGGCATGAATTCGATGATCTTCTCGCCGTCGGGCGGCAGCGTCGGCATCGGCTTTGCCATTCCCGCCAGCCTGATCCACGACGTGGTGGCGCAGCTCAAGGAACACGGCAAGGTCTCCAGAGGCTATCTGGGCGTCAACATCCAGAGCGTGACACCGGAAATTGCTGCTTCGCTGGGGATCAAGGACGGCAAGGGCGCCATCGTCGCCGATGTGGTGTCGGGTGGTCCCGCCGCCAAGGCCGGCTTCCAGCAGGGCGATGTGGTGACCGCCATTGATGGCGTGGCGGTGGACGACTCCTCTGACCTCACCCGCAAGGTGGCCGCGGTTCCCGCCGGCCGGACGGCCATATTCACCGTCAGCCGCGCCGGCAAGGCCCTGCAGATCAAGGCCAATATCGGCAATCGTCCCGATGAGAAGGTGGCGATGAATGCCCCCGCCGCCGGCGCTGCCGGCCCCAGCGCCAGCTCGGCAGGCCTGGGCCTGTCGTCCCTGACGCCGGAAGCCAAGCGCACCTTCAATGTCGGCGACAATGTCTCGTCGGGTGTGCTCATCACCAAGGTTGATCCCGACAGCGATGCCGCGGACAAGGGCCTGCGCCCCGGCGACGTGGTGCTGAAGGTTGGCACCAAGGTGGTCAAGGACCCGGCCGACTTCCAGTCGGGTGTGGCGGAAGCCAAGAAGGGCGGCCGTTCCAGCGTGCTTTTGCTGGTACAGCGCAACCAGGGCGGTACCGCCTTTGTCGCCATCGACGTGGAAAAATCCTGAATGGCGGCGCGGGCCCCGTCCAAGGACGTGCCCGCGCCATTTTCGTTTCAGCATTTGTCGGGAGAGTGAATGCGCATCCTCGTAGTTGAAGACGATCTTGAAGCCCAGCGTTACCTGGTGCAGGGCCTGAAGGAATCCGGCCATGTGGTGGACGAGGCGGCAGACGGCGAAAGCGGCCTGGCGCTGGCCCTGTCGCGTCCCTATGACGTGGCGATCATTGACCGGATGCTGCCCCTCAAGGACGGGCTGAAGGTGGTGGCGGAAATGCGCGAGCATGGCAACTCCACGCCGGTGCTGTTCCTGTCGGCGCTGTCGGAAGTGGATGACCGGGTGAAGGGCCTGAAGGCCGGCGGCGACGATTATCTCACCAAGCCCTATGCCTTTGTCGAACTGCTGGCGCGGGTGGATGCGCTGATGCGCCGCCGTTCGCCGGTGGGCGTCAAGACAAGGCTGGATGTCGGTGACCTCGAGCTGGACCTGCTGACCCGCGGCGCCAAGCGCAGCGGCACCGATATCGACCTGCAGCCGCGCGAATTCCGCCTGCTGGAATATCTCATGCGCCACGCCGGCCAGGTGGTGACCCGCACCATGCTGCTGGAAAGTGTGTGGGAATATCACTTCGATCCGCAGACCAACGTGATCGATGTCCATATCAGCCGGCTGCGCGCCAAGATCGACAAGGGCTTTGAGGCGCCGTTGCTGCACACCGTGCGCGGCGCGGGCTACATGATCCGTGCCCACTAAGCCGCCCCCAACCCGTCTTAGGGAATAGGCGGGCGAGGGGATGCGCACCGGCCAGCTGCTAAGGACCCAGGCGTTTCGCATCGTGCTTGTGTACGTGCTGGTGTTCGGCTTTTCGGTATCGGCGCTGCTGGCCTTTACCTATTGGAATACCCGCCGCACCCTGGACGCGCAGACCGACCAGATCATCGAGGCCGAAATCACTGGCCTGGCGGAGCAGTATTCGCATCTGGGGCTGCGCGGCCTTGCCGAAACCGTGCGCGCCCGCTCGCTGCATGGCGGTCAGGCGCTGTACCTGCTGTCGGACGGGCTGCGCCACACCATAGCGGGCAATCTCGATGCCTGGCCGCAGACGGTGGCGACGCCCAACAATTTCGTGGAATTCGATTATGAGCGGCCGGTGGAAGGCAAGCTGGAGACCCGGCGCGCCCGCGGCCGCATGTTCGCGCTGTCGGGTGATTTCGTGCTGCTGGTCGCCCAGGACGTGCATGAGCGCTATCTCACCACCCGCATGTTCACCACCACCTTGCCCTGGACGGTGGCCCTGATCTTGTTGCTGGGTTTGGGCGGCGGGGCGCTGATGAGCCAGAACATGCTGCGGCGGCTGGATGCCATCAACCGGACCTCGGGCGACATCATCAAGGGCGACCTGACGCGGCGGGTGCCGCTGGCGGGGTCGGGCGACGAGTTCGACCTGCTGGCGGAAAATCTCAACCGCATGCTGGACCGGATCGAGCGGCTGATGAAGGGCTTGCGCGAAGTCACCGACAGCGTCGCGCACGACCTGCGCACGCCGCTGAACCGGCTGCGAAACCGGTTGGAGGAGTCGGTGGCGCGGTTGAATGCGGGGGGCGGCGGCTCCGGCAACATGGCGAACGAGATCGAGCGCGCCATTGTCGAGACCGACCAGTTGATCGGCACCTTCAATGCCCTGCTGCTGATTGCAGAGACCGATGCCGGCACCACCCGCGCCTCCATGGTGGCGCTGGACCTGGGCGAGGTCGCGGCCGATGTGATGGAATTGTATGAACCGCTGGCGGAAGAACGTCAGGTCAGCCTGACCCTGGTGCCCGCCGCCGACGTGATGGTGGATGGCAATCGCAGCCTGATCGCCCAGGCGATGGCCAATCTGGTGGACAATGCCATCAAGTATACCCCCGAAGGCGGCCAGGTGCGGATTGGCCTGGCCGTTAAGGACCGCTTCGTGGAGATGTCGGTGGCCGACAGCGGGCCGGGTATTCCGGCAGAGGACCGGGCGCGGGTGGTCGAGCGGTTCGTGCGGCTGGAAGCCAGCCGCAATTCGCCCGGCACGGGCCTGGGGCTTAGCCTGGTATCGGCGGTGGCGCATTTTCACAATGCCGCGCTGGTGCTGGAAGATTCCGATGTTGCGGGCGGGGGGCTGAAGGCGGTCTTGCGCTTCCCCCGGACGGTGCTGCGGACCGCGTCGCTCAAGAGCGCGGCTGAATAACCCTGGCGGCTGGTCTATAAGGCGGTATGCTTCGCGTTCCGCCCTTGCCCTTCGATCCTGACCGCGTTGTCCGCGTGAAGGAGGGGCTTGCCGAACGTGGCTTTCACAGCGACGCGGCGCTTCTGGATGCGGTGTTCGGCAACAGCCCTTATCTGGGGCGGCTGGCGCTGCGCGAGATCGGTGCGCTGGGCGAGTATTTCGCCGCCGGGCCGCAGACCGTGCTGAATGCGGCAATCCTGTTGGCCCATGCCGCCGCCGACGCCGATGGCGAAGCGGCAGCGATGAAGGATCTGCGGGTTGCCAAACGCCGCGCTGCGCTGGCCATTGCCATGGCCGATATCGCAGGCGTGTGGGACGTGAACCGGGTAACGGCGGAGCTGACCCGTTTTGCCGATGCCTGTGTGCGGGGCGCGCTGCGCTTTGCGCTGAAGGCGCAGGGGGCGACGGTTGCTGAGGAGAATTGCGGCCTGACCGTGCTGGCGATGGGCAAGTACGGCGCCCACGAGCTGAACTATTCCAGCGACATCGACCTGGTGGTGTTTTACGACGCCGAGAAATTCCCGCTTTCCAAACGCGGCGACATGCGCGGTGCGGCGGTGGATATCGTGCGCAGCCTGGTCAAGCTGATGGCCGAGACCACGGTCGATGGCTATGTCTTTCGCACGGACCTGAGGCTGCGGCCCGATGCGGGGGCGACGCAGATCGCCATCTCCACTGATGCGGCGCTCGATTACTATGAGGCGATGGGCCAGAACTGGGAACGCGCCGCCATGATCAAGGCACGCGCCTGTGCCGGCGATCCCGAAACGGGAGCGACCTTCCTGGCGGCGATGAAGCCGTTCATCTGGCGGCGCTATCTCGACTTCGCGGCGATCGAGGATATCCAGTCCATCAAGCGGCAGATCCATGCCCATGTCGGTCATGGCGAGATCGCGGTTGCAGGGCATAATATCAAGCTGGGGCGGGGCGGCATTCGCGAGATCGAATTCTTCGCCCAGACCCAGCAACTGATCCTGGGTGGCCGCCATCCCGCCTTGCGGACCTTGGCCACGCAGGATTCGCTGGATGCGCTTGCGGCGGAGGGACGTGTTGATCCGCAGGCGGCGGAAGAGTTGAAGGCCGATTACTGCTATCTGCGAATGCTGGAGCACCGGCTGCAGATGATCGAGGACCAGCAGACCCATGCCGTGCCGGGCAGCGATGCGGGGGTGGCGCATGTCGCCTGTTTCATGGGCCATTCAAGCACCGGGGAATTTCGCGAGGCGCTGACGCGCATTTTGGAAAATGTGCAGGGACACTACGCCCGGCTGTTCGAACGCGAGCCCGACCTGACGGCCATAGAAGGCAATCTGGTTTTCACCGGCGTGGAAGAGGACCCCGAGACTCTGGCGACCCTGGCGGCGATGGGGTTTCACGACACCGAACATGTCTCGGGCGCCATTCGCGGCTGGCATCATGGGCGCATCCGCGCGATGCGCGGCACGCGGCCGCGCGAGCTGTTGACCAAGCTGGTCCCGGCGATCCTGAAGGCGCTGGCCGGAGCCCCCGACCCCGATGGGGCGTTCCGGCAGTTCGACCTGTTCCTCTCCAATTTGCCATCGGGGGTGCAACTGTTCTCGCTGTTCCTGGCGCGGCCGCAATTTCTCGACCTGCTGGCGCGGATCGTGGGTTCGGCGCCGCGTCTCGCCACGTATCTGGCGCGCAATCCGGCCATCATGGATGCGCTGCTGGATGCGGAATATCTCAGCCGGCTGCCCAGCCGCGCCGAACTGGATGCCGGCTTTGCAAGGTCCGCGACGGGCAGCTTTGAAGAAGTGCTGGACGGTGCGCGCCGCTTTACGCGGGAATCCATTTTCCGGGTGGGGGTGCAGATCGTGGAAGGCGTGGCCAAGGCGGAAGACGCCGGGCCAGCGCTGGCCGATATCGCCGAATGCGTGATCGCGGGCCTGTTGCCCCGAGTGGAGGCCGAGTTGGCGGCCGGCCATGGCCGCATTCCCGGCGCGGGCTTTGTCGTGGTGGCGATGGGCAAGCTGGGGGGGCGGGAGATGACCGCCTCGTCCGACCTGGACCTGGTGTTCGTCTATGATGTGCCGCCGGGGGTGGAAGCCAGCGATGGCGCCAAGCCGCTGTCCTCCACCGTCTATTTTGCGCGGCTGGCGCAGCGGCTGATCGCGGCCCTGACCACGCCGACAGCGGCGGGCACCCTGTATGAAGTGGACATGCGGCTGCGCCCCACCGGCAACAAGGGCCCGGTTGCGGTCTCGCTGGAAAGCTTTGCCGCCTATCACGCCAGCGAAAGCTGGACCTGGGAGCATATGGCGCTTACGCGCGGGCGGCTGGTGGCGGGCGATCCGCAGCTGCGCGCGAAAGTGGAAGCGGAAATCCGGCGGCGGCTGACCCAGCCGCGCGCTGCGGACGCCATCATCACTGATGCCCGTGACATGCGTCGCCGTGTGGCGGAAACCTTTGCAGGACGCAATCCGTGGGATTTGAAATATGCGCCGGGCGGGCTGGTGGATATCGAGTTCATTGCCCAGACCTTGCAGCTTGTGCACGCGCCATCCCATCCTGGCATCCTCAACACCAATACGGTGGCGGCGCTTCACAACCTGAAGGCGGCGGGTTTTATGACGGCAGAGGATGCCGATGCGCTGATGGCGGCGGCGCGGTTGCAGCATGCGCTGACGCAGGCTCTGCGCATTGCGCTGGACGAGACGCCGAAGATCGAGGAGGCAACGCCGGGCCTGAAGGCGCTGCTGACCCATGCCGCGGAGTGGATCAGCTTTTCCCAGGTCGAGGCGCGGTTGGCGGTTGTGCAGCAGCAGGCGCGGGCGATCTTCAACCGGCTGATGTCAGTCCAATAAGATTTTCCGGCGGGAAGGCGAGCGATACGGAGCTGCCTTGCGGGGCTGCATTGCCGCTGACGGACACAGGTTCGCTGCGGCCCGCGATCTTGACATGGAAGTGGCTGCGCTCGCCCAGGAAGGTGGCGCTGGCGATTTCGCCCGCAACGCCCCCACTTTCATTGTTCAAGTCGGAAAAGCGCACATGCTCGGGCCGGATGGCCAGCAGGATGTGGTCATCTTTCCTGATGGCGGGCGCGAGGTTGGCGCGGGGCAGGGTGACGATGCCCAACAGGCCTGCATTGACTGTGGCAGTGGCGTCGGCCATCTCGCGCACCGTCGCGTGGAAGAAATTCATTTCGCCGATGAAGTCGGCGACCTCGCGGCAGTTGGGGCGTTCGTACAGTTCGCGCGGGCTGGCGACCTGAAGGATTTTTCCGCCACTCATCACCGCGATACGGTCGGACAGGGACAAGGCTTCTTCCTGGTCATGGGTGACCAGCAGGAAGGTGATGCCCACCTTGCGCTGAATCGCCCGCAGCTCCACCTGCATGGTTTCGCGCAGGCGCTTGTCCAGCGCGCCCAGCGGTTCGTCGAGCAGCAGCAGCTTGGGTTCGCGCACCAGGGCGCGGGCCAGCGCGACGCGCTGGCGCTGGCCGCCGGACAGTTGATCGGCGGCGCGGTTGCCCAGCCCCTCAAGCCGCACAGTTGCCAGCATGGCCTCGACGCGCGCGCGCAACTGGTCCTTGGGCAGCTTCAGCTTGCGCAGGCCATAGGCGATATTGTCGAACACGTTGAGATGCGGAAAAATCGCATAGCTCTGGAACACCATGTTGGTGGGGCGCTGGTGCGGCGGCACGGCATTCATGACCTCGCCGTCGATGCTGATGGTGCCGCTGTCGGGCGTCTCGAAGCCTGCGATCATGCGCAGAAGCGTGGTCTTGCCGCAGCCGGACGGGCCCAAAAGGGCAAAGAATTCGCCGCGCGCGATGGCGATATCAACGGCGTTGACGACGGGGGTGCCGCCAAAGGCTTTGGAGACCTGGGAAACCGACAGAAAATTCATGCACCCACCATCGGCTTTTTCACACCCCGGTTGCGCAGCAGTTCGGCGCAGATCACCAGCACCACCGACACGCTGAGGATAAGGGCGCCCAGCGCCAGCACCGTGGGCAGCCGCTCCGGAAAACGCAGCTGGCCCCAGATATAGACCGGAAGCGTCGCCTCGGTCCCCGAAAGGAAATAGGCCACCAGGAATTCGTCGAACGAGGTGATGAAGGTCAGGAGCAGGCTGGCCAGGATTCCCGGCATCATCAGCGGGAATGTTACCCGCCAGAAGGTCATCCAGCCGGACTCGCCCAGGTCGGCGCTGGCTTCTTCAAGGTTGCGGTCAAAGCCTTCGAAGCGGGCGATCAGCACCGTGAGCGCAAACGGCACGCAGACCAGCATATGGCCCGCCACCACGGCCGCGAGGCTGAGCGGCAGATCCAGCAGGCCCAGCAGCAGCAGCAGCGAGATTCCCAGCACGATGTCGGGTATGAACAGCGGCAGGGATATGAGGCCCAGCATGGCCTGGGTGCCGCGCAGCCGGTACTGGGTCACCGCCTTGGCGGCGGTGAGGCCCAGCAGCGTGGACAGCAGGGCCGTTACCAGCCCCACTTTGAGGCTGTTGCCCAGGGCGTGTTGCATGGCGGTGTCGGCGCCCAAAGCGGCGTACCAGCGGGTGGTGAAGCCGGTGAGCGGAAAGGCGATGAACTGGGAATTGTTGAACGAGAAAACCGGCAGGAACAGCACCGGCACGTAGAGGAAGGCCAGATAGGCCAGCGCGTATATAAAGAGGGCGCGGCTTTTCATCGTACGGCTCTTGTTGCGGCCCGCGCCGCCATCACAAACAGACCCGCAATCACTGCCACCATCGCCATGCTGACCAGTGCCAGCGCCGCGCCCAAGGGCCAGTTGCCGGCCTGGTTGAACTGCACCGCGATCATGTTGGCGATCATCGAGCCCGCCGGCCCGCCCACCAGCGATGGCGTGACATAGTCACCGGTGGTCGGCACGAAGATCAGGATCGCCGCGCCGATCACACCGGGCATGGAGAGCGGCAGGGTGATGCGCGCGAAACGACGCACCGTGCCGTCGCCAAGATCGCTGGCGGCCTCCAGCAGCGAGCGGTCTATCTTCTCCAGGCTTACATAGATGGGCAGGATGGCGAAGGCCGCCCAGGCATGGGCCAGGGTCACTACCACCGCGAAGGGGTTGTAGAGCAGGAAGCTCAGCGGCTGGTCTATCAGGTGCAGCTGCAGAGCTGCGGAATTGATCACCCCGCCATAGCCCAGGATGATCTTCCAGGCGAAGACGCGCAGCAGATAGGACGTCCAGAAGGGGATGGTCAGCGCGATCAGCCAGACGAATTTGTGCCGCGCATGAAAGGCGACGAAATAGGCCATCGGATAGGCGAGCAACAGAGTGACCAGGGTGACGCCTGCGGAGATGGCGATCGAGCGTGCAAACAGGATGCGATAGCTAGCGCGCCCCAGCACCTCGCCATATTGGGCCAGGGTCCAACCGGAATTGAAGCTGATGCCGGTCTGGGATTTGAGGCTGGTGATGCTCAGCAGCAGCAGGGGGGCCGCCAGTGCCAACCCCATGACGGCCAGGGTCGGGGAGAGCAGGGCATAGCCCGTCCTGGAATTTCCCCCTGCCTGTGCCATGCCGCCCCTTTTGCCGGGTTATTGTGGGGAAATCCCCGGTTCCGGCGCAACCTTAACCGCACGGATTTGCTGCTTGAATCCGGCTGGAGAAAAGGCAATAACCCGCGCTCTTGGAGTGCGGGCGTAGCTCAGGGGTAGAGCATAACCTTGCCAAGGTTAGGGTCGACGGTTCGAATCCGTTCGCCCGCTCCAA
>JBBQHU010000016.1:0-55541 GCA_038324265.1 Micropepsales bacterium | reverse complement strand
TGACGGCGATCACTTGATCCCACTCGTCATCCTTCATGCGCATGAAGAGATTGTCCTTGGTGATACCGGCATTGTTCACAAGGATGTCGATGCCCGAACCGGCAGCGTCTTCGGCCGACTTGACCAAGGCTTCAACGCTGGCGATGTCGGAAAGATTGGCGGTGGCGATGAAAGCGTTGCTGCCGAGTTCTGCCTTTACCGCCTCCAACGCCTCGGCCCGGGTGCCGGACAGAACCACTTTCGCGCCCTGCCCGTGCAGCGATTTGGCGATGGCACCGCCGATGCCGCCGGATGCACCGGTGACGAGCGCAGTCTTGCCAGTCAGATCAAACATTCAGAGTGCCTTTCCGAAAGCTTCGAGGTCGGCCGGCGTTTCCAGCGAAATCATTTGCAGCGCCGGTTCGATGCGCTTGACCATACCGGTCAGAATCTTGCCGCCGAACTCTACTGTGGTTTCCACGCCCAGCGATTTCAACGCGAGGATACTTTCACGCCAGCGCACGCGCCCCGTCACCTGGTCCACCAAAAGGCGGCGCACGGCTTCGGGATCGTTTGCCTCGGCGGCTGTGACATTGGCCAACACCGGCACGGCCAGCGGGCGGATCGTGACGTGGGACAGGACCTCGGCCATTTTTTCGGCGGCGGGCTGCATCAGCGGCGAATGAAAGGGGGCGGACACGGCCAGCGGCATAGCGCGTTTGATGCCCAAGGCCTTGGCGATGTCGGGCGCGCGGGCTATGGCATCGGCACTGCCGGAGATCACCACTTGGCCCGGCGCATTGTCATTGGCGACGACACACGTGCCGCCCGTGGCGGACGCGTCCCTGGCAACTGTTTCGGCCTGTTCGATTTCTGCGCCGATCAGCGCGATCATGCCACCCTCCCCCACCGGCACGGCCGACTGCATCGCCTGGCCGCGCATCTTCAGAAGGCGCGCGGTGTCGGCCAGAGAGAAAGCGCCGGCGGCGCAAAGTGCGGAATATTCACCCAGGCTGTGACCGGCGACCAGGCGGGCATGCTTGGCGACGACGAGCCCCATGTCTTTTTCCAGGATACGCACCACTGCGATGGAGGCCGCCATGATGGCGGGCTGGGCATTCTCGGTCAGGACCAGGTCACTCTCCGGTCCTTCCCACATGATTTTCGAAAGCTTCTGGGACAACGCGTCGTCCACCTCTGCGAACACATCGCGCGCCGCGCTGAACGCGTCTGCCAATGCCTTGCCCATGCCGACGGCCTGGCTGCCCTGTCCGGGGAACAAAAATGCACGAGTCATGGCGGCAGACAAATCAAGCACAGCCTACTGTGTCAAGGCGAGCCTCGCGCGACCAGCAGCGCCGCCACCGCTTGCCGCGCCGCGCCTTGCAGGCGGGAACCCCAGACATAGCGGGCGAAAAACGCGACCACCAGGAAGCCCGCAATACCGCCCAGCACCTTGCTGCCGGTGGCGGCGATCGCCCCCATCCATACCAGCCATGCGATGGCGATGCCGATGCCGACCGGCGCGCACAGGATGGCCAGCGCCAGCATAAGAATCAGGATGAAGGAAAGCTCGCGCCCCACCGCCAGCAGGGTCTGGTCCAGCGCACGTAGGCGCGGACGCAATGCGCCCGTGCGCTCCTCGGCGGCACGCACCGCATCCTTCAGGCTTGCATCCTCGAACATGAAAGTGTCCCCAGAGGGTTCAATCCTATCGCGGCGCAGGCGCATCAGGAAGCTGGTCCGGCACCGTTAACGACGATTCCGGATCGGAAAAATGTCCGCCCAATCCAGATTACCGCCACCGCCGCCAACACCATCATCCCGGCCAGCAACTCCATGCCCAAGGCATAGTTTCCGGTGGCCTGCTTTGCCCAACCCATCAAGGTAGGCCCGAAGAAGCCGCCCAGGTTGGAAAAGCTGTTGAGCAGCGCCAGGCCCGCCGCCGCCGCCGTGCCGCGCAATAGCGAGGACGGCAGGGTCCAGAACACCGCCAGGGATGCATAAATACCGCTGCAGGCCAGGCACAGCGAGGCAATGATGGCGATGTGATTGGTCAGGAGCACCGCGCCCGCCATGCCGATGGCCCCCAGTACCGCACCAAAGGCGACATGGCCGGCGCGCTCGCCGCTGCGATCGCTGGAATATCCCAGCGCCACCATTGCGCCCATCGCCAGCAGATAGGGCAACGCCACGATGAAGCCGGTCTCAATGTTGGAATAGCCCATCGCCTTGATCATCTGGGGCTGCCACAGGTTCAATCCGTAGAGCGCAATGACGATGGAAAAATCAGGGATCATCAGAATCCAGATGCGCTTGTCGAGCAGCATCTCTTTGAAACCGTGCAGCGCGCCGGGCGGCTCGTCGGCCAGGCGCGCGGTGACGATGCGCCTCTCCTCATCGCTCAGCCATTTGGCCTTGGCCGGGCCGTCCGGCAGCAGCCAAAGCGTAGCGATGCCGCAGATAAGTGACGGGATACCTTCCAGGATCAGCATCCATTGCCAGCCATGCAGGCCATGACCACTGACGCCCAGCAACCACCCGGAAATAGGCCCCCCGATCACCACCGACAGCGGCACGCCTGCCAGGAACATGGCGATGAAGCGCGCCCGCGTGGCGGCAGGGAACCAGTAGGTCATGTAGAGCACCATGCCGGGGAATAGCCCGGCTTCTGCCGCACCCAATGCAAAGCGCACGAGGCAGAACAGCAAAGGAGTATGGGCGAAGGCCGTCAGCATGGAGAGCAGACCCCAGGTGACGCAGATGCGGCACATCCACAACCGCGCGCCCACTTTTTGGAGCGCCAGGTTGGATGGCACTTCGAACAGGAAGTAGCCCCAGAAGAATATGCCGGAGGCAAAGCCATAAACTTCGGGCGAGAAGCCGAGGTCCTTGTTCATGGTCAGCGCCGCGAAGCTGATATTCACGCGGTCCAGGAAGCTGACGACATACATCAGCGCCATGAAGGGGATCAGCCGCCATGCGGCGCGCGCCAGGATCGTGTCGGAAGCAGCAAGGTCGGCGTCGGAAATCATTCGGGTCCTGCTATTTCGAAGGCGTGCGGCAATACCGGGCCAGCACCGCCATGGAAAGCGCCGCCCCCAGCGGCACCATTCCACACATCCACAGGCCGGCGCGATAGCTGCCCGTTACCTGCAGCAGCCAGCCCATCAGGCCGGGCCCGATAAAGCCCGACAGATTGCCCACCGAATTGATCAGCGCGAAGGCGCCGGCTGCGGCCGTGCCGCCCAAAAAGAGCGGCGGCACAGACCAGAAAGTCGCTAGCCCCGAATAGACGCCGCCGGAGGCAAAACAGAAACCCAGGATAACGATCCAGTCCGCGCCGCCCACGGCCGCCACCGCGAAGCCGGCCGCGGTGATCAGTGCGGAGATGCAGAAATGCAGCGCGCGCTTTCCGGTGCGGTCGCTGGAAACGCCGATGCCCCACAGGATCGCAAGCGAAGCAATATAGGGGATCATCACGATCAGGCTGGTTTCGTGGATGTTGTAGCCCATGGCCTTGACCATCTGGGGCATCCAGAAGCCCAGCGCATAAATGCCGAACACGATGCAGAAATCGGGGATGATCAGCGCCCAGACGCGCCAATCTTTGATCATCTCACTGAAGCCATGCACTTGCGGTGTGTCCTCCTGCGCCAATCGCGCGATCACAATGTCTTTTTCGTGCGGGCTGAGGAAACTGGCCTTGGCGGGATTGTCGGGAAGTCCCCACAAGGCCAGGAAGCCCAGCGCCAGGGTCGGAATGCCTTCCAGAAGGTACATCCACTGCCAGCCATGCAGGCCTTGGCCTTCGATGCCCAGCATCCAGCCCGACACCGGCGCGCCCAGAATATTGGAGACAGGAATGCCCATGCAAAAGATGGCAAGTATCCGTGCCCGCGTGGCGGCCGGAAACCAGTAGGTGAAATAAAGCAGGATGCCGGGATAGAAGCCGGCCTCGGCCAGGCCCAGCATGAACCGCAGCACGAAGAAGCCGATTGGCCCCTGCACGAAGGCGAAGGCCATCGAGACCAGCGCCCAGGTGATCATGATGCGCGACAACCACAGCCGCGCGCCTACCTTTTCCATGATCAGATTGGAGGGAACCTCGAAGACCAGGTAGCCCAGGAAGAAGATGCCGGTGCCCCAGCCATAGACTTCGGGCGAGAAGCCCAAATCCTTGTTCATGGTCAGCGCCGCGAAGCTGACATTCACCCGGTTGAGGAAGGCGGCGATGTACATCGCCAGGATCAGCGGCACCAGCCGCAGCGCCGCGCGCCGGAAAATGGCGTCCGATTCCGCTGTCATTGTCATCTTTCCCGCCCTTTTGCGCCAAGGTCCGCGATACGTTGCGGGAATACAAGACAGCGCGCCAAACTGGATTTTGTGACCGGCCGGCTGGACAGGCTCAAAGTAACCCTTTGTTTTCTAACAAATATATTATTGGCAGCCCCATTCGCTCGGGCCTAACCCTGCAAAACCTTGATCCGGCCAAGCTTTTTGCCTATAGACCCGCGCTTCACGGCTGCGGTCGGCCGGGGCCCTCCCCTCTTCTCATCGAAGAATTGGAGGGTTTGCGCATGGTGCGCGTCCCGGACGAGCCAAAGCGGTGACGGTTTCCCCCGTCGTCGTTCCGCCTGCCGAAATGCCCGAATGGGCAAAGAAAGGGACCAAAGATGGCTCTTTACGAGCATCTCCTGATCGCGCGCCAGGACATCAGCGCGCAACAGGTGGACGCACTGGCCACCCACCTCAAGACCATCGTCGAAGGCGAAGGCGGCAAGATCGAGAAGCAGGAATACTGGGGTCTTCGGGGCCTGGCATACCGCATCAAGAAGAACCGCAAGGGTCATTACGTCCTCTTGAACATCAACTCACCGTCGAACGCCGTGGTCGAGCTAGAACGCCAGCTGAAGATCAACGAAGACGTGCTGCGCTACATCACCGTCAAGGTGGACCAGTTCGACGTCTCGTCGAACAAGGCCCGCCGCGACGAAACTCCGGCCAAGGCCGAGGGCGAGACTGAGGAGACCGTGCAATGAGCTATGGTGGAAATCGTGACGGCGGCGCCCCGCGTGGCGGCGATCGCGAAGGCGGACGTGGCGGCGACCGCGAAGGCGGCCGTGGCGGACGCGAGGACGGCGCCCGCCGTCCCTTCTTCCGCCGGAAGAAGACCTGCCCCTTCTCGGGCGATAATGCGCCCAAGATTGACTACAAGGACGTCAAGCTCCTGCAGCGCTTCATTTCCGAGCGTGGCAAGATCGTTCCGTCCCGCATCACCGCGGTCAGCAACAAGAAGCAACGCATCCTGGCCAACGCCATCAAGCGCGCCCGCTTCATGGCGCTGCTCCCCTATGTCGTGAAGTGAGGATCTGACCATGCAAGTCATTTTGCTCGAACGCGTCGAGAAGCTGGGCCAGATGGGCGATGAAGTCCGCGTCAAGGACGGCTTTGCCCGCAATTTCCTGCTGCCCAAGAAGAAGGCGCTGCGCGCCACCAAGGCGAACCGCGACTTCTTCCAGACCCAGAAGACGCAGCTGGAAGCCAACAACCTGAAGCTGAAGGGCGAGGCCGAGAAGATCGGCAAGAAGCTCGACGGCCAGAAGTTCGTCCTGCTGCGCCAGGCCGGCGACCGCGGCCAGCTCTACGGCTCCGTCTCCCCGCGCGACGTCGCGGACGCGATGGAAAAGGGCGGCTTCAAGGTTGACCGTCACCAGGTGTCCATCAGCGTCGCCATCAAGTCGATCGGCCTGTTCACCCTGCCGGTGGTATTGCACCCCGAAGTGAAGGTGAACATCATCGTCAATGTCGCCCGCAGCGAAGACGAAGCCGAGCGCCAGGCGCGCGGCGAAGACGTGCTGGCGGAAAAGACCGACGCCGAAGAAGCCAAGGTCGCGGCCGAAGAACTCTTCGAAGAAGGCGCGGCCCCGGCCGAGGCTTCCGAAGAGGAAGAGACCGAGGAAGCCTAGGCTTCACGCAATACGAAATGAAAAGGCCGGTCTCGCGACCGGCCTTTTTCTTTGCCTGGGACGGTTAGCCCGCGCCGGATTGCATAGCGAATTCGCGCCGGGTCATGCTGCCGGGCGGGTCGCCGAAAAAGACTTCCACGCTTTTCAGCTTGCCGTTCTCAAAAGAGTGCATCTCGGCGTTGCGGAATTGCCTGTCGGGATGCACGGCATTCGACCGATGCAGCGTGCAGTCGTAAACCACCGTCACCCTGTCGCCTTCCTGCGATGCGGCCAGAAATTCAAATTTCTGGTGTAGCGGTTCACTTCCTTCCGGCGGCCAGCAGCGGCGAAAATAGTCGTCCCGCCCGATATGTTCGTCAAACGGGCTGGTGAACGTGAAGCCGTCGGCCATTGCGTCCGCCACGAATTTCGGATCGCAGCGCTCATAGGCGCGGAAGTAGCTCTTGGTTTTCTCGATCAGGTCCATGCCCCGCCCCTTTCAAGTTTCGAGCGATTTTTCCAAATTGTCCATCAGCCAGCTGGTGCCGTGTTCGCGGCTGCCGGCATCGTCGTAACCGTCCAGGAAGTCGCCATATTCGGTCAGGACGAACTTTGTGCCCTCACCGTCCGGCGTCAGTTCGATACAGGCCTGTGATACCGAAATCTTGCGGTCGTCCAGGTGCATCACATAGCTGTAGATGATGCGTTCATCATCCACGATGTCGAGATAGGTGGCATCGAAATGCGACACCACGCCGGTTTTCCAGCGTCCGGAACCATTCTCTTTGCCACCGACACGGAAGTCGAAGCTGCGGCTCACCGGCGTCCAATCTGATCCGCCGCCGAACCAGAGATCTTTCTTTTTCTGATCGGCGAAAGCGGCAAAAACGCGGACCGGGCTCGCCTTCCAGCGGCGGGTTATGGTAAAGCTGGCATGAACCACTGATCGCATAACGGATTACCTTTCAGATGGATGTCGAGATTTGGCCTTCTGCGTCATGTCTCGTCTGCGGTCGCATCCAAAAATGCGCCCAGCCGGTCGAGATTACGCTCCCACATTGCGCGGCGGTCGGCGACCCAGGCTTCCGCCTGGCTCAGCATTGCCGGGTTGACCGTGCAGGTGCGGACCCGGCCCACCTTCGCGCTGCTGACCAGTCCCGCGTCTTCCAGCACCTTGAGGTGGAGCATGGCGGCCGGCAGCGACATGGGCAGCGGCCGGGCCAGCTCGCTGACAGAGGCCGGGCCTAGTGTCAGCTGCTCCACAATGGCGCGGCGGGCCGGGTCAGATAGGGCTGCAAAGGTCTTGTCCAGACTATACTCAAGCACGTCCTTAAGTATTACAGGCCGGGTAAATTGTCAAGTATATGCTTAAGTGATCGTCCTTGCCCCATGAGCATGGCCCCCACGCCCTCTCGCGATTATCCTGGCGTTCGCGTTTGCGGTATAACCTCGCGCCTTCACAGGAGGACTCCATGTCCGTCCAGACCCAGCTCAAGCGCATTACGGTTCCGCAGATTCGCGCCCACAAAGGCGGCGAACCTGTGGTGGTGCTGACCTGCTATCACGCCCACACGGCGCGACTTCTCGACCACCATGTCGACATCATGCTGGTCGGCGACAGCCTGGGCATGGTGATGCATGGACTGGAAACCACGCTGGGCGTGACCCTGGACATGATGATTACCCATGCCAAGGCAGTGATGCGCGGCTCATCGCGTGCGCTGGTCACGGTGGACATGCCGTTCGGTAGCTATGAGGAAAGCCCCGCAGTCGCGTTCCGCAACGCCGCCCGTATTCTGCAGGAAACCGGCGCCACCGCGGTGAAGCTGGAAGGCGGCACCCGCATGGCCGAGACCATTCGCTACCTGACCGAGCGCGGCGTGCCCGTAATGGGTCATATTGGCCTGATGCCTCAGTCGGTGAACGTGGTGGGGGGCTTCAAGACCACTGGCCGCACCCTGGAAGAATGGCCAGCCATCCTGGCCGATGCCAAAGCGGTATCGGACGCCGGTGCATTTGCCGTGGTGCTGGAAGGCATGGCGGAGCCCCTGGCCGCCAAGATTACTCAGGATATCGCCATCCCCACCATAGGCATCGGCGCAAGCCCGGTTTGCGACGGCCAGGTGTTGGTGATGGAGGACATGTTGGGCCTCAATCCCAACCCGCCCAAATTCGTTCGCCAGTATGCCCAGCTGGGCCCGGCCATCGAGGAAGCGGTGGCGGCCTATGCGCGCGATGTCCGCGAAAGACGCTTTCCGGGGGTGGAAAATGTCTACCCGATGAAAAAAGCCCAGTAAAAGCCCAGATTCTAAGGCATTTCTTACGGGTTCGCACATTGCGCGCGGGCCCCGCGCGGGCTAATTAACACGCCCCATCAAAGGCTTCGGCCATGGGCCCTAGGCCCAACAGGTCGCCAGTGAGGAAGTTTCCGTGAGTGATATTTTCCGCGAAGTCGAGGAAGACGTTCGCCGCGAGAAGGCCCAGAAATTCTGGAGAACTTGGGGCAATTACGTCATCGCGCTGGGCGTCCTGATTTTTGTGGGTATTGGCGGCTGGCAGCTTTGGCAGCGCCATGACCAGCAGGAGCGCGAGAAGATCGCCACACAATTCATTGCCGCCCAGCGCATCACCAGCCCACGCGACGCCGCCAGCGCAATGTCGGACCTGTCGAAGGATGCGGGCAAAGGCTATGGCCTGGTGGCGCGCCTCGCCCAGGCCAATGCGATGGTCACTGCCGGCCAGCAGAAGGACGCGGTCGATCTCTACAAGCAAATCGCCAAGGATGACAGCGGCACCATCGGTATGGTGGCACGCCTGCGAGCCGCCTGGGTGACTGCTGACACCGCCACTCGCAGCGAACTGGCCGAACTGCTGGCGCCTCTGAACCAACCCGGCAGTGCCTGGCGCGAGAATGCGCTGGAAGTTCTGGCTTATGCGGACTACCGCGCCATGGACATGAAGTCGGCGCAGGCCAAGTATTCCGAGCTCGCCGTCGATCCCGAAGCGCCCGATGCGCTGCGGGCCCGCGCGAAGGCGATGACCGCCTATCTGAAGGCCGGCGGCGCCGTCACCTATGGCACCGTGCCGCCCGAACTTGTCGCCGGGCCGCCCGGCGCCGCTGCACCTGCCGGTGCGCCTGCCCCGGCATCGCCCGCGCAATGACCATGAAGCCCCGCATTCTTCTCGCCCTTCTGGTAGCTACCAGCCTTCTGGCTGGCTGCAGCGTCACCGAGGAGATCGGCAGCTGGTTCTCCTCCAGCGGCAAGAAATCAAACCTGCGCGGCGTTCGCATTCCTGTGATGTCGTTGGACGAAAGCCTCAAGCCCGATCCCACCCTGGTCAACACGCCGGTGGTGCTGCCCGCGCCTTATCGCAATACCGAATGGCCACAGCCAGGAGGCTATGCCGGCAATGCCATGTACCATCTGGCCGCGCCAGGACGCCTGCGCCAGGTCTGGAGCGTCAGCGCCGGCAAGGGTAGCGACACCGATTCCGACCTCACCTCTTCGCCAGTGATCGGGGGCGGATTGATCTTTGCGCTGGATTCCGAAGCCCATATCTGGGTTTTCCGCGCCCGCGACGGCGCCGAAGTCTGGAACCGCCGCCTCGCCCCCAAGAACGGTACCGACCTTCCGACCCTGTGGGGCTTGTTGGGCAAGAAAAACACGATCGACCCGCCACAGGGCATGGGCGGCGGCGTGGCCTATGACGACGGCAAGATCTTTGTCACCAGCGGCTTTGGCGTGGTGATCTGCATGGATGCCAAGACCGGCAAGGACATCTGGCGCAAGGACCTGGGCATGCCCATCGTCAATGCCCCCGTAGTCAATGGCGGGCGCATCTTCGTCTCCACCCATGACAATCATTTCTATGCCCTAGCCGAAGTGGATGGCCGCCAGCTTTGGGATAACCAGGGCATCACCGAGGCCGCCGGCATCCTGGCCTCCACCAACGCCGCGGTGTCGGGCGAAACGGTGATCGTGCCCTATACCTCCGGCGAGTTATTCGCGCTCCGGGTCCAGAATGGCCAGGTCGGCTGGAGCGATGTGCTGTCGCGTAGCGGCCATGTCACGGCGCTGTCCCAGCTGGACGACATCGCGGGCCGCCCGGTGATCGACCGCGGCGTGGTCTATGCCATCAGCCAGTCGGGCCTGATGGCGGCTTTCAGCCTGAACACCGGCGAGCGCATGTGGGCGCGCGACATTGGCGGCATCGAAACGCCCTGGGCTGCGGGCGACTATGTCTATGTGCTGGACTTGAATGCACGCTTGATCTGCCTGACCCGTAAGGAAGGCAAGGTCCGCTGGATACACCAACTGCCGCAATATGAGGACCTCGACAAAAAGCGTCATCCCATCCTGTGGGCCGGCCCGGTTCTGGTGTCGGACAAGCTGATCGTCACTTCGTCTGACGGTTATGCACAGGCGTTGTCACCCTATGACGGCAAGCTGGTGGGACGGGTCGAAATTCCTGGCGCCACGACCATTGCGCCCATCGTCGCCGACGGCACGCTTTATCTCTACACCGCCGACGCCGAACTCGTTGCGCTCCGGTAGGCATGTGCGATGCCGCTGAAGCTCGCCATCGTCGGACGCCCCAATGTGGGGAAGTCGCGCCTCTTTAACCGGCTGGCGGGGCGCACCGCCGCCATCGTGCATGACACGCCGGGCGTGACCCGCGACCGCCAGTCGGTGGATGCCGAGTATGACGGGCTGAGCCTGACGCTGATCGACACCGCCGGATTCGAAGACGGCGCGCCGGGCAGCATTCCCAACCGCATGACCCAGCAGACCGTCACGGCCATCGCGGAAGCCGAAGCGCTGCTGTTCGTGATCGATGCTCGCGCCGGGGTGACCGCGGGAGATGAGATCATCGCTGCCGCCCTGCACAAGGCAGGCAAGCCGGTGATCCTTGCCGCCAACAAGTGCGAAGGCCGGGTACAGGTGATGGACGATGTCTATGGCCTAGGGTTTGGCGAGCCGTTGCGCATCTCCGCCGAGCACAATCTGGGCATGGAAGACCTGGTCGCGGCACTGGAGCCGCTGGCCGATCCTGCTGCGGCCAACGCAGACGAAGAAGACGACCAGGACAATGAAGACCTCGAAGAAGATTTCGAGGAAGATTTCAGCGAAGACGACGAACCCACGGAAGATGTTGTGGTCAACTATCTCGACCGGCCATTGCGGCTGGCCTTGGTGGGCCGGCCAAACGTCGGAAAATCCTCCCTGTTCAATCACCTGCTTGGTGAGGAACGCTCGCTCGTGGGGCCCGAAGCGGGGCTGACGCGCGATTCCATCACCGCACCCTGGAAGGCAGGCGACCGCGACGTGCTGCTGCACGACACTGCCGGGCTGCGCAAGAAGGCGCGGGTAGCGGGCGAAACGCTGGAAGAAATGTCGGTGGCCTCGACGCTTGAGGCCATACGGTTCGCCGACTGCGTCATCATCATGATCGACGCCAATGCGCCGTTCGAGAAACAGGACCTGACGATTGCCGACCTGATCGCACGCGAGGGCCGCGCCATTGTCTTCGCCATCAACAAGTTTGATCTTCTGGAAAACAAGGCCGGCGCCATCAGCCGTATGCGCGAAAAAATGGACAGGCTGTTGCCGCAGATAGCGGGCGCGCCGCTGATCGCCACTTCGGCGCGCACCGGCGAAGGTCTGGATCGCCTGGAAGGCGCCATCTTTGAAGCGGACCGGGCGTGGAACAGCCGCGTTTCCACTGCCACCCTGAACCGGTTCCTGAAAGAGGCGCTGCAGCGCCACGCCACGCCAGCCATTTCCGGCCGCCGCGTGCGCATCCGCTACATGACGCAGAGGAAGGCGCGACCGCCGTCCTTCACGCTGTTCGGCAACCAGCTAGACGCCCTGCCGGAAGCCTATCTGCGATATCTGTCGAATGGATTGCGGGAGAATTTCAACCTGAAAGGCACGCCGCTGCGCTTCAGCGTGCGCAATTCGAAAAACCCCTACGCACCGAAGCGCTGACCGTCACTTGAAATTGATGATCGTCTCGTTGAGAGCGTAACCCGGGCTCAGCATCTCCACCACCTTGTCCGCCATGTCGTCGGGGGTGGGCAGCGTGTTCGGGTCTTCGCCCGGCATGGCTTTGCGGCGCATCGCGGTGCGCATGGGGCCGGGATTGATCAGGTTGACCTTGACCGGGCCGCCTTCGCATTCGGCAGCATAAGTGAGCGCCAGGCTTTCCAGCGCCGCCTTGCTGATGGAATAGGCGCCCCAGTAAGGCGTGTGCTTGCGCGCCGCGCCACTGGTGACGAACAGCACGCGCCCCGCATCCGACAGGCGCAGCAGCGGGTCCAGTGAACGAAGGAGGCGCCAGTTGGCCGTCAGGTTCACCTCCATCACCTCGGCGAAGGTCTTGGGCTCCATGTGGGTGAGCGGCGTCAGTTGGCCCAGCACCCCGGCATTGCCCATCAGCGCATCCAGTCTGCCCCAGCGCTCATGGATGGACGCGCCCAGTCGGTCAATCGCATCAAAATCGCGCAAGTTCAGCGGCACCAAGGTGGCGGCACCGCCGGCCTTCTGGATGGCGTCGTCGGTTTCTTCCAACCCGCCAACAGTGCGGGCCACGCAGATGACATGCGCCCCCGCCGCGCCCAGCGCGATGGCAGCGGCACGACCGATGCCGCGGGATGCGCCGGTGACGAGCGCAATGCGCCCTTCCATCGATTTCGTCATGGATGCGTCCTAGGCCACGTCCGCCAGCAGCGAAAGCTGCCGCGTGCCGCCCGAAATGTCGGTCAGCGAGATGGGATAGTCGCCTGTGAAGCAGGCGTCGCAGAAGGCGGGCTTGGCGGCCAGCCGCTGCGACTGGCCCATGGCGCGATAGAGCCCGTTCATGGAGATGAAGGCCAGGCTGTCGGCGCCGATGAACTTGCGCATCTCTTCCACGTCCATCTTGTGGGCGAGAAGGTCGTCGGTGTTGGGCGTGTCCACACCATAGAAGCAGCTGTGGGTGGTCGGGGGCGAGGAGACCCGGAAATGCACTTCCGAGGCGCCGGCATCGCGCACCATGGAGACGATCTTCTTGGAGGTGGTGCCGCGCACGATGGAATCGTCCACCAGGATCACCCGCTTGCCTTTGATGGCGTCGCGATTGGGGTTGTGCTTCAGGCGCACGCCAAGATGGCGGATGGAGTCCGTCGGTTCGATGAAGGTGCGGCCGACATAATGGTTGCGGATAATGCCCAACTCGAACGGGATCTGGGCCTGGTTGGCAAAGCCCAGCGCGGCGGGCACGCCGCTGTCGGGCACCGGAATCACCAGGTCGGCGTCCACCGGGGATTCTGCCGCCAGCACCGCGCCGATATTCTTGCGTGCCTCGTACACATTGCGCCCTTCCAAAGTGGAATCGGGCCGCGCGAAATAGATGTATTCAAATACGCAGAAACGGTGCTGCTGCGGCTTGAAGGGGAAGTGAATGTGTACACCCTCCTTGTCCACCACGATCATTTCGCCCGGCTTGACGTCGCGCACATAGCTGGCGCCGATGATGTCCAGCGCGCAGGTCTCGGACGCGAAGATATAGGCGCCGTCCAGCTGGCCCAGCACCAGCGGCCGCACGCCATTGGGATCGCGCACGCCAATCAACTTCTTCGACGTCAGCGCTACCAGAGAATAGGCGCCTTCCACCTGGCACAGCGCGTCGATCAGTTTGTCGACGATGCGATGCTTGGCGGACCGCGCCGCCAGATGGATGATGGTCTCGGTGTCGGAGGTACTCTGGAAGATCGCACCCTGCCCCACCAGCTCGGTACGCAGGGTGTGCGCGTTGGTCAGGTTGCCGTTATGGGCGATGGACAGCCCGCCGCCCGCCAGGTCGGCGAACATGGGCTGGATATTGGCGGCGCGGCTACCGCCGGTGGTGGAATATCGGTTGTGGCCGATGGCGAAACGGCCTTTCAGATTGCGCGCTGCCGGCGAATTGCGCCCGAACACGTCGCCCACCAGGCCCATGTGGCGCTCGGCAGTGAAGTGGCCATTCTCGAAGGTGACGATGCCACAGGCTTCCTGCCCGCGATGTTGCAGGGCATGGAGGCCCAGGACCGCCAGCGCGCCGGCGTCGGCCTGGTCGAAGATGCCGAAAACACCGCATTCCTCATGCAGCGAGTCCGCGTCCCACAGGTGTTCCGATTCATCGATCATCGGTGGTTTCCGCCGGTTTCGATAAGTTTGTCTAACGCCTGCCGGTCGCCAGCGCCATAGGATTTCTTCGCTGTTGCGGTCGCTTTGGGTTGCGCGGGTTCCCGCGTGCTTTTGGAGACACTGCCAGCCTCGCCATTGCGGCGTATCAGCTCTGCCATGGGGTCATGGCTGGGTACGACAGGCGCGATTGCGGCCCGTTCCTCGACAGGAGACGGCGCCTGACGCACGATTTCATGCTGGGGCACGAACAGGGTATCGCGAGGATGATCGGGAACCACGCTCAACAGCACTTCGGAGGTGGACTGCACCATGGGGAGCAACCGCGCCTCGGTCAGCCAGTGCGGCTGCTGGCGAATAGGCACGAAATAGGTAAAGGCCAAATAGGCCAACCCCACGATCACCAGCCCGCGCACCACGCCAAAGGCCACGCCGGCAGCACGGTCCAGCGGCCCGATGGGAGAATGCCTGACGCTTTCGCTGAAACGGTGGCTCATGAAGGCCAACGGGATGAATACCGCCAGGAACACCGCCGCATAGGCCAGCAGCGAGGCCAGCCAGGCTTCACTCACCAGACTGCGGGTAAGTGGAACGATGTACGGCCCAAAATAGAGGCAGCCGAAGGCGGCGGCCACCCAGGCGAATATCGTGAGTGTTTCCCACAAAAAGCCGCGCCAGCAGGCATAGCCAGCCGACACGAGGATCACCAACACGATCAGGCAGTCGAGAAACGATACCGACAGGCTCATGATTCGAGTTTAGCACGCCGGGCGGGTTTGGGCTCAGGCGCAAAACGCAGCAGGTCCGCGACGCTTGCAACCTCGGTTAATTCCAGTCCGACATCGCCGGCGCGGGTGCCGGCGGGGACAAAGGCATTTTTGAAGCCCAGCTTGGCGGCTTCCTTCAGCCGGGCCTCGGCCTGGGGTACGGGGCGAATGTCGCCCGAAAGCGAAATTTCCCCGAAAAACACAGTATCGCGCGGCAAGGGCTCACCACCGAAAGAGGAAACCAGCGCGGCAGCGGCCGCAAGATCGGCAGCGGGCTCGCCAATCTTCAGCCCACCCGCGATGTTCAGATAGACATCGCTGGCCCCGATTCCAACCCCGGCGCGGGCGTCCAGCACCGCCAGGATCATGGCCAGCCGCCCGGTATCCCAGCCCACCACGGCGCGGCGCGGGGAGCCGTAGGCGCATGGCGAAACAAGCGCCTGGATCTCGCACAGAAGGGGCCGGGTTCCTTCCAGCCCGGCAAAGACGGCCGTGCCGGGGGCGGCGGACTTGCGGTCACCCAGGAACAGCGCCGACGGGTTGGCGACTTCGGACAGGCCCTTGCCGGTCATCTCGAACACGCCGATTTCGTCGGTGGCGCCGAAGCGGTTCTTGGTGGCGCGCAGCACGCGGAAGTGATGCCCGCGTTCGCCCTCGAAATAGAGCACCGCATCAACAAGGTGTTCGACCGCTTTTGGTCCCGCGATCTGGCCGTCTTTCGTCACATGGCCCACCAGAAGCAGCGCTGCGCCCGAAGCCTTAGCATAGCGCACCAGATCGAAGGAGGCGGTGCGGACCTGGGCGATGGTGCCGGGCGCGGCATCCAGCGCGCCGGTCCACAGGGTCTGGATAGAATCGATGGCGACGATGCCGGGGGGCTTGCCCGCTTCCAGGGTGGCGAGAATGTCTTCCACGCAGGTGGCGGCGCCCAGCATCAGTGGTGCATCTGCCAGGTCCATGCGGGCGGCGCGCATGCGCACCTGCGCCATCGCCTCTTCGCCGGAGATGTAGATGGCGTGGCCGCCATTCTGGGCATACTTGCCCAGCGCCTGCAGGATGATGGTGGATTTGCCGATGCCCGGATCGCCGCCCACCAAAAGCGCGGAGCCAGGGACAAGTCCGCCGCCGGTGACGCGGTCAAACTCGGCAATGCCGGTGGCGCGGCGCTGCGGCGGGGCGTCCTCGGTCTTCAGGTCTTCCAGAGTAATGCGCCGGCCTTTGGCGCGGCGGGTCGCACCGGACCCGAGAGGCGGTGCGACGCCTTCTTCCACGATGGTGTTCCAGCCGCCGCAGGCCTCGCACTTGCCCGACCATTTGGGCGTGGTGGCGCCGCAGGACTGGCAGGCATAGCTGGTGGAGGACTTGGCCATAGCTATGGGTACAAAAGAGGAACGGAAATGGCAAGTGGGCGGATAAGCAGTGGATAGCCTGCGCGCTGTTGCGGCGCGGATTGCGCCCCGGCATTGGCGTTATTCCAAGGACTTGCTGGGCCGTTGTTTTGATGAATGGAGGCCCCCCTCCCCCTGGGGCGCTGACAAAGTGTGGAAAGGGCGCGACGGGGCGGTCTCATGGCGCCATTATCGCACGGCGCGCAGACGCGTGGATTGGCGCGAAGCGCGGATTGCGTGAACCGTGCTGGCGTTACGCGGTCAGATTATTTTCGGCGCGTGTGGATAGTGGCTAGGCCTTTACCGCCATCTTGATCGGCCCATCCGCGCGGCCGTGGATGAACTGCTCGACATAGGGATTGCCACTATTGTCGATGTCGGCGGTCGGGCCGGTCCAGATGATCTTCCCGCCATAGAGCATGGCGATCTTGTCGCTGATCTTCCGTGCGCTGGCCATGTCGTGGGTGATGGAGAGGGCGGTGGCTCCCACATCTTTGACGGTGGACACGATAAGATCGTTGATCACGTCGGCCATGATGGGATCGAGCCCGGTGGTGGGTTCGTCGAAGAAGATGATTTCCGGGTCGGCGGCGATGGCGCGGGCAAGGCCCACGCGCTTCTGCATGCCGCCGGACAGTTCGACAGGAAGCAGGTCACCCACATCAGCCGGGAGCCCCACCTTGGCCAGCTTCTGGATCGCGATCTCGCGCGCCTGCTTCTTCTTCATGCCGCGTCCCTGGATCAGGCCGAAGGCGACATTTTCCCACACGGTCATGCTGTCGAACAGAGCGCCGCCCTGGAACAGCATGCCGAACTTCTTCATCACCTTGTCGCGGGCCGCGCCACTGATATGGGTGATGTCCTCGCCGTCCACCAGGATGGTGCCCTCATCCGGGCGGATTAGCCCCAAGATGGACTTGATGGTCACCGACTTGCCGGTGCCGGAGCCGCCGATGATCACAAGTGAAGAGCGCGGCTCGACCACAAGATCGACGCCGTCCAGCACCACCTTGGAGCCAAAGCGCTTCTTCACACCGCGAAGTTCGATCTTGGGAACGGAGGTGGGGGATATCATGATGTGTGAAACAGCACAGCGGTGAGGATGAAGTCGGCGGCAAGGATCAGGATGGATGACGACACCACCGCATTGGTGGTGGCATTGCCGACGCCCTGGGCGCCGCCCTTGGAATTGAAGCCGTTGTAGCAGCCCATCAGCGCCACGATGAAGCCGAATACCGCTGCCTTGATAAGGCCTGACACGATGTCCTGGTGGGTGGCGAAGTCCACCGTGTTCTTCAGATAGGTGCCGCCGGTGAAGCCCAGATTCTGGGTCGCCACCAGATAGCCGCCATAGACACCGATAGTGTCGCCGACCGCTGTCAGCACGGGCATGGCGATCACCGCCGCGATCAGGCGCGGGACCACCAGATACTTGATCGGATTGGTGGCCAGCGTGGTCAGGGCATCGATCTGCTCGGTCACCTTCATGGTGCCGATCTCGGCGGCGATGGCGGCGCCGACGCGCCCCGCCACCATCAAGCCGGCGATCACCGGACCCAGCTCGCGCGTGATGCCCAGCACTACGATCTGCGGCACGATGGCCTCGGCGCCATAGCGGTTGCCGCCCAGATAGATCTGCAGCGCCAGCACCGCGCCGATGCACAGAGCCGTCAGGCCGACGACGGGCAGCGAGTAATAGCCGATGCTCATCATCTGCCGCAGCACCAGGCCGCCATAGACCGGCGGACTGAACACGGCAGCAACAGAGCGGCCGGTAAAGATGGCCAGCTTGCCGATATGCGCCAGCACCGTGGTCACGGCGTGGCCGATATACGCAAAAATATTCATCAGCCCTCTAGATACATCCGCGGCACCCGCTGCCCCAGCCGGGTGAGGATTTCATATTCGTTGGTGCCGGCATAGCCGGCGGCCAGCGACAGCGTAATGGTGTCGCCGATCATCTCCACATCATCGCCCACGCAAGGCGCCTGTGCCAAGTCCGTAACGTCCAGGATGGTGGAATCCATCGAGACACGGCCCGCGATCGGCACACGCACACCGTCGATGGCGGCAAAACCCTGGTTGGACGCGGAGCGGGGAATGCCGTCGGCATAGCCCAGCGCGATCGTGGCAAGCATTGTGGGCCTTTTTGCGCGGAAGGTGGCTCCGTAGCCAACGCATTCCCCACTGTCAATTCGGCGCAACTGCAGCAGCTTGCCTGTCAGCGTGAAGGCTGTCTGCATCAGATTCTGCGCGCCCGCCATCTTGGCATTGGACGGTTGCGGGTTGGCGCCGTAAAGGCCGATGCCGGGCCGCACCAGGTCGAAATGATATTCCGGCCCCAGCATGGCGCCTTGGCTGGCGGCGAGGCTGGCGGGCGCGGGCGGCAGCATCGCCAGTGCCTGCTGGAAACGCGAGAGCTGCTGGGCATTCAACGTGTTGGCAGCGTCATCGGCGCAGGCTAGATGGCTCATCACCAGCACGATATTCAGCCCGGAAAGACGCGTGCGGGCTTCGGCAGCCAGAATGGCGAGTTCATCGGCTGGCAGGCCCAGGCGATTGAAGCCGGTTTCGACATGCAGCACGGCGTCCAAGGTGGTGCGGGCGGCGCCGGCAGCGGCGCTCCAGGCTGCGACCTCGCCCAGGCTGTTCAGGACCGGTGTCAGGCGATGGCTGAGCAGGGCGGGTACCGCGTCGGGCGGCGCCCCGTCCAGCACGAAGATGCGTGCCTGCGCCAGCAACTGGCGCAGGCGAATGCCCTCCTGCAGGCGGGCCACAAAGAAGGAGTCGCAGCCCAGGCCTGCCAGCGCCGGCGCGACGTGCGCTGCACCCAGGCCATAGGCATCGGCCTTCACCACGGCGGCAACCGCAGCGGGCCCCACCATGCGGCGATAGGTGCGGTAATTGGCAGCGATGGCGCCCAGCCGCACGGTGATGCGCGCCGCCTGGAAATCTTCCTCGGTCATGGGCGCAGGATGACAATTACGAGCGACGGCGTCCATCAATCGTCCCCGTTCATGTGGCGGTATTCGGGGGTGACGTGGGTGCAGGGCAGCTGCTGCAGGATGGGGCAACCACCCTGGCCGGCGATCTGGCCGTTCTGCAAGTCGCGCCGGATGCGGTCGGCGCCGGTGTTGAGGTCGAACTCCTGCGGCGGCGGTTCCCTCAGGCGCGGCAGGCTTCCGGACGGCACCATCACCAGGTTGCCATTGGGCAGGCGCATGCCGCGCCAGGGAAGTCCCATGCAGATGCGACGCTCGACAGTGGTCAGGTGCTCCCAATTGCCGGCGCCGCAGGCGAGCGTACGTCCGACCGCGCCCAGAATGTCGCCGGGCGCCACCGGCTGGTTAGGCTCGAAGTCGGGCAGCGGCGGCGGCTTGGGGATGGTGATGGGCGCCGACATGATCATGGGCGGACGGTCACTGACGACTTCGGGATTGGTGATGTGAACAGGCGGAGCGTCGCGGCCCACCGAATCCAGGATGAGGATGGTCTCTGTTATAGGCCGGGTCATATCGCTGAAGGGGCGGATGGAAATCACCACCCCAAAGATGATCAGCAGGTGGAGAATGATCACCAGCACCCAGGAGACGGTGCGCTTGACCGCCTGGCGGCGCTGTTCCTCAGGCGTCAGCGGACGGCCCGGACGCAGAAACGGGTGCGCCAGTACGTCGCCCGATGTGGCGAGGGAAATGTCGAGCGTGGCCGTCAAGCGTTCTAAATCCGTCCCAAACCGTTCCCCGCTCCAGCCCACCATATAGAAGCGGGTGGCGCCACAAAACAGGGCAGGAATGGCGGAAAAGCTGCGAAAAGGCTAACATAAACGCTATGCATCTCTATCTGATCAACCTGGGGCGGCGGCCCGACCGGCTGGCGGCCATGTCGGCGCAGGCGGCAAGACTTGCGCTGACGCTGGACCGGGTCGCGGCGGTAGATGCCCGGAGCGCGGAACCGGGGCTGCTGGACCGCTGGTTTGCGCCAAAAGAATTAAAGGGGGGCGGTCCTCTGGGTGAAATCCCGCAGGGCGACAAGGCGTGCCTGCTGTCGCACCGCGCCGCGTGGGAGATGTTCCTGGATACCGGCGATGCCCATGCCGTGTTCCTGGAAGACGATGTGCGGCTGAGCGACGCTGCGGGCGCGCTGCTGGTGAGCGACAACTGGATTCCGGCCGGCGTGGAGGTGGTGAAACTGGAGCATTACGGTCCGCCGGGGCAGCGGGTGCTGCTGGCGGGCCTGCGTGCGGTGGGCGAGGATTTTGCGATGGGCCGGATGCTGTCGCGGCACACAGGCGCCGCCGCCTATATCTTATCGCGCGTCGCCGCGCAGACACTGACGGCCGTGACATGCTTCGACTTGCCGGTGGATCATTTGATCTTCAATCCCAACAATTCGGATCAGTTCGCAAAGCTGGCGCCGTGGCAACTGGTGCCCGCAATAGCGCGACAGCAGGAATTTGTCGGCGAGAAGTCGGACATCGAGGGCACCCGGCTGGGCCTGCGCCGGTTCGGCTGGACCTATGCCAAGCGGGAGCTGGTGCGTTTTGCCTATGACCTGCGGTTGATCCCACGGCAGGTCGGGGCATTGTTTGGCGGCGCAAAGTTCGTGGCGATCAAGACGGCGGACTGAAAAAACCGCTTAGTGCGATGGCACGTTGCCGTCGTCGGCCATGTTGCTGAAGCGGGTGAAGTTGCCTTCGAACACAAGGTCGATGGCGCGGGTGGCGCCGTGGCGGTGCTTTTCCACCAGGACTTCGGCGCGGTTGGTGGCGCGTTCCAGCTTTTCCATCCATTTGGCATGGTCGGGCGTGCCGGCATCGGGCTCACGCGACTTGAGGTAATATTCCTCGCGATACACGAACATCACCACGTCGGCGTCCTGCTCGATGGAGCCGGATTCGCGCAGGTCTGACAGCACAGGGCGCTTGTCGTCGCGGGCATCGACGCCGCGCGACAGCTGCGACAAGGCCAGGACCGGGACGTTCAATTCCTTGGCCAGGGTCTTGAGGCCCTTGGTGACTTCGGTGATTTCCTGCACGCGGTTTTCATGGCGGCGCGACGGCTCCACCAGTTGCAGATAGTCAATGATGATCAGCCCGATATTCTTCTCGCGCTTCAGACGGCGGGCACGGGCTGCGATCTGGGCGATGGAAATGCCGCCTGTATCGTCGATATAGAGCGGCAGGCTCGACAGTTCCTGCATGGTGAGGACGAATTTTTCCCACTCGCTTTCACTGAAGCGTCCATTGCGGATCTTCCAGCCTTCAATCTCGGTCTGCTCGGACAGAATACGTGCCGAGAGCTGCTGTGCCGCCATTTCCAGGCTGAAGAACAGCACCGGCGCGCCGCTGGGATATTCTGCGCTCGCCTCGATGTCGCGCATGTATTGCTGGGCGGCATGGAAGGCCATGTTGGTGCCTAGCGCGGTCTTGCCCATGCCGGGGCGCCCAGCCAGGATCAGCAGGTCCGAAGGCTGCAAGCCGCCCAGCAGATTGTCCACGTCGGTAAAGCCCGATGTGACGCCGGAGATGCGGCCGCCACGGGCAGCGGCGCGCTCGGCCGCCTCCACCGTACGCTTCAGCGCCTCGTGGAAATCCAGCGCCCCTTCGCCATACTTGTTGGTCTCGGCGACGGCATAGAGCGCCTTTTCCGCTTCGGCGATCTGGTCCCTGGAAGTTTTCTCGGTGGGCGCGTCATAGGCAGTGTTGACGATATCCTCGCCGATGCGGATCAGGCTGCGGCGCACGTAATGGTCGGACAGGATGTTGGCGAAGTCGCGCACATTGGGAATGGAAGGGGCTGCGGCGCGCAAGCCCTCGAAATAGGCCTGGCCGCCCACCTCGATCACGCCGGGATCGGACTTCATCGTGGAGTGCAGGGTGAGCGGGGTCACCACCATGCCGCCACGCTCGATCATCTGGGACATGGTCTCGAAGATGCGTCCATGCAGCGGATCGTAGAAATGCTCCGGCTTCACCAGCGCGCTGGCACGTTCCATCGCGCGGTTGTCTGCCAGCACCGCGCCAAGCAAAGCCTGCTCGACCTCGATGTCGTAGGGGACGTGACGGTAGGCTTCCTGTTCCATGGCGCTCTGCTCGGTGGGCGAGCAATCAAGCTGTCGGGGCATGAGCGGGCAACAACATTACCCAACTACGCACAGGCGCGTGGCTGCCTGCAGCACATCGTATCAACACCTAGTAGGCAGCCGCAAAATCCCAACTATTCGGCGGCGATTGCGGCAGCGCGGAAGACGTCTTCGCCGCGACTGGCTCGTTGCGCGCGGACTGATTCGATCAGGGCAAAATCGGAGGCATAGATCTGTTCGACGCGGCGGCTTCGGTTCAACCAAGGCAGCGGCCCGACACCGTGCGGCGCCAACCCGTCTGCCAACGCGCCATCGCCCTCGCCGTAGAGGAACAGATTGCCCACCAGCGGCGAGCGCCCATCGCAGACGAACCAGCTTTGCGACCGCATCACGGCGGCATTTTCCGTTACGGAGCGCGAAAACTATAATGTTTTCTGGGGAAACCGAGCGACTTCTGATCGTATCATTCGACGTCTATCTCGCGTGAACGCGTGCTAAGGAAAGCCAATGGAACATCCGCTGGACCGGCCCGCCTGGAGCGCCCTGACCTCCCGCCAGGCCAACCTGGCGCGTGGAAACGGTCGGGCGCTGCGGTTTGATCCGGATTACGGCTTGTTCGCTGCGGCGGCGGATGACAGCGCGGAGGCGATGGCCGCGCTGGCAACGCTGGTGCCGGAGACCGGCGCGGTGGGACTGGTGGAGGCGCGCACCGTCCCGCTGCCGTCCGGCTTCACTATCAAGGGCGCGGTTTGCCACCAGATGATCGCGAACCAGATTACACCCGCCGCCTTGAAATTCGCGGTCACGCCGCTGGGCGACGACGATGCAGACGAGATGCTGGCGCTGGCGACCCTGACCCAGCCCGGCCCTTTTTTTCGCAGAACGCACAGACTGGGTGACTTCATCGGCGTGAAACAGAATGGAAAGCTGATCGCCATGGCCGGTGAGCGGATGAAGCCGTCCGGTTTTACGGAAGTCAGCGGGGTCTGCACCCATCCGGATTGTCGTGGCAATGGCTATGCCGGGGGACTTATGCGGGTCGTGGCGGAGAAAATCCGGGCGCGTGGCGAGATCCCGTTTCTGCACGTCTATGCCGACAATGCGGGCGCCATTGCGCTTTACGAAACGCTGGGCTTTCGCTTTCGCGCGGCCCTGCACTTCACGTTGATCAGTCGTAGTCCGTTTCCCTGAACGGCGGCAGCGCTTCGGCGCGCGCCGACAGCGCCACCAATTTCGGGAAATCGTCCACCGGTACCAGGTCGGCGATAACATGCCGGGTGAAGCGCCAGGCAACGGCGGTGGTAATCTCCGGCTGCAGCGCTGGGCCACCGGTAAACCAGTCATCCGGCATTTCGCGTTCCAGCGCGCCATAGGCGGCCAGCAACTGGCCGCGCACACGCTCCAGCCAGGGTTCGTGCTGTTTTTCGACCGGGCGCAGATTGCGCTCATAGACGATCGAGACGGACTTCTCGCAGGCCGCCAGCGCCAGGCCGATCTGGCGCAGCGCGCGGGTATGATCCGCGGGCATCAGGCTGCCCCTGCCCAAGTGAGCGATGTGTTCCAGGATCAGGCTGGAGTCCATCAGGACGGTGCCGTCATCTGTGACCAGAGTGGGCGCCTTCACCACCGGATTGATGGCCGCGAACTGTTTGAATTGGCGAAACACCGAGACGGACTGGTGGTCGAACGTCAGGCCCAGAACCTTCAGCGACACCGCCACGCGGCGCACATAGGGCGAATCCAGCATTCCGATAAGCTGCATGACAAATTCCCCGAAATCCGTGGGTGATGCTCGCGGGCAAGTGGCGGATTGGCAATATCCGCGTTCCGCATGACGGCTATGACTTTGGTACGTTCCGCAAGATGGGCCGCTTATTCGAGCTCGGCAATGATAGCCTGGGCTGCAGCGGGGTTCTTTTCCTTGGCGCCACTGATGACGAACAGGAATACGTCGCGTTTTTTCCCGGGCGCGGCGGGGGCGAGCAGTTTCAGGTCAGCCGGTGCACTGCCTTTTTCCCATTCCCGCGCGCGCGCCGACCATTTTCGGATTGCCGCCTTGGAATAGCCCAGCTTTTCCTTTTCCTGGGTGCCCATGGCTCGGACATAGACAAAATCCGCCGTCACATCGGCAATCACCGGAAAATCGCTGTCCGCACCGGTGATAATAGCGACGCCATGATCGCGGCAAAGATCCACGAATGCCTTGTCCTTGAAGCTGTCGTGCCGCACCTCCACCGCATGGCGGATGGCATGGGTACCGACTTTCTTCGGCAGCAATTTCAGGAAGGCTTCGAAGTCCGCCGGATCGAATTTCTTGGTGGCCATGAATTGCCAGTTCACCGGCCCCAGCTTCTCCTTCAGCTCGGTCACGCCGCTGTCGAAGAACCGCTTGATGCTGTCGCCGGCTTCGGCCAGTACCCGCCGGTTTGTGGCGAAGCGCGGACCTTTCAGGGTGAAGACAAACTCCTGCGGCGTCTGCGCGTGCCAGTTGCGGAAGCTTTCGGGCTTCTGCGAGCCGTAATAGGTGCCGTTGACCTCGATCGCTGTCAGATGCGTGCCGGCATATTCCAGCTCGCGCTTCTGCGGCAGACCCTTGGGATAGAAATTGTCGCGCCATGGTTCAAAGACCCAGCCGCCGACACCGACATAAATGCTCATTCCCTATTTAAGCGCACCGGAAAGACGCGGTGCAAGGCGGGATCGCGCAGCCATAGCCCGCCCCACATTGCGAAACCCAGATAGACGCCAAACAGCACATGGCTGAAAAGCGGAGCGCCATGCCGCAGATGGCTGGCAATGGCGCCGCCGAACACGGCGGTGAACAGCACCGCCCCCAGCACCGCTGTGCGCGGGATCAGATACAGCACCAGGCAGAAGACTTCGATCACCCCGATGGGAAATCCCAGGCCAGGCGGGAAGCCCAGTTCCGCCATGGTACTTTCCACCATGGGATGCCGGACGAGCTTGATGCCGACATCGAACAGCATGAACAGGGTGAACAGCCCGGTCAGCGCATATCCCGTCCAGCGAATTGCGTTCGACATGGCGTCAAGCCTTCAGCGGACCATTGAAAGCCCAGATCACGCCGAAGGGGTCTTTGGCCTGGCCATAGCGGTCGCCCCAGAACATGTTTTCCGGCTTCATCAACGCAGTGCAGCCCGCAGCCACCGCGCGGTCGAACCAGGCATCGGCATCGTCCACTTTCAGCATGATGCTGAAGCCTGAGACCGGTACCACCGAATGACCGTGCTCAGGGAAGAAGTCGCTGAGCATCACCGACGAACCATTGATGTAGAGATGACCATGCATGGTCCGGCCCTTTTCGTCTGGTGGCATCAGGGCCGCGACCTCGCCGGCAAAGGCCTTCTGGTAGAATTCAAACGCCTTCACCGCGCCATCAATGGAAAGATAGGCGACTGCTCCGCCTTTGACCGGCGGATTGGAATATTCAGCCATGGGTAACTCCTGTGGTTATGATCCGAGGACGACTGCCACTGCTTTCATCCGACATGCGTTGCGAAAATTATCCGACCTCCGCCATTAGCCGGTCCAGATGCTGGCGAATATGGGCAGCCTGGGCGGGCGTGTCGGCCAGCGCGATGGCCTGGTCAAAGGCCGCCCGCGCCTCCGTATTGCGCCCCAGTTGCAGCAGGAACGCACCGCGAGCGCCAAAAAAGTGGAAATAGCCGCCCAGCTTCGCCTCCAATGGCGCAATCATGTCCAGCGCCGCCTGAGGTCCGTGCAGCTTGGCCACCACCACGGCGCGGTTGAGCGTGACGACCGGTGAAGGTTGCATCCGCTCCAGCGCCAGGTAGAGGCCGTCAATCCCGGCCCAGTCGGTGTCAGCAGCGCTTTGCGCGCGCGCGTGGGTGGCAGCGATCGCAGCCTGTACCTGATAAGGGCCTGGCCGGTTGTGACGCATGGCCTTGTCAATCAGCGCGAGTCCTTCCTGGATCGCCGCGGCGTTCCAAAGCGAACGATCCTGATCCTCCAGCAGAACCGCTTCGCCGTTCGCATCAAACCGTGCCGGCAGCCGCGCCTGCTGCAACAGCATCAAAGCTGTCAGCCCCATGATCTCCGGCTCGGTCTGGAACAAACGCAGCAGCAACCGAGCCAGACGGACAGCTTCGTCGCACAAAGGTGCGCGGGCCGGATCGTTGCCGGCGCTGTAGCCCTCGTTGAACAATAAATAGACCATCGCTGCCACCACGCCCAGCCGCTCGCTGCGGTCGGAAGGCCCCGGCGCCTCAAACGGTACGTCCGCTTTCGTGATGCGCCGCTTGGCGCGGGTAATGCGCTGTTCCATTGCCGCCTCGCTGACCAGGAAGGCGCGCGCGATCTGGCTTACCGTTAGGCCCGACACGATCCGCAGCGCCAGCGCGATCTGCTGCGTTGCCGGCAAGTCCGGATGGCAGCAGATGAACAGCAGCCGCAGAACATCGTCGCGATACTGCGAGCCGTCCAGACGTTCGGCCAGCGGAGTCTCGACATCGTCCAGGTCAGAAATCACGTCTTCCGGTGGCAACGCGGTCGTGCGCGAGTCCTTGCGCACCCCGTCCAGCGCGGCATTGCGGCCCACCAGGATCAACCAGGCCGTGGGATCGCGCGGCGGGCCGTTCTGCGGCCAGTTCTTCAGCGCGCGCAAGCAGGCTTCCTGGTAAGCTTCCTCGGCCCGCTCCATGTCGCGGAAATAGCGGAGCAAGGCGCCCACAGCCTGTGGGCGGGCCGCCGTGATGGCGCTGTGAATCCAACCCAAGTCGGTCATGGGACAAGCTCGATCATCAGTACATCTTCAGCATCTGGGTCGGCGCATCGGGCCGTGCTTCAGGCACATAGAGCGCGATGGGGCGGATCTCGTAGACACTGGTGGGGTTGGCTTCCGACAACTGACGCGCCACATCCAGCGCGCCTTCAAGGTCGGGCACGTCGATGACATAGAAACCCAGCAATTGTTCCTTGGTCTCGGCAAAGGGGCCGTCGATCACAAGACCGGGACCGCGCACCGTGGTGGCGGCGGTGGTGGGCAGAAGCCGCAGGCTTGGCCCCAGCTTGCCTTCCTTCACCAGTTTTTCATGCACCACCGACAGCCGCGCCATCACCGCATCGTCTTCGGACTTGGACCAGGACCAGACGACATCTTCCTTGTTGTAGCAAAGCAGCGTGTAGAGCATGGCGGTTCCTTGATTTCCTCTGAGGACGGGCGAGTATGCCCGGGGCCGACAGGCCTGCCAGATATAAATTGACCGACTGGCCCGACAAAAATTGGCCAAGGGCCTGTCGGCGCTGGACCGGGATGTCCGTCCTTGGGGTGAAGCTGGCGAAAACTGGAGGAAAACATGGCCCATGAAATGACCTTTACGCGCCTGATCGATGCGCCTGCCGAAAAATTGTTCCAACTCTGGACCGATCCTGCTCGCATGGGCGAATGGTTCTGCCCCAAGCCCTGGACGGTGAGCGACGTGAAACTGGATGTGCGCCCTGGTGGTGCCACCACCATGAACATGGTCAGCCCCAACGGCGAGAAGGTACCCAATCCCGGTCAGTATCTGGAGGTGGTGCCCAACCGGCGCATCGTCTTCAGCGACGCCTTTACCGGCGACTGGAACACAAAGGACGGCGCGCCCTTCATGGTGGGGATCGTGGAGTTCGCGCCTGAAGGGGACAAGACCCGCTACACCTGCACCGTGCGTCATTGGAGCGAGGAAGCGCGCGCGCAGCACGAACAGATGGGCTTTCATACCGGCTGGAACATCGCCGCCGACCAGCTCGAAGCCCTTGCCAAAACCCTTTGAGGAGACCGCCATGACCATCAAGAGCATCACGCCCTTTCTGTGGTTCGATACCCAGGCCGGCGAGGCGGCGAATTATTACGTGTCGCTGTTTCCCGGATCGCGCATCCTGCAGACCTCCCGTTATGGGGATTTCATTCCCGACAAGGCCGGCCAGGTGATGGTGGTGGACCTGGAACTGGCGGGGCAGCGCCTGACCTTCATGAATGGCGGGCCCAACTACAAGCTGGACGCGGCCTTTTCGCTCTCGGTGGCGTGCGAGGACCAGGCGGAAATTGACCGGCTGTGGGATGCGCTGGCCGATAAACCCAATGCCTGTGGCTGGACGGCCGACAAGTTCGGTGTTGTCTGGCAGATCAACTATGCCGGCCTGCCCCAATTGATGCGGGATCAGCAGCACACCAACAAGGTGATGGCGGCAATGATGACCATGATCAAGATAGACATCCAGAAACTGAGGGACGCCGCAGCCTGATCAAGCCTTCTGGCTGAACAACCTGGTGTATTCGTCCGGCTTGAATCCGATCATCAACTTGCCCTTCGCCGCCAGCACCGGGCGCTTGATCATGGAAGGCTGGGCAAGCATCAGGGCGATGGCCTTCTTCTCGGTCAGGTTCGCTTTATCGACATCCGGCAGTTTCTTGAACGTGGTGCCGGCGCGGTTGAGCAGGATTTCCCAGCCGACCTTCTTTGCCCATCCTTCCAGAGTGGGCTTGTCGATACCCATTTTCTTGTAGTCGTGGAAGTCGTGCGTGATCTTGTGCGCCTCCAGCCACGTTCGCGCCTTTTTCATCGTGTCGCAGTTCGGTATGCCGTAAATTGTTGCCATCATTGCCCGCCGGAAGTTTGAACGCAGGATATGGGAGGCGTGGCGCGCAAGGAAGCGGCTATTCTGCCCGCATGAATGACTGGCACCGCATAGCTGCCGATCTCGACCAGCAAGGCTGGGCCGCGCTGCCCGGACTGCTGACGGCGGCGCAGTGCGAAGTGACCGCCGCGTTGTATGATCGGGACGAAGGTTTTCGCAGCCGGGTGGTGATGGCGCGGCACGGGTTCGGGCGGGGCGAGTACAAGTATTTTTCCTACCCCCTGCCCCCGTTGGTGGCGCGGTTGCGTAACGCGCTCTATCCGCATCTGGCCAACATCGCCAATGGCTGGCAGGAGCGGCTGGGGCACGAGGCCCGTTTTCCAGCGCTTCATGACGAATACCTCGCCCGCTGCCATGCGGTTGGGCAAACGCGGCCAACGCCGCTCCTGTTGCGGTATGGGGCTGGCGACTATAACTGCCTGCATCAGGACCTGTACGGCAAACAGGTCTTCCCGCTTCAGGTCGCGGCGCTGCTGTCGGCACCGGGCCGCGATTTCACCGGCGGCGAGTTCGTGCTGACCGAGCAACGCCCGCGCATGCAGTCACGCGCTATGGTGGTGCCGCTGGCGCAGGGAGACGGCGTGATCTTTGCTGTCAATCAGCGCCCGGTGAAGGGCACGCGCGGCGACTATCGCGTCACCCTGCGTCATGGCGTCAGCCGGCTCCTCACCGGCCAGCGCCATACGCTGGGGCTGATCTTCCATGACGCGGCGTGACTATTTTCCGGCGACGTCCAAGGGCGTGGGGTCATTCGGGCTCAGCCACTTGTAGGTGAAGCCCGCAATGGCCGCGCCCACGATCGGCGCCACCCAGAACAGCCAGAGCTGCTCCAGCGCCCAACCGCCCGCGAACAAGGCTGGCGCGGTGGAGCGCGCAGGATTGACGGACGTGTTGGTCACGGGGATCGAGATCAGGTGGATAAGCACCAGGCACAGGCCGATAGCGATGGGCGCAAAGCCCGCCGGCGCCCGGCCATGGGTTGAGCCCAGGATCACGAACAGGAAGGCGAAGGTCATCACCACCTCGCAAACCAGTGCCGCCTGAAGGCTGTAGCCGCCCGGCGAATGTTCGCCATAGCCATTGCTGGCAAAGCCGGCATGGACATCGAAGCCAGCATGGCCCGAGGCGATCAGGTAGAGGATCGCCGCACCGGCGACGCCGCCGGCCACTTGGGCGATGACGTAGCCCGGCAGGTCGCGCGCCGGAAACCGACCGCCCGCCCACAGGCCAACCGACACGGCCGGATTGAGGTGACAGCCCGACACATGCCCGATGGCGAAGGCCATGGTCAGGACCGTCAGGCCGAAGGCCAGTGACACGCCGACAAATCCGATGCCCAGGGCCGGGAAAGCGGCGGCCAGAACCGCTGATCCGCATCCGCCCAGAACAAGCCAAGCCGTTCCGATGAATTCTGCTGCCAGTTTGCGGGTCATTGCCGCGCCCCCTTTTTTGAGTCTGCCCGCCCCAACGCTAGGCGCGCATAAGTTCCATGTCGATGGCCGTCGGTTGCAGACAACCGTGCTTTACAGTATGTAAACTTAGGCGCTAAGCAGACTTTACACTATGTCAAGTGAAACGCGGATTCGCATCCTGGAGGCAGCCTTGGCCTGCATTGGCCGCAACAACGGCCTGACCATGGCCGGGGTGGCAGCCCAGGCGAGTCTGTCGCGCCAGGCAGTATATCTGCACTTTCCCGGTCGAGGACCTCTGCTGGCAGCGCTCGCTGTTCATGCCGTCCGACCAGCGGACCAGAGGCTGGCCGCCATTGCTGCGGCTCCCAGCGCCCGTGTCGCGCTGGCGGCCATGATCGCAGAACAGGCGACCACCTACCCCGTACTGGCGGGGCTGGGCGATCCCCGCAACGAGCGGCTGACACTGTGCGCCGCCGTGGCAGACCGTTTCGGGACGGAGGGCGCGCTGGCGCCGCATCTGTCTTCCGAAACCGCACGAGACCTGTTGTGGAGTCTGACTTCTCCTGCGGTCTGGCACGAGCTGGTAACCGGCCGCGGCTGGGCGGCCGAGCGCGCCCGCACCCAGATCACCTATCTGGCGGCAGGTGCGCTGACCCGGTGAACAAACCGGCCCAGCAGGTGATCAAGCGAGATCGTTCCCGGTCCACGGCACAGGATGAAGATCATGAAGGCCAGCCACTGGATATGGTCGGGCCAGGCCATGGGATAGACGAAGGTCTGGATCACCGCGACCATGCCCAGCAGGCCCAGTGTGCTGAGGCGGGTAAACAGCCCCAGCAGCACAAGCGTGGACAGCCCCAGTTCCATGCTGGCGGCCAAGCGGGCCGCCATTTCCGGCGGCAGCACCGGAACATGATATTCGTTTTCGAACAGGCTGAGCGTGGCGCTCCAGTCATCCAGCTTCACCAGACCGGAACGGAAGAACACGCTGAAGGTGGCGGCCCGCGCCACCAGCACCAGCGCGCTGTACGGCACCGCGTCTAAAAGCGCGCGCGCACGAAGGGCCAAGGCGGCGGTCTTTTGCAGGAACGTCATGTGGCATCTCCGATGGTGCAGAAGGAAGCGGCAAAAATTTCGGAACTGATGAGGGACAGCGCGTCCGCCGAATGCGCCAGCGCGGCTCTCAAGGCGACTTGCGCCCCTTGCTCCGCCAGTATCGCATCCACGAAAGCAGCCGCGGGGGGACTGGCGGCGCGGGTCATCACCTGACGCCCCTTGCGCCACACCAGCAGCCAGCGCGGCGCCGGTGTCATGTCGAGGACCGCCAGCGCTGCGTCATCACCCAGCGCAGCGCGGATTTCGCCGGCGGGATGATTCAAGGACAGCACAGTCAGGCTGACCGGCCATTCCAGTGTAACCGAACCGTCCAATTCAATGTGTCGTACCGTATCGGGCGCTGCCGAGCACCGGTCCAGCGCCCAATCCAGGCGCGCCACATCCGGCAGATAGGCCAGCGTTGGTACCTGCACCGCCAGAAAATTCGCAAACGCCTCACCATAGCCGGCCAAACGCGCGGTGGCGGGCGGATGAACCCGCGCGAAATCGGCTGCGACCTGGTCGAAGAATGCCTCGCCGACCAACGCATCCACCGAGGGATAGGTCAGGCGCAGCGCATTCACCAGGGCGCCAACCACTGTGTTGCGGTGAACCTGCAGCGCCGCAGCCGGCGAAACGCGTCCCGGCGCCGTCGCGATATCCAGGACATCCCCGGCAAGAATAGCCGAAGCGAAATCGCGCTGGATTTCAGACAAATTCGGCACGGCGCACCTCCGTGGTCAAAATGGCATCGGCTTTGGCCGCTTCATCCGCCAGTACGTCAAAAGCAGGAATTTCGGTGTCCCATTCGATCAGGACGGGCCGGGTGCCGATACGACTGACGGCGTCGGCGAACAGTTGCCACACCGCGTCGCTCGCCGGCGAGCCGTGATCGTCTATTGCCACATGGCTGCCGTCCGGCAGGTCACGCACCGCATGGCCGGCCAGGTGAATTTCACCAACGGCCGCCGCCGGCAATGCATCAAACATCGCGTGCAGACGCGCCGTGGGCGCCTCGCCCAGATTGGCTGCGGAAACGGCGATATTGTTGATGTCCAGCAGGACGCCGCAGCCGGTACGGCGGACCAGGCCGGCCAGGAATTCGGCTTCGTGCATCTCGTTATCGGCAAAAGCCAGATAGACGGAAGGATTCTCGATCAGAATGGCGCGGCCCAGTGCCGCCTGAACTGTTTCGATGTTACGGGCGAATATGTCTTGCGCCTCCCGCGTATAGGGCATGGGCAACAAATCCGGCAGATGCATCCCGTTTGCCGCACTCCAGGAAAGGTGATCGGAGATCAGGCCCGGCTGAATGCGGCGGCACAGCTCGGCGATTGCCGACAGATGGTCCGCATCCACGCCGCCGACGGATCCCAGCGACAGGCCTGTCGCATGAAGTGAGATGGGGTAACGTTCGCGCACCGCGATGAGAATGTCTGCAGCGACGCCCTCGCCCAGATAATTTTCCGGATGCACTTCCAGCCACGCCGAGGCGCCCGGATTGGCCAATACATGATCGTGATGAAGGGCACGCAGCCCGATCCCGGCAACGGCCGGGATCGGGGCCACATGGGCCGCGTGGGGTTGGGGGGCGCGGCCCGGCACGGCTACTTGCCCGCCATGGTGCTGCCGCCGGCCAGCTTCGCGCAGGCGCCGGTGGGCAATGCAACAAACGAGGCCTTGTCGAAATTCTTGGTCGACTGGCCAGCGCAGGAATGGGCGCCGGCGGCGCAGTCATTCTTGCCGGCGGCAGCGACGCCGTAGCATTTTTCCGTGGCGGCCTTCATCGCCGTCGGCGCGGCATTGGCCTGGGTGGCCGCAAGCGCCAGGGCGCCCAGAAGGGTGGAAGCGGCAAGAATGGCCTTGGTGCTCTTGGTATTCATTTGGGGACTCCTCGAAAAAGACGAGGCGCCAACCGCCCCGCTAACCCGTCTTCGTGGGATTTCAAGGGGCAGTTACAGATCAGGCAGGATATTTTTCGAGAAATCGCTGCGGCGTCGGGACAAAAGCTTTGTCACCTATCCCAGGACGCCACTGTCCAATTCGTCGAGATAAAGGAATTCCGGTGCCTTGACACCCGCCTGCTTGCGAATCTGCGCAAGACGCTCGGATTCAAAGAATTCTCGAGCCGCCGCCAGCGACTGCCAGCGGGAAAAGTGCACGATGCGATTGGGATCGGTTTGGTATCGCAGAACCTGGAAGCTGATTTCGCCCGCGTCATGGCGGATGCCGGCGGCGGAATCGAAAATTGCCTTCCAAGCGGGATAGTCAGCGACTTCATGGATAATCAGGACATGCGGCATCAGTCAGCGCAGGCCTCGATCATGCACTGCAGGTGGCCGGGGCCGTCGATCGGGGCCGGATCGGGCGCGGGCGGCGGCGGCAGCAGCGATGCATTCACATCCGACCCACGTCCCAGGGTCAGGTGCACGGGGCAACGCTCGGCAATCTCCATCAGCCGCGCCCGCTGGGTGTCGTCCAGCGCGCCTTCCAGCGTGATGTCCAGCGCGAAGCTGTCACGTGCATTCAGCCCGACGCGGCTGTGGCGCACAGCGGCGCGCACCTTGTCCAGTGGCCAGCCCTTGCGGGCGGCATAGAGCCGGATGGTCATGATGGTGCAGGCCCCCAGCGCTGCGGCGAGCAAGTTGTAGGGATTGGGCCCGCCGCCAAGACCGCCGACCGCCACGGGCTCATCAATCAGGAAGGCGGCATCGCCCACCCGCGCCTCGACCTGGAATTTTCCCAGGCCCGTTTCGGCCACGAGTATGGTTTCGGATTCGATCATGGCGGCGCCCTTTGTGTTTCTTCACCATATTAGAGGCGATCCTGCCTAGTGAATATCCCGTGATGGTCGCCCGGACCGGCGCGGTAAAGATTTCCTTAGCCTTTATGATGGGATTGCTTTGAACCGCGTCGGGACCTGCGCGATCATGCCGCCATGGGCAGCTCGATCAGTTCCGTCAACAACATGATCTCCATGGCGGGAGACCTTCGCCGCAACGCAAAGCAGGTCGCCGAGCCGGAACTGGCGGCCAAAATCCACAAGGCCGCCGCCGAACTGGAAACCAAGGCGCTCGCGCGCGTGGGTCAGACCGGCCCGATGATCGGCAAACTGCTGGACACGTTCGTCTGAAAAGCGGCGCCTAGCGGACGCGGCGCCCAAGCATGCGCGACATCAGACCATCCTTCAGCACGAACTGGTGATACAGGGCGGCAATGACGTGTCCGATCGCCAAACCGATCAGAGCATATGCGACAATCTCGTGAATCTGAGTCAGCGGCTTGAAGATCTGCGGGTCCCTCGCAAGCAGCGGCGGAATTTGAAACAGGCCGAAATCAATTCCACGCCCGCGATACAGGAGTGTCGGTATCCCGACCAATGGGACAACGAACATCATCGCATAGAGCAGAAAATGCCCCAGATGTGCCATCCGGGTCAGAAGCGGTCCGCCCTGCGGGGGCAATGCGGGGGGCACGTGCGAAATTCGCCAATACAGCCGGAATGCCGAAAGGACCAGAACGGCCAAGCCCAGCAACACATGCGTATTGACGACTGCACCGTCCCAGCTTTTGGGAAAATCATCGACCGTCAGCCCAAGACCAAATGCGATGACGATCAGAAGGGCGATGGTCCAATGAAGCCAAATCGCGGTTTGGCCATAGCTTTCGTCGGGCATTTCACGATCCTCTAGAACAGTTCAATACATACACCCATAGGATGATTGACTTCATGGATGCAACGCTGGCCGCAACCCCCGACGGGCGCCATTCAGATGTATCACGATCTTATGGCTGCGGATGGGACGTTACGGCGGTACTCGGCGGAAGGATGGGATATACGATCTGGGGTTGATCGCCGGTCAAGCTATCAAGGAAATCCTTGATCCGGTCAATCTCGGTGCTAGTCAGCTTGACGCCGAGCTGGCTCGAACCCATTACCGCGACCGCCTGGCGAAGGTCCCATACTTTTCCCGTGTGGAAATACGGCGCCGTTAGGGCAATATTGCGCAGCGTCGGGACCTTGTAGACATACTTGTCACTCGCGGTTTTGGTTACCGTAAAACGGCCAATATCGCCTGGCGGCAAGAGTTCTGCTCCAGGCTTCTCGATGACGCCGAATGGAGCATACATGCCGCCACCAATGTTTATGCCGCTGTGACAGCCCGAACAACCCTTGTCCATGAACAGTGACAGACCCTGCTTTTGCTGGGACGAAAGTGCATTGACCTGCCCTTTCAAGAACCGGTCGAACGGCGCATTTGGCGTGAGCAGTGTCGCCTCAAAGACTGCGATGGCCTTTTGAACATTGGTCAGCGTGATCGCATTATTTTCGTTGGGAAAGGCCCCAGCGAATAGTACGCGATAGCCCGGGATACTCTTGAGTTGTTCGGCGATATGGACCGTGGGCGAGGCCATCTCCACCGGGTTGATCATGGGACCTCCGGCCTGCTGTTCCAGGTCTTTGGCACGCCCATCCCAGAATTGGGCTGTGTTAAACACAGAATTCAGCACTGTCGGCGCATTGCGCCCGCCATGCTGCCAGCGATGACCCAACGAAGTTGATTCAACATCGACCCCGCCGAGACCGATATTGTGGCACGAATTGCAGCTGATCGCGTGGCTGGCCGACAACCGAGGATCGAAGTATAGCATCTTGCCAAGCGTGATCTTGGCCGGCGTCGCGGGATTGTTCGCCAGTTTCGGGGCGCTCGCGGGGATAGGCGAGAATTGCTGCCGCGCCGCGTTCATCTGACTTTTTGCGCCGGAAGGGGGCTGGGCCCCGGCGGGACCAATGATCAAGACGACGAAACAGCTTCCAAGGAGCGCGGCCCTGACCAAAATAAGCTTCCTTCTACCGAGATGGCGGCTAAATCCGCCAATTGAGCAGTGTGCACCCCTTAACTGGAAGAATACTGAGCCGGATTGACCACAACTCAGGATCACTGCGACAACGCTGGGTGGCACTGAGATGAGAGCCTATATTGAAGCATGCATCACGCAATTGTGACGGCAGCATTTGGTGCGGGAGGCTGACAAATGAGTGACTTTGCGGCCATCTTGATGGCCAGCCCGGCATGGCGCCTGTTCGTGGCCCTCGCGATCGGGCTTTTGATCGGCGTGGAGCGCGAACGGCACAATGGTGAGGGTGTCAGACGCGCTCCCCAGGGGGTGCGGACATTTGCGCTCTGCGCCCTGCTGGGAGGGGTGACCGCACAGGTTGGGAGTGTGGGCCTCATCGTTGCCGGAGCCGTGTTCACGGTACTTGCCGCGATCACAAGCTATTGGCGCAGTCCCCGCGAGGATTTGGGGCTGACAACGGAAGCGGCCTTGGTGGTCACGTTTGCACTGGGTGTATTGTCCGGCTCCCAGCCGGCACTGGCGCTGGGAGTTGGTGTGTGTGTCACGGTTCTGCTGGCGGCGCGCGATCCCCTGCACAGGTTTGTTCGAAACGTCCTGACCCGGCAGGAGCTGCTGGATGGCGTTGCCTTCACGGTTGCTGCGGTTGTGGTGCTGCCGCTGCTTCCCAATCATCCGATTGATCCCTGGGGCATGATCAATCCTTTCGCATTCTGGCGCATGGTGGTTGTTCTGATGGGGTTCAGTGCGGCGGGTTATTGGGCGACGCGGCTTGTGGGACCCAGGTTTGGGCTGGTGGCGGCGGGGTTTTCGTCCGGATTCATATCCAGCAGCATTGGCATCGCGACCATGAGTGCGCGGGCCCATAGCAGTCCGCCGCTGGCGCGAGTCGCGGCGACGGGCGCAGTTGCGTCGGTGTTGGGGAGCCTGGTTTATCTTGTTGCGCTGGTTATCACGGCGGACGCTTATTTGATGGGTCGCCTGTTCCTGCCGTTCGGGTGCGCCGTGGCGTTTACATTGTGCTATGCCGCCGCGCTCACCTGGCGAGCCCGCACTTCAACTGAGGCCGATGTTTCGCCGGGGCGCGCATTCGACATCAGGACCATCCTGATATTTGTGACACTGGTTGTGCTGTTCGGTGTGCTGTCGACCTTTCTGGTATCGCGGTTTGGACAGGGCGGCGTGTTGTTCAGTGCCGCCGCGACCGGGCTGGTTGATGCCCATGCGACGTCGGTGTCCATCGCGACGCTGATTGCCACGGGCAATGTCGCGGCCGGGCCGGGCGCGCTTGCAATCCTGATCGGGCTGACGACCAACATGGCCATCAAGATACCGGCGGCATTTGCATTGGGGCCGCGGATGTTCGGCGTGCAGGTATCGGCCGGGCTGGCGCTGCTGCTGATCGGGTTGTGGTGCGGCTATTTCCTGGATGGCCTGTTCTTGCAGCATTAGCGGGCGGCTAGAACAGGCCACCGGGATCGGACACGGTGGGCCTGGCGCGCCGGGTGCTTTTTGCGCGTTCCTCGCGGGTCATGGTCCAGCGCACATCGTCGACGGTTCGCAGGCAGGCCTTGGCTTCGTCCGGCGCGCCGCCCAACCATAGCGCCCAGTCTTCCGACGCCAGCACGGCGGGCATGCGGTCGGTGGGCAGGCCTTCCAGCAGAGGATTGGCGGGGACCGTCGCCATCACGCAGGCCAGCAGGGTCTGGTCGTCGCCCACCGCAAAGCGCCGCCAGACGAAGGCGACGCCGATGGGGCCTGTGGGGGTGACAGTGTGCTGTTCGCCGCCTTTTCCATCGTCAGGTGCTTCGTTGAAGGTCTGCATCAAGACGATGCCGCGCTGGCCTTCGCGGAAGGCTGCCGCAAAGCTGGGGGTGGTGTCGATGGTTTCGCTGCGGGCATGGATGGGGCGCGGCTTTCGCCAGTCGGAGGGATCGGGGAAGCCCCAGCGCATCGGCACCACGCGGCGCGCGCCTTCCACCAGCACGATCACCGGCAGGTTGCTCATGACGCGGTAGGTGACGGGGTGATCGTCCGCATCGCCGGTCAGGGGCTGGGAGAATTGCACCACCTGGGTCCAGGTGGCCATGGCCGTGAACTTTCCGCACATGACGCTGATCTAGCACAGGCTTTGGTGGAACGGGACGGTGGATATGGCGGGGTGGAGAAGGTGGCGTTTTGCGGGCTGCGCGGCATCTGTTCCGGGCGGCGCATTTGGCCCAAGTGGATGCGGCGCCAGGACAACCGCACCTATTCGTTTTGCACTTTCCTGTACCCCCTCCCCCCTGGATTATGGAGAGGCGGGTGTGGACAGGCGCCCGTCACACCCGGCAGCGTGACACAGGGAAATGTGGACAGGAAGTGCGGTTATTGCGGGAAGTCTGCGGCTTCGTAGAAGGGGCGGATTTCGATTTCGCTGGGGCCGAGCATGGGATTGGGGCAGCGCTTCACCCAGGCTACGGCCTCGTCCATGTCTTTCACCTCCCATATCCAGAAACCAGCGACCAATTCCTTGGGGTGCGGGAAAGGCCCGTCGATGACGGTGCGGGTGGGGCCGTCGAAGGCGACGCGCTTGCCGTGGGCAGTGGGTTTGAGGCCGTCGCAGGTGACCATAATGCCGGCGGCGCGCAGGTCATCGTTGAAGCGGCCCATCGCGGCCATCATTTCGCTGGTCCAGGGCTGGGGGAATTCGCCCTTTTCGCTGGCTTCGGTGGATTTCACGAAGATCATGACGCGCATATTGGTTTCCTCGCTTGGGCAATCTTACCGGAACGACGTTCGGGCGCATCGGGGTCCGACATGCCGGAGGCGTTTTTTATGCGGGTTTGCTGGCCCACCATGTCCTGGTGGCTTGGCAGGTTTCCAGCGCCCGTTGATAGGCTGGCCGGGCGGTGATGCGGTCCATGTATTCCTGCAGAGCCGTGCCCCACACGATGTCGCAGTTTTTTCGCGCCATCTGCAGGGCATAGGCCACGGAAATGTCGGCGGCGGTGAAGGTGTCGCCGGCAAGCCAAAGCGAGCGGGCAAGCTGGTGGGTCACCAGGGTCAGGCGGCTTTCGAACACGCGCAGCGCCTGGCGCGCGCTCCAGTTGTCGCGCTCGCCTTGCGGCGCCATGTTGCGGGCGCCGGAGACGAAGTAGAGGGAGGCGGCAAGCCCGGCTTCGCCCAGGTGCAGAAACTGCTGGTAGGCAGGAAAGGCGGGATCGAGCGGGCGGGGCGCCAAGGGGGTTGGGCCGTAGCGGCCCAGCAGATATTCCAGAATCGCGATGGACTCGACCATGGTGACGTCGCCGTCCTGGAGGGCGGGGATGAAGCCAGCGGGATTGAGGGCCAGGAACTCGGTGTCGTTTTCGACACCGGCCAGTAGATCAACGGAGCGCAGGCGATACGGCAACCCCATCTCCTCCAGCAGCCAGACGACTCGGAAGCCACGCCCTTCGCCGAAGACGGTGATCATGGTTGGGATTCCTTCACTGACCTATCCGAAAGCACCGGGCTCGCGCTCGAATTCGCCGCCACACCAGCAGCCATTCTCAATTAGGAAAGTTCTTCCACAGTGCTCGCAATCATCCGCCGCAACGGAAGCGTTACACCAAAAACAAAAAGGAACTTCGTGATGATCCATCACCAACCAAGATTGACGGCAATTGGGACAGTCGTGCGTCCCCTCAAATTCTTCAGGCGTATCCTCAACCTGTTCATCCCAATCAGGCCATACAGACTTTATCCAAGTCTCAAAACGGGCCCGCGCACGACCTTCCAGATCATTGTATCGGAAAATGCGCTGCCTCATTGAGGCTATGATGGTTGGGTCCAGATGGTCTTCCAGCCGCGCGTCTAAAACGAATTCTACGAAGTCAAAGATAAATTTCAAAGCCTCTCCGATGATCAGCTCATCATTTTTAGCGTCATGATCGAACCTGTGATGTTCAATGCGATTTCTACGCGCCTGAATCTTTTTGACGCCACCGCGCATTTCGGCGTCGAAATTCACGCCAATATTTTCAAGACGAATAATCGCTTCATCGAGGCCCACCGTTTGAGAGTCCTCAGCGATCCTCTTATCTAAATTCCTATATATTAGAACGCGATTAGCACGAAATAATCGCTCCTTCAGAAGCAATTCTATTGAATGAAAAATAGTAAGGATCGCGTGCTTCCGAGTGGAGTAATCAGGCTCACGCTGGAAAAAGTCCATGCCGATGCGCAGCGAATCCAGCGCATTCTCAAAAAGCGGACTTAGCTTTTCAATTTGAATAGGAGTGGAAGCCACGAGCCTACTCCCACTCTATAGTGCCCGGCGGCTTACTGGTGATGTCGTAGACGACGCGATTGATGCCGCGGACTTCGTTGACGATGCGAGTGGCGACCTTGGCGAGGAAGCTGTGCTCGAAGGGATAGTAGTCGGCGGTCATGCCGTCGCTGCTGGTGACAGCCCGTAGCGCGCAGACATGGTCATAGGTGCGGGCGTCGCCCATCACGCCCACGGTCTTGACCGGCAGCAGCACGGCGAAGGCCTGCCAGATGGTGTCATAAAGTCCGGCCTTGCGGATCTCGTCCAGATAGATCACGTCGGCCTTGCGCAGGATGTCGAGCTTTTCCTCGGTGATCTCGCCCGGCACGCGAATGGCGAGGCCCGGGCCAGGAAAGGGATGGCGGCCGACAAAGGCGGGCGGCAGGCCCAGCTCGCGGCCCAGCACGCGCACTTCGTCCTTGAAGAGATCGCGCAGCGGTTCGACCAGCTTCAATTTCATGAAGTCCGGCAGGCCGCCGACATTGTGATGGCTCTTGATGGTGACGCTGGGGCCGCCGCTGGCCGAGACGCTTTCGATCACGTCGGGATAGAGCGTGCCCTGGGCCAAAAATTCGGCGCCGCCGACCTTGTGGCTTTCGGCGTCGAAGACATCGATGAAGGCGGCGCCGATGATCTTGCGCTTCTGCTCCGGGTCGCTGACGCCGGCCAGCCTGCCCAGGAACATGTCGCGGGCATCGGCATGGACCAGCGGGATGTTGTAGTGATTGCGGAACAGGTTGACGACTTCGTCCGCCTCGCCGCTGCGCATCAGGCCGGTATCGACAAAGATGCAGGTGAGCTGTTCGCCGATGGCTTCGTGGATCAGGACCGCGGCGACGGAGGAATCCACGCCGCCGGACAGGCCGCAGATCACCTTGCCCTTGCCGACCTGTTTCCTGATCTTGTCGATCATGGCGGCGCGGAAGGCGTGCATGTTCCAGTCGGGCGTGATGCCGGCGATGTCGAGCACGAAATTGCGGATCATCTGGCCGCCGCGCGGGGTGTGCACCACTTCGGGATGGAACTGGATGCCGTAGAGCCTGCGGGTTTCGTCGGCAATCACGGCATAGGGCGAGTTGTCGGAAGTTGCGACAACCTCGAAGCCCGGCGGGATGGCGGTGATCTTGTCGCCGTGGTTCATCCAGACCGGCTCGCGGTGGCCGATGTCACCCAGGCCCGCCAGCAGCGGCGAGTTCTTGGCGATGATGATGTCGGCGCGGCCGAATTCGCGATGGTGCCCGCCTTCGACCTTGCCGCCCAGACGGTGCGCCATTTCCATTTCGCCGTAGCAGATGCCCAGCACGGGGACGTCGGCTTCGAACACGGCTTGGGGGGCGCGGGGAGCGCCCTCTTCCATCGCGGACGCAGGACCGCCGGACAGGATGATGGCCTGGGGCTTTTTGGCCAGCGCTTCGTCGGCCTTGTTGAAGGGCACGATCTCGCAATAGACGCCCGCCTCGCGCACGCGGCGCGCGATGAGCTGTGTCACCTGACTGCCGAAATCCAGAACCAATACGCTCATGGCTTGGCAAGCACCGGGCGGCTGGTGTTGTCCAGCGCCGCGATGGCCTTCAGGGCGGCGGGCTCGACCGGGTCGATGTTCAGGGCGGCGTCGTAGAAGCTGCGGGCGAATTCGGGCTGGCCGGTTTCGGCATAGATGTCGCCCAGCGCGACATAGGAATGGGGACGGCGCGGGTCGGCGACGATGGCCGATTGCGCCAGCCGCAGGGCCAGGGGGATGTCGCCCTTGGCGATGGCGGCATGGGACTGGGCCAGGAGGGATTCCACCGTCACAGGCTGCTGGGCGGCGGGCCTGGGTTTGGGCTTGGCGGCCAGGGTCAGCGGCGCTGCCAGGAGCGCGGTCAGGAGGACCGGAATCGCGGGGGATTTCATGGGGGGAACATAAGACATTTTCGCCGGGGATGAATATGCGTCATACGCGGCGGAGGGGTCATGTTTTCAGGAGGGCGGCGCAATAAAAGCCGTCGGTGCCGGTGGTGGCGGGGCTGGCGCGGAAATCTTCTGCCAGACCTGCGATAGGGCCCGGAATTTCGCGGTTTTCTCCCAGATTCACCGGGACAAAGCCGGGATTGCGGGTGTGGAAGGCGGCGATCCGGCCCTGGTTCTCCATCGGCAGGACCGAGCAGGTGGCATAGAGCAAGGTGCCGCCGGGGCGGACCAGCGCGGCGGCCTGGTCGAGCAGCTTGTCCTGAACCGAGACCAGATAGTCGATCCGGGCGGGGGTGAGGCGCCAGCGCAGCTCGGGCTGGCGGCGCCAGGTGCCGGTGCCGGTGCAGGGGGCGTCCACGAAGACGGTGTCGAACAGGCCGGTGGGCTGGGCATGGTCCAGCGGCAGGCTGGTGATGATGGTGGCACCGGCGCGGGCGGCGCGCTTTTGCAGCTCGAACAGCGCCTCGCCCCGCGTGTCGCAGGCGACGATCTCGCCCTGGTTCTGCATGGCGGCGGCGAAGGCGAGGGATTTTCCGCCGGCGCCGGCCGCGAGGTCGAGGACGCGCATGCCGGGGCGGGCATCGCAGAGCATGGCAGCGATCTGGGCGGCTTCGTCCTGAAATTCGAAGGCGCCGGATTCGAACAGCGCGGACTTGGAAAGGTTTGTGGCGTCGCTGGTGATACGGATGCCGTGCGGTGCATAGGGCGTAGGCGCGGCGGTGATGCCATCGGCGGCCAGCGCTGCGATGACGTCTTCGCGGTTGGCTTTCAGGGTGTTGACGCGCAGGTCGGTTGGGGCGCGGTTCTGGAAGGCGATCATTTCGGTGAGCAGGTTGTCGCCGAAGGCCTTGGTGAGCTGGTCTTCCAGCCACTCAGGATATTCCCCCTGCACCCAGTTTGGCGGCGGCGTGTGCGTGGCGGTGCGGGCGATGCGTTCGTCGTCAGTGAGCGGCGCAGGGCCGTAGCCGCCAGTGAACAGGGCTTCGATATCCTCGGGCGGCAGGGCGGCGATCATCAGGGCGCGCGGGGTGTCGCTGCCCATCCGGTGCGCCAGGCGGGCGCGGCTGCGCTGGACGGAAAAGACCTGCTCGGCGATGGCGCGGCGATCCTTGGAGCCGGCAAAGCGGCGGATGCGGAACCAGCTTTTCAGGAAGCGGTCGGTGGGCTGGCCGGTCTTGTCCAGCGCCTCCAGGATATCGATGGCCATTTGCAGGCGGGCGCCGGGGGTCATTTCTTCACGATATCAATGGGTTGGGCGGGAAAACACTTGTTCAGACCTGATCTTATAGAGTGTGGGCCTTCGCTTTGCTGGGAATTCCATGCCGCGCGTGTCTTCTGCTTTGAGCTTTGGCCTGTTTGCGGGGCTGGCGGCGTTCGCGCTGGCGGCGTTCGCGCCGGGAATCCTGAACGACAGCGACACCTATTGGCACATTCGCGCGGGCGAATGGATGCTGGCGCATGGCGCGGTGTTGCGCACCGATCCCTTCTCCTACACCGCGGCCGGCGCGCCCTGGCATACGCAGGAATGGCTGGCGGAAGTGCTGCTTGCGTTGGCGTGGCGTGGCGGCTGGGCCGGTGTGCATCTGATGATCGCCGTGGCGGCGGCGGTGACTGCCGGGGTGGTGGGATATTTCGTGCGCCGCCGGGTCGAACTGGTGCCGGCACTGATGGCCACGGTGCTTGGGCTGGCCTGCGTGACGGGGAGTTTGCTGGCGCGGCCGCATGTGCTGTCGCTGCCACTGCTGGCGCTGTGGACAGCGGGACTGGTGGCGGCGCGCGAGGACAATCGTGCGCCGTCCTGGTGGTTGATCCCGCTGATGGTGATTTGGGCGAACCTGCATGGCAGTTTTGCTTTTGGCCTGGCGCTGGCGGGCGCGTTGTTTGTGGAAGCGGTGATGGAATCGCGTGGCCGGGAAAAGGTCGCGACACGGTGGGGCCTGTTTGTGGTGGCCGCGGTTGCATCTGCCTTGCTGACGCCGTTCGGCATTCAGGGTTTGCTATTTCCGTTCACGCTGTCGGCGATGCAGGGGTTGGGGCATATCGGGGAATGGCAGCCCAGCGACTTCAGCCAGGTTTCGCCCTTCGCGGCGGCGCTGCTGGCGAGCCTGTTCGTGTTCGGCAGCGGCAAGGTCAAGGTGCCGATGTTCCGGCTGCTGCTGCTGGTCGGGTTGGTGTGGCTGGCGCTGTCGCATGGGCGTCACCAGATGCTGATTGGTGTGACCGCGCCGCTGTTGCTGGCGCCGTCGCTGGCGCGCGCCTGGCCGGCGAAAGAGTTGGCGGGAAAGCAACTGTTCGCGGCGCTGGCGCTGGCGGGTTTCGCGGCGCTGATGGTGCTGCGCGCGGCGCTGCCGGTGGTGCGCGGTGACGATCCGGTGACGCCGGCCACGGCGCTGGCGCATGTGCCGCGTTTCGTGCGCGAAACGCCGGTGCTGAACGATTACAGCTTTGGCGGCTATCTGATCTGGAATGGGATCAAGCCGTTCATCGACAGCCGCGCCGATCTGTATGGCGATATCTTCCTGGGCAACTATGCCGACATCACCGCGCCCGACAAGGATGCGCTGGCGGCGGCGCTGACCTATTACCATGTGCGCTGGACGATCTTTCGGCGAGAGGCCCCGGTGGTGAAGCTGCTGGACGCGACGCCGGGCTGGCACCGCTTCTATGCCGACAAGCTTGCGGTGGTACACGTCCACGATTAGCCTTTGCGGATGACCATTTCATCCCGCGTAAGACTGCGTGAACTGAAAACCTTGTCCAACAATCACTACACGCTGCGCCGTGCAGAATTTGATTTCCAGCGCAAGGATGGACGGTGGCAGGACGGCCAACTGCGGGAATCCTATGACATTGGTGACGGCGCGGCGGTGCTGCTGTGGGACCGGCCCCGCGATACGGTGCTGCTGATCCGTCAATTTCGCTGGCCAGTCTTTGAATGGGGCGATCGCGAATTGCTGATCGAGGCGGTGGCGGGCAAGCTGGATGGCGACGATCCCGAGACCTGCGTACGCCGCGAAGCGCTGGAGGAAGCCGGGACGACTGTGAGCAATGTGGAATTGGTGAGCAGTTGCTTTGCCAGCCCCGGCGCGGTCAAGGAAAGGCTGTCGCTGTTCCTCGGCGACTATGATTGCACCGCGCCGCGCACCAAGGGCGGCGGACTTGAATCCGAAGGCGAAGATATCGAAGTACTGGAAATGAAACTGGATGCCGCCCTTGCAATGGTGGCAAGCGGCGAGGTCATCGACATGAAGACCATTCTATTGCTGCTGGCGGCGAAGCTGCGCAGCTAGTCGGCGGGGCCTTCGATGGTGACCTGGCGCGCCTTCAGCCGTTCCAGCACGCCGCCCTTGCGCAGCAACTGGGCGACATTCATCACCGCGATGGTCTTGCCGGGCTTGTTCAGGGCGGCATCAATTGCGGCGGTATAATCGGCGGCGCCGCGCGCGCTGATGTCGGCAATGCGTCCCACCGCGGCCGTCATGCAGTCGAACAGGCGCGACTGGGTATAGTTCGCCTTGACGCCCTTGATGTCGCCGATCGCCCAGGCCTGCGCGGCGGGGCGGGCATGGACCAGCGCCCATTGCACATCTTCCACGGCTTCAGCCAGGCACGTGCGCTGCTGCGCGGCATCCAGTTTCAGAACATCGCGGATGGAATCCATGGCGGAGACCTGCAGCACCGGCGCATTGGGGATGCGGGCGCGGTCGGCCAACTTCTCGATGGTCTGGCGCGGTTCGCCGTAGCGCAGCTTTTCGCGCTTCACCAGATTCTGCTGCAGCCGGAAGGCGGCGCGGATGGGAATGTCGGTGTTGTAATCGTCCACATCGCCGCCCACCGCGCTGCGCGCGGCAATGAAGCGGCTCTTCAAAGGTTCGGACAGGCTGGCCTCCAGCGACTGGCCGCGCGGCAGGCTCAGTTCGCTGCCATGCCACAGCAGGAACCAGGCGGCGTCCACCAGTCCGACATCGGCGCGCGGCGGCATCAATATGGCGCGGGCGCCCTTCAGCAGCTCGGCGACATAGTCCTTGTTCCAGTCGAGATTTTCCGGCAGCGGGCCCGCAAGGCCCAGGATCCAGACTTCGGAGTCGCCGCGCGTCAGGTGCCAGACGGCGGGACCGGGGCGCGCCTTGACCTCGACGGCTTCCACATCGGACCAGTCTTGAATTTCCTGTGCCTGGACAGGACCGCAGAGCAGCGCCAGGACCAGCGCGGCGGCAGCCCGTCTCACTGTTACTGCCCGCCGGGATGATAGTTGGGGGCTTCGCGGGTCACGGTGACGTCGTGAACATGGCTTTCGCGCAGGCCCGCGCCAGTGATGCGCACGAACTGCGCCTTGCGGTGGAAGTCTTCGATGGTGGCGCAGCCGGTATAGCCCATCGCGGCACGAAGCCCGCCGATGATCTGGTGCACCACGCCGCTGACCGGGCCCTTGTACGCCACCTGGCCTTCTACGCCTTCGGGCACCAGCTTCAGCGCGTCGCGCACTTCGGCCTGGAAGTAGCGGTCAGCCGAGCCGCGCGCCATGGCGCCGACGCTGCCCATGCCGCGATAGCCCTTGTAGGAACGGCCCTGATAAAGAAACACCTCGCCGGGACTTTCCTCGGTGCCGGCCAGCAAGGAGCCCACCATGGCGACGGAGGCGCCGGCGGCCAGCGCCTTGGCCAGGTCGCCGGAATATTTGATGCCGCCATCGCCGATCACCGGCACGCCCGCGTCGCGGGCGGCGGAAACGGCATCCATGATGGCGGTGAGCTGCGGCACGCCCACGCCCGCCACGATGCGGGTGGTGCAGATGGAGCCGGGACCGATGCCAACCTTGACCGCATCGGCGCCGGCATCGATCAGGGCGCGCGCGCCTTCGGCCGTGGCGACATTGCCGCCGGCCACCTGGACATAGTTGCTCTGCTTCTTGATGCGGGTGATGGCGTCGAGCACGCCGCGCGAATGGCCATGCGCGGTATCGACCATGATGACGTCGCATTCCGCTTCGATCAGCGCCATGGCGCGGGCATAGCCGTCTTCACCGACGCCGGTGGCGGCAGCGACCCGCAGGCGGCCGCGTTCGTCCTTGCAGGCGTTGGGATATTTCTGCGCCTTCTCGATGTCCTTCACGGTGATCAGGCCGACGCAACGATAGGCGTCGTCCACCACAATGATCTTCTCGATGCGGTGCTGGTGCAGCAGGCGCTTGGCTTCATCCGGCTTGACGCCTTCGCGCACGGTGATGAGCTTGTCCTTGGTCATCAGCTCGGCGACGCGCTGGTTCGGATCGGCGGCGAAGCGCACGTCGCGATTGGTGAGGATGCCCACCAGCTTGCCCGCGCCCTTGGCGTCGAGGCCTTCGGTCACCGGCACGCCGGAGATGCGGTGGCGTTCCATCAAGGCCAGCGCTTCGGCCAGGGTGGCGTCGGGGGTGATGGTAACGGGGTTCACCACCATGCCGCTTTCATAGCGCTTCACGCGGCGCACATGTTCGGCCTGTTCCTCGATCCCGAGATTCTTGTGAATCACGCCCATGCCGCCGGCCTGGGCCATGGCGATGGCGAGACCCGCTTCGGTGACGGTGTCCATGGCGGCGGAGACCAGGGGAATGCCCAGCTCGATGGTCTTGGTCAGTCTGGTGCGGGTGTCGACCTGGCCGGGCAGGACTTCGGAGGCGCCGGGCACCAACAGGACATCATCGAAGGTCAGGGCTTCGCGGATTGTCGGGCTGGTCATAATGGGCGCGCTCCGTCTTGGAGCGCCGAGCCTGTATCAGCCACCCCGGCTCCGCGCAAGGCCCGGAAAATATGGCATGTTAAATCCTTGTAAAACCACGTTTTTGCCGCTTTTGCGCGACGGGGGTACGGAACCGCTCTGCGCCCGGAACGTTCTTGCTCCTGCGACCGGCATTTTGCCGAGTCTCCCGTTTTTTCTAAGGAGAACATTATGAAGACATTGCGTTTGATGATTGGTGCGGCGGTTGCCGTTACCGGTCTGGCCATGACCAGCGCCGCCGACGCGGCCCCGCACGGCATCCGGGTCGGCGAACTGACCTGCAACGTGGCCAGCGGCTGGGGCTTTGTGTTCGGTTCCTCCAAGGACCTGCGCTGCACCTATCGCGGCGCCAATGGCCATCGTGAGCATTACACCGGCGCCATTTCGAAGTTCGGCGTTGATATCGGCTATACCGATGGCGGCGTGCTGGTCTGGGGCGTGTTCGCCCCCACCTCTGACATGCGCAAGGGCGCGCTGGCGGGCGACTATGTCGGCGCCTCGGCCCAGGCCACGGTTGCTGTTGGTGTCGGCGCCAATGCGCTGATCGGCGGTTTCGACAAGTCGGTCGCCCTGCAGCCGCTGAGCGTTGAAGGCAGCAAGGGTCTGAACGTGGCGGCGGGCATCGGCTCGATCACCCTGCGCGAAGCCCCGTAAGTCTTCGTCTTACCGATCGCGAGCCGCCCCCGCCCCAACAGGGTGGGGGCGGTTTCGTTGTGCCCGCTTTAAGAGGCAGGCCCCTTGAAGCCGAGCGCCACCACATAAAGTTCTACCGATTCCGAGCGCGAGGCCGGCGGCTTGACGTGCTTCACTTCGCGGAAGGATTTTTTCAGCCGCGCCAGCAATTCGTTGGATGAGCCGCCCTGGAAAACCTTGCCGACAAAGGCGCCGCCGGGTCGCAAGGTATCTTCGGCCACCTCCAGCGCGATCTCCACCAGCGCGATGGTGCGAATATGATCGGTGGCGCGGTGGCCTGTGGTGGGGGCGGCCATGTCGGTCAGCACCAGGTCAGCGGGACCATCCAGCGCGGCCTTCAGCATCGCGGGCACATCGGGGTCGGTGAGATCGGCCTGGAAAAAGGTGACGCCGGGAATTTCCTCGATCATCAGAACGTCGGCAGCGACCACGGTGGCACCCTTTGCCGCCGCCACCTGGCTCCAGCCACCGGGGGCCGCGCCCAGGTCGAGCACCTTGGCGCCCTTTTTCAGGAAGTGGAATTTCTCGTCCATCTCCACCAGCTTGAAGGCGGCGCGGCTGCGATAGCCGGCCGACCGTGCCTTGGCGACATAGGGATCGTTGAGCTGGCGCTGCAGCCAGGCGCGCGAGGACTGGGTGCGGGTGGCATCCTTGTGGACCTTGACCGGAACGCGACCACGGCCGGATTTGTCGCCTGTATTGCTTGTCATAAATTTTCCGCCAGTTGCCGCAGCATGCCTTCGCGCAGGCCCCGGTCGGCGACGCGTAGCATGGGCGCGGGCCAGTGCGAACAGATGGCGGCGAAAATCGCGCAGCCCGGCAACATGAGATCGGCCCGCTCGGTGCCGATGCTGCCGATCGCGGCCAGGGCGGGAACATCCAGTCCCACGAGCCGGTCCACCACTTTCAACATCTGCGCGGTTTCATGCCAGCTGCCGTCCACCCGGGCGCGGTTGTAGCGCGGCAGCTTCAGCGCGATGGCGGCCAGGGTGGTGACGGTGCCCGAGGTTCCCAGCAGGTGGTTCTGGCGAACGTCGAAGCCTTCCAATCGGCGGGCGAAGGGTTCGAAGCGGGCGATCAGTTCGTCCCGCATGGTTTCAAAGCCGGCATGGCTGTTGGCGGCGGCGCCATGGTGTTCCGCCAGGCTGACGACGCCCAGCGGCACCGACGTGGCCAGCCGCGTTTGGGGGCCCTGCGGAGTCTTGGCCAGCCAGATGATCTCGGTCGAACCGCCGCCGATATCGAACACCAGCGCGCCCTTGTACTTGCGGCCGATCAGCGGGGCGCAGCCGATGGCGGCGAGGTTGGCTTCCTCGTCCGCGGAGATCACCGACAATTCCAGCCCGGCTTCATCGCGCGCACGGGCCACCAGAATGTCTGAATTGGCAGCCAGCCGGGCGGCCTGGGTGGCGATGGCGCGGACCCGGACATTGCGATACTTGGCGATGCGGTCGGCGCATATTTTCAGAGCGGCGATAGTGCGGTCCAGGGCGGCGTCGGACAGAAGGCCGGTCTGCCCCACGCCCTCCCCCAGCCGGACGATGCGCGAAAAGGAATCCACCACGCGAAACCCGCCCTTGGCATCGGGGGTGGCGATCAGCAGGCGGCAATTGTTGGTGCCCAGGTCGAGCACCGCCAGCAGGGGGCCGTCTTTGGCGCTCCCGTTGGCATTTGCGGCCACTTTTTCGCGATTCCCTTGCAATCCGACCCCGCTGGCGGGGCGGTTCGCCCCAAGGCAGGGTAGCACGGGGGCGGGGCCCGCCGAGGGGACAAATTTGGCCAAAAACCCGTCCTTGCAAGGGGTTTGCGGCTGGTCTAAACGGGCGGTCCCGCAGGGGCGCAGCGCCCTTATGGTGGGGGATCGTCTAACGGTAGGACTGCAGACTCTGACTCTGCCTGTCTAGGTTCGAATCCTAGTCCCCCAGCCACCCAGTCCGGCAACACCCGGCAATTTCCAATCTCGCAAAATTTGTCCCGCCAATTCCGTCGGTTGACGGGAGGATCAGAAGCGTGGAGCAGAAAAAGATGCTGATTTGCAGCACACTGTTGCCGATTTTATCGGCCAGTCTCTGGTCTGCCTTTTCTGATTTCCCAATTTCGCCAGCGTCTTAGGTAGAGACTGGTTCGAAGTGAGAGGAGACTGGTTTTTTGCCCGACGACCGCGAAGTTTCAGCTCAACAGAGACCGGTTAGATTTGACTGAGCGCGGTTCGAATCCTTCTAGCACCCGCCGAGAGCACCATGGATGAAAAGCAGTTGAACATGATCCGGCGCCTTGGAACGCTGGAAGAGCTCGCCTCGCTGGAAGAGAATTTCCACAAAAAGGATGCCCTGACTAGCGAGGTCAGGGACGCAATCCGCGCCCGCTCCACCGAGCTCGGCAAGGCCCTCATAACGCGCAGGACTGGCCTCAGCGTGGAAAACCTAACGCCAGCGGAAAGCAAGATCGTCGAAGCCGTTAGCGAATACGTCGGTGTCATGAAGCGACAGGGCAAGGATGCCTCGCGAACTTTCCTACAGCTCAAAAACCGGGGCTTCATAGAGGCAGCTGAAGCTTCGGTCATGAAATCCAAGCCTACCCAAGGGTACAAGGCCTTGGCAGAAGCTAACCTCGAAGACCTGTCGTACGAGCAGATCATCATCGACCACCCGGACGAGTTTTCAGCCCGGGCCACCTGGTATGCCCGGCGAACTCTCGGCTTGCCTAACACTACCACGGTCGCCCCAGCGAAGTCCGTGAGCACGATACAGACGCGCACTGAAGAGCTTCTTCGCTGGTGGCAAGACCGCAGCCGCGCCAACAACGGCCTGATCCCTTCGTTCACCAACACCGAGGCGGCTTCCGTGATCGGCATGGGCGACATGAGCCGGTTCGGCCGTCCGTACGGCAATATCCAGTCCAGGATAGATTTTGCCTGCTATCGCTCGAACCTTCCTCCCCTAGGGTTGGCAGCAGATACGCCCTTTGCTGAGGCCTGGAGCACCTCGGGCCGCACATGGAGCTTTCCCATACCAAGCATGCAATCCGCCGCGCGGACGCACGTTTGGACGGATGCCGACTTTGCCTCCATTCTCCGCGTGACTGAGGGCTTGCCCGGCCAAGCGTACATTTTCTGGCAGGGCGAGCCGGAGCACCTATTTAAAGCATGGGCTCTCGGACTGTGAATTAGCCGCGAATATTATGGGCATGCCGCCGGGATCCCAGCGCGTCCTGGCAGTCAGGCCGCCTCTATCCTCGGCCACACGTACCCCACCCGCTGAGCCAACCCTGTCACAGTGGTACCTGGGACAATTCTGCCATCGGCGATCGCCTCGAGCTCCGCGGGCGGGACAAAGGCCAGCGGGAGCAACAAGCGTATATGACGCGCGCTCTTTTTCTCGAGCTCAGCGATTTTCTCGATGGTCAATCGATCTTCGGCCAATTTATCCATCCAGTCGCGGGCTTTTGCGATAGCGCTGAGCAGAGGCTCCCGCGCGCTTTCGTCGAAAATCGGTCCGCTCTCAGGTACCCCGCGTGTGATCCCTTTCGGTTTTATATGTACGGGAAGCGTCCAAGGCATCCGGAGAACGACGGGTTCGGCTTCATCACCCACCGGCTCCAGGTGCAGGACCACCACATCCTTTTCCAGGACAGCGCGCCGAAGGTTATCAACGAGCGCCCGTCCACCGTCAGCGCTATCCAACATTGGTAATCCAGCATTCTGATGCAGCTTTTCGAGTATGAAGGTTTCGATTTCTGCGGCTGGTACGCGCGATACGCACCCTGCTCTATCCTTGCCACCATCCAGAACTGCCCTTGAAACGTAATACCGATACCGAACACCTTTCTTGACCGTGTGTGACGGTGTCATGCGATTGCCGCGGTCGTCATAGATTCGGCCTGTAAGCAGCGCAGGTGAGCTGGACAGACGCAGCTTCCGCTCAACAGTATTGTCTTTTAGCTTTTCCTGAACTGCTTCGAAGAGTTCGCGATCAACTATCGCTGCGTGATCGCCCTCGAAGCTTTGGGTCTGATGGACCACCTCGCCGATATAGACTCGTTTCTTTAGGAGATAGGCGAGCGCACCCGGTCCAAACCGTACGCCGCCGACGGTACGGTCGTTAGAGTAGCTACGCTCCTTGGTGCGTACAGCGCTGTTGTCGAGCACTTCGGCCAGAGCCTGGATTGAGCCTAGTTCAATATATCGCCTGAATATCCCCCGGATGGTTCCGGCATCGGCTTCGACGATAACCAGCTTCTTGTCCACGCTGGCATAGCCTAATGGCACTGGCCCACCCATCCAGAGGCCTTTGCGCTTGGAGGCGGCGATCTTGTCCCGGACTCGTTCCCCGATGACCTCCCGCTCGAACTGGGCAAAGGACAGAAGGACGTTAAGGGTTAGCCGGCCCATGCTGGTCGTGGTGTTGAAGGATTGGGTGATGGAGACGAAGGACACTCCGTGCCGGTCAAACAGGTCCACCAGCTTGGCGAAGTCCGTCAGTGATCGGGTTAACCGGTCGACTTTGTAGACCAGCACAATATCGATCTTGCCGGCCGCGATCTCTGATAGCAGTGCCTGCAGGGCCGGGCGTTCCAGCGAGGCTCCCGAATAGGCCCCGTCATTGTATTCGCCTGGAACGAGTCGCCAGCCCTCGTGGGCCTGGCTCTTTATATAGGCCTCGCAAGCTTCCCTTTGGGCATCCAGGGAATTGAACTCTAGGTCCAGGTTATGTTCGGTCGATTTACGGGTGTAGATGGCGCAGCGGGCCGTTTTTCGGGGCTCGGTCATTGGTTCGCCCCGCGAGCGATCTTGGCGCCCCGTCCCGCCCTGGGCCTCGCCGTCGGCGCGGCCAGTGCGGACAGGCCACTCGGTCCATCAGCTTTTTCCCGGAGGCCAAAAAAGCGGGGGCCGTTCCAGTTGGTGCCGGTGATGGTCCGGGCGATGGCCGTCAGGCTGGGATAATCCTCTCCCCGCCACCGAAACCCCTCCGCTGTGATGACCACCGTATGACGCTCGCCCTGGAATTCCCGGACGAGTTCAGTCCCGGGCTTCAGACGCCATTGCCTGCCCGCTTCACTGGGGCGCCCCTTGGCGTAGCTGGCCAACAATTTGAGGATCGCCTGACTATGGCCGCCAAATATCTTCTCCTGGATGTTCCAGCACAGGGTCCGCAGCAGCAGGTCACGCGTCAGGGCCTTGGGGGCATCCTTCTTAAAGGTAACGCGCCATAGCTCCCTCACGTGGTCGGACTTTGATGCTTGGATTTGTAAGACCTCGGCTTCGATTGCGGCCGAGTTGGCGGGACCGGTAGCACCTCGGTTTTTAGGCGGCTCTGCTGACATAGGGATACCCAAGTTTCAGACACACACGCTCCGTTTGGGGCTGAAGTCGAGTACCTAATAGCTCTATTCCGAGTATTTAGGCCCATTAGGGGGCGGGAGCGCCCCGGCAGCCTTTTGCAAAAAACTGCCACCCGTTCTGAGAGCAGCCTGTTTCTGGTATCAACATGCCAAAGCCCGTCTTGTCCCGGTCCTGTCCCGGTCCTGTGCCAATCATTACCAAACATTCCTGTTTTTGCTACGGTCTCCCTAGATTTTGGCGTTTACGCTTTCAGGAGCAGTCGTTGGAGCCCAATTCAACATTAGAAGCGCTGACAAAAGCGCCGCCAATATACTTCCTTCCAGACACTCGCCTGATGTCATTGATGGTACCCGCTATCGCTGCGTCGAGTAGCCTCGATTGTATGATGGGTTTTTTTGCGAGCTCCTCATTCGCAGAAATAGCGCCGGGCCTCGCCGCTTTTTTGCGCAGCTCCAACAAACCTATGCGGCTGCTGATAAGCCCATTCGTTAGCGGGAACGACCAAGCCGCTATGGAAAAGGGTTTGGTTGAAGACACAAAGTTGGCAGAAAACATTCTGATTTCATCACTACCGGACGCAACCGCGTTGGCGAAACATACGCTTGCCTGCCTGGCATGGCTTATTCGTGAAAAACGCCTGCACTTCAAAGTTGCATTTATGCCCGGCGGGCTGTTCCATCCAAAAGTGTGGTTGTTAAATGTCGAAGGACATAGATTAGCGTTCCACGGCTCCAGCAACATGACCGGTGCGGCGTTCCTTAGAAATAAGGAGCAACTCGCATTTGTGCGGAGTTGGATGGACGAAGCCCAGTTTGAAACCGAAAGACTTCTCCGCGAAGAATTTAATAGCCTTGAGCAATTGACCGCAGATCTTCAAATCAAACGATCTTTCGCATTAGACGCGCGGGCTAGAGGTATCGCTACGGGCGACTTAATTGTCTACGTCTACCCAACTACAGAATTTGTTACCGCTATAACTAATGACGACGATGCAGACGAAGATTCTATGCGGCGAAGTTTGGAGCGGGTCTTACATTTATTAACTGATCCAGTTTGCGGAAGAAGGTGACACATGGACGAATACGAAGAAGCGCCTAAGCAAAAGGTATTCGGCCTGCACGGTGAGTTCACCGTTGGAAAGGGTGATAAACAACTTC
>JBBQHU010000015.1:0-62071 GCA_038324265.1 Micropepsales bacterium | reverse complement strand
TCGGCACTGTCACCGCCGCGCTGACGCAAGCTCATCTGGCAGAGGCGATCATCACCACCGATTATGAAACCACGGCCTGGCTGCGCTTCACCCAGCCTGGTGTGAAGGTTATCCAGTTAACCGAGCCGCAGCGTTATCCCGACGCCCCAGCGCCGCCGCCTGCACTGCTGAACGGCCGGCTGTTTTATCTGGCGGAGTTTCGGCGCGATCAGCACCAGCTGGTGCAACAGTCCTTCGCCTATACCGGGTTCCCCACCCAGCTTCAGACCCCGTCCAGCCTCTACATGCTCTATCCGGTGGGCCGCCCCAAAGTTTCCCTGCTTGGACGTATGCCCTGACCCCCCTTCCGGCCTTCGCATCGCAAGCGTTGCTACGTTCATACGCTGGCGCTACTCACCCTCCCCCTCTTGTGCGCTTACGCGCACGAAGGGGAGGCGGGCTTGAGCACAGATCAAATGGCTGATTGAAAGAAAAAAGCCCTGCGGGGGAGCAGGGCTTTGGGGAAGAGAGCGGACACCCGAGACGGGCTGTCGAAGGGGCTGGGGGCGTTCCGGACCGGACGTCCGCTCGTCTGAAATAATGGGCGAGCGAAAAAAGCGTTCCCGGTACCGGAAAGAAATTCAGGTTTTTTCCATCACGGCTACCTTGGCGCCATGCGGCTGGGCAGCGAGTTCCGCGGCATGCCGGTCGGAAGAGCCGAACAGCAGGGCGAGCAGCAGCACCCCCGCGATCAGGGTCTCCAGGGGATGATCGATGATGAATGCGGGAATACGCATTCGCAGTCTCCCTCAATGATTAGAGTTCTACAAAGATCAGATTGGCGGCCTGCCCCTGAGCGCGCCGGAAAAAGCGCTGACGATCAGCAGGATCAGGAACACCACCAGAAGCAGCTTGGCGATTGTCGCCGCCAGTCCTGCCAGTCCGAAGAAACCCATGTACCCCGCAACAAGTGCGAGGATCAGAAAAGTCAGCGCCCAACCGAGCATGCGATTTGCTCCCAGAAGTCTAGGTCACAAAAACGCCGCGATCAGGCCATGGGTTCCCATTTGTCCACAGGGTGGAGGCGATTGGGTGCGCTTATTTGGGTGATTTGTTGCGATTGAGAAACAGGTTGGCGGCACCCACCAGCCCGGCGCCGATGATGGCAACCCACGGGGTTTCCTTCGCAACTGCGGCGAATAGCACACGCGTTAGATCATTATTGACCGGCGGCGCCTGTTGCCGGCGCGGCGGGCGCGACAGATGCATGGTAATAGCCCAGATCAGCGGCGGTACCAGGAAGACCGCGCCGGCGACGGCATAGCCGCCCACGGTGCCAAGCGCGGCCACCAGCATCGCGGCCAGCGCCATGCCCAGAAATCCGATGCCGAAAAATGCCATCGCAATGGCGGCGGCGGCCAAAATCGCCTTGGCGGTCAATCGCGCGAACATGTGATCCCAGGTCCCTTATGCCGGCCGGTTATACGCTGGTCAGCCTTAACAGGGAAATTAGCGCCCCGCGGTGCACAGCGCCGTCATTAAATCCCGCGACGTAAAGCGCCGCTATCAAATTAAGGCGACGCGTCAGCGCCGCAAGAAGATGGCGCCGAGAAACACACCGAGGCCGCCGGCGATCAGCAGCGACTGGATGGGCTGGTCGCGAACCCGCTCGCGCAGATCCTCGGCATTTTCGTCGGCCCAGTCCTGTGCCTCTTCCGTATATTCCAGCGCGGTAGTCTTGGCTTCGCGCGCGGCCTCCTCGGCCAACGCCATGGCGCGGTCGGCGATTTCCTCGGCCGAACGCATGGCCAGCGCCGCGCGCTCCGAAGCGACTTCGCTGACATCGCCGTAAAGTCCCTTCATGTCACCCTGCAGCGCCTGGATGTCGGCGCGTAGTGCAGACAGCCGCGCTTCGATATTGCCGGTGGCGGTTTTTTTCTTGGTGGCCATGACTCAAATCTCCAATGACTGTCGTGAAACTAGGCTGCTTCGCGCGCAACCGGGTGGAAGAACAACGCCTGTCCCACCGTGGCCTGCACGGTCTCGGGCAGGAAGGGCTTGGCAATCAGATAGGTCGGCTCCGGGCGTTCGCCGGTGAGAAGCTTTTCGGGATAGGCGGTGATGAAGATTACCGGAATGTCGAAGGAGGCGAGAATCTCGCTGACGGCATCGATGCCGCTACCGCCTTCGCCCAGATTGATGTCGGCCAGCACCAGGCCGGGACGTTCAGACTTGGCCTTGGCGACGGCGTCGTCCTTGGTGGCGGCAACCCCCACCACCTTGTGGCCCAGTTCGGTGACCAGATTTTCCAGGTCGAGCGCGATGATGGGCTCGTCCTCGATGATCAGGACCCGGCTGGCCAGCTGGCTGTCGATGGTCTTCTGAGCGCCCAGGATGGCGGCTTCGACCTCTTCGGGGCTCTCATCCACAATAAAAGCGGCTTCCTCCAGGCTGAAGGCCTCAACTGCGGTGAGCAGCAGGGCCGCCCGCTTGGTGGCCGACAGCGACTTCAGGCGCCCTTCCGGGCTCTTGGCATTGGCGGCCTGGGTCTCGGCATCGAAATGCTCGGCGCCCGACTGCCAGATCGCGTGGAAGATGCGATAGAGGCCCACCCGCGGTGGGACCCCCTCGATAAGGCTTTGATCTCCAGCGAGAATTGCCGTCAGGGCCGCCCGAACATGGGCGTCTCCCGAAGACTGAGACCCGGTCAAAGCCCGCGCATAACGGCGCAGGTAGGGGAGGTGCGGCGCAAGAGTTTGCGACATGGTCATGGATATGGCTCCTTCGGCCAAAGAGAAAAGCTCAGGGGAGGAACTTACGCCAGCCCAAAAAGTTCCCTCCCATGCCGGAACCATCGCCAAATCCGTACGTTTGGAACCTTGGGAAGGGAACTGGCATGGGGCGGATACGTCGAAATAAGGCGCTTTACCTGACTTTTGGGTTTAGTGCCGCACCAGGAAATGGTTTGGCCGTACATGACACAGCAATGGGATATGGACGTGGCTAACGAGGAAAAACCCTCAGAAAAGGCGCGGGCCATCCGGGCCCGCCAGCGGGCAATAGGCCGCGAACTGCGCCGCATGTACGACGATGTCGCGCAGGAATCCGTGCCGGACGATTTCATGGACTTGCTTCGTCAGATTGACGATGCCGAAGCCAAGGGGGGCAAGAAGGATTCGTGATGCCCACATCCGCCCCCGCCGCCTATGCCCCGAAGTCGGAAAACCCCGACTTCAAGACAGAATTGCTTGGTCTGGTCCCGTTCCTGCGCGCCTTTGCGCGCTCCCTGACGGGCAACCAGGAAGCCGCCGACGATCTGGCGCAGGAAACGCTGGTCAAGGCCTGGCAGAGCCGATCCAGCTTCATTCCCGGCACCAATCTGAAGGCCTGGCTGTTCACCATCCTGCGCAACCAGTTCTATTCCGACCGCCGCCGCGCCTGGCGTCAGGCGCCCTGGGACCAGGAAGCTGCCGAGCGTATTCCCGGCGGCGGTGAGGACCAGGTCCATTCCGCCGAACTGTCCGACACGGTGCGCGCCCTCAAGCATCTGTCCGACGAGCAGCGCGAAGCGCTGATTTTGGTGGGCGCAGGTGGTTTTTCCTACGAAGACGCCGCGGCGATATGCAAATGCGCCGTGGGTACGGTGAAAAGCCGGGTTGCCCGCGCGCGCAAGACCTTGATAGAGATTCTGGACGGCAGCGACACGCTGAACGATGTGTCGCGTCCTGCCGGGGGGGAAGCGGCTCGTGAGATCATGGCGCAACTTGATCATCTCAGCCCTGGGCGCTCCGACGAGTTCACCGGAAAAAAACGCACCAAATAATCCCATGAACATTATGGGCCGCGAAGCTGGCTGGACGTTGCGCCGCCGGCTTCAGGCGATCATCACGCTGGCCCTGGTGCCCGTGGTGATGGTTTCGATCTTTCAGGGGGTGGCGCGCGCGCGCCTGGACATCGCCAATGTCCATGACCGGCTGGTGCAATCGGCTCGCACCGTAGCGGCCGGCGATCAGAACCTGATGGCCGCCGCCGAACAGGTGCTGCGCGCGGTAGGCAGCCTCAGCGAAGTGCGCGGCATGAACGGCAATTGCGACGGCGTGCTGGCCGACACGCTGATTGGCGTGCGCTATTTTTCCAATCTCTCGCGCATTGATGCCAGCGGCCGCGTCGTCTGTTCGGCCATGGCGTTGGCCCATGGCCTGAAAGTGGACAGCTATGGCGTCTTTGCCGATGCGCAAAAGACCGACGGCATGGCGGTTTCAAACGAGCTGATCAGCCGCGTCACCGGCCAACCGGTGATCGGGGGAATGCTGGCCCTGCACAAGGCGGACGGCAGCTTTGACGGCACCGTGGCCATCTCGCTGGATGTGCACTGGATCGATTACATGATGCGCTCCTCCAATTTGCCCAAGGGCGCGGTGGTGGCGGTGTATGACCGCGCCGGCAAGGTTATCGCCACCAACAACAAAGAAGTAGGCGCGGCCATCGCCAAGGCAGCGCTAGCCTCGGGCGCCGATCCCAACGAAGTATCCAGCGCGGTGGATGCGCGCGGCGAGGTGTGGCGCTATGGCAATGCGACGTTGATGGGCAATTCCATTTTCGTGGCTTTTGCGATGGGCCAAGACCGGCTGTTCGGCCCCACATATCTGCATGTTGGGCTGGATTTCGCGCTGCCCATCCTGATGATTGGCTTTGCCTGGTTCGCGATCTGGCTGGCCACCGACCGCCAGGTGACGCAGTGGATCAGCTATCTGCGGCGCATCGCGGCGGCCTATCGCAGCGGTCATTACGCCATCCGGCCCGACCTGGCGGACGCGCCGGTGGAGTTCAAGCTGCTGGGCGATGCGCTGAGCGACATGGCCGAAGGCATCCAGGACCGCGACCGGCGGCTGCGCGAATCCGTGGACATGAAGACCACGCTGATCAAGGAAATTCACCACCGGGTGAAGAACAACCTGCAGATTGTGATGAGCCTGTTGTCCATCCAGGCCAATCAGGTGAAGGATCCGGCGGCGCGCGACGCGCTGTTGCAGGCCCAGACCCGGATTAACGCGCTGGCGCTGGTCCACCGCATCCTCAATGAGTTGGAAGACCAGAGCACCCTGGACATCCGCCAGCTGCTGGAAGAGCTCTGCCACCAGATCGCCGGCGGCTTGAGCAACGATTTCGTCAAGGTCGAAGTGGACGTGCCCAGCCGCGTGGTGTCGGGCAACGTGGCGGTGGCGCTGGCGTTGTTCACAGTCGAAGTCCTGACCAATATCTTCAAGCATGCCTTCCCGGACGAACAGCGGGGGGTGATCCGGGTCACCCTGGTGCCCGTGCCGGACGGCAAGCTGAAACTGTCCATCGCCGATGACGGCAAGGGCTTTTCCATGGACGACACAGCCAAGAGCGTGGGCAGCCGCCTGATCAAGACCTTCGGCCTGCAATTGGGCGGCGTTTCCAGCGTCCATTCCGAGCCGGGGCAGGGGACGGCGGTGGACCTGGTGTTCCCCGATCCCGATTCAAAGCCTGCAGTTTCCGCCGCCTAGGCGGAATCGCCGCACTGTCATGCGTTTCGGGCTGTTTTCGTTAAGCCCCGAATGGTTATGTTCCGGCCTGTAAATCAGGTGAGCGCAGGACCATGGCGGACAGTTTTGATGCAATCGTGATCGGGGGCGGCCCCGGCGGCTACAATGCCGCGATCCGTCTGGGCCAGCTTGGCCTGACCAGCGCCTGCATCGACAAGCGCGGCAGCTTCGGCGGCACCTGTCTGAACGTCGGCTGCATTCCCTCCAAGGCGCTGCTGCATGCTAGCGAGCGCTTCCACGAAGCCCAGCATGATTTCGCCAAGCTGGGCATCAAGGCCAAGGTCGATCTCGACCTGCCCGCCATGATGGCGCAGAAGACCAAGGTGGTCGGCGAGCTGACGAAGGGCGTGGAATTCCTGCTCAAGAAGGCCAAGAGCGAAGCCATTGTCGGCGAAGCGCGCATTACCGCGGCTTCTTCAAATGGAAGTCTTGGCAAAGTCGAAGTAAAGCTGGCGGACGGCAAGACCCGCACCCTCAGCGCCAAGCATATCATCATCGCCACCGGCTCGGACGTTGCGCCGTTGCCCGGCGTCACCCTGGACGAAAAGCAGACCGTATCCTCGACCGGCGCGCTGGCGCTGACGTCTGTGCCCAAGAAGTTATTGGTCGTTGGTGCTGGCGTGATCGGGCTTGAGCTGGGTTCGGTCTGGAGCCGGCTGGGTTCCGAAGTGACGGTGGTGGAATTCCTTGACCGCGTCACGCCGGGCATCGACCTGGAAGTGTCCAAGGCGTTCCAGCGCGTGTTGACCAAGCAGGGTTTCACCTTCCATCTTTCCACCAAGGTCACCGGCGTGGAGAAAAAGGCAGGCGGGCTGAAGGTCACCGTCGAACCGGCAGCGGGCGGCGACAGCCGCATACTGGACGCCGATGTGATGCTGGTCGCCATCGGCCGCATTCCCTACACCGCCAATCTGGGCCTGCAGGAGATCGGCGTGGCGATGGACAAGCGTGGCCGCATCGTTACCGACAATCACTATCGCAGCAATGTGCCGGGCATCTACGCCATCGGCGATTGCCGCGAAGGCGCCATGCTGGCGCACAAGGCCGAAGATGAAGCGACGGCCTGCGCGGAGATCATCGCCGGCAAGGCCGGGCATGTGAATTACGACGCGATTCCGTCGGTGGTCTACACTTTCCCGGAAGTCGCCACGGTCGGAAAAAGCGAAGAAGACCTGAAGGCCGCGGGCATCGCCTACAAGGTCGGCAAGTTTCCCTTCACCGCCAATGCCCGCGCCAAGACCATCATGGCCACCGACGGCATGGTGAAGATCATGGCCGACGCCAAGACCGACCGCGTGCTGGGCTGCGCCATCGTCGGCCCCGAAGCCGGCAACCTGATTGCGGAAGTGGTTCTGGCCATGGAATTCGGCGCCTCGTCCGAAGACATCGCCCGCACCTGCCATTCGCATCCGACCCTGACCGAAGCCGTGCGCCAGGCGGCGATGGGCGTAGAAGGCTGGACGATGCAGATGTGACAGCACGCCAGCGTGCTGTCATCCCCGGCGAGCGGCGTTCAGCCGCGAGGGAAGGGGACCCGGAGCAATAAGCACCGTTGTGCTTACAGAAAACTTACCAGCCAGGTGATGAGGCCGATAAAGGCGAAGAATCCCACCCAGGTCAGGCAGAACTGCACCGCACACATATTGTCGGATGGTGCAACGCGATCGTGATGATCCAGGACGGCCATGGCGCGCTCCTTCGGATTGGTGCGACCACGCTAGACCTGTTTTGCCAAACCCGCAAAAGCCTTCGATTCCGCGCCGCAGCATGGCGCCCGCGAATCCTAGTCGATGATCTCGTCCACCTGCACTGCGCCCGTCAGGCTGGGCTTGTCGACAAGCGCCTCATTGATCTTGGGCACGCTAGGCTTGTCGTCGAAGCCGAACAGGTTGCAGAAGCCGTCGAACCCCAGCGAAAAGGATTTGCGGCGCGGCGTCAGGATCAGCCACTTGCCCGCCAGTGGGTGGCTGCCCGGTGCGACCTGTCCCAGCACGCTGACAAAGGGATCGCCCGCCTGGGTGACGGTCACCTCCACGCTGAAGGGCTCGGGCACCTCCATCGGTTGTTCATCGCCGTCAAACCAGCCAAAGCCGTTGATGGGGCTCAGTTCCAGTCTCATCGAATCCTCACATGTTCGGGCCGCACGCCCATGCCGATAAAACGCGCCGGCAGTCGCCTGAGCAACGGCCAGCGATTGAAAAGTTTGAGGAACCAGGGCGCTGCCAGGGTCCTGCCGCCACTGATGGTCGGCGCCAGGATGCGCCCTTGTACCGCCACCTGGAAGGCCTGGATCACCCGCACGGCAAATTCCCGCCGCGCCTGCACCTTCTTCAGGTCCGCAAAGCGGGGCACCCCCTTCTGCAGCACCGGCCCCAGGATGTTCGCCGTCGCCACCGCATCCTGGATCGCCAGGTTGATGCCCACCCCGCCCACCGGCGACATGGCATGGGCGGCATCGCCGATGCACACCAGCCCCGGCCGCGCCCATTTTTCCAGCCTGTCCACCGCCACCGTCAACAGCTTTACCTGGTCGAAATCCTTGATGGCCTCGTCCACCCGGCCCGCGGCAAAGCCCGCAATGACTTTCAGCCGGGCGCGGAACTTGGACAGGCCCGCGGCCTTGATGGCGTCAAAGCCGCCCTTGGGAATGATCAGCGCGCATTGCCAGTAATCGCCGCGATGGATCATCACGAACATCTGCCCGTCCCTGATCCGCCCCAGAATGTCCACCGGATCGCCCGCCGCCACCGGCAGGCGCAGCCACAGCACATCGAACGGCGCCCCCAGGTCCATCACCTTCAGCCCGGACTTGTCGCGCAGGGTGGAATGGCGGCCATCGGCGGCGATGGTCAGTCCCGCCCTGACCTGCAGATAGCCGCCCGGCCCGGTCGCTACCACGCCCACAATCTTGCCGCCTTGCCCGATCAGGTCCTTGGCCTCGGTCTGCATCATCAGGTGGAAGTGCGGATATTTTGTCGCCTCGGCCTTCAGGAAATCCAAAAAGTCCCATTGCGGCATCATGGCGATGAACTTGCAGGCCGTGGGCAGGTGCGTCATGTCCGCCAATTCATAATGCGCATCGCCGATATCAATGCCGGCATGGGCGATGCGCGCATGCGGCAGCTTGAGGAAACGCTCCAGCAGCCCCAGCTCGTGCATGACCTGCAAAGTCGAGGGATGCACCGTGTCGCCGCGAAAATCGCGCAGGAAATCGGCGTGCTTTTCCAGCACCGTTACGTCCACCCCAGCGCGCGCCAGCAGCAAGCCGCACATCATGCCCGCCGGGCCGCCGCCGGCGATGACGCAACTGGTCGAGATGGTTTCCAAGCAGAATCCCCGTGGGGCGGCGATTCTATCCCGGCCTTTTGCGCCCGCCAACTGATGGCGCTAGGCTGGGCCCATGCGTCCCAACCGCCTGCGCGAGATATGGTCTTCCGGCAAGGCGGCATCCAATTGCTGGCTGACCCTGCCGGGCGCCCTGGCGGCCGAAATGCTGGCCCATCAGGGCTGGGACAGCCTGACCGTGGACCTGCAACACGGCCATGCCGACTTCGCCGCCATGTGCGCCATGTTCACCGCCATCTCCACCACCGACACCGTGCCGCTGGTGCGGGTGCCGTGGAACGAGCCGGGCGACATCATGCGGGCGCTGGACGCCGGCGCCTATGGCGTGATCTGCCCCAATATCGAAAGCGTGGCCGATGCGGTGCGCTTTGTCGGCGCCGCGCGCTATGCCCCGCTGGGCTTTCGCAGCGTCGGCCCCAAGCGCGGGTTTCTCTATGGCGGCCCCGATTACATCGAACGCGCCAACGACACGGTGCTGGCCATCGCCCAGATCGAAAGTGCCCTGGGCCTAGAGAATGTCGCCGCCATCGCCGCCGTGCCGGGGCTGGACATGCTCTATATCGGGCCCGCCGACCTGGCGCTGGCGATGGGGCGTCCGCCCCGGCAGAACACCGATGATCCGGTGGTGATGGCGGCGGTGGACCGCATCCTGGCCGCCGCCAAAAAGGCGGGCCTGGCGGCGGGAATGCATTGCGCCGGCACTGACTACGCCCTGGCGATGATCGCCAAGGGCTTCGACCTGGTTACCGTCACCTCCGACGAAACCCTGCTGGCCGCCGGAAAATCCGCCGTCCAGCAAATGAAGGCGGCGAAAAAATAATTCGGCGAAAATTCCGTAGCCGGACTTTCCGAATCTGCTATAATCGCGATGCAACAAATTCAGCGAAGGAGGTGATCCAGTGTCTCATTGTCACTATCTGCGGACGTCAAAGGCCGCGCGCTGGAATCTTACGTTAAAGGTCCGCGCCGCTTAAAGGCTGCGACAAGCAGTAAGACAATGTGGGCCGTCACCCTTGCGGGTGGCGGCCCTTATTGTTTTATGGACTCATGAATGGCGCGCAGACCCTGGTCCATACCCTTGCCGATTGCGGCATCGAAATCTGCTTCGGCAATCCCGGCACGTCTGAAATGCATTTCGTCGCGGCGCTGGAGGCTGAGCCGCGGCTGAAGGGCGTCCTGTGCCTGCAGGAAGGCGTGGTGGCCGGCGCTGCCGACGGCTATGCCCGCATGGCCGGCAAGCCCGCCGCAACCCTGCTGCATCTGGGGCCCGGCTTCGCCAATGCGGTGTCCTTCCTGCACAATGCGCGCAAGGCACGCCAGCCGATCGTCAATATCGTGGGCGACCACGCCACCAGCCACGCCCAATACACCCAGGCGCCGCTGACCAGCGACATCATGGGCATCTGCCGCCCCGTATCGGACTGGCTGCACCTGGCCACGTCGCCGTTCGAAGCGGCGCGTGACGGCGCGCGCGCCGTGCAGGCCGCGCGGCAGGGCCAGATCGCCACCCTGATCCTGCCCGCCGATTGCGCCTGGGACCCCGCCGATGCGCCCGCAAAGCCCCTGCCGGACATTGCTGCAAAAATCATCGATGCCGCCACCATCCAACAGATCGCCGCCGCCCTCGCCAATGGCAAACGCAGCGCCTTGCTGCTGCGCGGGCCATGCCTGGAACGCGAAGGCCTGGCGTTCGCAGGCCGCATTGCCCGCGCCACCGGGGCGCGGCTGTTCCACGACTACTTCACGCCGCGCATTACCCGCGGCGCCGGCTTGCCCCGCGTGGAACGCATTCCCTATTTCGCGGAAGAGATCCTGGAATTTCTCGGCGGCCTGGAACAGATCATCCTGGTGGGTGCGCCTCCCCCCGTCAGCTTCTTCGCCTATCCGAGCCTGCCCAGCTGGATGACGCCGCCCGGCTGCAACCTGCTCACCCTGGCCGAGCCCGGCGACGACACGGTCGCCGCCCTTGCTGCGCTGACCGATGTGCTGAAGGCCGATGCGCCCGGCCAAACCGTGACGCGCATCATTCCGGACCTGCCCCCCGATGGCGCCCTGACCGCCGATGCGATGGGCGCCATCATGGCGCGGCTGTTGCCCGACAATGCCATCCTGTCGGACGATTCCCTCACCGCCGGTCCCGGCCTGCAAAAACATCTGGTCGCCGCACCCGCGCACGACGTCCTCTTTCTCACCGGCGGCGCCATCGGCGATGCCGCACCCATGGCGGTCGGCGCGAGCCTTGCCTGCCCGGATCGCAAGGTCATCGCGATCAGCGGCGACGGCGCCGCGATGTATTCGCTGCCCGCCTTGTGGACCATGGCGCGCGAAAAGCTCGACATCACGGTGATCATCTGTGCCAACCGCAGCTACAACATTCTCAACATCGAACTCGCCCGCGTCGGCGCCAAAAATCCCGGCCCCACAACCCTCGCCATGCTCGACCTCACCAACCCCGAGATCGATTTCGCAAAACTGGCCCAGGCCCAGGGTGTCCCCGCCACCACCGCCACCAACACCAAAGACTTCGCCGCCCAATTCGCCGAAGCCATGACCACCAAAGGCCCACGCCTGATCGAGGCGATCTTGCAGACCTGACCCCAGGCTCTAAGCTGCGCCCAAAACAATGGGGAGGCCGCCATGTCCACCATCAACCGCCGCTGCTTGCTGGCCATGTCGGGTGCTGCGCTCGCCACCCCGGCTTTCGCCGCCTGGACGCCCGCTGACCAGGGCATGCCGCAGGAAGATGCGGGCACACCCAAGATTGGCATCGGCCCGGTGGTCGAGGCCGAGATGAATCCCCAGGGCCTGCGCCGCTTTCGCCAGATCGGGCTCTCCCACGTCATCCTCAACAATACCGGCTTCCCCTTCACGGCCGATGTTCTCAAGGCGCGCGTCAAGCTGCTGCGCGACAATGGTCTATCGGTGGGCGACATCGTGCTGCCCTATGTCGGCGCGGCGCGCGAGACCATGCGCGACATCATCCTGGCGCGCCCGGGCCGCCCCCAGGCCATCGCGTTGGTCCAGCAGTCGATCCGCGCTGCCGGTGCCGCGGGCATTCCGGTGGTGGAGTACAATTTCTATGCGCACCGTCTGGAGGAAGGCTATTTCCACGCCCCTGATCCCGCCCGCGGCGGCGCCGTGGTGGAATCCTTTCACTATGACCGGGTGAAGGACCTGCCGCCCTTGTCCGAGACCGGCGCACAGACGGCCGACGCCCAATGGGCCAACCTGGAATATTTCCTCAAAGAAGTGGTGCCTGTAGCCGAAGCGGCGAACGTGCGGCTGTCGCTGCACCCCAACGATCCGCCGCCAGCGATTTCGCGCGGCTCGCATCAGATCATGACGACCTTCGCGGATTGGAAAAGGCTGATCGGCCTGGTGGATTCACCCAGCAATGGCATGACCTATGACTGCGGCGTCAGTCGCGAGATCGGCGAAGACCCGGTGCTGGTGGCGCGCTGGCTGGGCGAGCGCGACAGAATTCAGCATGTGCATTACCGCAACGTCATCGTGCGCCGACCGCGCGAAGAATACACAGAGGTCTGGCCCGACAATGGCATGGTCAACATGCTCGCGGTCATGAAGGAGCTGGTGCGGCTGAAATATACCCGCATGATCCACCCTGAACATGCGCGCGGCCTGAATGTGAATGACGGGCTTGGCGAAACCCTGCGCGATCCGGCCGGCGAACGCGGCAGCGCCCTTGCCGCCGCCAGTGACCCCAACACCAACAGCTATGCGGCCTGGGCGTACCATGTCGCCTATGCCCGCGCGATGTTGCAGACCGCGCTGATGGAGCGCCCGATCTGATCCCGACGCCTAATCCGCGGAAGGCACCATCTTCTCATACTTCGCCCAATGCCCGGTGATCTCCGTCACCACCGGCTTGCCAACTGCGTAAGCCGCCGCCAGCGCCTCGCGCGTGGCCGGCACATTCTTCTGGATGGCGGCGACATACGCCGCCGCGCTCACCCCCGGCGGCGGCGCCGTATAGTCCGACGCGGTGCGCAGGATCATCAGCCGCGCGGGGTCAGCCAGTTTCATGCGACCCAATAGTCCAATGGCGCGCGCGATCCCGCTGTCTTCCATCGCCGACATGACGAAGCGCCCTTTGCCGCCCGTCCAATAATCCGCCCAGCGCCGCGCATGGCGCGTGGCGATCCAGCCCGCCCACCAGCTCTGGCCGCTGACTTCGCTGCCGCTCAGCACAAAGGGCGGTTTGCCCGCGGCCGCTTCGCCATAGCCCTTGCGTCCCTGCACCAGCGCGGCATCATCGGGCAGGGCGACATCGCGGGTGAGGTTGAAGGCCCAGTCGCGCAAGCCCAGGTTCAGCGCAAACAGATTGTCCGCGGTATCGGGCACCGGCAGGGCATAGGGCGCGGGTTTGAACCAGGGCAGCTTGCCGGTGGTCCAGTCCGGCGGCGTCTCGCGCGCATCGATCTCGAACCCGTAATCGCCGTCGATCACCTCACCAATCCACGCCGCCGACCCCAGCGATCCAGCATCCGGGTCAACACCCGCAATCGCCGCCACCAGCCAATAGGCCTTGGTCAGGTCGAACCGCGCATCGGTGCCAAGCGCCATGATCGAGGCCGCGGCATGCGGCGAACCCATGCCGGTGGCAACCACCAAAAGCCCGCGCGCCGGATCATAGCGCAGCGGCACATCGCCCGCGGGAAACGGCAGCTTCACCGGCGCTTCCGCCAGCCAGGCCTTCATCTCGCCGAACCCATTCTCGCCATGCTGAAAGGTGGTCACCACCACCATGCGGATGGAAAGCGGCGCGGCCAAGGCCGGTGCGGCGATCAGGCAGAAGGCAAAAAGAAGGACCAGCCGCTTCATGCGGCAAACTGTGTCAGGAAATTGCGGCCCGCACAGTGAGACATTTTGGCGGATAGTGGTGGCCCCCGTCGGACTCGAACCGACACATCCCTTTCGGAACAACGGATTTTAAGTCCGGTGCGTCTACCAGTTCCGCCACGGGGCCACTGGCGTATCCCATACCCCCAAATGGGCGCACAGCGCCATATCAGGGCGCGCGCGACGCCATATAGGCCGCGACATTCAGGATGTCGGCATCCGACAGCTTGCCCACCACGTCCTTCATCTTGCCCAGCGCGCTGCCCTTGCGCACGCCCGCCTTCATGTCGGCCAGTTGGCGGATCAGGTAATAGGCGCTGCGCCCGGCCAGGCGCGGGGCCTCGTCATGGCCCCGATAGTCATCGCCATGGCACGAACCGCAGGTGCGCATCTGGCCCTTGTTGCCAAACGCCACGGCGCGGCCCTTGGCCAGCGAACCCATCGGCACATAATCGACAAAGCCGACATGGTCGTTGCGCAGTTCGACCTCTTCGCCTTCGGCCACCTCATAGATCATGTCGGCGGGCACCGGCACGGTCTGCGCCCCCTTGTCGAAGAAGCGCGCGCCACCGGCGCCCACATGGCTGGCCGGCGCCCGGCTGGTTTCCACCACCCGGATCCATTTCTGCTGGTTGCGCGGAATCTTCGAGAAATACACCGCCGCCTCGCGCAGCTCCTTCTCGCTGATGTCCAGCGCCATCTCGATCATGGCGGGGGCGCGGATGTTGGTGCGGTCGCCATCTCGGAAGGCATGCATCTGGGCGATGATGTAAGGCACCTTCAGCCCCGACACGCTGGCCGATTCCGGGTGACCATTGCCGTTGGGCAGATGGCAAAGCATGCAGGCCAGCACATGCGGCTCGCGGCCATGGGCCACGATCTGGGGCAGGGGCGCATGCTCCTTGGGGAACCAGTCGGGCGGGCCGAAGGCATTGTTGATCTGCTTCATGGTCAGCTTCATCGCCGGGTCGGCGCCGGTCGCGGTGAAGGTGGCGGTGGGACTGGGCTGCGGCAGACCGGCCGGGCCCACCGGATAGGCCCATTCAAACGGCGCCACCGGCTTGCTCATCAACGGCATCAGCTCGCGCGCCGTGGCGCCGGGCTTATAGGGCGCCTGCGCCTGCGCGGCGATCAGTGACGCGCATGCCAATGCGGTGAACAGAATTTTCTTCATGGGATCCCCGCCCTGCTTTTGTTGCGGCGACAATAAGCTGCGAATCGCGAAAAATGGAAGCGCGATCAGTGGTCGCGCACCGACCCGTCAAACGTGTCCCACATTTCGGGGAATTCCCATTCGGGAATGCCGCGCTCATTGTCCACCAGGTTCTCGTCCAGATCCACGCCCAGGCCGGGGCCGTCGATATTGCCCTTCAGCACAATCGCCCCGCCCGTCATCACGAACGGCTTGGTGATGTAGCTCTTGCCCATGGGGCTGCGCTGCACATTGGGCGGGCCGCCCTTGACGGCCTGCAGGCTGGGCACTTCATGCGCCAGGAAATTGGGGATCGAAGCCGCCACGTGCATGGAGGCGGCAAAGCCCACCACCCCTTCCTTGGAGTGGGGCAGCATCGAGGCATAGAAGGATTCCGCCAGCGCCGCGACCGCCTTCATCTCGGTGATGCCGCCGACATGGGTGATGTCGGGCTGCAGCAATTGCGCCGCGCCCGCCGTCAGCAGGTCGCGGAACTGCCACTTGGTCACCATGCGCTCGCCGGTGGCGAAGGGGAAGGTCGTCTTCTTCGCCATCTCCGCCATCATGGGAAGATTCTGGAACTGGATCGGCTCTTCATAGAACCAGGGCCGGAACGGCTCCAGCGCCTTGATGATTTCCATCGCGGTGGCGGGCTCATGCTCGCCATGCATCTCGATGCCCAGATCGAAATCGGGACCGACCAGTTCGCGGATCGCCCGCACCTTCTCGACAAAACCGTCAATGTAATAAGGGCTCTCCGAAGGGCGCGACAGCCGCCCGCGGCTACTGCTGACGCTGGTCTTCATCGAGGTATAGCCCTCGGCCAGCACATGGCTTCGGGTTTCTTCGACGCTTTCGGCCTGGCCATAGCATTTGATGCGGTCGCGCGTCGGCCCGCCCAACAGGTCATAGATAGGTACCCCCAGCGCCTTGCCCTTGATGTCCCACATCGCAATGTCCACCGCCGACAGGGCGGAGGTGAGGATGACATCGCCGCGATAAAAGGCATGGCGATAGATCGCCTGCCAGTGATGCGCCGGCCGGCGCGCATCCTTGCCTTTCAGATATGGCTCCAGCTGCGCGATCGCCGCCACCACCGTTTCGATCTTGCCCTCCACCGTGCCTTCGCCCAGCCCGATGATGCCGGCATCGGTGTGCATCTTGACGAAGATGCTGCGCAGCGACTGGACCGGAATGATCTCCAGCTTTGTGATCAGGATGGGATCGCGCGGATCGGCCAGGGCGCGCGCGCTGTTGACGGGTGCGGCAGCCGCCTCACGCTCCCCCGCCAGCAGCCCGGCCATGCCCAGCGTCATTGATTTCATCCAGTCGCGGCGGGAGGACATGCTAAACTCCTGTCTTGTGGCAGGTTTGGCTTGAGTGCGGAGCAGAGCATGATTCACTTATGGCGTCTTGCGCTTTTGTTGGCGCTTTTGTTGTCGCTTGCGATCATGCCCGCGGCCGCACAACCCGACGCTGCAACACGCCTCAGAAGTGATCTTCTGTCAGCGCGCAGCGCCACGGTGGTGCTGGGCCAATGGTGCGCCGCTGCGCATCTGGCCGCGCTCCCCACGATCCGCGCACTGCGCGATCCGGTGGAGACACCGCCCAGTGCCCAGACCCGCGCCCTGCTGAAGGTGGAAGCCGGCGAGCCCATCCGCTACCGCCGCGTCAAGCTGATGTGCGGCACCCATGTCCTGTCGGTGGCCGACAACTGGTATGTGCCCGCGCGGCTGACGCCTGCGATGAACACGGCGCTGGATACCACCGAAACGCCATTCGGGGCGGCAGTGAAGGCACTGGATTTTCATCGCACTACCCTGGACGCCGCCGCCGTCAAAGGTTCCGACACCATCCTGAGGGTGCGCGCCCTGCTTCTGACCCCAGATGCAGTGCCTTTCAGCCTTGTGGTGGAAAATTACACCAGCGATCTGCAAACCCCATCGCCCTGAGGCAGGGAACGGTGTCCGTGCAGTGACGTTGCCTGAGTGTCAGGGGGCAGCTTTGTTCGCTCTTTGGCGCGTCCAGAGAGCCCGGCGCCGCCCCCCCAGCCCCGATGCGCCGGGCTTCTCTTTTCTCTTTCAGGAGTAGGGCTTTGTCCGACCAGAAAGCGCCCTTCAGCATTCATGAATATGGCCGCATGGCCGAAGTCCTGGAAATCATGTCCGGGAACATTCGCCAGGGACCCGCCATGGACCATCATTTCGCCGAGCGCCTCGCAACGCTGGCCCAGGAAATGCGCGACGACTGCAGCCGCGTCCATCCCAACGCCTAGTCGCGCGCCGATACCGAAAAGGGCCGGAAGCTTTCGCCCCCGGCCCCCTCGGACAGCCCGTCTGGATACGCAAGACGTTCAGGCCGGGGAGCATTCTGGGCGCAGGACATGCCGGACAGGTTAAATTCGCTCCGCCGAAAACTGCTTAGGTGTTCGTACCTACGATGCTTGCGGGAAGACCGGTTCAAACCAATTGCGATCAGCTCACGACGCGCACTAGGGGCCGGCAAAATAGTAGGTTAAGACTATTGGATGAGCGCTCGCTTCATGGCCGCCGCCGTCCTGAGTATTTTCCTGTCCGGGTGTTCCACCCTGGACTCCGCGCTGACCTATGTCGGGCTCCCCGATGAGGATGCCGAACAGGTGGTCGCCGAACCCGCCCCCGTTCAACCGGTAGCCACCAGCACCGCACCCAACGAATGGTGCGCCAGGGTTGCCGCATCAGAAGTAAACCAGACAGCGTTTGACGCCGCCACAAAACAAAGAATGACGATAACGGGTTACAACCAGTGCATGGCGATGTCGGCCCGGTGATCCTGCCGGCGTTGGCCCCACTTGGTCGCAACCCGCCTCAACATCCCCAACGCGCATTAGGTTTGTCGTGGCAACGCGCCTACGGTGCCGTGATGCGCAGTGCCGGACAATGCCTCATCAAGGCCGCACGAATGGACTGGCTGTCCGATCGTTGCCCGGCCCCCCTGGAAGCCGCCAGCTTTGAAATGATGGCCCAGGATTGGCGAAAGATCGCGCGAATGGCCGCCCGCCAGGACCAATACCCCCACTGGCTCGGCCCTGGCCTCGGCGCCTAATTCCCGAAATCCGGCGAAAATCGAAACTGTACCACTGCCAAAATCTGGGCACTGTTACAATTCGACTTAGGGTTATATTAGGCGACGCATAGTGCGCGCAGGCCCAAACTGTGTTTCGGCGCAACCAAATTTTTCAAAACCGTTCTTTTCATAGAAGACTTCGGCAGTAGGGTTGGCAACAACTTCTAGGGTATTTCCTCCCTGCGCCTTCACATATTGAACTGCATCAGCAATCAATTCTCGTCCGATGCCGTTGCGCCACCTGACCGGTTCAACAAATAAGCCATCTAGGTCAAATATTTGAGCGGCTTTGGGAAGAACCGCAGAAAACCCAACAATCTGACCTGCAATTTCAGCGACGCGGACTCCTTCCTCCAACATCTGCGACGGGGGAATATGAATTGCCTCTGGGTGTGCCAGTAAGTCCTCGCGGTATTGTTCGATTGCGAGACTAGCGCGCCGCTGTAAGTCTTCAAGTTCGGCTCGCTCGCTCAGAAGGCCAGCGCGAATGCTAATGTTCACTTGATATCACCGCTTCCCATTCCTCTACTAGCTTCACAATGTCGGCAACGTCCCAGAGGCGCTGCAAGGCCACAGGCCATCGCCGGAGACATGCGGACGGCGCAGTTAATCCGGTCAAAGTTATACCAGGAGGTATAGAGGCTCACCATGTGAACGTGGTTTATCAGTTTCTTGCTGTGAGCCGCCGTCGACCGGTTAAACCGCTTCATGTGCTGGCGCATGGCCTGGCTAGCACCTGCCGCACCTAAGCCGTTGCCTCTTTTCCCTTCGCTGGAGGATCAGTCAGAAAAGTCCTGGCGTTTCTTCTTCGGCGCGCGGGTGATCTTGTCGGCGGTATCGCCAACTTCCTGCTTGGTGGCCGTCCGCATGATGCTGACAGCGCGGGACACAGGATCGTCCGGCAACTTGCGGGGCAGTTTTGTGGACTTGGGTGGCGTGGGAGCCTTGCCCTTGGGGCCTTGGGGCTTTTTAGGCATGGGTATATGCTGCCTTTCTGGCTTGTATGGAGGGCTCCATGAACCGCCGAACCAGAAATCGCATTTGCGCTGCCGTACCTTTGGTCCTGTCTCTCATGGCCTGCGTCTGGGTTCTCGGCAACGTCGCCGGTGGCATCCGGTCTGGCAACAGCGACGAAGGGCTTGGGTTCAAGGTCTTCTGGCTCCTGATCTTGGCTCAAACGCCCTTCGTGTTGGGCTATCTAGCTACCGCCGAATGGAGACGTTGGCGCGGGCCAGCGGGTATTGCCCTACAGGTCGCCGCCTTGGTCCTGGCCCTCGCTCCAGTAGCCCATTTCAAACTCTGAAGCGGCCCAAACCTGATTTCAGGTCAAACTGTACCAGTGCCAAATCTGGGCGCCGGTACAGTTTGGCCTAGGGTTGTAGCTACGGCGTCGTGCTGGTGGTCGAAGTGCTTTTCTTCCCGACCAGGAACACCCCAAACCCAACCGCAGCAAGCGCCGCGATACCGAACAAATAGTTTTCTGTAGTTTTCATGCCTTGAGCGGGCAGGATACCGGCTGGCAACCCTGGCGCTAGAGGTGTTTGGGCGGATGCAGATAGTGCGATTAGGGCCAACAACGTAGCAACCGAAATGGTGCGCATGGTCCCTCCAACTGCTTATGCAGCGCGGTAAGCTTCCCACGCTTCAATCAGCTTCACAATATCGCCAATGTCCCAAAGGGTTTCGGTGAGCCTTGCGGCCATGGCCGGGAACATACGGATGGAGCTGTTAATCCGGGCAAAATTGTACCAGGTCGTGTAAAGCGCGACCATGTGAACATGGTTGTCGATCTTCTTGGAATGCCCGGCGGTCAGGCGGTAAAACCGCTTCATATGCCGGCGCATGGTCTGGTTGTGCTTTTCGAAATAGGGCGTGGAAACGAAAGCCTTGATGGGCTGGCCAACAACCCGGCGCGTGGCCGCTTTCCTTTTCTTCGCCTGTGGCAATCCGCATGACGTGGACGGCGTTGCCGATCACGTCAGCCCTGCGCTTCTGGCCGGAGGGTCCTTTAGGCATGTGCTGGCTTCACAGGGACGAAATACAGGGGCGCGACCACCAGCGGACCAAGCCATATGGCCGTCGCAACCCACCAATTCGGCTTCCGTTGGCGTGTACGAGCCATGTGCAGAGCAACGGTGCCCCAGCACAACGCCCAGCAGAATCCGAGAAAGAAATCATGCATGGCTTACCCTAGGCTGGGCCCCATACTCTTCAATCCTGTCCCGAGGTCAAACTGCATCAGTGCCAAAATCTGCACGAGATAATGCGATAAACCATTGAAAAGGCTTGTTCCTGAATCGGCGACTAAACCACAGGTTGCATGGGTTTGACAGGCCCAGAACCATCCGTATAAGTGCGCGCCTTTCCGGCATCCTAGCCGCACCGAATTCAAGAAGCAGGACTGATGAGCAAGCGCCAAAATTCGAAGTACAAGCTGGACCGCCGCGTTGGCGAAAACCTCTGGGGTCGTCCCAAGAGCCCGGTCAACAAGCGTTCCTATGGTCCCGGCCAGCACGGCCAGCGCCGCGCCAAGAAGCTGTCGGACTATGGCACCCAGCTGCAGGCCAAGCAGAAGCTCAAGGGCTATTACGGCAACATCACCGAGCGCCAGTTCCGCAAGTATTACACCGACGCCGCCCGTCGCCCCGGCGACACCGGCGAGAACATGATCGGCCTGCTCGAGACCCGTCTCGACACCGTCGTGTACCGCTCCAAGTTCGTGCCGACCCCGTTCGCCGCCCGCCAGATCGTCAGCCACGGTCATGTGAAGGTGAACGGCCGCCGCGTCACCATCGCCTCCTATCACGTCAAGGAAGGCGACACGCTGGAACTGTCCTCCAAGGCGCGCGAAATGGCGCTGGTGCTGGAAGCCGGCAAGAGCGGCGAACGCGACACCCCGGACTATATCGAAGTGCAGGAATCCAAGTCCGCCAAGCTGCTGCGCACCCCCAAGCTGGCCGACGTCCCCTACGCCGTCCAGATGGAGCCGCATCTGATCGTTGAATTCTACTCGCGTTAGTGAGTGGCCGGCGCGCCATGGCGCGCGAGCATGTCCGGTGGACATGCGAGAGGCCACGAACGCCGCGAGCTCAGGCGAGCGGCCGCGCAGAACACGCATGCAAAAAGCCCGCTGGCGACAGCGGGCTTTTTTGTTGCAAGCTCGGCGGGCGGATCACAGGAACATCACATGTTCACGCTCTACGGCGACCTTGGCTCGGGCGCCTTCAGTGCCGAAGCGGCGCTGGCCGAAGCCGGCGCGCCCTACACCTTTGAACTGGTATCGCTGGAAAAGAACGAACAGCGCCAGCCCGCCTTCCTCGCCATCAATCCCAGCGGCAAGATGCCGGCGCTGCGGCTGGGCGAAGGCCTGGTGATCACCGAATCCGTCGCCATCCTGCTCACCATCGCCGATAACTTCCCGCAGGCCCGCCTGTTGCCGCCGCAAGGCTCGCCCGAGCGGGCGCTGGCCTATCGCTGGCTGCTGTTCATGGCCGGCGAAATCTATCCCTTTGTCGAAATGGTGGATTATCCCGAACGCTTTGCGCCGCAGGGTACCGACGCGATCAAGGCGGTGGCCCGCGCCCGCGTGCGCGAAAGGCTGCTGCTGGTGGAACGCATCGCCACCGGCCCCTTCATCTTGGCCAGCGGCTTTTCGTTGCTGGATATCTACGCCGTGATGTTCTCACGCTGGAAAGGCGCGCTGGGGCGCGAATGGCGCGACGCCAACCTGCCGCTGCTGGGCGCGCTGTCACAAAAGGTCGCCCAGCGCCCGGCGATTGCGGCGGTGTGGACGAGGCACTTCGGCGATAACTAGGCGGTCTCGAGTGCCACGCCGTGCTGCTGCAGGAACGGCACCAGCTCTTCGGTCTCGAACATCTCGCGGATGATGTCGGCACCGCCCACGAATTCGCCCTTCACATACAGCTGGGGAATGGTCGGCCAGTTGGAGAAGGTCTTGATGCCTTCGCGCACTTCGGCGTCTTCCAGCACGTTCACCGCTTTGAACGGCGCGCCGACATGACCCAGGATCTGCACCGTCACCGCCGAAAAGCCGCACTGCGGAAATGCCGGCGTGCCCTTCATGTAGAGCAGCACGTCGTTGGACTTCACGTCTTCGGCAATGCGGGTCTGGACATCGGACATGAGGGAACCTTCTGGACCTGTAATTCGGATATGATCTAAGCACGGGGGCGCAAAGGGTCAAGGCGACCCCCGCAAACAGCGGATTTCCATGCTCTTTCCACCCATACTCACCGCTGCCCTGGACGCGATGCTCGAAGGCGTCAGCCGCAAAGACCTTGCTGCGCGTGCGGAAAAAATGTCGGCCGCCTACCGCACCGGCCAGACCTCCGGCGGCATTGTCAGCGCCGCTGATGCGCTGGCTTATGCGCTGGCCCGCATGCCCGCCACCTACGCCGCCTGCGCCGCCGTCTTTGCACGGCTCGCGCAAGCCATGCCCGGCTTGGCTCCTGCCAGCCTGCTCGATGTCGGCGCCGGCCCCGGCACCGCCGCCTGGGCGGCCCGCGACACCTGGCCCGATCTCGCCGCCATCACCCTGCTGGACCGCAATCCCGCCCTGCGCGCGCTGGCAAGGCAACTGGCCGATGCCGGCAGCCTGACCGCCGAGATTGTCGCCGGCGACCTGGGCACCGGCATGCCCCAGACCGACCTGGTGGTCGCCAGCTACGTCCTGGCCGAACTGCCCGAAGGCCAGGCCGCCGCCGTCGCAACCGACCTGTGGCAAATGACCGAACAGGCGCTGGTGCTGATCGAACCCGGCACCCCCGCCGGTTTCGCCCGCATCCGTGCCGCCCGCGCCGCCCTGATCGAAGCCGGCGCCCATGTCGCCGCTCCCTGCACCCACGACAATGCGTGTCCCCTCACTGGTGACGACTGGTGCCACTTCTCGCAAAGGCTGCCACGCAGCCGCGACCACATGGCGCTCAAGGGCGCAACCGTGCCATTCGAGGACGAGCGCTACAGCTACGTCGCCGTCACCCGCGAACCCGTCCCAAACAATGCTGCGCGCATCCTCAGCACCCCACTGGAAACCAAGCCCGGCCTGACATTCAAATTGTGTGATGCAACCGGCCTGCGATCGCATTTCGTCGCCGCCCGCGACAAGGACATCTACCGCCGGGTGAAAAAGCGCGGCTGGGGCGATCTGTTCAACTAGTCCTGCGGCCGCTTGCGTATCACCAGCTCATCCACTTCCAGCCGGTGAATGCGCACGCGCCTGATCGTCAGCTTGCCGATGGCAAGCGCACCGATCGCCATCGCCCCCACCGCAACCGCGCCCAGCGCCATCGACCCCAGCGCCAGGGTGGCCACTGCAACGGCACTGGCGCGGGCGGTCATCTCAGTCCTTCACGATGGTGGTCAGCTGCAACGCATGCAGCACGCCGCCCATATTGCCCTTCAGCGCCGCATAGACCATCTGGTGCTGCGCCACGCGGGTCTTGCCCTTGAAGGCGCTCGACGCAACCGTCGCGGCCCAGTGATTGTCATCACCGGCCAGGTCCTTCATCTCGATATCCGCATCGGGAAAGGCGGCCCTGATATAGGCCTCGATGTCCGTGCCCTTCATGCCCATGACGATAGCCTTCAGTTAGAAGCGGGAATTTCCTCGCCCGCCATGAATTTCGGGAACCAGCCTTCAAAACCGGCCTTCAGATCCGCCACCGCGACGTGCGACTTGCTGTCCAGCATTATCGCATCCCCGCCGGTCTTGCCCAGCTCGGCCACGGTGATGCCGGCAGCACGCGCCTCGGCCACGATCTTTTCCGCTTCGGCAAAGGCCGCCGCGATCACATATCGCGCCTGGTCCTCGCCGAACCAGAACGCAACCGCATCCGGCAAACCGGCGATGCCCACCGACGCGCCAATGCCGCGCGGCAAGGTCATCTCGGCAATCGCCACCAGCAACCCGCCATCCGAACAGTCATGCACGGTATCCACGCGCCCCTGTTCAATCAGCCCGCGCACGAAATCGCCATTCTTGCGTTCGACCGCCAGATCCACCGGCGGCGAACCGCCTTCTTCCCGGCCTTCGATTTCGCGAAGGTAAATCGACTGACCCAGATGCCCCTTGGTCTCGCCGATCACGATCACGACATCATCGCTGCGCTTGAACGCCACGGTCGCCATCTTGCTGACATTCTGCATCAACCCCACCGCGCCAATGGCTGGTGTCGGCAGGATGCCCTCGCCATTGGTCTCGTTGTAGAGCGAGCAATTGCCCCCGATCACCGGAAAATCCAGGGCGCGACAAGCGGCGCCGATGCCGTCAATGCCCGCCACGATTTCCCACATGATCTCCGGCTTCTGCGGATTGCCGTAGTTCAGATTGTCCGTCACCGCCAGCGGCAGCGCCCCCACCGCGGTCAGGTTCCGCCAGGCTTCGGCCACCGCCTGCTTGCCGCCTTCGAACGGATCGGGCCGGCAATAGCGCGGCGACACGTCGGTGGTGATCGCCAGCGCCTTGTTGGTGCCATGCACGCGCACCACGGCGGCGTCGCCGCCCGGCACCTGCACCGTGTCAGCCATCACGGTATGGTCATACTGCTCCCACACCCAGCGGCGCGAGGCCATGTCGGGCGAGGCGAGGATGGTCGCCAGCGACGCCAGCACCGGCTTCGACTTGTCATAGGCCGGCGCGCCGGTCATCGGCGCACGCTCGGTATAGGGCCGCTCATAGATCGGCGCTTCATCCGACAGCGCCGTGATCGGCATGTCGGCCACCACTTCGCCCTTGTGCTTGACCACAAGCCGGCTGGTATCGGTGGTGATGCCGATGACGGCGAAATCCAGTTCCCACTTCTTGAAGATCGCTTCCGCCTGCGCCTCGCGCCCCGGCTTCAGCACCGCCAGCATCCGCTCCTGGGATTCCGACAGCATCATGTCATAGGCGGTCATGTTGGCTTCGCGCTGGGGCACCTTGTCCAGGTCCAGCTCGATCCCGCTGCCGCCCTTGTCGCCCATCTCGGCACTCGAGGACGTCAGCCCCGCCGCGCCCATGTCCTGGATCGCGATGATGGCGTCCGTCGCCATCAGTTCCAGGCAGGCTTCCAGCAACAGCTTCTCGGTGAAGGGATCGCCGACCTGCACGGTGGGGCGCTTTTCCTCCGACGCATCGTCGAACTCGGCCGAGGCCATGGTGGCGCCATGAATGCCGTCGCGTCCGGTCTTGGAGCCGACATAGACCACCGGATTGCCCGCGCCCTTTGCGGCGGACAGGAAGATCTTGTCCTGCCGCGCCAGGCCCACGCACATGGCGTTGACCAGGATGTTGCCGTTGTAGCTCTTGTGAAAATTGACCTCGCCGCCGACGGTCGGCACGCCCATGCAGTTGCCGTAACCGCCAATGCCATGCACCACGCCGTTCACAAGATGCCGCGTCTTGGGGTGTGACGGCTCGCCGAAGCGCAGCGCATTCATCATGGCAATCGGCCGCGCGCCCATCGTAAATACGTCGCGCATGATCCCGCCCACCCCTGTCGCCGCGCCCTGATAGGGCTCGATGAACGAGGGATGGTTGTGCGACTCCATCTTGAAGATACAGGCGTCGCCGTCGCCGATATCAATCACGCCGGCATTCTCGCCCGGGCCCTGGATGACCCACGGCGCCTTGGTCGGCAGCTTCTTCAGATGCGCGCGGGTGGACTTGTAGGAGCAATGCTCCGACCACATCACGCTGAAGATGCCCAGCTCGACGAACGAAGGCTCGCGGTTCATCAGTTGCATGATGCGCGCATATTCGGCTTCCGAAAGCCCATGCTGGCGGACCATCTCCGGCGTGATTTTCGTGTCCGTATTCATTTCAGGAGAGGCTTTCAATAAGGCTCTGGAAAATGGCGCGGCCATCGGTGCCGCCCAGCGCGTCGTCCACCACCCGCTCGGGATGCGGCATCAGCCCCAGCACATTGCGCTTTTCGTTCAGGATGCCGGCGATATCGCGGGCGCTGCCATTGGGATTGTCCGTGTAACGAAACACCACCCGGCCTTCGCCTTCCAGCCGGTCCAGGGTATTTTCATCGGCATAGTAATTGCCCTCGCCATGGGCGATGGGAATATGGATTTCCTGGCCCTTGTCATACTTGCGGGTGAAGGACGACTGTGTCTCTTCCACCGTCAGCCCCACCGGCTTGCAAAGGAATTTCAGCCCCGCATTGCGCATCAGCGCGCCCGGCAGCAGCCCCGCCTCGGTCAGCACCTGGAAGCCATTGCAGATGCCCAGCACCGCGCCGCCGCGATCCGCATGCGCCTTGATGGCGCCCATGATGTTCGACTGGTTGGCCATGGCGCCGCAGCGCAGGTAATCGCCATAGGAAAACCCGCCCGGCAGCACCACAAGGTCCACATCGGGAAGTTCGCTGTCCTGGTGCCACACCATGTGCGGCGCCTTGCCCGTCATCTGGGTCAGCGCCGTCTTGGCGTCGCGATCACAGTTGGCGGCAGGAAAAACGATAACGGCGGATTTCACGCGACAACTCCCAAATTGTCATGGCCCGCGAAAGCGGGCCACCCAGGTGACACTACACCGGTTTCAGCAGAAAGGGTGCGATACTTCATCTTGGACTATCGCGCTCTACGCCCAACTGGGTGGCCCGCACTGGGCGGGCCATGACAGGAGGGTTTACTTCAGTTCGATCTCGTACTTCTCAATCACGGTGTTGGCGAGCAGCTTTTCGCACATCGCCTTCAGCTCGGCTTTCGCCGCCTCGGCATCGCTGCCCGCCAGCTCCAGATCGATCACCTTGCCCTGGCGCACTTCGCCAACGCTGCCAAAGCCCAGCCCGTTCAGGGCATGGCCAATGGCCTTGCCCTGAGGGTCCAGAACACCATTTTTCAGAGTAATAAATACGCGGGCTTTCACAGCAGAACCTTATTGGACGAGGACGGGACCTTTGTTCTCGCCTTGCACCGATTCGGGCATGATTCCCAAGCGCCGCGCGACTTCCGAATAGGCTTCCACAACACCGCCCATGTCACGGCGGAAACGGTCCTTGTCCAGCTTCTCGTTGGTGGTGACGTCCCACAGGCGGCAATTGTCCGGGCTGATCTCGTCGGCCAGCACGATGCGCATATAGTCATTCTCCCACAGCCGGCCAAATTCCAGCTTGAAGTCGATCAGCTTGATGCCGGCGCCCAGGAACAGCCCCGACAGGAAGTCGTTCACGCGAATGGTCAGGTTGACCATGTCGTCCAGGTCCTGCGGCGAAGCCCAGCCGAACGCGGTGATATGCTCTTCGCTGACCCACGGATCGTTCAGCCCGTCATTCTTGTAGTAATATTCGATGATGGAGCGGGGCAGGGCGGTGCCCTCCTCGATGCCGAGGCGCTTGCTCATCGACCCGGCGGCGACATTGCGCACCACAACTTCCAGCGGAATGATCTCGACTTCCTTGATCAGCTGCTCGCGCATGTTCAGGCGGCGCACGAAATGCGTCGGCACGCCGATCCCGGCCAGCTGGGTCATCAGGTATTCGCTGATGCGGTTGTTGAGGACGCCCTTGCCCTCAATCGTATCCTTCTTGGCGCCGTTGCCGGCGGTGGCGTCGTCCTTGAAATACTGGATGACGGTGCCGGGCTCGGTTCCTTCGTAAAGGATCTTGGCCTTGCCTTCGTAAATGACGCGGCGGCGCTTCATGGCGTTGTCCTTGCTAAAGCAAAAAAGGGCGGCTCCGCCAGCGGCCCTGTGGGGCAAATGTACCGGATCGCCCGGGCTGGCGGCAATGATGCTGCATCGCATACCCACATCCTGTGCGCGGCATGGCGCAATATTGACATGAAGCCGTGGCAATATCAGAAATACCTTTGAATTACAGGGAGTTGGGCATGGCAAACGGCATGGACGAGCGCGGCAAGGCTTTTGAAAACAAGTGGGCCCATGACGCGGAACTGCGCTTCAAGATCGAAGCCCGGCGCAATCTGGCCCTGGGCCAGTGGGCCGCGGGCCTGAAGGGCCTGACCGGCCAGGCCGCCGAAGACTTCGCCGACGCCGTGATCGCCGCCGATTTCCAGGAAGTCGGCGATGAAGACGTCTTCCGCAAGCTGCGCAGCGAGTTGGACGCCTCCGTCACCGACGCCGACATCCGCGCCAAGATGGCCGAATACCTCGACGCCGCCGTGACCGCCCTGACGAAGTAGTCAGGCGGCGTTTCGTCTGCTGGACTGCACCAGCGGGAAGAGCGCGAACGCGATCTGTCCGCTCAGGCCAACGGCTCCGGCCGGTGAAGCCAGTAGCGCGACCTGCACTTCAAGGCTGCGCCCGAAGCCATAAAAGGCCATGGCCGTCTCGACGAAAATCAGAAGGCAGAACGCCACCCCGCCCATAACAAGGCGGAGGGCAAAGCGGTGGGGCACCGCAAGCGATCTCGTAATTGTCCGGCACGAAAACCAGCTAGCCGCGAGTATCAGTGGCAATTCGACCAGCACGGCGCCCAGCGCGCCTAAACTGGGTTCGATGGCAAGCGTTCGGATTGTGCCCAGCGCAAAGCCTGCGCCAAAGACGACAAGGAAATACAGGGCACCGGCCAGCGCCGCCTGCATCAGCCAAAGACGCGCTTGAAGATCGTGTCCACCTGCTTGAGGTGATAGCCGAGGTCGAACATGGCCTCGAGCTGCGCATCCGGCAGCGCCTTTGACACTTCCGGGTCCGCCTTCAGCAGGTCCAGCAGGTTGCCCTCGCCCTTCCAGGCGCGCATCGCATTCTTCTGCACCAGCCGATAGCTGTCCTCGCGCGCCAGCCCCGCCTGGGTCAGCGCCAGCATGACGCGCTGGCTGTGCACCAGCCCGTGGGTCAGATCGAGATTGGCCTGCATCTTCTCCGGATACACCACCAGCTTCTCGATCACGCCGGTCATGCGGGCCAGCGCAAAGTCCAAGGTGATGGTGGCATCGGGGCCAATATAACGCTCGACCGAGGAATGGCTGATATCGCGCTCATGCCACAGCGCCACATTCTCCATCGCGGGAAGGACATAGCTGCGCACCATGCGCGCCAGCCCCGTGACGTTTTCCGTCAGCACCGGGTTGCGCTTGTGCGGCATCGCCGACGAGCCTTTTTGTCCGGGCGAGAAATACTCTTCGGCTTCCAGCACTTCTGTTCTTTGCAGATGCCGCACTTCCACCGCCAGCCGTTCCAGCGAAGACGCCACCACGCCCAGTGCCGCGAAATAGGCGGCATGGCGGTCGCGCGGGATCACCTGGGTGGACACCGGCTCCACCGCCAGCCCCATCTTTTCGGCGACATGCTCTTCCACCGCCGGATTGATATTGGCAAAGGTGCCGACCGCGCCCGAAATGGCGCAGGTGGCAATCTCGGCCCGCGCCGTCACCAGCCGCGCCCGCGCCCGCGTGAATTCCGCATAATAGGTCGCCAGCTTGACGCCAAAGGTCGTCGGCTCGGCATGGATGCCGTGGCTGCGCCCGATGGTGGGCGTCATCTTGTATTCAAAGGCGCGTTTCTTGATTGCCGCCAGCAGCGCATCGGTATCGGCGATCAGCAAATCGGCGGCGCGCGCCAGCTGCACATTCAAACAGGTGTCCAGCACATCCGATGACGTCATGCCCTGATGCACAAACCGCGCTTCGGGGCCGACAATCTCCGACAGGTGTGTCAGGAAGGCGATGACGTCATGCTTGACCTCCGCCTCAATCTCGTCGATCCGCGCGACATCAAATTTCGCATCCCGACCTTTTTCCCAGATCGTGGCAGCGGCTTCCTTCGGCACCACCCCCAGCTCGGCCAGCTTGTCGGTCGCATGCGCCTCGATCTCGAACCAGATGCGAAACTTGGTTTCGGGCGACCAGATCGCGACCATCGGGGCGCGGGAATAGCGGGGGATCATGGAGTGCCTCTTTCCTGTGAGGCGCTTCTATCAAGCGGGCCCGGCCATTGCAAAGCGGCGATAAACCCACATTTCGCGCCGATATTGACGGTTTTGCGCCCCGCGGTAACCTTTGCCCCCTGACGGACGAACAGGTCCGTGCAAGCCAAAAGGGGCCACCATGTCCAATCTCTATGATTCCGAAGACCTCAAGAAACTGCCCAAGCTGGGTGCCGGCGCGCCCGAGACCTGGAAGGCCTTTCTCGCCTTCGACCATGCCGCCTTCACCGACGGCGCCATCCCCGTAAAGTACAAGGAGTTGATGGCCCTGGCCGTGGCCCTGACCACCCAGTGCCCCTATTGCCTCCTGATCCACAAGGAACGGGCCCAGAAGGCGGGCGCCACCCCCGAAGAAATCTCCGAGACCACTTTCGTCGCCGCCGCCATCCGCGCCGGCGGTGCCATCACCCACGGCACCCACCTGGTGGACTAGGCGCTTGACCCTCACGCGCGGTGAGGGACTATCCCTTGCCTCGCGTTGAGGACGGTCATGAGCAGAACCTACACAGTCACACAATTGGCCAGGCTGGCGGGCGTTTCGGTCCGCACCTTGCACCATTACGACGAAATCGGCCTGCTCAAGCCCGCCTTCACCGGCAACAACCGCTACCGCCATTATGGGGAAAGCGAACTGCTGCGCCTGCAGCAGATTCTCATCCATCGGGAAATGGAGATTCCGCTGAACCGGATCGCCGAATTCCTCGATGCCCAGGGGGCCGACAGGATCGCAACGCTCAAACAGCAGCGCGATCATCTGGACGCCCAGGCCAGGCGCTATGCCGGCATGATCCGGACGATCGAACGCACGATCGCCCGCCTCACAGGAGAACAGGCAATGACGGACAAGGATTTGTATGCGGGCGTGGTCTCGCCCGAAAAGCAGGCGGCCTACGAGGCCTATCTGGTGGAAAATTATGGCCCCGACATGGAAAGCCATATCGCCACCAGCAAAAAAGCCATGACGGCAATGGGCGACACCGGCCGCGCCCAGGCCATGGCCGATATCGAAAAGATCGAGCAAGGCCTGGCCGAAGGCCTGCGCCGCGGCATCCCCTCCGATGCCCTGTCGCTGGCGCCGCTGATCGAACGCCACCGCGCCTGGGTGTCAGCAAGCTGGGGCCGCGACTGTCCCCCGTCCGCCTATGCGGGCCTCGCCCAGATGTACGACCATCCCGATTTCCGCGCCCGCTACGAAGCGATTGCGCCGGGTTTCACCGACTATCTGTCGGAAGCGATGCGCGCCTGGGCCGCAAGGCAGAGCTAAAGCAGCCCCAAACTCTTGAAGCTGGCATGACCACCGCGCCCTATGACCAGGTGGTCATGCACGGCGATCCCCAGCGCCTTGGCCGCCTTCTCGATCTCGCGCGTCAACTCGATATCGGCGCGGCTGGGCGTGGGATCGCCCGATGGATGATTGTGCACCAGGATGATGGCGCTGGCTGAAAGCTCCAGCGCCCGCTTGACGATCTCGCGCGGATAGACCGGCGTGTGATCAATGGTGCCGCGATTCAGCACTTCATCGGCAATCAGGATATTCTTGCGGTCCAGGAACAGCACGCGAAAGGCTTCCGCCTGTTCGCGCGCCATGGCGGCGGTACAATAGTCCAGCAGCGCCGCCCAGCTCGACAGCGCCGGCCGCCCGATCACTTTGGTTTTCGACAGCCGGTGCGCCGCCGCTTCCACGATCTTCAGGTGGCTGGCAACGCCTTCGCCCACGCCCTTCACTTCCATCAGCCGCGCGCGCGGCGCCGCGATCACTTCCGCAAAACTGCCAAACCGAGCCAGCAGCGCCTTGGCCATCGGCTTGGTGTCGCGTCGGGGAATGGCCGCGAACAAGGTCAGCTCCAGCAGCTCGTAATCGGGCATCGCGTCGGCGCCGCCCTTGGCAAACCGCTCCCGCAACCGTTCGCGGTGGCCGCTGGGGCCGGTATCGATTTTGGAATCCCTGTCGGCGGACGAAAAAAATCTGCCCGCTTCCGCCACACCATTCACACCGTCAGAAGGTTCGCCGTCAGAGATACGGGGGCTTGTGGAGCCCCTTGGGCGAGAGGGTGAAGATTTCAACGCCGTCCTCGGTCACGCCTACAGAATGTTCGAACTGCGCCGTCAGCGAGCGGTCGCGCGTCACCGCGGTCCAGCCGTCATTCAGCACCTTCACGCCATAACCGCCCAGGTTGATCATGGGCTCGATGGTGAAGAACATGCCCGGCTTCAAGGGAATGCCGCCGCCCGGCTTGCCGTAATGCACGATGTTGGGCAGCGAATGGAAAACCTTGCCCAAGCCGTGTCCGCAAAAATCGCGCACCACCGAGCAGCGTTCCTGCCCTTCGGCATAGGATTGAATCGCGTGGCCGATATCGCCCGTGGTCATGCCCGGCTTCACGCTCGCGATGCCGCGCATCATGGCTTCATAGGTGATGTCCACCAGCCGCGAAGCCTTCAGCTTCACATCGCCCACCGGATACATGCGGCTGGTATCGCCGTGCCAGCCGTCCAGAATGACGGTGACGTCGATGTTCACGATATCGCCATCGCGCAGCGGCTTGTTTTCGGGAATGCCGTGGCACACCACATGGTTGATCGAGGTGCAGACCGTGTGGCGATAACCGCGATAGCCCAGGCAGGCCGGAATGGCGCCATGGGAGACCACATAGTCATAGGCCAGCTTGTCCAGGTAAGCGGTGGTCACGCCGGGCTTCACCTCGGGAACCAGCATGTCCAGCACCTCGGCCGCCACCCGGCCGGCCCGCCGCATGCCTTCGAAATCGGCAGCATTGTGGATCGTGACGGCAAAATGGGCCTTGCGGGCCGCCTCAAACACTTCGTTCTGGGGTATGATGGTCATTGTGGGTCCAATATAGGGCCCCAAATGTGAAAACCCAACGGTTTATAAATGACAAAAACCGCCTGCGTGCTGGTGATCGGCGACGAAATCCTCTCTGGCCGCACCCAGGACACCAATACCAGCCATATCGCCCGCTTCCTGGCGGCGCTGGGCATCGACCTGAAAGAGGCTCGCGTGGTGCCCGACGACAGGGGCGAGATCGTCGCCGCCCTCAATGCCCTTCGGGCGAAACATAGTTTCGTCTTTACCACCGGCGGCATCGGCCCCACCCATGACGACATCACCGCCGACGCCGTCGCCGCCGCCTTTGGTGTCGGCATCGGCATCCATCCCGGTGCCTTCGCGCTCTTGGAACCGCGCTATCCCCCCGGCGAATTCAACGAGATGCGCCAGCGCATGGCCCGCATTCCCCACGGTGCGACACTGATCGCCAATTCCGTCTCTGCCGCGCCGGGATTTCATATCGGCAATGTTTACGTGATGGCGGGTGTGCCGATGGTGATGCGCGCCATGCTGGAAACGCTCGCGCCCGATCTGCCGCGCGGCGTGACGGTGCACAGCATCACCCTGGAAGCCAATATTCCCGAAGGAAAAATTGCGCCCGGCCTTGCGGTCATTGCAAAAGAACACAGCGATGTTTCCATCGGCTCTTATCCTTTTTATCATGAAGGACCACAGCCTTATGGCGCGCAACTGGTCACGCGCGGCCGCGATATCGCGGCGGTGGAGCGCGCTGCAATCGCGCTGGAACAATTGCTGATCAGCCTTGGTGCTGCACCGCAGCGTGTAATTAACGGCTGACAACAACGCCACGAAGTGACAGGGTTCCCCATTCCAAAAACGCAGCATCGGCAAGTGCCGAAGCGAAAATTCAACAAGGGGAAACGTTATGGACATCAAGAAGCGTGATTTTCTGACGGGTGGTGCACTGATCGGTGCAGGCCTTGGCATGAACTTGGCGGCGACCGGTGCGGCGCAGGCGCAGGTTCCTGCAGGCGTGCCGCGCGCCACCGGCAAGACCATGCTCGAAAGTCCCAACTATTTCGGCACCGCCAGCAAGGGCGGCGGCTTCCGCAAAAGCTGGGCCGGTACCTTGCCGCAGGTGTCCAGCACCGTAGCCGGCTACAAGCCGCGCCGCATCAACAAGGCGATCGAGCTGTGGGAAGACAATCAGGTCGTCTTCTATGATGTCTATGCCCCCACCGGCGCGGGCGATGGCTATGAGGAAGGCAAGCGCATGTGCCAGACCTTCGCCGACGCCATCGACTATGAAATGGAGAATGGCTGTCTGGATTTCGCCGACCTGCGCAACTTCATGCAGGGTCTGGTCGATGGCGGCCCGACCCCGTCAGGCCATCGCACGCCCATGGTCTATGTCACCTTGCCAGCAGTTGGCTTTGACGGCCCCTCGATGCGCGCCAATGCCTGGCAGATTCAGCAGGCGCTGGCCGCAGGTGCCCATGGCGTCCTGGTCTGCGAAATGCATTCGCCCGAAGCCGGCGAAATCGCCATCTCGGCGGGCCGCTACAAGTTCACCTTGCCCGGCGTGCCGCAGCTTCCCATCGAAGGCAGTCGCGGCGCCGGCAGCCAGGCTTACGCCTCGCACATCTGGGGCCTGAAGGGCACTGACTATCTGGCGGTGGCCGACACCTGGCCGCTCAACCCCAAGGGCGAAATCTGCATGGGCTTCAAGCTGGAAAATCGCCATGCCGCCGAAAATGCCGAAGAGCTGATGGCGATCCGTGGCCTGGCCTTTGCCGAACCCGGCCCCAGCGACAATAGCTGGTCACACCTGGGCTGGGACGCGATCAAGCCGGCCAGCAAGGAAGAGCATGCCAAGATCCTGTCCGACCCCCGCTTCGTCGGCTCGCTGGAAAAAATTCGCATGGCCGCCAAGAAAAACAACATTCAGTGGCTCGGCACCGGCAGCCCCGGTTCAAACCTGATCCAGAGCTATGACCAGGGCATGCGCATGCTCCCCGCACCGAACGAAGCGGCGGTGCGCGAAGTGCGCGAACATTCCAAGAGAAAAATGCCGGTCTAAATGCCTCAATTGTCATGGCCGGGCTCGCCCGGCCATGACAATCACTTTTCCAGCTTCAACGCCGTCGCCGCCGTCTGGAACGCCAGCAGCGCGTCCTTGTTGTCCTTGAAGGTGGCGCGCGCCGTGGCCAGCGCTTCCTTCGCCTTGTCGGTCTCGCCCAGCACGCTATAGGCGCGCATCAACCGCACCCAGCCCAGCGCATCATTCGGATCGGCCTTCAGCCGCGCCGCCAGCATGGCAACCATGGCGCGCGGGCCTCCGGCGGGCATGCCACCCGTCTGCGCCGTCAATGCCGCCAGCCGATCCACCAGCATCTGGTGAAGCTGCGAGGTCGGCGGTGCCTCATTGAGCAGGCTCTGCCAATAGCCGATGGCGCCGGGCTTGTCGTTGTGCTGCACCCGCGCCAGCCCCAGATAGAAGCGCGCCGGCGGCGATGTCGGATCAACCCGCAAGGCATCCATGAAGGCGGCCTCCGCCGTATCCGGCACCACGCCATTGTTGGCCAGCACCAGGGCCTCGCCATAGGCCGCATTGAGTTCGGGATCGCCCTTGCCCGTCAGCGCAATCGCGCGTGCCAGCGCCTTGGCGGCATCCACCGGATCGCTGGCGCTCATGTAAACCTGCCCCAGGTACCGCCAGCCGCGCACATCGTTGGGCGTCTTGCGAAGCTGCTCGATCAGATAGGGCACCAGCCCCTTCATGTCGCGGGTGTTCAGGCCCTGCGCGCTGCGCTTCGCCAGTTCCGGGCGTCCCACCATCCAATAGACACCGCCGCCCACGCCCAGCATGAACAGCGCGATCGCCGCCATCAGCAGCGCGCGCTTCTTCTCCCAGCCACGCACCAGCGGCACCACGGCGAACGCCACCGCCAGCAGCGCGACAACAACAAATCCGATGATGGGCAACGCGCTCACGTCTGGCCTCTATATTTGTTACGTACCAATGCCACGATCATGCCGCGAATGGTGCGCGCCTGCTGGTCGGTCAGGCGGCTGCTCAATATCATGGCGCGGATGTTGCGCACCATGGCGCTCTTCTTGGCGGGGGGAAAGAAGAAGCCGCCGGCATCCAGTTCCCGCTCCAGATGCTCGAACAGGTCAATCAGTTCCTGGCGGGCCGCCGGCACCCCGATCGTATTGCGCATCCGGCTGGCGGGCGTGGCATCGGCGGTCTTCAGCCATTCATAGCCCAGCAGCAGCACCGCCTGGCCCAAATTCAGCGACCCCGCCTTGAGTTCGGTGTCCTTCACCTGCGGCAGGGGCGCGGTGGGAATGGTAATCAGCGCGTCGCACAGTGAAATCTCGTCATTGTCCAGCCCCGCGCGCTCGCCGCCGAACAGCAGGGCCGTCTTCAGCCCGCGCCCTGACGCCTCGCGCAGCCGCGCTGCCGCTTCGGCCGGGGTCAAAATCTCGCGCGTCACATCGCGCCCCCGCGCCGTGGTCGCCATCACCAGTTGCACGTCAGCCAGCGCCGCCTTGGCATCGGCATGAAGGGTGGCGCGCTCCAGGATATCGCCCGCGCCGCTGGCCAATATTTGCGCCCGGTCATTGGGCCATTCGAACTTGGGTGCGATCAGCCGCAGCTCCGACAGTCCGAAATTCTTCATCGCCCGGGCCGCCGCCCCGACATTTTCGCCCATCTGGGTGTGAGACAGAATGATAACGGGCGCGCTCACCTCGGTGTCTTGCCCGATCGCCACAGCCACACACCCTCGCCCAGAAAGAAGCAAGCCAGCGTCCCCGCCAGCATCACGGTCCAGGGCAGGGCGCCCCCCGCCATCGGCCAATCCTTCGCAGCCCAGGCAAACCCTGCCACCGCCAGCACGCCCAGCCCCGCGGCAAAGCCGGATCGCGTCCGCCCCACCAGCGGTTCCAGCAACAAAAAAATCACCAGCATCACCAGCAACGCGGGCAGCACGATGCCGCCGCCGATTCCCACCGCGCGCGGCCCGCGCGCGAAAAGCCCGGCCACGCTCTCGATGGATGCCACTCGGCGTTCGCCCGCCGCCGCCGGCTCCTGGCAGAAGGTGTCACCGATCATCGTGGATTGCCGGATCAACGGCGCCCCGGACGGGCCTTCCTGGCTGGCAGCGCCGCCGTCGCAATAGGCGATGTTGTCCTGCACGCCATACCGGGTCAGCCCGAAATGCAGCATAACCGCCACCACGCAGCAGGCCGCCACAGCAAGCCATCGCCGGTACGCAGGGAATTTCGCTGTCAAAATGGGTTGGCCTTTTTCGATCCGCCGGGGCCCCGCTATAGCCCCTCCGGCCCCCCATTTCGAGCCCGCAGGACGCAAGACGATGGCGGGCAGGGTTACGGCGCCTTGAGAATGGCCCGAATGCCCAATGTCAGCAGGATCAGGCCGACGGCGAGACAGCCCGTGACAAAGGTCCAGAGCATGGACCAGTGCAGGTGCACGACCACGGTTTCCTCCGCCAGCCGCGACAGCAGCAGGTAAGGCCCCAGCGCCAGCGACGGCGGCACGGCCACCAGAAGTGTGCCCGCGATAATCAGCGCAATTGCGCCCTTCCTGCCCATCAAGACGCCCTCTTTGACCTCTTCCGCAGCCCCCGCTATATCCCCTCCAGCCCCATATTTCGAGGAATCCCATGGAAAAGATCAAGGTCGCCAACCCCGTCGTCGAGCTCGACGGCGACGAGATGACCCGCATCATCTGGGACCTGATCAAGAAGAAGCTGGTCCTGCCCTACCTGGACATTAACCTGGAATATTACGACCTCAGCATGGAAAACCGCGACGCCACCGACGACAAGGTGACCGTGGATGCCGCCGAGGCGATCAAGAAGCATGGCGTCGGCGTCAAGTGCGCCACCATCACCCCCGACGAAGCCCGGGTGAAGGAATTTGGCCTCAAGAAGATGTGGAAGTCCCCCAACGGCACCATCCGCAACATCCTGGGCGGCGTCATCTTCCGCGAACCCATCATCTGTCAGAACGTGCCGCGTCTCGTTCCCGGCTGGACCCAGCCCATCGTGGTCGGCCGCCATGCCTTTGGCGACCAGTACAAGGCGACCGATTTCCTGTTTCCCGGCAAGGGCACGCTGACGATCAAGTTCGTGGGCGAAGACGGCAAGGTGATCGAACACGAAGTCTTCAAGGCCCCGTCCGCCGGCGTCGCCATGGCGATGTACAACCTGGACGACTCGATCCGCGATTTCGCCCGCGCCTCGATGAATTACGGGTTGGGACGTAAATACCCGGTCTACCTGTCCACCAAGAACACCATCCTCAAGGCCTATGACGGCCGCTTCAAGGATCTGTTCCAGGAAGTGTTCGACGCCGAGTTCGCCGACAAGTTCAAGGCCGCCGGCATCATCTACGAACACCGCCTGATCGACGACATGGTGGCCTCCTCGCTGAAGTGGAGCGGCGGCTATGTCTGGGCGTGCAAGAATTACGACGGCGACGTCCAGTCCGACACCGTGGCGCAGGGATTCGGCTCACTGGGCCTGATGACCAGCGTGCTGTTCACCCCCGATGGCAAGACCGTGGAAGCCGAAGCCGCCCACGGCACCGTCACCCGCCACTATCGCGAACACCAGAAGGGCAAGAGCACCTCCACCAACTCCATCGCCTCGATCTTCGCCTGGACGCGCGGCCTGAGCCATCGCGCCAAGCTCGACGGCAACGACAAGCTCGCCAAGTTCGCACTCACCATGGAGAAGGTCTGCGTCGACACCGTGGAACAGGGCTTCATGACCAAGGACCTGGCGCTGCTCGTAGGCCCCGACCAGAAGTGGCTCACCACCGAAGGCTTCCTCGACAAGGTCGACGAAAACCTCAAGAAGGCGATGGGTTGATCGGCGGCGCGCGCAGCGTGTGAGCGGGTCCAGTGGACCCGCGAAAGCCGATCAACGCCGCGAGCTTGGGCGAGCGGCCGGCAGGTAGCGAGTGCAACTATTGCAACAGAAAGGCCGGGCGTCAGCCCGGTCTTTTCTTTTCGCCCATGGAATGACCGCTTTTGACCCAAGGAGGACATAGCGCGTCACTCACAACTTAGGGCATCTAGGATGTCGTCTCCTTGTTGGTGCACGCCGCACGGGAGTTCGCCATGCGCAAAACACAGGGCGGGCCATTTACCGGCCCGCCCTGCATAATTGTTACTTGTTTGGGCTGGCGGCGATGACGTTGCCTGCGCCCCCGGCGACGATGTTGCCTGCGCCTCCGGCGACGATGTTGCCTGCGCCCCCGGCGACGATGCCCGGATTATTAAGATTGGGGACGTTTCCACGAACGACCGGGTTGGAGGAACGAACAGGCGCCTTGTAATTGGGATACTTAGGGCCGTTGTTGTTGTCCCATGCGGCGCAACCCCATACTAGCTGATTGACCACGCCGTTACATCCGGCGGCGGCCGCAGGCCCCGCGCTGGACAACGCAACTAGCGTCACTGCGAAAATACCAATGAATACCTTCATGTAACCTCCTTTTCAGCGCGATAGGATGAACCCGCACAGGACGCGCTTCCCATGCAATGAATTGAATATAGACAGAAAGATTACATTGTCGCAATGTTGGCTGCTTGCGGATTCGATATGCTCATTAGCCTGGTGCAGCGGGAAATATTGGTGCGGGCGTCATCGCCTAATGCGTAATCCAATTCCGCTCATATGCGATCGGATGGAGCCTCCGCAGCCAGTCGTGGGTCGAGCGGTATTAAGCTTTGTAGTGTAGATTTCCTTATTGAAGGCTGGGCGATGGTCAATCTCTTGATGTTCGCAATCGTAGCCGCTGGATTATATTTCGCGGTTGTTTGGCCATTGTGGATTATCTTGCGCCGGACCGGACTCAATCCTCTTCTGATCTGCCTTGTATTTCTTTTCTGGCCATTGCTGTTTTGGATCATTGCCATGTCCAGGTGGCCAGGCTACCCCGCCACAGAGCCGCAGCGGCTTGTTTAATTACCATCTCGCGCCGCCACGCCGGTTGTATGTTTTTCGTCCTGCTGTTAATTTTTGCCGGATTAAGTTCTAGATTTCCATTTCACGACACGCTGCTATGCTGGTATTTTCTGCCTCCCTGGCCTTCGATGTTGGTGTTTTTGCTGCACTGTCGCTTCGCATCGGTCACGATTTTCTTGATCGTTGCCAACATTTATTGATTTATTTGGGGGGATAGAATGACCTTTAAGATCATGTTTGCTGCCTTAGGCCTTGTCGGTCTCATGGCCGGGGCGCCCGCCATGGCCCAAGACACGCCCGCCCCGACGCTAAAAAAATTCCAGGCCGTGCAGGCCGAGGTGGTGCCGGGCGAATGGGATCCCTGTACCGTGACGGAGGTCTTTCAGGGCGCATACGAAGTCACCTGTAACCACACCAAGAAGATGGTGCGTGACACCCAGGTGCGCCTGCCTGGTGGCCAGCCCCCGGCAAAGACGGCAGCCATGCCGGTGACAGAGCCGTTTGCGCGCGGAATGGTGGTGCTGGCCTCGCCCATAAGTATGCCCGACCGCTGGCAATTGTGCGTCGTCATGTCCAACAGGGTAGCTGAGAGTGGTAGTTACGGCCTCGCCTGCGCTGGAAACAATCCTTCCGTTGCACCCAAATGGGTTCGCGTTGATCCGGATGCCCCGCAGTAAAATGCCCAGAACCCTTCTTCTTCTCGCACTCACGCTAATTTTCGGCGGCGTTCTGGTGCTGGCGTCGCACCCGGCATTGGCTCTGGATGGGTGCAAGGTCGGCCAGCGGGTGAAAAAGCCTGGCGGCAAGCTGGCGACCGTCACCGTCGTGGCCGGGTCGGGTTGCACGGTTCGCGCTGATGGAGAACCCTTCACCGACACCTATGCGGCCTTCATGCTCGACCCCGCGCCGGGCAGCGCGCCTGACATGCCGAAGTCGCAAGCCGCCAAAGCGCCGGCAGCGACGGGTTTTTATCAGTGCACCAGCGGGGCAGCCGGAAACCTGACGCTGCGCATTCTGGCGGGCGGGCGCTATGCCAATGCGCAGGGCGTGACCGGCAACTATACGCGCGATGCATCCGGTCGCATGGCATTCAAAGGCGGACCGTGGGACGGCTATTACGGCGCCACGCTGGCGGGTGGCCGCATTGGCCTGACTGCAAGCCCGACCGGCACCTTTTACCAGATGACCTGTGACCGGCGCGGAAATTAGGCCGCGCAGTGCACATATTGTTTCAACGCCCAACGGACGCCATACACACTGCGCCTCACTATCGTCCCTGCCGCAGCAGCATCTGATCTCGAAGCCCGGCCTCCGCACCTTGCAGACGCTAGTGTGGACTGGTCTCCTCGGTGCGCAAAAAACGCTCCAGAGTAACCTAGTTAACTCTTGACGAAGATCTCCGGCTAGGCCGGCGGCAGCCAATAGAAAAAACGGAACCTTTCCGGCGAAGCCTTTGCTCTCTATATTTTGCGGCGTGGGTCTTCGGAGTAGCTGGAAATGACGATGAAGTGGTCTTTTCGTGCAATGGCGTTTGGCTTCATTGCATTCAGCGCAACCCAGGTTGCCGCCGATCCCTCTGGGGCTTGGCATTGCTCCGCGCAAGGGAATATTCCACTGGGGCTGCTAACCGTCAGCGGGTCAAGCTACAAATTCCAAGCGGTCAAGGACACCGCCTGGACGCCAAAGCTTGACCCAGCCAATGGGTCGGGCAACCTAAGCATCACCGGGGGCAAACTAGCGCCGACCAGCGGTCCGATGGTGGCGCGCCTAAAGATCATTAGCGGCACATACGGCCCGAGCGGTAAATCCGACTACATCGACTGGTTCACCAAACCGAACGGATATTATCTCCTACGTTGCCTTCGGCCTTAGCGGCATTCTGAATGTCCGCTATTGGCGCAAAGCGGACATCGAAAAGTTACCACCATTTGAGGTTTGCTCAACGCAAAGCATGAATCGAAACCACTCTAGAGAACGGTCTGGGCGCGATGGCGTATAGCCGTTCACAGACGCGCCGGCCTGTTCCCACCTCCACAAATTTAATTTTCCCAGCCCCACCCGCGCCTTGGCCCCAAAACCCGCGCCGCGCTTATCCACGTGCCCTTCCGCGCGCGTATCATCCGCCATGTAGAAGCAGCGCGCACCCAAGGGGGGAGGGGGTTCGAGTTCATGAGGTTCGAATGGGTGCGAAAATCAAACCCTGGATTGCACTTAAGAAAAAACGCGGCGGCCAACCCGGCAATCGCAACCGCTGGATCCACGGCCTTTACAGTGCCGAGATCCACGCCCGCGATGCACAGATCAACGCCATCATCGCCGACTGCCATGCCCTGATCGCCTGGGTGAATGCGCATGAGGCCCTGAAGCGCAAGGCGGCGCGGGCAGCGGCCCGGCGGTTGACACGGAGTGACTTGTCATCAGTCAGGCCCTTTTGTTTCAACGCCTCGCAATTGCCTCGACCTGCCCACCTTCCTAGAATGGCGCAGACAAAAACAATATCCGGGAGCATGCATGGGGATCGATCGCCGGCAGTTCGCCAAGGGCGCCGCCGCAGCGCCGGCCGTTCTGGCATTCGCGGGCAAGGCCGTGGCGCAACCCGCCGCGGACGTTCCGCCCGCCGCGCTGCCCAACACCCTCACTGCCGTGCGCCAGATCGTGAAACGGTTTTCCGACGCGCCCTTTGCGCAGCCTTTGACGTTCGACCCCGCTGCCACCGTGCCCGCGCTCAAACCCTTTGCGCTGTCTCAGGTGCGACTGGGCGATGGTCCCTTCCTGGATGCCCACCGCGCCAATGCGGGTTATCTCAAGCGACTTTCGCCGGATCGCCTGCTGCACAGCTTCCGTCTCAATGCGGGGCTGCCGTCCCACGCGCAACCGTTGGGCGGCTGGGAAGCGCCCGATGGCGAGTTGCGCGGCCACTTCATGGGCCACTATCTGTCCGCCTGCGCGCTGGGGTTTGCCAGCACGGGCGACGCCGAACTGAAGCGGCGTGGCGATTTGCTGGTCGCGGTGCTGGCCGAATGTCAGACCCGCCTCAATCAGGGCGGCTATCTTTCGGCCTATCCCGCCAGCTTCTACGAACGCCTGCAAAAGGGCGAAGAGGTCTGGGCGCCTTTCTATACCATGCACAAGCTGCTGGCCGGGCTGCACGACATGCATGTGCTGGCCGGCAATGCCAGGGCGCTCACTGTTCTGACTGCATTGTGTGGCTGGGTCGACGACTGGACCGGCCGCTGGGACGAAAGCCACATGCAACGCATCCTGAATGTGGAATTCGGGGGCATGCAGGAACAGCTCTATAACCTTGCCGCCCTCACCGGCGACACGCGCTGGGGCCGGGTCGGTGACCGCTTCACCAAGAAGGCCGTGTTCAACCCGTTGGCCTCGGCCAGCGACCAGTTGGCCGGCCTGCACATGAACACCCATATCCCCCAGGTGATCGGCGCGGCCCGCCGCTATGAGATCACCAGCGATTATCGCTTCCGCGATGTCGCCAGTTTTTTCTGGCAGACGGTCGCGGGCAATCGCAGCTATGTCACCGGCGGCGCCTCCAACCGCGAACACTGGCTGGCCACGCCGTCGCGGCTGTCCGATGAATTCATCAGCGGCGATCAGCACCAGGAATGCTGCTGTTCCTACAACATGATGAAGCTGACCCGACACCTGTTCGGATGGCAGCCGGACGAACGCTATATCGGCTATTACGAGCGCAACCTGTTCAACCATCGCCTCGGCACCATCCGGCCCGACGGCATGAACCAGTATTTCGTGTCTCTGACACCAGGCGCCTGGCGCACCTGGGGCGAGGAAACCACCACCTTCTGGTGTTGCAACGGCTCCGCGACGGAAGAATACAACAAGCTTTCCGACACCATCTATTTCAACAATGGCCGCGACCTGTGGGTCAATCTCATGCTCGCGTCCCGGCTCGACTGGTCGGATCGCGGCCTGTTGGTTTCACAGCAGACGCGCTTTCCCGATGAAGGCCGCACGCAGATAACGGTCGAAAAAGCGCCGACGGAAAGCCTCGCCATCAACCTGCGCATTCCCGCCTGGACGACCGATGGCGCGCGCGTATTGCTCAATGGCAGGCCGCTGGACAGCGCACCGGTGCCCGGCAGCTATTATCGCATCGACCGGCAGTGGAAGTCTGGCGACACACTGGTGCTCGAAGTCCCCATGACCCTGCGCGTCGAAGGCTTTGCCGACCGGCCGTCTCTGGCGGCGGTGCTGTACGGGCCGCTGGTGCTGGCCGGGGAATTCCCGCGCGGCGATGCGGCCGAGCCGGTGGCGCCCCCGGGCAAGGACAAGCCCCACGGCCCCGATGTTTATCACCACGCCATCTCCGTCCCCAGCCTTGCGGTGAAAGGCAAGGCGCCGGACGAATGGCTGACGCGCGAAGGCGCTCTTTCCTGGCGGGTGCGCGGCCACGACATCGTGCTGCGCCCCTTCAACCAGGTGCAGGACAAGCGCTACACGGTCTATTGGCAGACGGTTTAGAAGAAACAAAAGGCCAGCGCCTACTCCGCCGCCGCTCTCTGCGACTTCTTCTGCGCATACATCGCCTGGTCGGCCCGCGCCATCGCGGTGTCGGGATTGTCGCCCGACTTCAGCTCGAACGCGCCATAGGCAAAGCTGACCGGAATGGTATGCCCGTTCCACACCGTGGGCGAAGCTTCCAGCGCTGCGGCCAGGGCGTCGGCCTTTTTCAGCGCCTGTTCCTGTCCCGCATGGCTCAAAAGCACGCCGAACTCGTCGCCGCCCAGCCGCCCGACCGCGTCGCTGTCGCGCACATGGTCCTGCAGCACAGTGGCGAAATGCGCCAGCACGGCGTCACCCGCGGCATGGCCCAGTTCGTCATTGGTCTTCTTCAGGTAATTCAGGTCGAAATAGATCAGCGCCGCCGGCGTGTTGTAGCGCCCGGTAAAGGCGATATAGCGCGTCAGCTCGCGCACGAATGCGCGGCGGTTGAGCAGCGGCAGCATCCCGTCCTGGTCGGCCTTCTTCTCCACCTCGTCCAGCCGGGTGCGGGTCTGGGTCAGCTCGCGGCGCAGGGTATCGACCTCGCCCATCAGTCCCATGATGGCGTCGCGCACGCGCGGGGTGAATTCATTCTCGGGAATGCCCAGCACACTGGCACTGGCGTCCACCGTATCCGCACTGCTGACGCCGCCAGCCGCTTCAATGCGCCGGGCATAGGCTGTGCTCGCCACCGAACGGGCCGGGCGGGCGGGGCTGTTGCGCTCAACCTTCATGCTTCTGAGGCCTTTCGCTTCGGCACGCTGCCACAGGCGCCTTTAAGAATGCGTTTATGTTCCGGAACGAATGGTTAACGCCCAATGGTTAACACCCCATAAACAGCGCTTTCCACAAAGGGCGGGATGCCTATACTCCCCCGCTTCGCGAACCGGGCCGGACATGGCAAAGCCAAGCAAAATTCCCAGCAATTCCAGGAACAAGCCGACCGTCGGCGTCATCATGGGCAGCCAATCGGACTGGCCCACCATGAAAGCGGCATCCGACCTGCTGACTAGGCTGGGCATCGCGCACGAAAGCCTGGTGGTCTCGGCCCACCGCACCCCCGACCGCATGAGCGCCTACGCCAAGGGGGCTGAGGCGCGCGGCATCCAGGTCATCATCGCCGGTGCCGGCGGTGCCGCCCACCTGCCGGGCATGGTCGCCAGCATGACCACCCTGCCGGTGCTGGGCGTGCCGGTGGAAAGCCGTGCCCTCAAGGGATTGGACTCCCTGCTCTCCATCGCCCAGATGCCGGGCGGCGTTCCGGTGGCGACCTTTGCGATCGGCGAATCCGGCGCCAAGAACGCCGCGCTGCATGCCGCTGCGATCCTGGGTCTCAATGATGCGGGCCTGAAGACGCGGCTGGACCGCTGGCGCGCCCGCCAGACCAAATCGGTCGTCAAATCGCCCAAATGAAAACGCTCGACAAGCCCGTGCCGCCCGGCGGCACCATCGGCATCATTGGCGGCGGCCAGCTTGGCCGCATGCTGGCGCTGGCGGCAGCCCGGCTGGGCCTGAAGAGCTGCATCCTCAATGACACGCCGGACGCGCCCGCCTTCCAGGTGACGCCCGATTGCGTGGTTGCGCCCTATGACGATCTGGATGCGCTATCGGCCTTTGCCGCGCGCTGCAACGCGGTGACGTTTGAATTTGAAAATCTCCCCGCCCACGCCATCGCCCATCTGGAATCGCGCGTCGCCGTGCGCCCCGGTGCGGCCGCCCTGGCAACGACCCAGGACCGGCTCACCGAAAAAACCTTTGTCGCAAAACTGGGCCTGAAGACTGCGCCTTTCTTCGATGTATCATCGGCGGATCAGGCGCGCGCGGCGTTCGCGAAAGTCGGTGGGCGCGGCATCCTCAAGACCCGCCGCTTCGGCTATGACGGCAAGGGCCAGGCAAAAGTCGCCAGCGCCGAGGAAGCCGTCGCGGCCTTCGAAAAATTCGGGGCGCCGGCAATCCTGGAAGGCTTTGTAGATTTTTCCTACGAGGCATCGGTGATCGCCGGCCGCGGTGCCAACGGTGCCTTCGCCGCCTATGACCCGCCGCAGAACGCGCACGAGAACCACATCCTGCGCCGTTCCACCGTGCCGTCGCAGCTTTCGTCCGCTCAGGTGGAAGAGGCCAAGGCCATCGCCCAAAAGATCGGCGATGCACTTGAGTATGTCGGCGTCTTCGCGGTGGAGCTGTTTGTCGCCACCGATGGCGCCCTGCTGGTGAACGAAATCGCCCCGCGCGTCCACAATACCGGCCACTGGACCATCGAAGCCTGCGCCGTCAGCCAGTTCGAACAGCATATCCGCGCCGTCGCCGGCTGGCCGCTGGGCGACCCCGCCCGCCACGCCGATGCCGTGATGGAAAACATCATCGGCGCCGAAGCCGATGCCTGGGAATCCCTGGCCAAAGGCGGCGCCCTGCATCTCTACGGCAAGAAGGAATCGCGTCCGGGCCGCAAGATGGGACATTTGACGCGCCTTTCCCCGTTGACGAAGCGCTAGAGCCCCAATAGTTTCCCGCGCCATGAACACGACCAAGCGCACCACCACCACCACCAAGACCCCCAAGAAAATTGGGGTGGCTGGGATCGCGCGCGCTTAAGTCCAGGCCAGCGAATTGACCCAGCCCCGCTCCGAAAGGACCGGGGCTTTTTTGTTTTTGAACGGAGAGACAAAGTGAAGAACAAGAATATCGCCATTGTCGGCGCCACCGGTGCCGTGGGCCGCGAATTCATCGGCTGCATCGAAAGCCGCGGCATTCCGTTGGCCTCGCTGAAGCTTCTGGCCAGCGCCCGCTCCGCCGGCCAGAAGCAGATGTTTCGCGGCCAGGAACTGGTGATCGAGGAGCTGACCGAAGCCAGCTTCGCAGGCGTCGATATCGCGCTGTTCAGCGCCGGCTCGGGCATTTCCAAACAGTATGGACCCATCGCCGTGAAGGCCGGCGCCGTGGTGGTCGATAACAGTTCCGCCTTCCGCTACGACCCCGCCATTCCGCTGGTGGTGCCGGAAATCAATGCCGCGCGCATGAAGGACCACAAGGGCATCATCGCCAACCCCAACTGCGCCGCCATCACCACGCTCGTCCCCTTGTGGCCGATCCACCAGGTCAACCCAGTCAAGCGCCTGATCATCTCCACCTACCAGGCCGCTTCGGGCGGCGGTGCAGCCCTGATGGAAGAGCTTGAGCTTTCCACCCGCGCCTATCTGGATGGCAAGGCCTACGCGCCCAAGGTGGTGAAGTACCCCTATGCCTTCAATCTCTTCAGCCACAACACCGCCATCGACATGGCCACCGGCTACAATGACGAAGAGACCAAGGTCATCAAGGAAGCCAGGAAGATATTTGAAGACGAAACCATGGCGGTCTCTGCCACCTGCATCCGGGTGCCGGTGCTGCGTGCCCATTCGGTGTCCATGACGTTCGAATGCGAACGTCCGATCACCCCGCAAGAGGTCCGTGCCCTGCTGGAAAAGGCGCCGGGCGTGAAGATCGTGGACGACTGGGCCGACAATTATTTTCCCATGCCGGTCGACGCTAGCGGCCAGGGCGACGTCCTCGCCGGCCGTATCCGCAAGGACCTGTCAGACCCCAGCGGAAAATCCATCTCGATGTTCGTCGCCGCCGACCAGCTCCTGAAAGGCGCTGCCCTCAACGCCGTCCAGATCGCCGAACTATTGTGACGGCTTGGTGAAGTTCGCGAAGCTGGGGAAGTTGGCCAGGGCCTGCTTGGCCTTCGACTTCAGCTTCTCGAACTGCATCACATTCTCGATGCGCGCCGCCAGGAACGTATCCACCACCGCTTCGTCTTCGGTGGTGAACCAGCGCATCGCGGTCGAACCATAGACGCCGGCCAGGATGCCGCGCTTGGTATAAAAGTTGAAGTCGGTGGAGGTGTCGCCCGCCGCGCGCCACATGGCATCCACCGTGCGGTACATCAGCTTGGCGCCCAGCGACGCGTTCATCGGCAGTGACAGCAGCGCCGCCGCGCGCCGCGCCGCTTCCTTGTTGGGCGCCAGCGCCGCCAGCCGCGCTTTCACCGCCGCGGCGATGCGTTCGCGAATTTTCAGCGCCTTGATGTCACCCAACCCCGCCACCATGCGCGCGTCGGCCCATTCGGAATAATATTCGACCAGGCTGACGGGCCCGCCTTCGAACAACCGCGCCAGCGCCGCCTTGTCCACGCCCGCCTCTGCGCCCGCCTTCTGCAGCACCGCATCGGTAAAGCCGTCAAACGCCGCATGGGGCAGGGCGGCGGCCAGCACCGCATCCTTCATTTTTGTTTGCGTGTCTGCGGACGCATCCGCACGGGAAGCGTCATCGCGCGGCGCCTCGGCCTTCGGAGTTTCCATCCTGGGCGCAGCCCTTTTCTTCTTTTTGGGCGCCGCGTCCGCGGAGGGCTTTTTCGCTTCAGTCATGACGCCACCTGGAAATGTCGGATTTCGGATTCAAAGATCAGCCGCGAAAGGTCGCCCATCCGCGAGGTATAGAGCCGCCCGTCCAGGTGATCGCATTCATGCTGCACCACCCGGGCGTGAAAGCCCCGCGCTACCCGTTCGATGACCTCGCCCTCCAGCCCCAGCCCGCGATAGCGGATATGGGCGGGGCGCTCGACCCAGCCGCGCAGGCCCGGCACCGACAGGCAGCCTTCCCAGCCGCCTTCGGTTTGCGCCGACAACACCTCGATTTCGGGGTTTATCAGCACGGTCTGGCGGGCGCTGTGGTCGAATTTCTCGTCCTCCGCCAGGCCGGGATCGCTGCGTCCCTCAGGGGCCTGGAACACCACCACCCGCAGCGATACATGCACCTGCGGGGCCGCCAGTCCGGCCCCGTTCGCATCCATCATGGTTTCCACCATGTCCTTGACCAGGCGGCGAATTTCCGCACTTCGGGGGTCCGCCACCGGCTGGGCCGGCGCGCTGAGGACGGGATGCCCCATCCGGGCGATTTTCAGGATAGCCATGGGGTCAAATATGATCCTGGGGAAGGACCGGCGGAAGGGCCAAAAGGTTAAATCCCGCGGGTAGACAGGCAAAACCCCTTCTGGTATCACCCGCGCCTCTTAAATACCGGCCAGGAGCCAGCTTTGCAGATCATCGTTCGCGACAACAACATCGACCAGGCGCTGAAGGCGCTGAAGAAGAAGATGCAGCGTGAAGGCATCTTCCGGGAAATGAAGCTGCGCGGCGCCTATGAGAAGCCCAGCGAAAAGCGCGCCCGCGAACGCGCCGAAGCCGTGCGCCGCTATCGCAAGCTGCAGCGCAAGCGCATGCAGCGCGAAGGCCTGCTGCCGCGCTGATCCGCGACAAAATTATTTGAAAAAGCCGCCCCTCGCCGGGCGGCTTTTTTGTTGGCGGGGGCCTATGTTGATGCTTCGAAGGGGACCGGCATGACGGCATCCAGTATCCGGCCAAAGGCATGGCCCATCGCCATCCAGGCTTGGAAAAGTTTCGGCGATGCGCTGCTGGGCCTGCTGCCGCTGGTGCTGGCGACCATCGTGCTGGCCGCTGCGCTGTCGGCGGCCCAGGTGGCGATGCCGAAAGTTTATAACGTGCTGCTGCGGCCCAAGGCCGAGGATATCAAGGTCGTCAGCGGCCTGATCCATGTCGGCTCGCGGCTGGCGGTGATGTTCCTGTTCAGCCTGATTGTCACGCCCCTGACGGTGGCGGTGCACCGTCGCATCCTGGCGCCGCAATCGGCTTATTGGCCGGCCGCGCGCAGCTTCTTTCTGTGGCTATTCCTGCTTCAGGCAGTTTTCCTGGCGGCGCATGCCTTCGCGCTGCTGGCCTCGGCGGTCTCCTTCGTGCGCAGCCTGATCGACCTGATCGTGGATATCGGCGCCATCATCGTGATCTTCCGCCTCACCTTCCTGTGGTCAGCCGTGGCGGTGGGCGAGCCGACCAAAAGCGCCGAAACCCGCATGGATGACAGCTGGGTCCTGTCGCAGGGTCGCTTCTGGCTGATCGGGCGCACGGTGTTCCTCACCCTGCTGCCAATGGCGGTGCTTTTGTACCTGACCGCGCGCGTGGTGGGCGGGCCGCCGCAAAAGCCGCCGCCCGCACCGGTGCTGCCGCCGCTGGCGGTGACGACCGCGCGACTTGTCGCCGCCGGTATCGGCGGCGCACTGATGGCGCTGACCTTTGCACTGTCTGCCTGCATGACATCCTGGCTATGCCGGGCCGCAGGCAAGAAGATCTAGGGCTTCTTCTTGTTGGATTTGCGGGCGACGTAATAAGTCGCCGCCGCGCCCACGGCCGCCGCACCCAACAGCAGCGCCACAGCGCCCGGACCGAAAACGGCGGTCTTTTCCACCAGATCCGTGGCGGCGGTGGCGACTTCATCCACCGCGTGTTCGACCTGTTCCTTTTTCTTTCGCCAAAACCTCATGTGCAATCCGCGCAGACCGCCACTTCCACCGTCACATGAGACAGGTCGGGGTACCGCTTGCGCAAGGTCGCTTTCACGGCCTCGGCATTGATCGCGTCCGGGGTGATCAGCGACACGATCAGGCCCTGGTGACCCGGCCCCAGCCGCCACAGATGCAGATCGGGAATGCGCGCCTTGAGCTCGCTCTCCAGGAAGCCGCGGATCTCGTCCGCGCGGCCCGGATCAGCATTGGCGTCCAGCAGCACCAAGGCGCTGTCACGGATCAGGCCGTAAGACCAGGAACCGATCACAAACGCCCCGACCAGCGCCGCCAGCGGGTCCAGGATGCCCAGCCGGAAATAAAAGCCCGCCGCCAGTGCGGCGATCGCCAGCACCGAGGTGGCAGCATCGGCGAGTACATGCAGATAGGCGGCACGCATGTTGTTGTCATGGCCATGTCCCGCATGATCGTGGCCGTGGGCATCCTTCAGGATCAGGGCGCTGACCAGGTTGACCACCAGGCCGATGACGGCGATCAGCAGCGCATCGCCATACGCGACATCGGCCGGATTAACGACGCGCTGGACGGACTCGATAGCCACGGCCAGCGCGGTGATCCCCAGGATGATGGCGCTGGCAAAGGCCGCCAGGTCACCGAACTTGCCCGAGCCAAAGGTGAAGCGCGCATTTGCCGAATGGCGCCGGGCCAGCCAATAGGCCCCGGCCGCCAGCCCCAGCGCCCCGACATGGGTCGCCATGTGGATGCCGTCGGCCAACAGCGCCATGGAGTGATAGGCAAAGCCGCAGACAATCTCCACCACCATGAACAGGGCGGTAACGGTGGCGGCCAGTCGGGCGCGGGTCTCCGCCCGGGCATGGCCGCGGCCCAGGAAAATGTGGTCGCGCGTCCAGATGCCATGGCCGTGCGGGTCATCCGGGACAGGTGCATGCCCGTGGCCATGATCGTGATCATGGCCGTGATGATTCCCCTGATGATGGTCATGCAATGCGTGGTCGTGCGCCATGGCAGCAATATAGGAGGTCGGGGCCGCAAAAGCGATTATCCCGGCGCGATTTGTGGCCGTTGGTGCAGGACATTTCGGACTTTTGAGGGAACCGTCTTGCCTCAGGTCGGCGCCATCATGTGGGTGGTGGGGCGTGCATGTAGCTTTGCACCAGCGAGCCGGCAATCAGCCGCCAGCCATCCACCAGCACGAAGAAGATCAGCTTGAAGGGCAGCGAGATGATGACGGGTGGAAGCATCATCATGCCCATGCTCATCAGGATGGACGCCACTGCCATGTCGATGATCAGGAAGGGCACGAAGATCAAAAAGCCGATCTCGAAGGCGCGCTTCAGTTCGCTGAGCATGAAGGCCGGGGCCAGGGTGGTGACGGCGATGTCCTTGGGATCATGGCTCGGCCTGGTCTTGGCCATGTCGGCGAAAAGCTTCAGGTCAGCCTCGCGCACATGGCCCAGCATGAATTTCTTCATCGGCACCAGGGCCGCGGTAAAGCCCTGCTCGGTGGTGACCTGGTTGGCCATCAACGGCTTGATGCCCTGGTTGTAGGCGTCGGTAAGCGTGGGCGTCATCACAAAGAGCGTCAGGAACATCGCCAGCGACACGATCACGCTGTTGGGCGGCGACTGTTGCAGGCCCAGCGCCGTGCGCAGCAGGGACAGCACCACCACGATGCGCACAAAGCTGGTCATCATGATGATGATCGAGGGTGCAATCGACAGTACCGTGATCAGCGCCACGATCTGCAGCATGCGGTCGGTGAAAAGGCCGCTGCCGTTCAGGTCGATGGAAAGCCCGCCCGCGGGCGTGGCGGCAGCCGCGGCAGGCGCATTGGCGGCCGCCATGTGCAGCGGCGCGGCAAAGGCAACAGACGGCGCCAGCACGGCCAGCAGCAGCAGGAAGGGCAGGATGCGCTTTATGAATGTCACGGCGTGGCCACGTCTTTGACCGGCGCGCTGAAACCCGCCTCGATCACGGTGGCGCCGTCCGGGCCGGACAGCACAAGATGTTCGACATTGTCGCGCCGCACGATGATCAGGCGCTGGCGCGGACCCACCATCAGGCTTTCCACCAGCACGATGCGGCGCTGGGGCGGGGTGAATTCCCACTTGCCCAGCCTGGTCTTCAAGCCGATGCGAAAGGCGGACGGGTTGGCGGCATAGCGCTTGACCAGCAGCGCCGCGCCGGCAAGCAGCAGCACAAAGGTCACGGCCACGAAGTATCTAATGAGATCGACAGATTCCATGGGCGCAGTTAATGGCGATCAACCTTAATCGCGGGTTAAGCGGCGGCAGATTGTGCCCGGCAAAAACTTCTCTGCGTTAAGTCGCGCTTAAGCATGACGGGCGCACTCTGGGCCGTGGAACAAGGCTAACAAAAGGTTACTGCCGTGAACCTGCCCGAGGTACCCCTCTTTGCCATGCTCAAGGAACGCATGACCTGGCTGCACCAGCGCCAGGACCTGCTGTCCCAGAATGTCGCCAATGCCGACACCCCCGGCTATGTGGCGCGTGATCTCAAGGCGCTGGATTTTGAATCCGCGCTGCGCAAGACCAGCTCGGGCGCCGCGATGATGACGACAAATTCACGTCATATCGCCATCACGCCCACCAGCGCTTCCAAGTTCGACGACGTCGCCGCACCCGATGTGGAATCCAGCCCCAACGGCAATGCCGTGTCGCTGGAAATGGAAATGATCAAGGTCAGCGACACCCAGGCCCAGTTCCAGGCCGCCGCCAATCTTTATGCCAAGGCCATGACGCTGATGAAAACAGCGATCGGGCATTAGAAAAGGAAATTGATCATGGATTTCTCGAAATCAATGTCCGTTGCCGCTTCCGGCATGCGCGCCCAGACCGAGCGCATGAAGATCATCTCGGAAAATATCGCCAACGCCAATTCCACCGCCACCACCAAGGGCGGCGACCCCTATCGCCGCAAGATCGCTACCATCACCCCCAGCTTCGACCGCGAGCTGGGCGCGACCCTGGTCAATGCCGGCAAGCCGATCGCCGACAAGAGCGACTTCAAGAGCCAGTATGACCCGGGCAATCCCAATGCCGACGCCCAGGGCTATATCAAGCTGCCCAACGTCGACAGCCTGGTGGAAATCATGGACATGCGCGAAGCGCAGCGCTCCTACGAAGCCGATCTCACCGTGATGGATTCGACCAAGCAGATGCTGGCGAAGACCGTCGACCTTCTCAACAAGTAACCCCTCCGCCCTTCGCTGGCCCGAGGGCCGGCTACGGGCACCTCCCCATGCATACGCGCTTTGCGCGTGCCGGGGAGGCGGACTGAAAAAGGAGTAACACTGGATGGCCATTCCCGCCGCAGCCGCCGCCGCCTACCGCAATGTCGCGCAGATGAGCTCCCAGATGGGCGCCGGTGGCGCGTCGTCCGGCATCACCCCCGCCAATATTCCGGGCGGCAATTTCTCCGATTTCCTGTCGGGCGCCGTGAAGGACTCGATCAACACCATCCGCCAGGGCGAACAGGCCGCCACCGCCCAGGTCCAGGGCAAGGCCAACCTGGTGGATGTGGTCCAGTCGGTGAACGCCGCCGAAATCACCCTCGATACCGTGGTGGCCGTGCGCGACAAGGTCGTGTCCGCCTACCAGGCCATCATGAACATGCCCATCTAGCACCGAGACAGATACAGCCATGGATCCCGCCTCCACCATCGACTTCGCCCGCAGCGCCATCCTCGTGCTGCTGGAAATCATCGCCCCCGCCATGATCACCGCACTGGTGGTCGGCATCGGCATCGGCCTGCTGCAGGCCATGACCCAGGTGCAGGAACAGACCCTGGTGTTCGTGCCCAAGATCGTCGCCATCTTCGTGGTGCTTCTGGTGGCGCTACCCTTCGCGGGCCAGGCCATGAGCGGCCTGATGACCGACATCGCGGGCCGTATCGCAGCCTATTGATGCATATCACTCTCCCCGCGCTGTCCGGCATCCTCCTGACCTACCTGCTGGTATTCGCGCGGGTGGGCTCGATGGTGATGCTGTTGCCCGCGATCGGGGAAATGGGCGTGCCGTCGCGCGTGCGTCTCGTTTTGGCGCTGGCCATTTCCTTCGCGCTGACGCCGCAGGTGCAGTCCAGCTATCCCGCCGTCATCCCGCCCTCCACCGTCGCGCTTGTCATCATGGTGGTGCAGGAAGTCACCGCCGGCGTGCTGGTGGGCGCCATGGCGCGCATCATCATGAGCTCGCTGCAGGTGGCCGGTTACCTGATCGCCACCCAGACGGGTCTCGCTTACGCCCAGACCCTCGACCCCACCCAGAACACCCAGGGCGCCGTGCTGGGAAACTTCATGACGCTGCTGGGCGTCACCATGATCTTCCTCACCAACCTGCATCATATGGCCATCGGCGCCATCGCCGGCAGCTACCGCATGCTGCCCCCCGGCGGTCACCTGCCCACCGGTGACATGGCGCAGCTGGTGATCCAGCTCACCTCCTCATCTTTTGCGCTGGGCTTCCAGCTCGCAGCCCCGTTCCTGGTGTTCGGCTTCGCGCTCTATGCCGGCCTTGGCGTCCTGGCCAAGCTGATGCCGCAGCTGCAGATCTTCTTCGTGGCCGTGCCGCTCAACATCATGTGCGGCTTTGTCATCATGCTGGCGCTCATTGGCTCGCTGATGACGGTGTTCCTGACCTACTACGCCACCCAGATGGCGATCTTTCTGTGACGCCTCAAGTGGCGAAGCGATAGGCGATAAAGTAAGTGGCGGAAGACCAGGACAAGTCCCAACAGACCGAAGAGCCGACACAGAAACGGCTCGACCAGGCGCGCGAGCAGGGCGATACCGTCAAGTCTTCCGAAGTCACCGCCTTCGTGCTTCTGGGCGGCGGCACCCTGGCCATCGCCATGTTCGGCCAATACACCGCCACCGGCCTGGCCAAGGTGCTGATGATCTTCCTCGAACAGCCCGACGCCATGGCCGTGGATGGCGCAGGCCTTGCCGCGATCAGCCGCGGCGTTCTCTACCAGATGGCCGTGACGCTCGCGCCCTTCTTCGGCGTGATGATGCTGGCGGCCGTGGCGGGTCACCTGGTTCAGGGCCTGCCGACCTTCAATGCCGGCAAGGTGGCGCCCGATTTCGCCAAGGTCTCGCCCGTCGCCGGTTTCAAGCGCCTGTTCGGTCCGGACGGCTGGGCCAACCTGCTCAAGGGCCTCGCCAAGATGGCGGTGGTGGCGATGGCGATCTGGACCCAGCTTTGGCCCGAACGCAGTCAACTCGAAGCCATCCTCACTCAGTCCACCGGCGCCGTCATCGCCGACATGGGCCATCTCCTGTTCAAGGTGCTGATCGCCTCCCTCCTGGCGCTCGGCGTGATCGCAGGCGCGGACTATTTCTTCCAGCGCATGCGCTGGATGTCGCGCAACCGCATGTCCAAGCAGGAGATCAAGGAGGAGTATCGCCAGAATGAAGGCGATCCCACCATCAAGGCCAAGATCCGCCAGTTGCGCCACGAACGCTCCCGCAAGCGCATGATGGCCGCCGTGCCCGGCGCCACCGTGGTGATCATGAACCCGACCCACTATGCCGTCGCGCTCAAGTATGAGAGCGGCCAGATGGCCGCCCCCATCTGCGTCGCCAAGGGCGTGGACGCGCTGGCCCTGCGTATCCGCGCCGTGGCCGAAGAAAACGACGTCGCCGTGGTGGAAAATCCCCCGCTCGCCCGCGCCCTTCATGCCACGGTCGAAATCGACGAGCCGGTCCCCCCCGAACACTTCAAGGCCGTGGCCCAAGTGATCGGCTATGTCATGCGCCTGCAGGGCAAGCTGCCGGCACGCTAGCGCGGCTCTGATTCGCGCCGTTAACTTTCTGCTTCCAAAATCCCGAACAGCGTTCGGCGGGCCCAAAAATCTGTCAGCAAAATCAGATATTTGGGGGTCAGAAAGGATTGGTTAACCAAATCTTGTATTCTGCCGTTAATGGATGCTTCTCGCTCCCTTTCCGCGACCCCTATCGGGGTGCCCTCCGGCGCCTGGCGCTGGGCTGCGGTCGGCTTCGGCCTGCTGGCTTTTGCCGCGGCCGTCATCGCCGTTGTCATGCCCCAGACCGGCGTGGCGGGCTTTGCCGTGCTGATCGGCATCGCCCTGGTGTCCCTGTTTCTGATCTATGCCATCTGGCCGCGCGGCAGCCGCGCCACCCAGGATGCGCTGCGCATCGCCGAAGCCGCCGCCAAGGCCAATGTCGCCTGGGCCATCACCGGCGAAGGCGGCGCGGTGCTGGACTGCAACGCCGTCTATCGCCGCATGGCCGGTGTGGGCGAACTGGAATCCCCGCCGCCGCCCGAACTGGCGCTGGCCGGCGAGCCGTCCGCCGCCGTGCTCTATCGCCTGTCGCGCGATGCCGCCGAAGGCCGCGCCCGGGAAGAAACCTTCCAGGTGGTGCCGGGCCTTGAGATCGTCGCCGCCGTGCGCCCCCTGCCGGACAAGCAAGCCGCCTGGTGGTTCACCCCGCGTTTGGCCGCCAGCACCTCGCCGCAGCCGGTTCTCACCCGCGCCGCCGCCGCTGCGCCCGCGCCGGCCATAACGGCGTCGGAACCTGATCCCGTCCCGGTCGTCGCGGCGCCTGCCAGTGCCGGCGACCTGTTCCGTGATGCGCCCATGGGTGTGGCTTTTGCCGATGCGGCAGGCACCATCCGCGAGGCCAATGCGGCCTTGGCGAAATTCTTCGGCGTGTCCAGCTCGCTTGCGGCGCAGAATTTCGGCGACCTGGTGGCCAGCGGCGAGCGCGCCCAGGTGATGGCGCTGATTGCCCAGGCGGCCAATGGCGAAACCGGCCTCTCGGCAATCGAACTGCGCGGCATCAAGGCGTCCAACGGTGAAGAGCGGATGGCGGAGCTGTTCGCCTCGCCCATGAAGGACGCCGATGGCCGCGGCAACGCCATTCTCTATCTGGTGGACGTCTCCGAACAAAAGGCGCTGGAAACCAAATTCGCCCAGTCCCAGAAGATGCAGGCGGTCGGCCAGTTGGCCGGCGGCGTCGCGCATGACTTCAACAACCTGCTCACCGTCATCATCGGCAATTGCGAATTCCTGCTGATGCGCCATCAGGCGGGTGACCCCTCCTTCAAGGAAATCAACGAAGTCCATCAGAACGCCTTGCGCGCCGCCGCTTTGGTCAGCCAGCTCCTGGCCTTCAGTCGCAAGCAGACCATGCAGCCCAAGGTGCTGGCGCTGGGCGATGTGATCGGCGAACTGGCCCAGATGCTGCGCCGCCTGGTGGGCGAAGGCATCACCCTCAATGTCGAGCGTGAGACCGACCTGTGGGCCGTGCATGCCGACGAGGCCCAGCTGGGCAATGCCATCATCAATCTTGTCGTCAATGCGCGCGATGCCATGCCCTCTGGCGGCACCGTCCTGATCCGCACCGCCAACCAGACCGTGACGCAGTCCAGCGCGCTGGGCACCGCCATCATGCCGGCGGGCGACTATGTCCGCATCGAGGTCGCCGATACCGGCACCGGCATGTCCAAGGAAATCCAGAGCAAGATTTTCGATCCCTTCTTCACCACCAAGCCGATCGGCCAGGGCACCGGACTTGGTCTGGCCACGGTCTATGGCATCGTCAAGCAGTCCGGCGGCTTCATCACCGTGGACAGCGAAGTGGGCCGCGGCACCGCCTTCAATATCTATTTGCCGCGCCGCAAGCTCGAAGCCGCCGACACCGCGCCGGTGGAAGCCCTGCCGGCGGTGACGCGTGACGTCACCGGCCAGGACACCATCCTCTTGGTGGAAGACGAGGAAGCGGTGCGCAGCTTCGCGGCGCGCGCCCTGCGCATGCGCGGCTACAATGTGCTGGAAGCCAGCGGCGGCGAAGAAGCGCTGGAAATCGTCAAGTCGGGCGAAAACAAGATCGATCTCATCATCACCGACGTGGTGATGCCGAACATGGACGGCCCCACCATGGTGCGCAACGTCAAGGCCAGCCACCCGGACCTGCCGGTCATCTTCATGTCCGGCTATGCCGAAGAAGCCTTCCGCCGCAACGACCAGAGCTCCGAAGACATCCACTTCCTGCCCAAGCCCTTCGGGCTCAAGCAGCTCGCCGCCAAGGTCAAGGAAGTCCTGTCGGCCTGAACCGCTGTTGGCGGTGGCGACATTGCCGTGCCGCAATACGGCACGTTGCAAATTGATACACTTTCAAATCTCAAACGAAAAACTTGTTTCGGGTCCCGCAACATTTAAAATGCGCGCGCGCACTTCGGTGCAGAAGAAAAAAATTGTTCAGGGGCGTTCCATGCGTTGTTTGCCGGCCGTTGCAGGCTGTGTTGCGTTTTTCAGTGTTTGCCTGATGCCTGCACTTGCGGCGCCGGGGGCGGCCGAACCGGCAAGCCCCGATGCGGCCGGCGCGACCCGCGTCGCGCAATCTCCCCAGGAAGAATTCTGCCAGGCCGTGGCACGCCAGGACATGGACGCCGGGGAGTTTGACGCGCCCACCAAGGCCGCCATTTACGCGCGCAGCCTTGCCCAATGCCTGTCGATGCATCCGCGCTGAAGACTCAGGGCGCGACGCTGAAGCGATACTCTGTCACCTGCTCATAAAGCTGGCCGCGCTTCAGCAAAGTCGAAGGGAAGCTCGGCACATTGGGCGCATTGGGATAGCCCTGCGCTTCCAGCGCCACCGACCCGTGGGTCTCATAGCCTTTGACCAGCCCCACCGCCGGCGGCGAATAGTTCGCGGTATAGACCTGCAGGCCCGGCTGCGTGGTCCATTCCTCCAGCACGCGGCCTGACTTGGGATCCTCCAGCCGCGCCGCCATCCGCATCGTGCCCGGCGCGCCATTGATAGCGTAGTTCTGGTCAAACCCCTTGGCCCGCACCAGCGCCGGATCGGGATCTGCGATATGCGCCCCGATCGGCATGGGTTTGCGGAAATCGAAGGCAGTGCCCGCAACGGCGCGCATTTCGCCGGTGGGTGTATTGCTCTCGTCCACCACGGTGATGGCGTCCGCATTCACCGTCAGAAGCTGGTCCAGCACGCTGCCCGAGGTGTCGCCCGCCATGTTGAAATAGGCATGGTTGGTCAGGCTGATCACCGTGTCCTTGTCGGTGACGGCGCGATAGGCGATGCGCAGCGCGTTGCCGCTCGTCAGCGTATAGGTCACCGTCACGCGCACCGTGCCGGGAAAGCCCATGCTGCCATGGCGGTCCATCAGGCTCAGCACCAGTTGCGGTTCGTCCCCGTCCACCGGCTTGGCCGTCCAGACCTGTTCGTCATAGGGCTTGCTGGCGGAACTGGCATAGGCATCGCGGCCGATCTTGTAGGCGACGCCGTCGATGGAGAATGTGTTGTTCTTGATGCGGTTGGCAAAGCGCCCGATCAGGGCGCCATAGCGCCCCGAATACCCGCTGTCGGTGTAATCCTCCAGCCGCTCAAACCCCAGCACCACGCGGGCCATTTGTCCGGTCCGGTCCGGCACCGTGATGGAGGTGATGATGCCGCCATAATTGGTGATCTTCACGTCCATGCCGCTCTTGTTGGTCAGGGTGAAGAGGTCCACGCCCTTTTTGTCCACCCCGCCCCAGGCGACATGGGAAATGGCGGCACGCGCGGGTGAAAGCACAGGCGACACCGCCAGCAACAGGGCTATGGCGAGACCGAGTTTTTTCATGGCATTTCCCCTTGCGGCTCTTGTTGCGCCTGCGAATAAGCACGGCGTTTGACCATCTGACTGATGTGCTGTCATATCCCGCGACCGGCCGCAAGAATGCCGCGCTTCGTGACTGTTTGGGGAGTATATTTCGATGAAACGCATGCTGTTTTCGGCCGCGCTGGCCACGGTCGTTGGTCTGGGCACGGTTGCGGCCTTCAGCCAGGCCAATGAGGACGAAGTCGCGGTTGCGATGAAGAAATATCCGCAGGCCGCGGCGGCCGGCGTCGACAGCCACGCCATCGACAAGGCCCCGGCCGGCGCCCTGAACCAGGGCAAGTTCGACGACAAGACCTGGAAGTTCGGCAAGGCCTGGGATGCCCCTCCCGGCGCCAAGATCTGGAACCCGGTCAAGCTCAAGATGATGAAGGGCGAAAAGGTCACCGGCGGCACATTGTTCGCGGCCAGCGATCCGTCCACCTACTGCGCCATGGCCAATGCCGGCTACGACTTCATCTGGACCGAACATCAGCACAATGCCCGCGACTGGGACGCGACCCAGAAGATGTGGGCGACCTGCCCCTATGCCAAGGCGGTGCCCGGCGTGCGCGTCGCCTATACCGACGAGCGCGAGGAACAGCATGCCCTGGATTCCGGGGCCCTGGTGCTGGTGGTGCCCACCGTGCGTTCCTATGAAGAGGCCCTCAAGGCGCGCGACTGGGCTTACTTTCCGCCCTTAGGTCGGCGCAGCTCGGGCGGCGGACTGGCCGCCAGCGGCGAGTTCTGGGGCAGTGTACCGGGCGGCTATCGCCAGACCATCAATGACAATCTGGTGCTGATCCTGATGATCGAGACCTTGGCGGGCCTCAAGGATGCCGACCGCATCGCCAAGATTCCCGGCGTGACCGCGATCTTCGCCGCCTCGGGCGATCTCAGCAATCATACCGGCTATCGCCAGGGCGATCCCGATTATGAGCGCAACATCAACATCGTGCACGACGCCGCCATCAAGGCCGGTGTGCGGCTGTGCGGGCCGCTGGCCTGGCGTGACCGCGCGGACTTCACCTGCTTCCAGGCGGGCAGCGAAACAGCGGCCATCGCCGCCGGCGTGAAGCAGGATCTCGGCAATCTGGCCAATACCCAGGGGGTTCCTGAAGTTGGTCCCTATGCGAAGAAATAGGCCGATAGCCGTCGGTTGAATGAAAAAGGGGCGCGGATAGCGCCCCTTTTTTTATCTTCGGCCCACCATTTCGCAGGTGCAGCAGAGGATTTGGCGTCACAGTATTCGCCGGTCCGACAGGCCGCCATGTTTTTTCTCTTGTTTTGGCAGCGCTGCCAAGGCAGAGTTTGGGACGAAAGATAATAAACGCCCCGGGGACACGATGCGCAATCTAAGCACTTTTGTTATCGTTATCAGCATGCTTGCTACGTCGGCCTGGGCCGATCCGCTTGCAGCCGGCAAGCCTGCCGGTGTGAAGGCTGCCCAGATGGGCGGCACGGAATGGATGGTGCTCGGCGGCATTGGTGCTTTGGCGGCGGGCGTCCTCATCGCCACCTCCGGCGGACGGTCCAGCAACCCCTCGGGCCAGCCGATCGTGGTGGTCGCCACAACAGCGACCGCAATCTGATCTCCGATTTTCGACCCTATTTCGCGGTCGAGAACCTGAACTCCGTGACCTGGTAGAAAATCTTTCCCGGCTTCAATTCTGTCGTCGGGAAGGCCGGGATGTTGGGCGCGTTGGCGAAATGCTGGGTCTCCAGGCAGAAGGCGCCGCGCTTGATATACTGCGCGCCGCCCTTGCCGATGATC
>JBBQHU010000014.1:0-64546 GCA_038324265.1 Micropepsales bacterium | reverse complement strand
GAACTGGAATGTCAGCGACAAGACCCAGCTGTACGGAAAGGTCGACAATCTGACCAACATCCGTCCGCCGGATACGGGTGGCCAGAACGCCAACAACACCCTGTACGACGTTGTCGGCCGCATGTTCCGCGTCGGCGTGCGATTCGCGAACTAGTGCATTGGCAGTTTCGCGTACTTACCCCCCCAGGGCGTGCGTGAATAGAGCCCCACAGATTGACCACACAATCTGTGGGGCACCTTTTTTCAAGTGCCGCCATTTGGCGGTGGTAAATGAATACGCCGGCACGAAAGCCATCGTGCCAAGGCGTTGAGGGGCCCGGGAGTGTTTCCTCTCTCCTGGCGAAAGCAGCCGGTGGTTCGCGCCACCGGCTTCTTCGTTTTTGAAGGGGCGCTTCAGCCGGGCTTCTTGATTGCGGCGGCGACCGCCTTGTCCAGAATTGTTGGCGACAGCTCGCCGCTCCAGATCGCCAGGATTCTTCCGTCTGCGCCGACCAGCATCTGTAGCGGCAGGCCCAGCACGCCGCCGTAAAGATTGCCGAACCTGGCATCGCCCAGCACCACCGGATACTGGAACGCGATGTCCTGCATCGTCTCCCGGGTGGTATCGACGGAATCGTCCATCGAGATCCCCACCACCTGGAAGCCCCGTCCGCCATATTGCTTCTGCAATTTGCCGAGATGGGGAATCGCGATGATGCAAGGCGGGCACCAGCTCGCCCAGAAATCAATCAGGACAAGTTTGCCGCGCTGGGCCTTGAGATCGAAAATCTGGCCCTGGAGATCGCGGCGGGAAAATTGTGGCGCCACGTCGCCAACCTTCAGCTTGGTCGGGGCCTTGGCAGGCGCCGTCGCCGCCATCGCCGGGGGCAAGGCGAGCAGGGATGCCATGATTGCCGCAAACAGGCGTGACATCAGCCGCCCCGCGTGACCGGGTAGCCCTTGTCCGCCCAGTCTTCGCCGAAGTTGCTGGCGAGATAGAGCACTTTCACTTTGGTGAAGCCCATCGTCGTCATCTGATTGTAGGCGGCGGCGATATTGGGACATTTCTCCCACGGGCAGCAGCCGCAATAGATCACCACCAGCTTGTCGCGGGGCAATGCGTCCACCTGCGTCTTCAGGTTGAGCAGGCCGTCTTCCTTGTTCCCCGGCCCGGCATACACCGCATCAGGAATATGGGCCTGCTCGTACAGCACGTGGAACCCGACCTGCAGAATCGTGGGCGGGTTTTCAGACTTCAGCATTGCAGCCAATTCGGCCGGCTGCATCTGCACGGTGGCCGGAATGGTCAGGGCATCGCCGGATGCTGCGCTGGCGCCGAGCGGCGCCAGCAGGAGAGCAGACAGAAAGGCGATCAGGGCGGCAAGGCGCATGGCGAGGGCTCCGTTTCGCGCATGGTATGCCTTTCGCAGGAACGGGGAAAGCGCCGCCTTGGACGGTGCGCAATCCGTCGCCCCGGCCGGTCGCCGCATTGCCGTGCTGGTCAAGCTGCGGAACTTATGATGGAGTTCGGCAAGAGGCGACCAATCGCCCGGCATCAGTTTATCAGCGTGAGCACAGGAAGATGACGGCTGCAGTCGATATCAGGATTGGGTATGCAATGTTCCGCCGCAATGCCGGACTGGCGCTGGTGCTGCTTGCGGGATTCTTGGCGCTGCTGACTCCCGCCCAGGCAAGGCCGCGCGACGAAGCGATGGCCGGCGCCTATCACTGTGCGGCGATTGCCGACTCGCGCCAATGGCTCGACTGCTATTACGGCGCGGCGCAGCCGGTGCGCGGCGCCCTGGGCATGAAGCCGGCGCCCACTTCGCAGACGGGTCTGGTTACGGCGCCAAGGCCCGCAGCGCCAGCCTCGTCCGGCGATATCGGCGTGCGTGACGCGGTGATGAGCACCGCCGCCCGCTGTGCGACCTTGCCGGAAGAACGCCAATGGCTGGATTGCTACTATGCGGCTGCCCAGCCGATGCGGGCGACGCTGCACCTGACCCCGGCGCCGCAGATGCCGGTGCCGCCAAGACCGGCTGGTGTCGCTGTTGCCCGGCCCATGCCATCGCCGGGTCCGGCCGATAACGCGCCCGTCCTGTCGCGGATGCAGGCCTACAGCTTCAACAAATTCGGGGTGTTTACCGTGATGCTTTCCAATGGACAGGTGTGGCGGCAGGTCGATGGCGATACCGCCTTCGCGCACTGGAAAAAGCCGGCCGGCAATTACGTGGTGCGGATCACCTCCGGCTTCCTGAACAGCCACAATTTCCAGGTCAAGGGATCGCCCGGCCTGTACAAGGTTCTGCGCGTTTCCTAGCGCGGCTGGCAATTTCACGCGCGCGCATGACGTTGTGCGCTGCACTGTCGGTCATTGCGCCGGTAAATTCCGTGAAATTGCTTTGTAAAGTTTCTGGAAAGAACGGGCGCAGAGCGTCTTGCCGCCAGTGCGACGCGAAATGCACGCCTTGCATATAGTGCCGGATTTCGTGGGCTAACTTTCGTTCGTCCGTGTTCGGACTGTTAGTTCCCCATGCAACCGGCAGTTCTTTCGCGCCGCATCAACGCAGGAAGGCGTGTTGACAACAACATTGCTTCCAAGAAATTCTTTTCAAGAGCCCGCCCGATTTGAAGGTTGGCCACAAGACTGAGGGACGCTCAAAAAAACGGAACGCGGTACACGCGCAGTCATGCGCGCGTGCTTTGCCTTGTCCGAAAAAAACAGAGGGGAAGTCATGAAATTCTCACGCATTGCCTTGTCGTATGGTGTTTCGCGCGCGGCGCTCGCCGCCTCGATGCTGTTGATCTCGCAGGCCGCCATGGCGCAGACCGCCGACCAGGGCGTGGAATCGGTGACGGTGACCGGTACCAATATCCGCGGCGTCGCGCCGGTAGGCTCGCATGTCGCCGCGATCGGGCAGCAGGAAATCGACGCCATCGCCCCCATCAGCGTTTCCCAGGTGCTGTCGTCCTTTCCGCAGTTGAGCTCGTCAGGCACCGCGCCCCAGGGCGAAAATTCCTACACTTTCTATTCTCCCAACATTCACAACCTGGCGGCCAGCGCCTCCAACTCGACCCTGGTCGTGGTGGATGGCATGCGTATTCCCGGCGGCGGTTCGCAATGGGCGGAAGCCGATCCCAATATCATTCCGGTGGTCGCGCTGCAGCGTGTCGAGGTGCTGGCCGATGGCGCATCCTCGATCTACGGCTCGGACGCGGTTTCGGGCGTCGTGAACTTCATCACGCGCAAGAGCTATGACGGCTTGCAGCTCGATGCGCAGGGCGGATTCGGCAAGGATTACCAGACTGCCAATTTTGATTTGCTGTGGGGCACGCACTGGGAAAACGGCAATGTCTATGTCGCCGCCAGCTATTCCTTTGGCTCCGACATTCCGCTGGCATCGCGCGGGTTCGCCAGCCGGGGCGATTACACCTCGGTCGGTGGCAACAACCAGCAATCCACCGCTTGTCCGGTGGCGTCGATCCATCCCACCGCGCCGGCGGCGGGTTCCGGCAACGCCTATTGGTACATGGGGCCGACGGGCGCGGCCTATGCCAACACCCAGGCGGCACGGCCCTGCAACAATGCAATTTATGCCGATATCATTCCGCAGATCCAGCGCACCAACATCCTGACCAAGGTCAGCCAGGATTTCCTGGGCGGCCGCCTGAACGTGACGGAAACGCTCGCCTATAACGATCTGCACACGGTCCAGCAGACCGGCCCAGGCACCATCACGGCCACGGTTTATGGCCCTGGTTCCGGCAAGGGGGGGCAGATCAATCCCTACTTCCAGGCCCCGGCCGGTGCCCCGGGCACGACCGCGGAACAGATTTCCTGGGTCAATACCCTGTCGCCGCTGCCGCAGCTGACCACGACGGAAGATGTGATCTACAACCGGCTCACCGCCAGCTATGCGATCAGCAGCAACTGGCATTTCGACGTGGACTGGGTGCTGGGGCAGAACACCTCCACCACCGGCACCACCAACGGCTTCTGCAGCAGCTGCGCCTATCTCGCACTCAATGGAACGGCGCTTTCCAGCGGCAGCACCACTGGCACTGACATTGCCGGCAGGAACGTGATTGCGCTGAACACGCCGCTGACGGCCGCGAATGCGCTGGATGTCTGGAGCCCGGTGGCTTCAAACCAGACCACGGCCACCACCATCCGTTCGCTGGCCTCGTTCAACAACACCCAGATCATCTACAACACCACCAACCAGCTTCGCGGTTCGGTCAATGGCGCGCTGTTCGATCTTCCGGCGGGCACCGTGCATGTCGCGATCGGCGGCGAGCTCTACACCCAGCACATCCTGAAGGATGCTGTCGGCGCCACCAATACCGGCCCATCTTCGACCGGTGCGTCCTTCCAGCGCTACCGTTACGAGCGCGTGGTGAAATCGGGCTATGCCGAAATCCAGGTGCCGCTGATCTCGCCGGAAATGAACATTCCGCTGGTGCACAAGTTTTCAATCGACATTTCCGGCCGCATCGACGCCTTCAGCGATGTCGGCAACACCTCGAACCCGAAGTTCGCCGCGGAATGGGAAGTCCTCGACGATCTGAAAATCCGCGGAAACTATTCCTCCTCGTTCGTGGCGCCGCCGCTGCTTTCGATTGGCGATCCGTCGCTTGGCTATATGTATGCCGGCGGTGCAGCCGTAGGTGGCCAGCTGACCAACATTCCGCTGGCGGCGTTCCCCACCATCAACCAGATCCCGGGCGCGCAGTGTTCCACGGCGGGTGTTGCAATTGGCGCCTGCCAGTTCTTCACGGTGGGCAGCACAGCGGGCACCAACGGTGTCGGCGGCAACCAGGGCCTTGAGCGTCAGTTGGGCGGCGGCTTCGTCAATGTGCACCCGCAGACAGGCCTGTCCTGGTCGGTGGGCGCGGACTGGAATCCGTCCTGGCTGGAAGGCTTCCATTCCAGCCTCACGCTGTTCAACAACACCTTCAAGGGTGCCGTGAACGCCGCGCATATCCAGCAGACCGCCAATTTCCCGTCGCTGTACCACTTCTTCCAGGTCTGCGCGCAACCGGGTGGCTGTACCCAGGCCCAGGTCGATACATTCACCAATACGGCCAATGGTGCGACCACCGGTGCGTTGCCGTCCGGCCAGATCAACTATCTGTATGCGCATGACGAGACCAACTTCCTCTATCTGCGCATCCAGGGCATCGATCTCGATGCCAGCTATGACTATGACGCCGGTGACTGGGGCAGCTTCCATATCGGCGATTACCTGACGCTGTTCACCCAGTTCAAGGAAGGCTATGACGGACTTTCGTATTTCAGCATCATGAATACGTCGGGCTTCAACGGCACCTTCTCATCGGTCCAGTACAATACGCGCCTGAATGCCGGTTGGGTGATTGGCCCGTGGGCGACGGATTTCTTCGTCAACTACACGCCCAGCTATCGCAACTGGAATGGAACATCGGTTGCGCCAATCATCACCAATGCGATCGGCATTCCTTCGGGTGGCGGCGACAAGGTTTCGGCCCTGACCACACTGGATGTGAATCTGGCCTATACCTTTGAAGACGGCATCCTTGGCGGCGACCAGGTTTATGTTCACGCCAACAACCTGTTCGACACCAATCCGCCCTTCATGAATTCAACTGCGAACGGCACGGGCGCAAGTTCCGGCGCGGCGTTCGGCTTCAATGCCTTCAATGGCAACCCGATTGGTCGTACAGTTTCGATCGGCATACGGGCCAAGTTCTAATTGCCTTCACCCAAAGCCCGCCTGGAAATATTCGGGCGGGCTTTCCATTCCATCCAAATTTGGGGACCATCATGGATATCAAGAAACGCGACTTTCTTCTCGCAGGCGCAGCGATCGGCGCCGGCCTTGCGGCAACACAGGCAATAGCCCAGCCGGCCAAGCGCCAGCAGCCTTCCTCGGTCGACATGAACTACAAGCCGCGCCGCCTCAACAAGTGCATCGAGCTGTGGGAAGACGGCCAGCCGATCTATTACACCGGCTGGGGCGTCGGCACCGGCGTCGATCCCTATGAGCAGGGCAAGAAGATGTGCAAGACCTGGGCTGACGCGATCAGCATCGAGATGGAGCACGGTCTGTTCGACCTCAAGGACCTGCGCGAATTCATGCGCGGTTTGAAGGATGGTGGCGGCACCAAGTCGGGCCACAAATTCCCCACCACATTTGTCACGCCGCCGGTGATCGGTCTGGACGGACCCTATGCCCGCGCCAACACCTGGGTGCTGGAACAGATCCTGTGCACCGGCGTCACCGGCATCCACATCACGCACGCGCGCAGCACCAAGGCGATCGAGACCTATGCCCTGATGGGCTGCCGCTATCCCTTCCAGGACCGTCCCGGCGTGAAGAAGACCGCCATGCAGGGCCTGCGCGGCAACTCCGCCAGCTATGCCGCCAATATCTGGGGAGTCGCCGGCGGTACCTACCAGCACATTGCCGATCTGTGGCCGCTCAATCCCAAGGGCGAGCTCATCTTCGGTGTCAAGATCGAAGACACCTATGCCGACCAGACGGTCGACGCGACGCTGGCGCTGCCCGGCATCGCCTTTGCCGAATGGGGTCCGGGCGACCATAACCTGTGGCTCAACGGCTATCACAGCGTCGAGGACGGCGGCGAAAGCGGCCATCCGGTGCTGCGCGACGCCAAGGGCAATGTCACCTCCGACGTTTCGGCGCTGCCCAACATGGAAGCGGTGCGCGCCAAGACGCTGGCCGCCTGCAAGCGCAACAAGGTGATGTTCCTGAACGCGGCCGAGACCGAGCCGGGCCACAACAATGTCATCCAGCAGATCAAGGACGGCACCATGGTGGTCGCAGCGGGCCGCGGCGGCGAAGACGTCGCCATCATGGGCCGCGAATACACCAAGCGCAAAATGCCGGTCTGATTAAAAAACGGAAAGGGCGGCGACGCCGCCCTTTTTTGTTGCACTGCGGCGGGTCTAGGGTTCGCGCGATCATTATAAAGAGGAACTTCCATGGATATAAAGAAGCGTGATTTTCTGTTGGCCGGCGCTGCCATCGGCGCCAGCATCGCCGCCACCTCCCAGGCCGCGGCACAGCCGCGCCAGCGACCGATCAGCACCGGCACCCAGCCTTCTACCGTTGACATGAACTACAAGCCGCGCCGCTTCAACAAGGTGATCGAGCTGTGGGAAGACAATCAGCCGATCTATTACACCGGCCCCGGCATCGGTCCGGGCGTGAACCCTTACGAGCAGGGCCTGAAGATGTCGCGCACCTGGGCCGACGCCATCTGTTACGACATGGAGCACAGCCCGCTCGATTTCACTTCGCTGCGCGCTTTCACCCAGGGCCTCGCCGATGGCGGCCCGACCCGCAGCGGTCACCGCATGCCGTGCGTATTTGTCTCCACGCCCATCATTGGCCTGAACGAGGCTTATATGTGGGCCAATAGCTGGGTGTTCAGCCAGCTTCTCGACACCGGCATCATGGGCATTCACATCTGCCATGCCCGCGATCCCAAGGCGATCGAAGTCGCGGCCCAGGCCTGTGTGCGCCTGCCGTTCCAGTATCCGGGCGTGCCCAAGCTCAAGCATGAAGGCCTGCGCGGCTCGCCGCAGAATGGTGCGGCTAATGTGTGGGGCATGAACCAGGGCGAATATCTGCACAAGGCCGATACCTGGCCGCTGAACCCGCGCGGCGAGATGATCTTCGGCGTCAAGATCGAGGACGTGCATTGCGATGCCAATGTCGAGGCGACGCTGGCGGTACAGGGCATTTCGATGGCGGAATGGGGCCCGGGCGATCACGCCTATTCGCTCTATGGCCTGGAAGCCTTCCCGGAAGACGGCCATTCGCTGGGCGAGCTGGCAGCCCGTCCCGAGATGGTCAAGGTGCGCCAGAAGGTGGTGGACCTGTGCAAGAAGAACAATCTCAAGTTCCTCAATGCGGCGCGCGCCGACGACAACAGCATCGACAGCGTCATCCGTCAGATCAAGGACGGCGCCCTGGTGCTGGAGTCCGACGAGGCGGCTGCGATCAAGGGCCGCGAGTACACCAAGCGCAAGATGCCCGTCTAGAAACGCACAGGGGGCGGCCCAAGGGCCGCCCCTTTTTGCATGTGAAGTCCAAACGGCGCGTTCGACGCCGGACATAATATAAAGGGGAGAAGCGACGTGAAGAAAATCCTTGTGACGGTTCTGATGGCCTGCACGGCGCTTGCCGTCGTACCGGCGGTGGCGCAGGTGAAGCAAAGCCGCGCGCAGATGATGTTCTACACTTCTGAGTGGAAGGGCGACCGCTTCCCCGATGGCCGGCCGCGGCTCCCGGATGCGCTGCTGCAGCGTGCCACCACCGTTCCGATCGAGGATCTGTGGGGCTTTCTGCGCGGCAAGGGTTACAATTCGCAGTTCGACGCCGGCTGGCAGTCGCTGCATCCCGACAAGCCCTTTGCCGGGCGCGCCTTGACCACGCAATACATGCCGCTGCGCCCCGACATGATCCGCGCCATCACTGCCGAAGGAAAGGCCGAGAACCGCGTCAGCGGCAACAATAGCTGGCCAATCAATGAACTGCAGGTGGGCGATGTCTATGTCGCGGACGGCTGGGGCAAGATTGTCGAAGGCACCTTGATCGGCTCCAACCTGGGCAGCGGCATTGCCGCCCACACCAAGGGCTCGGGCGGATTCGTATTTGATGCCGGCATCCGCGATGCCGAGGAGAACCGCGAGATCGAAGGCCTGAACGGCGTCTATCGCGCCTATGATCCCAGCGCCTGGAAAGACATGACCTTGACGTCGATCAACGCGCCTATCCGCATCGGCCGCGCCACGGTGCTGCCGGGCGACCTAGTGCTGGTCAAGCATGACGGCGTGATCTTCATTCCCGCCATTCTTGCGGAAGAAGCCGTCGCGTCGGCGGAATTCACCCAGCTGGAAGACGCCTACAATTTCGAACTCAACCGCGCCGGCAAGAACGGCGCCGAGTTCGAGGGCGGCTGGACCCCGGCCAAGTATGACGCCATGGCGGCCTGGGCCAGGTCTACGCCGGGCCGCATCAAGATGAGCCAGACGGAATTCAACGACATCATGGCCCAGCGCAAGGCGCGCAATGCCAAGACCGTCAGCGAAGCCCCCAAGAAATAACTTCAGGCGCTTTTCGCTTCGACCTGATGACAGTTGGAAACGGCCGGCAGGGTGATGGATATCATCAACCCGCCGGCCGGCCGGTTTTCCGCGACGATCGTGCCCTGGTTGGCAACGATGGCGCGCTTGGCGATGGACAGGCCCAGGCCAACCCCGTGCTCGTCGGTGGCGGAGCGTTTGGCAAAGGGATCGAAGAAGGACGGCAGGCACTGTTCCGGAACGCCGGGGCCGTTGTCTATGATCGTCACGACGAATTCACTGCTCTCGTAATTTGTCAGGAACAGCTCGACCTGCTGGCCGCGGCGTGAAAAGCGCAGGGCGTTGCGCAGGACATTCTCGATCGCCCGGTGCACCAGCTTGCCGCTGCCCGCAACGATCCATTCGCGATATTCGGTATTGGGAAGGATGTGGCAGGTGACGCTCACCTCCCTTGGCCCGGCCTCGAAGCGGGCGTCTTCCACGGTGCTGCGCAGAATTTCCGCCAGGTCGAAATAATCGCTGTTGGCCTGGGCGCCGCCCTCCAGCCGCGACAGCATCAACAGCTCGCCCACCAGGTCGTCCAGATGGCTGGCTTCCTGGCTGATGCGGGCCAGGGAAGCTTCCAGCTTGTCCGGCGCCTGGCGGGCCAGGCCGATGGCAAGCTGAAGCCGGGTGAGGGGGGTGCGAAGCTCGTGCGAGACATCCGATATCAGCTTGTCGCGGGACGCGACCAGCTCCTGGAGTCGCTCGGCCAGCTTGTCGAAGCCGCGGGTCAATTCTCCCAGCTCGTCCTTGCGATGCTTCATCGTGGGCTCCAGGCGCGCGGAAAAATCCGCCTCCGCAAGCTGGCTGAAGCCTTTGGAAATGCGCCGGATGGGATTGGTGAGATTCCAGGCCAGAAGACCACTGAAGATGAGTCCGCCCAGCATGGCCAGGATCATGATCTCGGGCGGGATATCGAAGGGGCCGCGCCCATAACCCAAATGGCGGCGCACCGTATAAGTGATGAGATAGGGCTTTCCCTGCGCATCGTGCGCCCGGACCGAGACAGCACCGCCATTGATATTGCTGCGGATCGCGCTGTCCTTGCCCCAGGGCTGAATGTCGAGGCTCCCTCTCTCGTCCATGGGCCAGTCGGCGAGCATGGTGTCGAGATCGTGCACGCCGCCATGCGACAGCACTTCGCTGGCGGCCACCAGCGATATCTTGGCCAGCGCCCGCGTTGTTTCGCTGGGCAGGGGGTGCAGGACGTTGAACAGCAGCCAAAGGCCGTCAACGATGAAGATGAAGGTGACGCCGAAGCCCAGATAGATCTTCCAGAACAGGACAGGCTTCATGGCCGCAGCTTCAGCCGATACCCGATGCCGCGGACCGTTTCGATTTCCATGTGATCCCCGGTCGCCGCCGCCAGCTTGCGGCGCAAATGCCCGGCATGAACGTCGATGCTGCGGTCATATTGTTCGCGCCTGCGGCCCAGCACGATCATGGACAGGTCATCCTTGTTCACCACGATTTTTTCCGCCCGCATCAGCGTCGCCAGCATGTTGAATTCGGTGGCGGTCAGTTCGAAGGGTGTGTCCTTCCAGCAGACTTCGCGCCGCATGATGCTGAGCGACAGGTCGCCTGTTGCCAGCCGGTCGACCTTGGCCTGTTCGTCCCGGGGTTCGCGTCTGAGCCGCGCCCGCAGGCGCGCCAGAAGCTCGCGGGGGAAATAGGGCTTGGCCATGTAATCGTCGGCGCCCATTTCCAGGCCGATCACCCGGTCCACATCGTCGCCCCTGGCGGTCAGCATGATCACGGGCACATTGCTGGTGTTGCGGATGCGCCGCAACACTTCCAGCCCGTTCAGGTCCGGCAGCATGATGTCGAGAATGACGGCGTCGAACCTTGCGTTCGACATCGCGACCTCGCCTTCATGGCCGTTCAGGGCAGAGGTGATGCGGAAGCCTTCGCTGGTCAGATACTCGGTGAGCATCTCGCTCACCTTGTCGTCATCGTCGATCAGCAGAATGTGATTCATCCGTATCGTCCCCCCGGAGTGACATTCTTTTTTGTCAGCTTATCGGCTGCGATCTTCTTGTCACAATATTTACAATACCTTTTCGCTTGCTTCGCCGGACGTTTCGAGACGTGCAGTTTTTTGTATCGCCAAATGTCCGAACTGATTGCGCCGTTGCGCAGCGAAAATCACCGCAGGAGTATTTCGCCAATCTGAGGGGTAGGGCAACCGCGCAGACGCACACGGAACTTCGGCATACCGCAGTTGCTAAGTGGTCAGACGGTTTGTTCGCAACAGCGAAGGCCGCAAGGCGATCACGGGGGAGACGCGCAGAACAGGCCGCAGGATTTTGAAAATGGAGGGCGGGCGAGCGCCAACCATGTGTGAACCTGGTGGTGGCCTCCCCCGTCGCCGCCAGGTTCACGTTCCCGCAGCTGGTGCCAACGCTCTCGCAAAACAACAAGAACAACAGCGAGGACACCATGAAAGCCAACTGGATCATTCCGCTTCTTGCATTGTGCGCCGGCGCGGCGCGCGCCGAAATTGCGGTATCGGCGAATGACGGCAAGCAGATCCGACCCGGCGACAGCGTTACCGGCACCACGCCCGACAGCATCGCGGTCCTGGATTTCGGCAAGAACGGCGCTCGGGTGATCGGTCGGCTCGCCATGCCGGCGGCCATGATCGGCCCGCCCACCTCCGTCGCCGTCGCACGAAGCGGCAGCTTTGCGATCATCACCTCCTGCCAGGTGATGGCAGGCGATGCGCCGGCGCCCACCGACACGGTGTCGGTGGTTGACCTGTCCCAGCCGTCGCACCCGCGGGTCATCCAGACGCTTCATGCCGGTTTGGGGGCCAGCGGCGTCTCGATCAGTCCCGATGGCAAGCTGGCGCTGGTGGCGAACACCAAGGGGAATTCGATCAGCGCCTTTTCCCTTTCCGGCAATGTGCTGACGGCGCTGGGCGATGTGAAGATGGAGGCGGGCGCCAACCCCACCGACGTCACCTTCAGCCCGGACGGGAAAACCGCCATCGTGGTGGCGCAGCGGCTTTCAAGCCTTGTCGTGCTGTCGGTGAACGGGACCAAGGTTGCGACCACCGGCAAGGTGATCATGCCGGGCCGCACACCCTATGGCGCGGTCATCACCCATGACGGCCGTTATGTCATCAACACCAATCTTGGCGGCGCCAACCCGCCGCCCGGTGCCGAGGCCCCCAAAGGCGGTGGCGGCATGTCGCGCGAGGGCACGATCTCTATGTCGGACATCGTGTCGGGCATTGTGACGGCCTCGGTGATGGTCGGGCCCACGCCTGAACATGTCGCGATGTCGGCCGACGGAAAATATGTCGCGGTGGTGGTGGCCAATCGCACCGCTTCGGTACGATCCGATCCGAAATTCAACAGCGTTCTGGGCCTGCTGGAAATCTATGCCGTGGGCGACGGCACCCTGACACCTGTGGCGCGCGCGGATACGGGGCACTGGTGCCAGGGCACGGTCTTCAGCAAGGACGACGGCACCATCCTTCTGCAATGCGCGGCGGAGCGGGAAATAGAAGTGTTTCACTTTGACGGCAAAAACCTTCAGCGTGACGAAGGCGCGACCATGGCCCTGGTCTCGCGCCCCGGTGCAATTGCGACGGCGCTGAGCCGCTAGCGCGAATGTAACGAGATGTACCAAAGGCGCTGATGCACTGCAGCATATCTGTTGCAGGAACAGGTGCTGCCCAAATTTATTGCATCTGCGCGCGCGCCTATCGATATCTTGTCATCGTATTCCGTCCTGACTACAACACTGGCCGTCGCCACTGATACGCGATCGAAACAGGGGAATACGCCATGAAGGCCAAACACTATCTCGCCGCTGCCGCCATTGTGGCGCTTTCGGTTCCTGCCTACGCCCAGTTCCTGGGCAAAGAAGAAAATCCCATCACCAGCTTTCCGAAGGGCGCGGTTTTCTGGTCGCCCAAGCCCAGCACGATGACGCCCTATGTGGCGCCGAACCGTCCGCTCTGGAAAATTTCCGATGTGCACGCCATGCACAAGGGCGAAGCCAACTTCGTGCAGCCCATCGTGCGCAACAAGGACCAGGAAGCCGACTATATCTCGATGGCGCCCGGCACCTCGACCAAGAAGAAGATGTGGCCGGATGACCGCATTATCTTCATCGTCCGCGAAGGCGCCCTCAAGGTTACGATCGACGGCTATGAGCCCTTCACCGCCACCAAGGGCTTCATGGTGAACGTGCCGTTCCGCCACATGTACACGCTGGAAAGCACGGGCACGGTGCCGGCGCTGCGCTTTGAAATCCGCCAGGTCGGCTCGACCCCGATCTATCCGGTTGAGGGCACGCCCGATCCGGTCAAGGGCATGACCTATGTCAAGGTCACCAACCTGACCGGCCCGTCGAAGGAAAAAGAGTCCAACCCGATCTATGTGGACTACGACAAGGAGTTCCTGGGTTCGGACAAGGCCTATGGCGGCAAGTTCGTCTGGGACGACCACTTCACTTCCAACATCCTGCGCGGCAAGGCCCAGAAGGAAGTGCCGCCGGATTCCAACAAGGGCCATTTCCACATCGGCTGGACCGAGTTCTGGATGGTCATGGAAGGTTCGATCGGCATCAAGATCGAGGGCGTTCCCTACTTCAAGACCGAGCCGGGTGACATCATCACCGCCGCCCAGGGTCGCTGGCACCGTGCCGGCAATGATCCGAGCGCGCCTTGGTCGACCCGTCTCCCGTTCAATCCGCGTCCGCCGATTCTGCACAACTTCGAAGCCACTGGTGACTAACCTGGCCTAGAAGACAGTGTCAGCTTGAGAACCGCCCCGCGCCAATTGCGCGCGGGGCGGTTTTTTTTACCGGAACTTTCGAAAATAATTGCTGCGGCGCAACAAAATTTACAGGGCGCCGAAAGTCTGATTATTTGTCTCTGCTGCGCCGTGCATCGGCGCAGGGGGGATTCGCCGCGCGCCGCGCGATAAAAAAGCAAAAGAGTTGTCTATGAAAGTTCTGCGTTTTGCCTTTCTGGCCTGTGCCCTTGGTTCGCCCGCCTTCGCCGCGGACGCCCCCCAGCTGACCAAGACCTTTCACGACACCGTGCAGCCCTTCGTGGGGAAATATTGCGCCGGCTGCCACAGCGGCCCCATGCCGACCGCGCAGTTCGACATCAAGTCCTATGACAGCCTGGAAAAAGTGAAGACCGATTTCCCGCGCTGGTCGCTGGTAGGCGAACGCCTCTCGGCCAAGGAAATGCCGCCCAGCCGGATGCCGCAGCCGCCCGAGGCGCTCAAGGAGCAGGTCATCGCCTGGATCCAGGGCGTGCGCGACAGCGAGATCAAGCGCTTCGCCGGCGATCCCGGCATCGTGCTGGCGCGGCGTCTCAGCAACGCCGAATACAATTACACCGTGCGCGACCTGACCGGCCAGGACATGCAGGTCACCCGCCAGTTCCCGGTCGATCCCGCCAACCAGTCGGGCTTCGACAATTCCGGCGAGTCCCTCACCATGTCGCCGGCACTGCTGAACAAGTATCTACAGACCGCGCGCGTCATCGCCGATCACATGGTGCTGAAGCCCGACGGCATCGATTTCTCGTCGCATCTGATGCAGGTGGAAAGCGATCGTGACCGCTACACCGTCGGCCGCATCACGGAATTCTATGCCGCCGCACCCACTGACTATGCGCAGTATTTTGAAGCCGCATGGCGCTATCGCTATCGCGCCCAGTTGGGGACGCCGAAGGCGACGCTGAATTCCATCGCCGCCGACATGAAGGTCAGCGCCAAGTATCTGCCGATGGTTTGGGGCATCCTGCACGATGAGGGCGCCATCGGCCCGGTCGCCAAGCTGCAGGCGATGTGGAACGGCTTGCCCGCGCCGGACAATGCCCAGCCGATCGGCCTTCTGCAGGCCAGGACGGTGCAGATGCGCGAATTCGTGACGCGCATTCGCGCCCACACCGCGATGCAATTCTATTCGCCCGTGATTGCCGATGTGCCGGGACAGTCCCAGCCGCTGCACTATTGGCGCCTGGCCGAGTATGCCGCCCATCACCGCAACAGCGACCCTGCCGACCTGCGCGCCGACAATGAACCGGCGCCCAAGCTGGCCGACATTCCGAAGTTCCCCGGCCTGCATCTGGATGCCTCGCCCCGCTGGGCACTGCTGTCGGCCAATGCGCGCGCCGGCGATACCGACCTGGTCTATCCGGCCGGTCACAAGGCGGAATACCAGAAGTCCTTTGCCCGTTTTGCCTCGGTCTTCCCCGACACCTTCTATGTGTCGGAGCGTGGCCGCTACTGGCCCGACAATTCGGTGGACCAGGGCCGCTTCCTCAGCGCCGGATTCCACAACAGCATGGGCTTCGCGCGCGACGATACCGCGCTGATGCAGTTGATCCTGGACAAGAAGGGGCAGCAGGAGCTGGACCGCTTGTGGGATGAGTTCGACTTCATCTCCGATCATACCAATCGCACTTATACCCAGTGGTTCTTCAACAATTCCGGCGTGATCGACACCAAGGTCGCGGAATCCGGCAGCCCGCGCCCGGTCGGCCACGAAGTCACCGACACGGTCGAGATCATGAAGATGCGTGACCGGTATCTGGCCAAGGCGATGGCCGATTCCGCCCATGGCAAGGATGCGCCGATCGCGATCACCACGCATTTCAACAAGGTGAATGCCACGCTGCGGGCGCTGGAAGTGGAACACAAGGCAGCCGAGCCCAGGCAGCTCGCGGCCCTGGTGCGGTTTGCCGAACGTGCCTATCGCCGTCCGCTGACGGCGGCCGAGCGCGCCGACCTGCTGGCCTATTACCAATCCTTGCGTGACAAGAACCGTCTCAGCCACGTCGAAGCCATCCACGACTCCCTTGTCAGCATCTTGATGTCGCCGGACTTCCTCTACCGCTTCGATCTGTCCAAGACGGCGGCGGCGCCGGCAAAGTCGCTGGCTGTGAAGGCCGGGCTGAACACGCCGGACAAGCCCTTCGCCGCCGAGCCGCTGTCGCCCTATGCGCTGGCCAGCCGGCTCAGCTATTTCCTGTGGTCCAGCATGCCGGATGCCGAGTTGCTCAAGCATGCCGCCAGCGGCGACCTGAAAAAGCCCGCCGTGCTGCTGGCCCAGGCCCAGCGCATGTTGAAGGACCCCAAGGTGTCGGGCATGGCGACCGAGTTTACCGGCAACTGGCTTGTCTTCCGCCAGTTCGAGACCAACAACTCGATCGACCGTGCGCGCTTCCCCACTTTCAATGACGATCTGCGCGAGGCGATGTTCCAGGAGCCGATCCGTTTCATGCAGGACACCATCGCCCGCGATGGTTCGGTGCTGGACATTCTCTATGGCAACTACACCTTCGTGAACCCGCCCCTGGCGAAGCATTACGGCATGCCCGACGTGCCGGGCGACACCGACCATTGGGTGCGCGTGGATCATGCCGACAAGTATGGCCGCGGCGGCATCCTGCCCATGGCGGTGTTCATGACCGCCAACTCGCCGGGCCTGCGCACCTCGCCGGTCAAGCGCGGCAACTGGGTGGTGCAGAAGGTGCTGGGCATTCGCGTGCCGCCGCCGCCGCCGGTGGTGCCCGAACTGCCCAGCGACGAGGCCAAGACCGAAAAGCCCATCCGCGAAATGCTGGCCGAGCATCACAAGAACCCGTTCTGTGCCTCCTGCCATCTGCGCTTTGACTCCTTCGGCCTGGCGTTCGAAGGCTATGGCCCGGTGGGGGATGCGCGCACCAAGGATCTTGCCGGCCGGCCCATCGACGCCAGCGCCGATTTCCCGGGCGGCTACAAGGGCGACGGCGTGCCGGGCCTGCAGACCTTCATCAAGGAGCATCGCCAGACCCAGTTCGTGGAAAATCTCAGCCGCAAGCTGCTGTCCTATGCGCTGAACCGCTCGCTGCAGATGTCGGACGAAGGTCTGGTGGACCAGATGAAAACCAACCTGATCGCCAGCGGCTATCGCTTCAGCGCGCTGGTGGATACCATCGTGCAGAGCCCGCAATTCCTCAATCGCCGCCTGCCGGAAAAGTTCGTGCAGCGGGCCGATCTTCAGCCCAACGATATAAAGACTGTTGCCGCCAGGAAGGGTAATTGACCATGACCGACCATCGCTCCCGCGCCTTCTCCCGCCGCGCCGTCCTGCGCGGCACCGGCTGCGCCATGGCGCTGCCCTGGTTGGAATCCGTCAGCGCCCTGGCTGACGAGGCCAAGCCGGGCGACTTCCCCAAGCGTTTCGGCGTGGTCTTCCTGGGCTGCGGCATCAACGAGGATCACTGGAGCGCCACCGGCAACGGCGCCGACATGAAACTGTCCAAGACACTGTCGTCGCTGGAACCGCTGAAGCAGAAGATCAATGTCATTGACGGCCTGCAGGTGAAGTCGCTGATGGGGCAGGGCATCCACCCCGCCCAGACCGGCAGCCTGCTGTCGGGTGCCCAGATCACCAAGGGCGCGCTGATCCATTCCGGCGTCAGCGTCGACCAGATGATCGCCAACCAGATCGGCCAGGACACGCCGCAATCCAGCATCGTGCTGTCCTGCGAGCAGCCGCTGACGGGCTATCACGAGACCAATTTCAGCCTGGCCTATTCGTCCTATCTGTCGTGGCAGACGCCGGATTCGCCGGTGCCGGTGGAAGTCTATCCGTCGCTGGCCTGGGACAGCCTGTTCGACAATCGCGGCGCCGCGCTCAATGTCTCCATCCTCGACCGCGTCAATGACCGGGCCAAGGACCTGTCGCGCAAGATCAGCGCCACCGACCGCGGCAAGCTGGATGAGTTCATGACCAGCGTGCGCGAAATCGAGCGCCGCGTGGAAGTGGCGCGCAAGTCCAAGGACAATGCCGAGGACAGCGCCAAGGGCAAGAACATGCAGGCCGCCCTGATGGAGCGCCCGGCCAGCGGCCTGCCGCAGGACCTGCGCGAGCATTCCAAGCTGATGTGCGACATCATCGCCATCGCCTTCCAGACCAACAAGACACGCGTCGCCTCGCTGATGATCAGCCACGACCTGTCGGCGATGTACTATCCCTTCCTGAACGTGAAGGACGGCCACCATTCGGCGTCGCACAACAACAATTCCGACGATTACGAACGCATCGCCAACTTCCATGTCAGCCAGTACGCCTATCTGGCGTCCAAGCTGGACAGCATGAAGGAAGGCAATGGCACCGTGCTGGACAATAGCTGCCTGATGTTCATGTCCAACATGTGGATCGGCAGGAAGCACGACAATGCGCGCCTGCCGGTGGTGCTTGCGGGCGGCCTTGGCGGTACGCTGCAGACCGGCCGGTCGTTGAGCTATCTGGGCGAGAGCGACGAGAAGCGCCGGATCTGCGGGCTGTATCTGTCGCTGATGGACCGCTACGGCATCAAGCAGGACACCTTCGGCGACGCCACGGCGCGGCTGGAGCGTATCTGAGAAGCCTGCCCGGCAGCCAAACTCCGAAGATATAGCCTCCCGGCACGCTGGCGGAAGCCGGCGGCCTTGCCGTCGGCCGTTCGCGCGGAACCTCGGGCGTGGGAAAAACCCGGGAATCGTGGAATTTCTGGGATTGCCGATATCGGGAACGAGTACGCGTATCGGTGCGTTGACGAGGGGAACATTAAACGGAGAACATTATGCGCGCTTCAGTGATAGCGGGTTTTGCCGCGGCACTTATGCTTGCGGGTTGCGGACACAATCAGGGTGACCGTGCCGTGAGCGGTGCAATGATCGGTGCTGCCGGTGGTGCCATTATCGGTGCTGCGGCCGGCAATCCCGCCATGGGCGCTGCGGCCGGTGCCGTTGCCGGCGGTGTGGTCGGTGCGGCCACAGATCCTTGCGACCTCAATCTGGGCGATCCGGTGTGGCGTGATCATGGCGGCCGCCGTGCCTATGAAGATCGTTGCGGTCGCCCCTACCGCGACCGTTAACACTATCGACTTTGTCAGCCGGCGCGAGAACTCGCGCCGGCTGATTTTGTTTGGGCGCTGCGCCGCTATTTATCCGGTATGCGCGTAATCATCTGCGTAAATTCCTTTTCGATGCCGCGCGCGAAGTGATCGGCGTCGAACAGCGGCGTGGTCAGCCGGTTCGCCGCCAGCTTGTCCTTCAGCCCGCGCAGCGCGTCAGGATCGCGCGCCAGCCGCAATGCCAGCGCTTCATAGTCCGCCAGGTGTTCTGTCACCAGTTCCGCAAGGCCGATGGCTTTCAGCAGGCTGGCCGCCACGCGCCCCGCAAAGGCTTCGCCGCGGCACGTCACAACCGGCAACCCGGCCCACAATGCATCACTGGCCGTGGCATGGGCGTTGTAGGGCAGGGTGTCCAGAAACAGGTCCGCCAATCCATAGCGCGCCAGATGCTCCGCGTCGGAGGGCACATTGGGCGCGAACACCAGCCGGGCCGCATCCACGCCGCGCGCCTCGGCCTCGCGCCGCAGGTTGCGCATGGCGGCAGGATTGCCCTGCTTCAGCCACAGGATGCTGCCGGGCACTTGTGCCAGCAGCCGCATCCAGACGTCGAACAGCTCGGGCGTGAATTTCCAGTTGTTGTTGAAGCTGCAGAAGACAAAGCCTTGCGGCGGCAATCCGGCCCCGGCGCGGGGCGGCACGGGCGCGATGGCGCGCGCCGGGTCGGTGGGGAAATATCCGTTCGGCAGGTGCACCAGCCGCTCGCTGTAAAATTCCTGGTCCTGCGACGGCGCGACGGTTTCGTCGGCAATCAGGTAGTCCATGAAATCGGCGCCCATAGTGCCGGGATAGCCCAGCCAGGCGGCCTGCACGGGGGCGGGACGCCAGGCAAAGATCGCGGTGCGCGCACCACCGGTATGGCCGTTCAGGTCGATGGCGATATCGATCTCCATCTGCCGCATCGCGCGCGCCACCTGTTCGTCGTTCAGGGCGGCGCAGTCTTCAAACCTGTCGAAGGCCGCCACCAGCCGCGCCCGCACGGCACTGTCGTCGCCTGCGCCCAGTGAAATGGCGATCACTTCGAATTTCTCGCGGTCATGGCGTTCGATCAGCGGCACCAGTTGCAGACCCACGGCATGTTCGCGCAGGTCCGAGGAAACATAGGCCAGCCGGATGCGGTCGTGCTTGTAGCGCTCCCCGCGCCATAACGGCGCCGGGCGCTGCGGCATCAATGTCGCCACGGCATTGTGCCCGGCCTGAAGCTGCAGTGCCTTGTCGCTGCTATAGGCCAGCAGGCTCATCGGCGCGAACGGGATGCCGGCCCGCACCATGGCGTCCAGCTCGGGCCCAATCTCGGCGGTGCGGTTCCAGGCGCAGATGTTGCGCGCCGCCATGGCGCGATTGCCCCGCGCCAGGGTCAGGCTGGGGTCCAGCGCCAGGGCGCGGTCGTAATTGGCCAGCGCTTCCTCGTGACGGCCAAGCTGGCTCATCATCACGCCGCGGCTGTACACGATCATCGCGCCGCCCGGCTGCAACGCCAGGGCACGGTCCAGTGCCGCCAGTGCCTCGGCCGGGCGGCCTTGCCCCGACAGGATCACGGAACGGTTGTACAGCACCTCTGCCGCATCGGGGCGGATCGCCAGCAGCCGGTCATAGGCGGCCAGCGCTTCGTCATTGCGGCCCGCCAGCATCAGGGCATGGCCGTAATCCTTCAGCGCGGTCTCGTCGCGCGGCTGCTGGTTCAGCGCCGCTGCCAGCAGGGTGATGGCCTCTTGGTAGCGGCCGCGCTGGCCTTCCAGGAATCCCAGGGTGCGCAGGGTGGGAAAATTTCCCGGATCGGCGTGCAGTATCCCGCGATACAGCGTTTCAGCCTCTGCCAGCCGGCCGGCGCGATGCGCCGCCAGCGCCTGTTCAAACTGTGCGCGCAAATCCATCGAACGAACTACAGGTCCCTCAGCAACCAGCGCACCGAACGCTTCTGCAGCTCAAGATATTGCGGATTCCACATGGCATGAATGGTGTGCCCCACCGCCGTGAACACCACGCGGCCCTTGCCGTAATCATAGGCCCAGCCCGCCGGCGATTTGGTGCCGCGCCCTTCATAGGTCAGCCCGTCCAGGTTTTCCGATTCCAGGATCATGTATTTCGGATCCTTGTCGTAATCCACGTAATGCTGCTCGTCATTCACCATGAAAGGCTTCATGCCTGCCGTGATGGGATGGGCATTGGCGGTGGCATGGACCTGGAAGGGGCGCAGCGGCGGATGGCCGAAATAGGCGCCGCCCATGACATCACGGTAATCCTTGTTCGAAAGCGAAATGTGACTGGAGTTGTGCAGCGGATAGAAGCCGCCGCCCGCCGCCACCCAATCCTTGATCGCAGCGCCCTGTGTTGGCGTCATCCACATCACCGATTTGGCGGCGGGAAAGTCGGCTGCATTTTCCAGGGCGGTCTCATAGGCGACATAGGCGTCCGGACCGGAATAACCGCCCGGCCAGATCATGCCGTCGCGCAGGATCAGCAGCAATTGGTAGGGTTTCAGCGATGCCGCCGACAGGCCCGCATAATCGATGGTGTAGTCGATGGCGATGTCCAGTTCATGGAACAGCTTGTCCAGGCTGGTGCGGATGTAATCGGGATTGTGATAGCGGTCGCCGATCAGGGCCAGGGCGCGCGCCTTTTTGCGAAGAGGGGCGGCAGCGCGGGCCGGCAGCAATCCGGTACCTGCGGCGGCGGCGGCACCGGCGATGATGGCGCGGCGGTGGAACAGTGTCATGGCGCATCCCCTTCTTATTATTGTTGAGCTTTTTTCATGTGGGATAATTCTATGGACGAACCGGCCTGCGGTCGCCAGTATATCTGTATATAAAATACAAGGCATGAGGGCCCAATAGGCCCCTCACGACCCCACGGGCAGGATAGTTCACAATGACAAAAACCCGAAATGGGCTACTGGCACTTATTGCTTGCGCCGCGCTGCTGACCGGCTGCGACGACAACAAGCATTACGACACCAGCGGCGGCGTGGTGGATGGCTGGCCCGTCTGGGGCCACACCGCCACCGGCCAGCGCTACAGCGCCAATACCCAGATAACGCCGGACAATGTGAAGGACCTCAAGGTCGCCTGGACTTATCGCACCGGCGATCTTTCCAAGCCGGGCGAAAATGCCCACCTGGCCTTTGAAGCCACGCCCATCCTGGCCGAGAACACCCTCTATCTGTGTTCGCCGCGCAATCGCATCGCTGCCCTTGATCCCGTCACGGGCAAGGAAAAGTGGATGCGCGATCTGAGGCCCAATACCAATGGCTCGACCGTGATCGTGTGCCGCGGTGTTTCCTATTGGAAGGACGCGAACGCGCAGGCGAACGCCATGTGCTCCAGCCGCATCTTTGCCGCCACCATCGACGGCAAGATGTGGGCGCTGGATGCCAAGACCGGCAAACCCTGCACGGACTTCGGCAAGGCCGGCGTGGTCAACCTGCAGGACAATTTGGGTTATGTCGAAAAGCCGGGCCTGTATGGCGTGTCATCGGCGCCCACCATCGTGGGCGACATGGTGATCACGGGCTCCAAGATCATCGACTTCCACAACACCGACATGCCCGGCGGCGTCGTCCGCGCGCTGGATGCCCATACCGGTGAAGTGAAATGGGCCTTCACCGCCGCACCGCCAAGCCTTGCCCCCGGCGACGGCAAGACCTATCCGCGCAGCGCGCCGAATGTGTGGGCGCCCATGTCGGTGGACACCGATCGTCACCTGATCTTCCTGCCCACCGGCACCCCGCAGGTGGATGCGGTGATCGGCAAGGATGACTGGGATTATTACGGTTCTTCGGTGGTGGCGCTGAACACTGATACCGGCCAGGTGGTGTGGCACTATCAGTTCGTCCGCAAGGACATCTGGGATTACGACACCCCGGCCCAGCCGCTGCTGTTCGACTACAAATCCGAAGACGGCAAGATCATCCCCGCTTTGGCCCAGGCCACCAAGATGGGCTACATCTTCGTCCTCAACCGTGAAAACGGCGCACCGATCTTCCCGATCAAGGAAATCCCCGTTTCGACCGGCGGACTTCAGAAAGGCCTGTCACCGACCCAGCCTTTCCCGACTTTGCCGGAACACCAGATCACCACCACCAAGATGACCCGCGACGACATGTTCGGGTTCGGGCTGATCGACAAGTGGGATTGCCAGCGCCGCTTCGACAAGCTGAAGAATGACGGCATCTTCACGCCTTTCTATGCCGAGTCTTCGGTGGATTATCCCGTCAGCGTGGGCGGCATGGATTGGGGCGGGCTGGCCTTTGATCCCAAGCGCAATATCCTGATCGTCAATTCCAACAGCGTGCTGGGCGCCCATCACCTGGCGCCGCACACCGATGGCAGCGGCTATTCTCCGCTGGTCGGCACGCCCTATCGCCAGGTCTATGACAACATGATGTCGATGTTCGGCGCGCCGTGTAATGCGCCGCCCTGGGGCACGCTGGCCGGCATCAACATCACCACCGGCAAGAAGGTGTGGGAAGTGCCGCTGGGCACCACCCGCGACGAGGCGCCCTGGCCGCTATGGTTCCACCTGGGCGTTCCCAACCAGGGCGGCGCCATCACCACCGCGTCGGGTCTCACATTCATTGCCGCCACCACCGATCGCTACTTCCGCGCTTTCGAGACGGCGACCGGCAAGGAATTGTGGCGCGTAAGCCTGCCGGCGGCGGGCCAGTCGCTGCCCATGACCTATCGCGTCGATGCCAACGGCAAGCAATATGTCGTATTGTCGGCGGGCGGCCATTCGGCGCTTCAGAACAAGCAGGGCGATTATGTCATCGCCTATGCGCTGCCGTAGAAAGATACTGGGGGCATCATGGAACAGCTTCATGCCGAAGTCGCCGAAGCCACGCGCAGCGGCAGTGCACCGCCCACCTTGCGGGCGCATGTGGTGCGGATGCTGTCGGCCGATATCCTGGCCGGCAAGTACAAGCCCGGCGACCGGCTGAACGAAAGCCAGATCGCACGCGAGCTCAACATCAGCCGCATCCCGGTGCGCGAGGCGCTGTCGCAATTGCAGGAGCAGGGGCTGGTGCAGAACCGCGAACGCCGCGGCATGTTCGTCACCCATATCGGCCCGGAAGAAGTGTCGCAGATCAGCTCGCTGCGCATCATCCTGGAAACCGAGGCGCTGCGCCTGGCCCGCGCCCGCATGACGCCCGAGATCACGGCCAAGCTGGACAGTCTGGTGGCCCAGATGGACGCCTGGGACGGCACGCTTCTGGAGGCCGCAGCCCTGGACCTGGAGTTCCATCGCCTGCTCTGGAAGGCGTCGGGAAACCCCTATCTCGAGCGCGCGCTGAATTCGGTGATGGTGCCGTTGTTCGCGCACAAGACGCTGGAACATGTCACCCAAGAAATCCGCCGCTGGCGGCTATCGCATCACCGCATCATCCTGGATGCCGTGACGGGCCGCAGCAACGACGACCCGCAGGAGGCGCTGCTGACGCATATGCGCATGTCCTATACCGAGCCGGAGCGCTACTCGAGCCTGGCGAAACCACCGGCTTGATTCTCCCTGAAAACGGGCGAGGCAGCTTTTGTCTGAACAAAATGACACGCGCATCTCGCAACTGCGAAGGTCACTGTGTCGCTTGGCAAACTTCTGACTCGCCGCTTATTGTATACAGACACCAGAGCGCGCCCACGCGCCGCAAAAACCAGAAATATGGGCCGGATTCACCGAAAGGACTGTCAATGCGTTTGAACACTCTTCTGCTTGCCACCACCATTGCGCTGGCCTGCGTCGCGCCCGTCACGGCGCAGACCGCCAAGGACTATTCGAAATATTCCGCCTACATGGAAAAGGCGCCGCATGCGCAGGGGCAGAACGTGGGTGGCATGCACATTTTCCTGTTCGGCGGCCTGAAGAGCCACGGTCCCGGCGCGCATGACTATCCCTACTGGATGGATACCTGGTCCAAGCTTCTCACCGAGCATGGCGCGGTGGTGGACGGCGCCTTCTCCTTCCCCAGCGAAGAACAGCTGAAGAATTCCGACGTCGTCATCATCTACAAGGGTGATGCCGGCTACATGACGCCCGAACAGCGCGCCCGTTTGCAGGCTTATGTGAAGCGCGGCGGCGGCCTGGTCACCTTCCACGATTCGCTGTGCGGTCCCGATCCGGAAGACATGGCGACACTTGTTGGCGCCGGCAAGAAGCATGGCGAGACCAACTATACCTGGACCGCGACGCTCGACTACAATGTCGTGGACAAGGACAATCCCATCGCCGCCGGGATGCCGCCGCAGATTTACGACGAGGCTTTCTTCAAGCTGAACTTCGCGCCGGAAGTGCATCCGATCCTGTCGGTGACGATGCCCGATACGCCCAGCGCGCGTAAGGGCGGTGGTGTCGGCCAGACCATTCCGCAGATGTGGACTTATGAGCATACGGCTCCGGGCGGTACTGCACCCGCGCGCGCCTTTGTCTGGATGCAGGGTCACATGGTCGACAGCCTGCAGGATCCGGCCATCCGCAAGGTGCTGATGCGCGGCATCGCCTGGGCCGGCAAGAAGCCCATCACCGAGCTGACCGATTTTGTTCCGCCGCCGCCGCGCGCGGAACGTCCGGCCCGATAACACGACAATGCCATGCAGCTGCCACATTGTGGCAGCTGCATTCATCTTCCATACAGGTTGCAAGCCTTAGACAGGCTGGGGAAACGCTATGAAAAACATGCTCAAATCCGCACTGCTGGGAACTGCGCTGACCGTGATGGCATCGGCGGCCATTGCTGCAGGTTCGCCCGCAACGGATTGGCCCATGAGCGGCCATGACCAGGGCGCCAACCGCTATTCCCCCCTGACCCAGATCACCAAGTCCAACGTGACCAAGCTGGCCCCGGCCTGGACCTATCACCTGACGCCCGCCGGCTATACCGGCCGCCCGCGCCTGGTGGAGGCCATTCCGACGGTGGTCGGCAACACCATGATCATCGCATCCACCTATGGCGAGATCATTGCGCTCAACGCCACCACGGGCGCGGAGCTGTGGAAGTTCAAGCTGCCCGACGAGGACATGCCTTCCGCGCGCGGCGGCGCCTGGTGGCCCACCGGCAATGCCTATGTCGTGGGTTCGCGCCTGGGCCGTCTGTATTCCATCGACATCAAGACCGGCGCACTGATCAAGAGTTTCGCATCCGGTGGCATCCTCGACCTCAAGACGCCCGAGGTGATGATGAACGGCATGCAGGACACCTACAACCAGCCGTCGCCGCCGGTGATCTACAAGAACCTCATCATCACCGGTGCCGGCACGCCCGATGGCGGCCCCAATCGTGGCCCGCGCGGCGACACCCGCGCCTGGGATGCCAGGACCGGCAAGCTGGTCTGGACTTTCCACACCGTGCCGCGCCCCGGCGAGCCGGGCTACGACACCTGGACGCCCGCGGGCGCCGACAAGCGTTCCGGCGTCAATGTCTGGGGTTATATGAGCGTCGATGCCGAGCGCGGCATCGTCTATATGCCGCTGGGCGCGCCCAACAATGACCGCGTCGGCGTCGATCGCCCCGGCGACAATCTCTATGGCTCGTCCATCGTCGCGGTGAAGGCGGATACCGGCGAATATCTGTGGCACTACCAGCTGACCCATCACGACATCTGGGACAATGACACCCAGACCGCGCCCATCCTGATGGACGTGAAGAAGGACGGCAAAACCATTCCCGCCCTTCTGTCGGTGAACAAGAATTCGCTGGTCTATATTCTGGACCGCGTCACCGGCAAGCCGATCTTCCCGGTCGAGGAACGTCCTTTCCCCGCCTCCAAGGTGCCGGGCGAAATCACCTCACCGACCCAGCCGATTCCGGTGGTGACCGAACCCTTGTCCCAGAACACGCTGAGCCGCGACAACCTCTACAAGGGTGAAGCCGCGCACCAGGCCTTCTGCGAAAAGCTGGTGGACGACAAGAAGATGGTCCTGGGTGGCCCGTTCCTGCCCCCCGGCTATAACGAGGTCACCGTCTCGCCCCCCGGCACCCAGGGCGGCGTCAATTTCTGGGGCGGCAGCTTTGATCCCAAGCTGCGCCTGTTCGTCACCAACGTGAACAATCTGTTCCAGCCCATGCACGTGGTGAAGAAGCCGGATGGCACCTTCGTCAATGATTACGGCGTGCTGCGCTTCTGGGATCCGGAACGGCACCTGCCGTGCGGCCCCACCCCCTGGGGCCAGCTGGTCGCGGTCAATGTCGATACCGGCAAGGTGGTCTATCGCCATACCCTTGGCGTCACCGAAAGCCTGCCCGCGGGCCTGCAGGATACCGGGCGCCCCGGTACCGGCGGCACCATCCTGACCGCCAGCGGGCTGACTTTCCTGGGGGCGACCGACGATTTCCGCTTCCGCGCCTTTGATACCGCCACCGGGGACAAGCTCTGGGAAACCAAGCTGAAGGCCAGTGTGGAAATGACACCGGTCACCTATCGTGGTACGGACGGCCGCCAGTTCGTGACGGTTGTCGATACCGGAGGTTCCCAGATCGGCTCCCCCGTCACCAACGACGAAATCATTGCTTTCGCCTTGCCCAAATAGGAGTTCAACCGTGCGCCTTGCCCTGACCGCTGCCCTGCTTGCCTTCGTATCCGCCCCCGCCTTTGCGGATGACTTCACTTCGCTGCCGCCCGGCCCCGGCCGTGACGTGACGGTGAAGGTCTGCGCCCAATGCCATTCCCCGGAAATCGTTGCCTCCCAGAAGATGGACAAGCCGGGTTGGAAGGCGCTGGTCGACCAGATGGCCAGCAACGGCGCCCAGGCGACCGATGCCGAATTCGACACCATCACCCAGTATCTGGCCGCCAGCTTTCCCGCGAGCGGCGCCGCTCCGGCAGCTGCACCCGCCGCCGATCCGGCCGCCGCAGCTGCCACCACTCCGGCGCCCGCCCCCGCGCAGTAAGCCTGCGTGGAATTTGCAGCCTAAAAGGAAGATTGACCATGAAGTTGTTGCGCTATGGCCCCAAGGGCCAGGAAAAGCCCGGCCTGCTGGACAAGGATGGCAACATCCGTGACCTGTCCGGCATTGTGAAGGATATCGACGGCGCCGTGCTGGCCGACCTGTCCGCCATCAAGGCTGCCAAGATCGAAAGCCTGCCGATCGTCGACAAGGGCGTGCGCATTGCCGAACCCGTCGCCAATGTCGGCAAGTTCCTGTGCATCGGGCTGAACTATTCCGACCATGCCGCCGAAAGCGGCATGCCCGAGCCCAGCGAACCCATCATCTTCATGAAGGCCACCAGCGCCATCATCGGCCCGAACGACGATGTCTATCTGCCGCCCACCGCCAAGAAGGGCGACTGGGAAGTGGAGCTGGGCATCGTGATCGGCAAGGAAGCCCGCTATGTCACCAAGGCAAATGCTTTGGATTACGTGGCCGGCGCCTGTGTGGTGAACGACCTGTCAGAGCGCGAATACCAGCTCGAACGCCTGGGCACCTGGGACAAGGGCAAGGGCTGCGACACCTTTGGCCCGTTCGGTCCCTATCTGGTGACCCTGGATGAAGTCGGCGACCTCAATACGCTTGGCCTGTATCTCGACCTCAACGGCAAGCGCGTCCAGACCGGCAACACCTCCAGCCTGATCTTCGATGTGCCGACGCTGGTCTCTTACGTCAGCCAGTTCATGAGCCTGCAGCCGGGCGACGTGATCTCCACCGGCACGCCCCCGGGCGTCGGCCTGGGCATGAAGCCGCCGCAGTTCCTGAAGGAAGGCGACGTGATGGAGCTTGGCATCGACAAGCTGGGCAGCCAGAAGCAGACGGTCCATCGCACCAAGATCTGATCGCACCCCGCACAAACAAAAACGGCGCCGGAGTGATCCGGCGCCGCTTTCTTTTGGTCTGTGTGACTAATGGTTGTCGCGCGGCACGCCGAAGGTTTGGTCGATCTTCTGGTACTTGACCGCATTCTCCAGCACCATGCCGGTGCCCATCTGGCCAACGGCGCCGCGCTGGATTTCCTGCCACGGCGTCTGCGAGGCGGGATACTTGTAGCCGCCCGCCGCTTCCAGGGCCTTGCGCCGTTCGGCCAGAACCGCATCGTCGATCAGCATGTTCGCGGTGCCCTTGTTCAGGTCAATGCGCACGCGGTCACCGGTCTGCAGCAGCGCCAGTCCGCCCATGGCGGCGGCTTCGGGCGAGGCATTCAGGATCGAGGGCGAGCCCGAAGTGCCCGACTGGCGTCCGTCACCAACACACGGCAGCGCATTGACGCCGGCCTTCAGCAGCGAGGCGGGCGGGCGCATGTTGACCACTTCGGCAGCGCCGGGATAACCGATCGGACCCGCACCGCGCATAATCAGGATGGTGTGCTCGGTCGCGCCCAGGTCGGGCGAGTCGATGCGGGCGTGATAATCCTCGGGCCCGTCGAACACCACCACGGGGCCTTCAAAGGCTTCCGGATCGTTGGGATTGGACAGGAAGCGTTCGCGGAATTCCGGACTGATCACGCTGGTCTTCATGATGGCGCTGTCGAACAGGTTGCCCGTCAGCACGATGAAGCCGGCATCCTTCTTCATCGGCTTGTCGAAGGGCCAGATCACTTCTTCCAGGAACACCCTCTTGCCGCGGCAATTGTCGCCCATGGTCTTGCCATTGGCGGTCAGGGCCTTTTCCTTGATCAGGCCATGTTCCATCAGGCGGTTGACCACGGCGGGAACACCGCCGGCATGGTGGAAGTCTTCGCTCAAATATTCGCCGGCCGGCTGCAGGTTCACCAGCAGCGGCACTTTGTGTCCGACCGTCTGCCATTCCTGCAGCGGCACATCCACGCCCATGTGGCGGGCGATGGCGCAGATATGGATGGGCGCATTGGTCGAACCGCCGATGGCCGAGTTGACGACGATGGCGTTGTGGAACGCATCCTTGGTCATGATCTGCGACGGGCGCAGGTCTTCCTTGACCATGTCCACGATGCGCAGGCCCGTCGCGTAAGCCATCTGGCCACGCTCGCGATACGGCGCGGGGATCGAGGCCGAGCCGGGAAGCTGCATGCCCAGTGCTTCGGCGAGGCTGTTCATGGTCGAGGCGGTGCCCATGGTGTTGCAATAGCCGACCGACGGCGCCGACGAGGCCACCAGCTCCATGAAGCCCTTATAGTCCAGCTCGCCGCGCGCCATCATCTCGCGCGCCTTCCACACGATGGTGCCGCTGCCGGTGCGCTCGCCTTCATGCCAGCCGTTCAGCATGGGGCCGACCGAGAAGGCGATGGCGGGAATGTCCAGGGTGGCAGCAGCCATAAGACAGGCAGGCGTGGTCTTGTCGCAGCCGATGGTCAGCACCACGCCGTCCAGCGGATAGCCATAGAGAAGCTCGACCAGGCCCAGATAGGCCAGGTTGCGGTCCAGCGCGGCGCCCGGCCGCTTGCCGGTTTCCTGGATCGGATGCACCGGGAATTCCATCGCAATGCCGCCGGCTTCGCGGATGCCTTCGCGGATGCGCTCGGCCAGGATGATGTGATGGCGGTTGCAGGGCGACAGGTCGCTGCCGGTCTGGGCGATGCCGATAATCGGCTTGCCCGACTGAAGCTCTTCGCGCGTCAGGCCGAAATTCAGGTAGCGCTCCAGGTACAGCGCCGTCATGTCGGGATTGCCCGGATTGTCGAACCAGGCGCGCGAACGCCGGGTGGCGGGAGTCTTGCCGTCGTATTTCTTCTGGTCTGTCATGACGAATATCCTGAAAGTGGAAACTGATCGGGGACCCGCTTAACCGGGAAAGAGACTCATGCCGCCGTCAACGCGCAGCACCTGGCCATTGACGAAGCCGGATGCACCGCTGGCCAGGAAGGCAACCGCGTTGGCGATCTCGGCGGGCTTGGCGTAGCGCTCCAGCGAGACGTTATCAATCATGCTGGCATCGGTGGTGCGGGTGGCCAGGAAGCGCGCCGTGGTTGTGGGGCCGGGGCTCACCGCGTTGACGCGCACGCCATGGGGGCGCATCTCCAGCGCCAGACAGCGCGTGTAATGAATGATCGCCGCCTTGGCGCAGCCATAGACCACTTCGGGCGAGACCCCGACATGGCCATTCAGCGACCCGAAATTGATCACCGAGCCCTTCTGGCGCTTCGCCATGCCCGGCACCACGGCCCGGCATACCAGCATGGTGCCGAAGAAGTTGCGGTTCATTACCGCGTTGGCATCTTCGATGCTGATGTTCAGCGCGTCATTGGGATTGGGCTTGCCGCCCTTGGCCGCGATGTCGCCGCCGGCGCAGTTGACCAGGATGGAGATCGGGCCCAGCCCGGCTTCAATCTTGGCCACCATCGCCGCGACATCGGCTTCCTTGCTGATATCGCCCAGCACCGCAATCACCTTGCCGGGGCCGCGCGCCGACAATTCGGCGGCCAGTGCCGTCAGGCTTTCGGCTTCGCCGAAGGCTGCGGGCGCTTCTTCGCTGATATCGTGCAGTGCAACATGCGCGCCGCCGGCCAACAGGGTCTCTACGATCATGCGCCCAAGGCCGCGTCCCGATCCGGTCACAAGCGCCACCGCGCCACCGAAATCGTGCGAGGTTTCCAATTTGCTCAAAATTTATCCTCTCATGGATCTTCGGCGTAGAAGATCGCGCGACTGCGCGCGTGCGCGGCGCCGCAAGTCCTTGTTTTTTTATCGGTTTGGTCGCCGGTTGACACCCGAATAATGCCCGGCCGCATTGACATGCGGTCGGCTGAATTTAGTATACAAATCGCAGGCCGATGTGAAGACCCGATCGCTATTCGCGAGGTGGTTTTGCGCTGGTTTTCGTGCCCCCATATGGGCCAATAAACAGGTCGAAAAAAGCACAGGGGCGAAAGTCGGATGAAAGCCAAAGCCACACACGCACGTTACTGGGTCGTTGTCTTCGCGCTGGCCCTGGCGATGATCATGTATATCCAGCGCGTGGCGATCAGCCAGGCGATCGTGCCGATCTCGGCCGACCTGCATCTGACCAAGGCGGAAACCGGACTTGTCCTGGGTGCTTTCGGGCTTTCATACGCGCTGTTTGAAATTCCCATGGGGCTGCTGGGCGACAAGCTGGGCGTGCGCTGGGTGCTGTCGCAGCTGGTGCTGATCTGGTCGCTGTTCACGGCGCTGACGGGTGCGGCCTTCAACCTGGTGTCGCTGTGGCTGGTGCGCTTTGCCTTCGGCGCCGGAGAGGCGGGATGCTTTCCCAACCTGACGCGCATGCTGTCGGCATGGCTGCCGGTGTCCGAGCGCGTCAAGGCACAGGCGATCATGTGGGCCTTTGGCCGCTGGGGCGGGGCGCTGGCGCCGCCGGTCGCGTTCTTCGTGATCTATCATTTTGGCTGGCGCCTGGGCTTTGTCGCGCTGGCCCTGCTGGGCGTCGCCTGGGCGGCGGTCTTCCTGCCCTGGTTCCGCAACGATCCGGCCGAGCACAAGGGTGTGAATGCCGAGGAACTGGCGCTGCTGGAAAGCTCGCGCAACCTGGTGCTGCATGGTCACGGCATGCCCTGGTACAAGCTGCTGATGCAGCGCGACATCGCCTTCCTGGGCCTGCAGTATTTCGGCTTTTCCTACACCTGGTACTTCTACGTCACCTGGCTGCCCACCTGGCTGCAGCAGGCGCGCGGGCTGGAGCCGGGCGTGGCCGCCAGCTACGCCATGATCCCGCTGGCTGCGGGCGGCTGCGGCTCCATCGTGTCGGGTTTCCTGCCGCTGTGGATTCCGCGCAAGTGGGTGGCGTTCGGCGGCTTCGCCACGACGGCCGTGATCATCTTCATCATCCCGTCCGCGCCGGGCGTGCTGGTTCCCATGCTGCTGATGGGCGCCGCCAGCTTCTTCAGCGACCTGACCATGCCGATCAGCTGGAACACCTGCGTGGAGATCGGCAAGCAGTATACCGCCACCGTGTCCTCCACCATGAACATGCTGGGCAACTTTGCCGGCTTCGTGGCGCCGGTGGTGTTCGGTCTTATCCTGCAGGAAACCAATAACAACTGGGCGATGGTCATGTACACCATGGCCGTTGCCGCCATCGTGTCGGCCACCTGCTGGCTGTTCATCGAACCGGACCGCGCCCGTCCCTGAAAAATCTCAAGCTCCAAAAATCTCAAGAAGGTATGACTCGTGAAGATTGAACTGAATGGCAAGACTGCGGTGATCATCGGCGGCTCGGGCGGCCTTGGCGAAGCCATGGCCCACACCCTGTCGGGCGCCGGCGCGAATATCGCGCTGGTGGGCCGCAATCAGGCCAAGCTCGACAAGGTCGCGGGCGCGCTGAAGGGCCCGGTCGCCACCTTTACCGCCGACATGACCAGCGCCGAAGATGTGGCGCGTCTGGCCAAGGACGTGAACGCCAAGTTCAGGAATCCGCAGATCCTGATCAATTCCGCCGGCATCAACATTCGCAAGTCGGTGACCGACTTCACGCTGGACGAGTTCAAGAGCGTGGTGGATTCCAGCCTGGTCACAACCTTCCTGGCCTGCAACGCCTTCGTGCCCGGCATGAAGGGCACCGGCTATGGCCGCATCATCAACCTGTCCTCGATGCTGGCGCATGTCTCGCTGCCCAACCGCACGGCATACTCGTCGGGCAAGGCGGGTCTTCTGGGCTTCACCAAGTCGTTGGCGCTGGAACTGGCGCTGGAAGGCATCACCGTCAACGCCATCTCGCCCGGTCCCTTCCATACCGAGATGAACCTGCCCGTGATCAACGATCCCGAAGCCAACAAGCTGTTCCTGACCAAGCTGCCGGTCGGCCGCTGGGGCAAGGTGGAAGAGATCGGGGCGCTGGCCTGTTACCTCTGCTCGGAACTGTCGGGCTTCGTGACCGGAACCGATATCGTGATCGATGGCGGCTGGACCGCCGCCTAAAAACAGGAAAAAATCATGACGACGCGCCGTGACATGATGATGGGGGGCGCGGCGCTGGCCGCCGCCTCGGCCATTCCTGCCTTTGCCGCAGATCGCCCGAAATCACCGCTGGGTGTCGCCCAGACGGCGCTGGGCCACTATTTCAAGAAGCAGCGCGGCGGCGATACCAGTGTGCGCGGCCCTGCTGATCCCTTCGCCACCGTGGACTATGTGCGCGCGCTGGGCGCCGGCGGCCTGCAGATGGCGCTTGCCCTGGACACCGACGTGAAGAAGCTCCGCCAGCGGCTGGACCATCACGGGATGTTCTTTGAAGGCGATATCCGTCTCATCGACCATCCGGGCGATGATACGGCTGCCTTCGAAAAAGGTCTGCGGATGTACAAGGCGCTGGGCGCGCCCTGCGTGCGCACCGTCTGTTTCGTCGGCCGTCGCTACGAAAACTTCTCCACCCTGCAGCAGTACAAGGACTGGAAGGCCAATGCGCTTGCCGTCCTGGATGTGTGCGTGCCCATTGCCGACAAGGTCGGCATCCCGCTGGCGATGGAAAACCACAAGGACCGCGTCGTTGACGAGGAAGTGGAAGTCCTGAAGAAATATTCCAGCGCCAACTTCGGCGCGCTGGTGGACTTCGGCAACAATGTCTCCATGTGCGACGATCCGATGGATGTGATCGTCAAGCTGGCGCCCTATGTGAAGTCCTGCCACATGAAGAACATGGGCGTGCAGAGCCATGCCGACGGTTTCCTGATGTCCGAAGTGCTGTTCGAGGATGGCTTCATGGATATTCCGGCGATGTGGGCGATCCTGAAGAAGGCCAACCCCAGGCTGCTGCCCATGCACGAGCTGATCACCCGCGATCCGCTGAAGGTGCCGGTCCTGACCGACAAATACTGGGTCACCTGGCCCGACCGCAGCGGCAAATTCCTGGCCGACACCATCCGGATGGTGAGGGACAACGAATCCAAAAAGGCGCTGCCCGTCGTCAGCACCCTGTCGCCGGAAGGCCAGTTGGCGGCGGAAGAGGCCAACAATATCCGCTGCTTCGACTGGGCGCGGAAAACGCTGGCCTGATCATTTCGCGCGCCGCTTACTGCACCGTGAAGTGCATCAGCGTGGTCGAGGTGAAGGTCTCGCCCGGCCGCAGCACGGTCGACGGAAAATTCGGCTTGTTGGGGCTGTCGGGAAAGTGCTGGGTCTCCAGCGCCAATGCATCGGTTGCCCGCATGGTCAGGCCTGCCGCATTCACCGCGCCGCCATTCAGGTTGTTCGCTGAATAGACCTGCACCCCTGGCTCGGTGGTGGACAGTTCCAGCGTGCGACCGCTTGCCGGATCGGTCAGCCGCGCTGCCAGCTCCAGCGCGCCGGGGCGCGATTTCGTCAGTACGTAATTGTTGTCATAGCCGCGCCCGATCAGCATCTGCGGATCGGATGAGCGCAGGTCGCGACCAATCGGCTTGGGGGTGCGGAAATCGAACGGGGTACCTGCCACCGGCATGAATGTACCCGTCGGGACCTGGAAGGTATCGGTGGGCGTCACCTGGTCGGCCATCACGGTCATCACCTGGCCCTCCACCGAGCCCGACCCCGCCATGTTGTAATAGGTATGGTTGGTGAGGTTGAGGACGGTCGGCTTGTCGGTGGTGGCGCGGTAATCGATGCGAAAATCATTGTTGTCAGTGAGGGTGTAGGTCACTTCCACGGCCAGCGCGCCGGGAAAGCCCTGGTCGCCATCGGGCGAGGCCAGCGTCAGGGTGACGCCGGCGGTGGTCGCGGTCTTGAAGCTGGCCTTGGTCTGCAGCACCCGGGTCGAATAACCCGGTCGCCCGCCATGCAGCGTCACGCCATTGGGATTTTGCTGCAGGTCGTAATGCTTGCCGTCCAGGGTAAAGCCATGGCCGATGCGATTGGCATAGCGCCCGGTCAGCGCGCTCATCGGGCCGGTCGCCTCGATCCCGGCCAGGTCCTTCTGGCAGAGGATAACATTGGCCATCTTGCCGTCGCGTCCGGGCGCCTCCAGGTCACAGAGGATGCCGCCATAATCCAGCACCCGGGCCCGCATGCCGTGATTATTTGTCAGGGTAAAGGCATGGACGGCCGCCCCCTCCCGGGAAGTTCCGATGGAGGCGGTTTCGACCGTTCCTGCCCAGGCGGCGCTGGCCGGCAAGACCGCCAGCAGGCTGAAAATGGCGAAATTTCGCATGTTCCCCCCAGTTCCCGTGTTTTGGACCCTGTTTTGGCTCTGGCCCTTGGGCGTAACACTATAGTATCCCGATAACAGATAAAAACCGGCCCGCACGGGAGCCGCCAAGGAAAGCATCGACGCCGGCCTGGTCCAGCGCCGCAGCCGTCGAGAACAGTGTGACCGTGACCTGCGGATGCTTGCCATCCGCAGGCTTTTGCAAATTTGAGGACCGTATGCCTTCGACCCGTGATGCTGATCTGCCTCTGATCGTCGTGATGGGCGTTGCCGGTTCCGGCAAGTCCACAATTGCGGTCGGCCTGGCCGAACGCCTGGGCGTTGATTTCATCGAAGGCGATGCCCTGCATCCCCAGGCCAATGTCAACAAGATGGCGGGTGGCGTGCCGCTGACCGATGACGACCGCTGGCCCTGGCTGGAAGCCATCGGCGAGCGCATCGAGGCCGAACGTGTGGCCGGTTCCGGCGTGGTGGTGTCCTGCTCGGCGCTCAAGCATGTCTATCGCGATTGCCTGCGCAAGAAGGTGCATGGCCGCATGCGCTTCATCCTGCTGGACGGGCCGCGTGAGCTGATCTCCTCGCGCATGCTGGGCCGCAAGGGCCATTTCATGCCGCAGGCGCTGCTGGATAGCCAGCTCGCCACCTTGGAAAAACCGGGCCCGGACGAAGATGCCGTCGTGCTGGATATTTCCCACACTGTGCCGAACCTGCTGATGGAGGCATCGGCAGCGGTCGGGATTTAAGAAGAGGCGGATCTCATGCGTATTCTCACCCTGCTCCTGACGACCATGGCTGCGGGCGCGGCCTTGGCCCAACCCGCAGCGCCGTTGCAGAAATTCCCCACCCCGCCGCCCATGGTGAGCGCCGAGAACAGCATCATCGGTCCCGCCTATGCCAACGCGCCGGAAGCAACCGCCAATCCGGATGTGCCGCAGGGCGAAATCCGCGAATTCATCCTGTATGGCCGTGACAGCAAGATCTATCCGGGCATCGTGCGCATCGCCAACATGCAGCGCGACGGCTATGGCAACTATGTCGTGCCGCCGGGGGGCATCTCCGCACCCGGCCCCTATGAGCGCCATGTCTGGGTCTATATCCCCAGGCAGGTAAAGCCCAATGCGCCCTTCATGGTGGTGCAGGACGGTCATTCCTACATCAAGCGCATGGCCAACATCCTGGACAACATGATCGCCGCCAGGCGTATCCCGGCGATGGTCGTGATCCTGGCGGATTCGGGCGGCAGCGACGCCCAGGGCTCCGAGCGCGGGCTGGAATACGACACCATGTCGGATCGCTATTCCAACTGGGTGGAAAGCGAATTGCTGCCCGCGGTGACCGCGCGCTATGGCATCACGCTCACCAGCAATCCCGAAGGCCGTGCCGCGATGGGCGGCTCGTCCGGCGCCATCGCAGCCTTCACCATGGCCTGGTATCACCCGGAGCGGTATCACAAGGTGCTCTCATATTCGGGCACCTTCGTGAACCAGGCCTGGCCGCCGGACCCCAAGACGCCGCGCGGCGGCTGGGAATATCACGATCACATGATTGCCAAGGCCGCGAAGAAACCCATCCGCGTCTGGATGGAAGTCGGCGAGAAAGACAATCGCTTCGACGCGCCGGAAGACACCTGGCACAACTGGCCGCTGGCCAACAACCGCATGGCGACGGTGCTCAAGAAGAAGGGCTATGACTATCGCTATGTCTGGGCGCGCGAGGCGGGCCATGTCGACAACCGCGTGGTGATGCAGACCCTGCCGGACGCGCTGGAATGGCTGTGGCGGGACTATCCCAGGGAATAAAGTACCAAAACAAAAAAACGGGGACGAACATGAACAGGACGCTTACGCTTTCACTGCTTGCCGGTGCGATTTTTCTGTTGGGCCCGGCGCTGGCCCAACAAGCTCAACCACAACCCGGCGCCAGTCCCACCAGCACGGCGGCCGAGAAATTCCCCACCCCGCCGCCCATGGTCACGGCCGAGAACAGCATCATCGGTCCCGACTATGCCGCCGCGCCGGAAAGCGTGGTCAATCCGGCCGTGCCGCAGGGCGATGTGCGCGAGTTCATCCTGTATTCGCGCGACAGCAAGGTCTATCCGGGCATCGTGCGTACCGAGAATGAGCTGACCGCCCAGCGCGACGAATGGGGCAACCGCAAGCCCTGGCCCGCTGACAAGATCTCCGCGCCCGGCCCGTATGAGCGCCATGTCTATGTCTATATCCCCAAACAGGTGAAGCCGAACGCGCCCTTCATGGTGGTGCAGGACGGCCATGGCTACATCAAGCGCATGGCACCGGTGCTGGACAACATGATCGCGCAGCATCGCCTGCCGGCCATGATCATCATTGCCGCCGACAGTGGCGGCAGCGACGCGCAGGGCTCGCAGCGCGGCCTGGAATACGACACGCTGTCCGATCGCTATTCCAATTTCGTGGAAACCGAATTGCTGCCGGCGGTGGAAAAGAATTACGGCGTGACGCTGACGAAGGACCCCGAAGGCCGGGCCGCGATGGGCGGCAGCAGCGGCGCGATCTGCGCCTGGACCATGGCCTGGTATCATCCCGAGCTGTACCACAAGGTGCTGAGCTATTCCGGCACCTTTGTGAACCAGGCGTCGCCGCAGGACCCCAAGACGCCGCGCGGCGGCTGGGAATACCACGCCACGCTGATTCCGAAGGCGGCGAAGAAGCCGATCCGCATCTGGATGGAAGTGGGCGAGAAGGATCTGCATTACGACGATGCCGAACAGAGCTGGCACAACTGGCCGCTGGCCAACAACCGCATGGCAGCGGTGCGGAAGAAGAAGGGCTATGACTACAAGTATGTCTTCGCCAAGGAAGCCCGCCACGTCGATCCGCGCGTGGTGGCGCAGACGCTGCCCGGCGCGCTGGAATGGCTGTGGCGCGATTATCCTAAGTCGTAATCTTGTTCGCGTACCAGGACGTAATCAGCGGCACCGATAGCATCGTCACCACCACGCTTGCCGCCACCAGCACGGTGGCGGCGGGTGCGGCCGCCGCATAGGCCGGGTTGGCCGCGGCCACCAGCGCCGGCACCGCCGCGGCATTGCCGGCCGTCGCGGCCGCTGCCAGACCGGCGATGCCCTTGCCGCCGCTGATGCGGTCCGCAAGAAACATCACCGCGCTCGACACCACCAGCACGAACGTGCCCAGCGCCAGTCCCAGCAATCCGGCTTGCCAAACCTTGCTGAGATCCAGCGACGAGCCGATCGCGAAGGCAAAGAAGGGAATCAGCGCCGGGGCTGCCTTGCCCAGGAATTCGCGCATGTCGCGGTCCAGGTTGCCCAGTGCGATGCCCGCCAGCAGCGGCAGGATCGCCCCCAGCAAGGTCTGCCACGGAAAGGCCAGTACGCCACCCAGGGTCATCATGGTGATGAACGGGCCTGACTCCAGCGACATCACCGAATAGGCGCCTGTCTCCTGCGGCGTGCCGTACTTGCCCATCAGCGCCATGTAGAGGCCGCCATTGGTGTCGTTGAGGGCAACCACCACTGCCAGGGTGGACAGGCCCGCCAGCAGGCCCGTCGTCACCGGCGCGGTGCCCAGGAAATGGCCCATCACCAGCGCTGCCGCCACCCCCATGCCGACCTTGGCCGCCAGCAGGACGCCGCCCTTGCCTGCGACCTGCGGCAGGGTTTCAAAAGGAATGGTGGCGCCCATGCAGACATAGAAGACCGCCAGGATGGGCAGCGCGCCGGTGAACAGCGCCCCGGTGAACGAGCCGAAGAATTGCGAGGTGCCCGGCGCAAAGGTGGCGATCAGGGCACCCAGGGTGAGGGGCACGACCACCATTCCGCCCGGAAGCGCCTCGATGGTGCGCTTGATCGGCAATCCCATGTTTCCCCCTGATTCCTGCGACCGTTAACCGACCTTAACATGGCTGCGGCGTGCGCCTTGGGCGGGGTGCAACCGGCGGTATCGGCCGGGTTTGCCTGCATTGCCGGGCCGTTAACGGTCGGCAAATGCCTTTGGACGTAGATTTTGCCGTTCGAGGAGACGCCCCCCATGGCCCAGTTCGGCCAACAACCGCGCAGCCGCAAGGCAGCCAGCCTGCTGGCCAGCTATTCCGACACCTTTGGCGAAATGCAGCTGCGCAAATATACCGAACGCGCCATCCGGGCCGCGCGCGCCGAAGCCGAACTCAACAGCCGCTCCAAGTCCTCGTTCCTGTCGACCATGAGCCATGAGCTGCGCACGCCGCTCAATGCCATCATCGGCTTCTCCGACTTGATCAAGGTGCCGGGCGCCACCACCCCGGCACAAAGCGCGGACTATGCCGACCATATCGCCAATGCCGGCCGCCGCCTGCTGGAAGTGATTTCGGACGTGATGGACATGTCCAAGCTGGAATCCGGCAGCCTGTCGCTGGACAAGCGCGAATGCATGATCGGCGAAGTGCTGGAAATCGCCGTGGAGAATGCCCAGCCTTTGTTCGCGGCCAAGCAGCAGCAGCTCGACCTGCGTCTTGAGGGCAATCTTCCGGGCATCGAAGGCGACACCAAGCGCCTGCGCCAGCTCTTCGCCAATCTGTTGTCCAATGCCAGCAAGTTCACCGCCGAAAAGGGCCGCATCCTGGTGATGGCCAAGGCCGCGCGCGGCAGCATCACCATCGCCATTGCCGATACCGGTATGGGCATGACCCATGAGCAGATCGTGCTGGCGCTGAAGCCCTTCGCCCAGGTGCAGGACCATCTCTCCCGCACCCAGGAAGGTACCGGACTGGGCCTGCCGCTGGCCTTGGGGCTTGCCCGCCTGCATGGCGGCAGCCTGCATCTGGACAGCCAGCCCGGCGCAGGCACCACCGCCATCGTTACCCTGCCGGCTCTTGCCGCCTCTGCGGCGACAGCACCATCGGCGATCGGGAGAGTTGCATGACCCTGCATATCGAAAAGCCCCCTGTCGGTTCCGAACCGTCGCCTCCGTTTCGCGAACGTCGCGGCTTGCCTGCCGCCGCGCCCATCCGCCTGGCTCATATCGTATCGGTGTCGGGCGCTCAGGCCGTGGCGGTGCTGGAGCGTCAGGAAGGTCTTGCCAATGCCGCCCGCGTGCAGATCGGCGACTTGATCAAGGTCATCACCCCCACCGCCGCGACGCTCGGCATCATCACCGCCATCAGCGCCCCCATGCCGGCCGCCGAAGGCGAGCCGCAATCGCCTGGCCTGATCGAGATCAATCTCGCGGGCGAAGTGGTGCCCGACCAGAATCGCCGTCTCACCTTCCGCCGCGGTGTCTCCAGCCTGCCCACCCTGGGTGATGCGGTGCTGCTGGCCGACAAGCATGACCTGACGCGCGTCTATGCCCCGCCCCAGGCGGCCAGCATCAAGATCGGCACGCTGTTCCAGGAAACCAGCGTGCCCGCTCGCCTGATGATTGACGAACTGCTGGCCAAGCATTTCCTGATCGTGGGTTCGACCGGCTCGGGCAAGTCCAGCGCCGTCACCTGCATCCTCCAGCGCCTGCTGGCCGAGCACAACCACGCCCATATGGTGATCCTGGACATCCACAACGAATATTCCACCGCCTTTGGCGGACTGGTCGAGCCGATCAACCTGGACAATTTCAGCCTGCCCTTCTGGATGCTGGACTTCGAGGAAATGTGCGCCGCCCTGGTGCAGCGTGATGCCCATTACGACGCGGAAGTGGAAATCCTGTCCGATGCCGTGGTGGTGGCCAAGAAACGCTACAATGACAGCGCCACCAGCCGCGCCGGCGCCCTGCGCAAGGCGGAAAGTAACGTGATCATCACCGTCGACACGCCGACGCCGTTTCGCATGTCCGACATCGTGTCCTGGCTGGACGACCAGTTGGGCAAGCTGGAACGCACCCAGTTCACCTTGCCTTATCGTCGCCTGAAGGCCCGCATTGAAAGCCTGGTCACCGACCAGCGCTACAGCTTCATGTTCGGCAGCCTGTCGGTACAGGACACCATGGGCGAAGTGCTGGCACGGCTGTTCCGCGTGCCGGGCAATGGCCGCCCCATCTCGGTAATCGATCTTTCCACCGTGCCGCCGGAAATCCTGGACGTGGTGATCTCGGTGATCTCGCGTCTCGCATTCGACGTGGCGGTATGGAGCAAAGGCGGTCTGCCCATGCTGCTGGTGTGCGAGGAAGCCCATCGCTATGCGCCCGCCGGCGACAAGAAATTCGTCCCCACCCGCGCCGCGCTCTCGCGCATCGCCAAGGAGGGCCGCAAGTATGGCCTCAGCCTCTGCCTGGTGACCCAGCGTCCCAGCGAACTGGAATGCCACCATCCTTTCCCAGTGCGGCACCGCCGTGGTGCTGCGCCTGTCCAGCGAAAAGGACCAGGAGGTCATTCGCGGCTCAACCTATGAAGGCCTGGTGGACCTGGTGGATTTCCTGCCGCTTTTGGGTGACCGCGAGGCGATCGTGCTGGGGCAGGGTGTATCGATGCCCATGCGCGTGCGCTTCGATGATCTGGGCAAGCGCGGCGTGCCGCGCAGCATGCATACCGGCTTCTCGAAAGCCTGGAAGATGCCCAACATGGACCGGGATGGGCTCGACGAGATCGTCGCCCGCTGGCGTCGGGCCGGCAGAGAACGCAGCTAACCGCGCCTGACGGCGCGGCAGCTGTGATGTTCAGGCTTGTTCAGGCTGCGAACCTAAAGTCCGCGCGGATAGGTCTTGGCTGTCTGTGAAACTTCGGGGCTGAACATGCCGGACTCAAAAGCATAGGCGCCCAGTCCGGCCACAATGACCGCCATGATAACCCAGTGAATGACCTTGTTGCTCTTGGTTTCCGCCTCTTCGGCGTGATGGTACTCACCCAAACCGCTCATGCTATTCCTCCTGGATATGTCCACTGTTGGACTGTTGTGCGCGAATGTCTCCCATGACATGGCCCGCTTGTTGATGCAGGTCCTGCGTGCACTGTAGCACTTTGTCGCGCCGAGCGCAGGCGTTTCGGGCCCGATTTTTCTAACTATTATGGCGAAGGTAAAAGGCGCATTCCGGCACGGCGCCGCTGGGCAGTCGCACGGGGCGCACCTCCACCAGCGCAAAGCGGGATTTTTCCAGCACGCGCCGCGCCGCAACATTTTCGGCGAGCGCCGCCGCCGCCAGCCGCGCCAGGTTCAGATTTTCGAAGGCATGCGTGGCCACAGCGGCCACCGCTTCGCTGGCCAGGCCCAGTCCCCAGCGGTTGCGGCGCAGCAGAAAGCCCAGTTCTGCCGAGCCGTCCGCGATCAGGCTGAGGTCCAGGCTGCCGATGGCGTCTTCGCCTTCCCACGCGGTCCAGTAGCGGCATAGCCCTTGGTCCATCGCAGCCTGCTGCCCATGCAGCAATTCTTCCACCACGGCGAGCCGCGCGATCGCGGGCCGATTCCAGAATCGCATGGCATCGGGATCGCTCAGGATGTCGAACAGGGCCGGTGCATCGGCCATTGTCTGGGGCAGCAAGGTCAGGCGCGGGGTCGTTAACCGCATGACGGCACAAAAACGTGAGGCGGCCGGCGCATTTCGCGCCGTAGCCGCCTCACACTGCCCCCTTCAATTAGGACCTCTGGCTCGGGCCCCAATCCCGAAAACCAGCCACTGCAGGGTTTCCCCAAACCGTCCGTCTGCAGTGATGTAACTGTGACGGAGCAGCCGTTTGGCGCAATGCTTTTGCGGCCCGCCGGGGTACTTTGCGGCCACCGTGTGGAATTTATGCCACTATTGTTACCAATGGTTCCCGTCACGGCTGCCGAAAATGCTTGGACAGCTTCAGTGCCTGGCGCTGGTAGTTGGAACCCAGGCCCTCGCCATAGCCTTGCGGGGGCGGATCGGTCAGCCGCTCGAACACGAGTCGGCCGATGATCTGGCCGTGTTCCAGGATGAAGGGCACTTCGCGGCTGCGCACTTCCAGGACACCGCGCGCCATGGGCGGCTGGCCCGCCTCATAGCCGAAACCCGGATCGAAGAAGCCGGCATAGTGAACGCGGAACTCGCCCACCAACGGATTGAACGGCACCATCTCGGCGGCATGGTCAGGCGGGATCGCCACCCGCTCGCGGCTGACCAGGATGTAGAATTCGTCGGGGTCCAGCACCATGTCGCCGCGGGCATTGGCCTCGATCGGTTCCCAGAAATCGGCCGGGTCCAGCAGGCCCACTTTGTCCACGTCAATCAGGCCGGTGTGCTTCTTGGCGCGATAGCCGATCCGCTTTCCAATATCGGCATTGCCGCGCAGCTCGATCGACAGCGCCAGGCCTTGATCGATATTGGGCTCGCCATCCACCAGCGGTGCCAGTTCGTGCAGGCGGCGCAGCGCGGTGTCGGTGGAACCCGGCGAGCCATGGCGGATGCGCAGCTGGTTCAGCCGCGAGCCCTTGCGCACCAGAACCGGGAAGGTCTGCGGGCAGATCTCGGCATAGAGCGGTCCGCGATAGCCCGGCTCGACGCGGTCGAAGGACGGCGCATAGTCGGTGATCAATCGCGTGAAGACGTCGATGCGCCCGGTGGAGCTTTTGGGATTGGCGCCGCCTGAAATGCGGGCCGAGAATTCCGCCCGCTCCAGCAGCGGCACGATATAGACGCTGCCGGCTTCCAGCACTGCGCCGTCGGTCAGGTCGATCTCGTGCATGAAGACGGTCTTGAGCTTGTCCGCCACCGTCGCCTGCGGTCCCGGCAGGAAGCTGGCGCGCACGCGATAGGCCACCGGCCCCAGCCGCAAATCTATGCTGGCCGGCTGGATCTGGCCGGGTGCGAAAGGTTCGTCGGCCAATATCTCGCGCTTGGCGTCCAGCAGCCGCTTCAGCACATGGCTGGGCAGGATGCCGGTCGAATGGCGACCGTAGCTTTCTTCAGCGGGAATCAGGGTCTCAACGGTCGCGGCCATGACCCGGTTATAAGCGGGGCGGGGGCGTGGGTCACGGCTCCCGGACGAAATCCACATGGATTTCGCCCCATTAAGAATCTGGACCCAGGAATGCGCGGATATCCCCAATCGCTTCCGCCAGGCCGCAGCGCTTCACCGGGCTTTTTTCCGGAAAGGCCGTCAAAAGGCGGCTGGGGGTGGCGCCTTCCAGCACCACAAAGCAGCCCTTGTCCGCCGCCCCCCGGATCAGCCGCCCAAAGGCTTGCTTCAGCCGGAAGCGGGTGAGCAGGTCGTCATAACCCTTGCCGAATCGCACCCGCCGCGCCTTGTGCAGGATCGTGGGCTTGGGCCAGGGCACCTTGTCGAACACCACCAGCCGCAGCGAGCGCCCCGGCACATCCACGCCATCGCGCAAGGCATCTGTGCCCAGCAGGCAGGCATTCTCCTCGGCGCGGAACAGGTCCACCAGCGCGCCGGTATCGAGCCGGTCCATGTGCTGGGCGTAGAGGGTGAGGCCAGCCTGCGCCAGCGGTTCAGAGATGCGCGTGCCGACATCGCGCAGGGCGCGCACGGCGGTGAACAATCCCAGCGCCCCACCGCCCGATGCCAGGAACAGTTCGCGATAGGCCGCCGCCAGCGCCTCGGGATCACGGCGGGCAACGTCACCCACGATAAAGACGCGGCTCTGGTCTTCGTATTTGAAGGGCGAGCCGAAATGCGCGCGCCGCGCCGGCATGGTCAGGTGGCCGGCGCCGGTGCGCACTTCGGCACTGGCCCAGTGATCGCCGTCGCCACCGGACACGTCGCGCAAGGTGGCCGAGGTGATCAGCGCGCCATGCGCCGGTTCCAGCACGGCGGCGCTGAGCGGCTTGGTGGGATCAATCCAGTGCCGCTCCAGCCCGACATCGGCGTCGCGGCCATCCTCGCGGGACAGTTCGAACCAGTCGACATAGTCATCCGGCAGCTCGCCATTCTCCAGCGCATCGAGCATTTGAATCCAGGCCGGCAGGATGGCTTTGGCGCGGCGGTCGACGCCCCGCGCCGCCGCTTCAAGCCGCGCCTTGGTATAGGGCTCCAGCTCGGCGGTCTTGTCGTTCATCTTCTTGCGCAGCAGCCGCGCCAGGTTGGCCAGCGGATCGGCAATACGCTTGAGGCCCCGCGCCAGCTCGCGCACCGCCGCCATCAGCTCGTCGGACATCGGCTGGGTTTCTGCTTCCAGCGTATAGAAAGCATCGGCGTCGCTGCTGCGGGCGCGCACATGGCTGTAAGCCAGCGCCAGGAACACTTCGCCCGGTCCGCGCGGACCGCCACCCAATCGCTGCGTCCAGCCTTCGCCTGCCAGCGCGGAGGATGCCTGCACCGCTTCGTCCAGCGCGTGTTGGGCGGGCTCGTCATCCGCGATCAGGTCCTTCAGCCGGTCTTCCAGCCCGCGCGCACGGGTGCGGGCGCGCGCTTCGGGTCCGCGAATCCAGCGCCGCAGCTCCGCCATCTCGCGTCCCGACAGCGAAGCGGAAAATCCGCTGTCGGCCGCGTCGAACAGGTGATGGCCTTCATCGAAGACATAACGCAGGCGGCGGCCTTCATCGGGCGTGTCCGTGGTTTCATCCACCCCCAGCCAGTCCTGCGACGCCTGCGCAATCACCAGTGCGTGATTGGCCACCACGATATTGGCATGACGCGCCCGGCGCACCGCCCGCTCGATGAAGCAGATGCGATAGTGGGGGCAGGCGGCGTAAATACACTCGCCGCGCCGGTCGGTGACGGTGGACAGCGGCATGCTCGCCGCCAGAAAGGCCGGAAAGCCCACGCCCGACAGATCACCGTCGGTGTGACTGCCGATCCAGCGCGCAATCAGCGCCAGCGCGATGGTGCGCTGTCCCGGTGCCAGCGCGGTGCGCTTGGCGGCCTCTTCAAAATTCAGCAGGCAGAGATAATTCTCGCGCCCCTTGCGCACCACCGCCTTTTCGGCGCGCTCGACCGGATCGGGCCACAGATGGGCAATCTCCTGCACGATCTGGCGTTGCAGATTGCGGGTATAGGTGCTGATCCACAGGCCCGGACCATTCTTCTCGGCCCACACACTGGCGGGGGCGAGATACCCTAAGGTCTTGCCGGTGCCGGTGCCCGCTTCCACCAGGGCCACGCGCGGCGCGCCTGCCTGTTCGCGCGGCCCGAACGCATAGGTGGCGGCGTCGCTATAGGCCGCCTGTTCGGGCCGCATCTCGCCCACCATGCCCGCCAGCCTTGCGCGGGCTTCGGCCATCTCCACCGGCTGCGAGCCGGGCTGGCCCACCGGGGCCTCGTCTTCCCATTGCGGCAAACCGCGCCAGGCTTCCAGCCCGGCGATGGGCGAGCCTTGCGCCACCGCGCCGGTCATCGTTTTCAGCAGCGGCGCCCAGCGCCATCCGGCGCGCCCCAGGGTGCCGACCAGCGGTGCGAGGCTCGCGCGCACATCTGCGGGCCAGCGCGCCATTTCCTCCAATAGCGCCTGCGCGATGGCGTGCAACGCCAGCGCCGAGTCTTCCGGCGTGTGCGGCACCGCCAGTCCCAGCGCCCGCGCCAGTCCCAATGCGCTGGGCACGAACGGCATGCCGGGTCGCACGAAGGCGTACAGTTCCAGAACATCGAACAGCGGCGCTTCGGCGCGGGTGCCCAGCCGTCCGGCCACGAAGGCGGCATGGGCCACAAGACAATCGCCTTCCTCGAACAGCGCCCGCGCATCGCGCAATGCCACCCGTTCCGCCGCACCATCGGCGCGCGCGATTGCAGCGCCGGGCGGCGCCGGAACGATCGCGATGAGGTTGGAAAGAGAGTCGGTCATGGGGTCTGCGAATATGCGGCGCGCAGCCCTGAAATCCCAATTATTTATGCGACGTCGGGATAAAGATGGATCAGCGCCTGGCGGGCACGCACATGCTCGCCCACCACAAGCTGGGCGGCGTTGCGCAGTTGATGGTGGCTATGGCCGTCGCGCGCGGCCTGGGCAAATTCGCGAGCCGCCTGGGTGATGGCCAGAAGGCCAAGGGCGCCGGCCGCCCCCACAATGTCCTGGGCCAGGCGTGCGGCGTCGTCCCATTTTTCCTCGCTACAGGCTTCCGCCAGTGCATTGGTCAGCTGTTCGGCCGTGACGATGTAGCATTGCAGGATTTCCACCAGCGTCTTCACGCCAACCGATTTTTCCAGCGTGCTGAAGGTCACCGGATCGATTGCGGCGGGAATTTCGGTGGGCTTGCCATCGGCGTCTTCGTCCGCCGGTTCGCAGATTTCGTCGAGTGCGCGGTAGAGCTGGTCGGCTTCCACCGGCCAGCGCAGCACCAGGTCGGTGGCGGCGGGGGCGCGGTCGCCGCGCAGCAGGACGGCAATCAGCGGCGCCTTCACGCCCGGCGCGGCCGCCAGCATGTCGGCGTCGCCGGCACCGGAGAGGATGGCATCGAAGGTTTCCTTGCCTGCGCGCCCCACGGCGTCGGCCATGCTGACCGCGCAGGTGATGTGGTTGCCGAACGGTTCCAGCAGATGCACCAGCGCGTCGCGGACTTCCGGATTGCGCAGGTAGAGAAGCAGCGACAGGTTCGCCGGTGGGGCAAGCTGGGATTCCACATCGCTGCGGGCGCCCGCCGCGCTGGGGGCAACACCTGACACCGGCAGGGTGAAGTAGAATTGCGCACCTTCGCCGGGGGTCGAGTCAAAGCCGATCGTTCCGCCCGCCTGCTCGATAACGCGCTTGGCGACGGCCAATCCCAGACCCGCACCCTGTTCGCGGCGCGCATAGGAGGAATCGCCGGGCGAGAAGGGATGGAACAGCAGGTGCGACACTTCCGGCGCCACGCCATGGCCGGTGTCGGAAATGCAAAAACGGACGGCAGAGCCGTCTTCGGTCACGTCCAGCCGGATATCCACCAAACCGCGCTCGGTGAATTTCAGCGCATTGTCCGTGAGCTTCAGCAGCACCTGTCGCACCTTGCGCGGATCGGCCGCCACGCGCGGCAATCCGCTCGCCGCCGACAGGGTCAGATGCAGCCGTTTTTCCCAGGCGCGCGGTTGCAGCAGCCGCGCCACGGCGCGCGCGGCCTGTACCGGATCGCAATCCTCGTCTTCCAGCTGGTCATTGTCGTCGCGGGTGAGTGCGATCACATCGTCGATCAGGGTCTGCAGGCCCAGTCCCGCCTGCAGCATCACTTTGACATGGTCGCTTTGCTGCTTGGGAAGATCGGCGCGCTCCAGCAACTGCGCCATGCCCAGCAGCGCGTTCAGCGGCGTGCGCAGTTCGTGGGAGATGTTGGCGATGAAGCTGGCTTTGGCGATTGCGCTGGACTGGGCGGCGTCGCGGGCGGCCAGCGCATCATGCTTTTCGCGCTGCAGCTTGATGACCAGCTGGCCGTTTTCGTTGCGCAGATGGATGCTTTCATCCAGCAGCCGCGCCATGCCGTGGCAATAGCTGATCAGCACCGCGGCAAACAGGGTCATCAGCACGGCGGCCAGGCTGGCATAGAGCCCGCCCTGCCACAGCAGCAGACCGACCAGAGGGCCCAGCGAAAAAACCGTATGGGCGATATAGGCGGGACGGTGCGCCGAGCGCGCGATGAACTCCGTCGCGGTCATGCCCAGGAACGCCAGCGCCAGATAGGCCTGGGCCGGGAAGCTGTCCCACACGAACCAGAACAGCGCCGCCACGCCCCAGGTGGCGCCGGAAATCGCGGACACGAAGGTGTAGCGCCGCGCCCAATAATGCGGATCGCTGCCGGGTTTGCGTTTCTTGTAGGCGGTGGTGAGCTGCTCCGCCGCGATCACCACGACCATCTGCAGCAGCAACGGCATCAGCGGCAGCGCGTCCGGCGCATGGCCTGCGATCAGGGTCGCGGGCACGCACAACACGGCAAAGGGCAGCGAGAGATAGTGGCGGCCGAGCGCGTACAGGATATCGATGCGGCCGGCATAGACTGCCTCCGCGTTTTCGTCCTGTGGTTTGGCCGACACGGTCATTGCGTAAATCCCTGCCGCAGCTTAGCTTTCGCCCCCTTTCGAAACGCTTAAACGTCTCCTAACGAAGAGTGAATTTTGACGTGAAAAACATGGCTGAACAGGCGCTTGCCGCCAAAGCCTGGCCCTTTGAAGAGGCCCGCAAGCTTTTGGCCAGGGTCGAGGCCCGCCGTGCCAGGGGCGAAGAGGTAAAAGGCGTGCTGTTCGAGACCGGCTATGGCCCCTCCGGCCTGCCGCATATCGGCACCTTTGGCGAGGTCGCGCGCACCAGCTGGGTGCGCCATGCGTTCGAGACCATCTGCGATGTGCCCACCCACCTGATCGCCTTTTCCGACGACATGGATGGCCTCAGGAAGGTGCCGGAAAACCTGCCCCAGCCCGAGATGCTGGCCGCCAATCTTGGCAAGCCGCTGACCTCTGTGCCCGATCCCTTCGGCACCCATGAAAGCTTCGGCCATCACATGAACGCCCGGCTGCGGTCGTTCCTGGATCACTTCGGCTTTCGCTACGAATTCATGTCCTCGACCGCCACCTACAAGTCGGGCAGGTTCGACGAAGCCTTGCTGCGGATTCTGGCAAACTACGACAAGGTCATGGCGGTGATGCTGCCGACCTTGGGCGAAGAACGCCAGCAGACCTATTCGCCCTTCCTGCCCGTCAGCCCGCGTTCGGGCAAGGTGCTGCTGGCCAAGGTGCTCAGCCACGATGTCGCCAACGGCACCATCACCTATGTTGAGGAGGACGGCAGCGAAGAGACCGTTCCGGTCACCGGCGGCCACTGCAAGCTGCAATGGAAGCCCGACTTCGGCATGCGCTGGGCCGCGCTGGGCGTGGACTATGAAATGTTCGGCAAGGATCACCTGGCCCAGGCGCCGCTGTATGACGCCATCTGCAAGATCGCCGGCGGCACGCCGCCGCAGCAGCTGGTCTATGAACTGTTCCTCGACGACAAGGGCCAGAAGATCTCCAAGTCCAAGGGCAACGGCATCACCATCGACGAATGGCTGAGCTATGGCTCGGCGGAATCGCTGGCGCTGTTCATGTTCCAGAAACCCAAGACCGCCAAGCGGATGTATTTCGACGTCATCCCAAAGGCGGTGGACGACTATATCGCCCATCTCGACAGCTATCATTCCAACGAAACCACCGAAGAGCAGCGGCTGGAAAACCCGGTCTGGCACATCCATGCCGGCAAGGTGCCCGACGAGCGCTATCCGGTGAGCTTCGCGCTGTTGCTGAACCTGGTCTCGGCCTCGAATGCCAATACCCGCGAAGTGCTGTGGGGTAACATTCGCGCCTATGCGCCGGGCGCAACGCCGCAGGCCAATCCGGGTCTCGACAAGCTGGTCGGTTACGCGCTGCGTTACTACGAAGACTTTGTGAAGCCGTCCAAGGTGTTTCGTGCCGCCGACGACAAGGAGCGCGCCGCACTGGCCGATCTCGCGGACCAGCTCGATAAGCTGGGCGACGAACGCGACGGCAAGGCGGTGCAGGAAATCGTGTACGAAGTCGGCAAGGTGCATGAATTCGAACCGCTGCGCGCCTGGTTCGGCGCGCTCTATGAGGTGCTGCTGGGCCAGACCCAGGGGCCGCGCTTTGGTTCCTTCGCCGCTTTGTTCGGCACGCGCGAAACCGCGGCGATGATCCGCCAGGCGCTGAACGGTGATTTCCTGAAATGAAGCGAGTCCTTCTCGCGCTGGGCTTGCTGGTCACGCCCGCAGTGGCTGCGACCCCCGACGAGATCTTCGAGGTCTATGCCCGCGGCGACTACGAACAGGCCGCTCGCATGGGCGAAGCGGCGCACACGGCCACCGGTTATGCCATCGCGGCGCGTGCCGTGCTGGCCGATGATGTGCTGCGCGACCAGCCCTGCATGGAATGCCTGAAACGCGCCGAGACCCTGGCCCGCCAGGCCATCGCCGTCGATCCGAGAAATGCGCTGGGCCAGGTCTGGCTGGCGGTGGCGCTGGGCTACCAGTCGCGCATCACCGGCGTGATCAAGGCGCGGCTGCGCAATGCCCCGGCCGAATCCCGCGCGGCGCTGGACCTTGCCGTGCAGGCGGATCCGAAGAACCCCTTCGCCATCTCGGCGCTGGGCGGCTGGAATATCGAGGTGGTGCGCGGTGGCGGCGGTTTCCTGGCGCGCACGCTCTATGGTGCGACGGAAAGTGAAGGCATGGCGCTGTTCGACCGTGCCGAGAAACTGGAACCTGGCAATGTCGCCGTGCATTACCAGGTGGCGCTGTCGCTGCTGGGTTTTGATGCCGCGAAATACCGCGCCCGCATCCAGTCCGAGCTGCGCGCGGCCATCGCGGGCAAAGCCGACACCGTCTATGAGACCAGGATGCAGGACCGCGCCAACGATTTGCTCGGCTTGTTGAACCACGGGCCGCGGGATGCGCTGGAAGCGCGGGTGCGCAAATACCAGGGCTATCCGGACTAGGCGCGGATTTAGGGCTTGCCCGCAGTCACCTTGTCCAGCGTTTCCAGCACCACGCCCAGCGGCGGACGGGTCTTGTAGGTTTCCTCATACAGCTTGGCCTTGATCACGCCCTTGCGGTCCAGGATGAAGATGATCGGGCGCGGCACGCCATAGGCCTTGCTGCCGGGCTTGTACTGGGGATCGCGCAGGCCATAGCGGTCAATCACTTCGGATTTCGGGTCGCTCAGCAGCGTGTATTGGATTCTGCGCTCGGCGATGAAGCCCGCCTGGATTTCGGGCTGGTCATAGGAGAGGCCCGTCAGCTTGTAGCCACGCTTGGCCATTTCGGCGACGCCGCCATTGAGGTTGATCAGTTGCGCCTGGCAATAGGGACACCAGGCGGCGGAGCGAAAGAAAAACAGCACCGCGCCCTTTTCGCCCATCAGCGACTCCAGGCTGCGCGGCTTGCCGGTCTGGTCCAGCGGCGTGCCGATGGCAGGCGCCGGTGCCCCCACCGCCGGTCCCAGATCGAAATCCGGGTTGGCGAAAGCGGGTGCGGCCAGCCCAAAAGCCAGAACAAGTGCGGCGATGAATTTGCCCATTTGGCGGGATTCCCTGTGACTGTCACATCCACTTCGCCGCCGCCGCCGACCGGTTACAGCGAGCCTGAAAAAATCCGATGACTCATGGCGGCAGCGGCACCGGCTTGATCCCCGTCACCGATCCCAGCGACGCCACGATCACACAGGCGATCGCCAGGCACTGCATCGTTGTCAGGGTTTCGCCCAGCATGACCAGGCCGAACAAAGCGGCGATGGCCGGCTCCACGCTCATCAGGATGCCGAAGCTGCGCTGGGGCAGCCGCCCCATCGCGAACATCTCCAGGCTGTAGGGCAGGGCGCTGGACAGGACCGCCACGAACAAGGCCAGCGGCAGCATGCCGACATTCAGCAGGCGCGATCCCGCCACCGCGATGCCGAACGGCAGCACCACCAGCGCGGCGATCATCATGCCAAAGGTGGTGGCGCGGACTGAACCCAGCGCCCCGGCGCGTTTGCCGAACACGATGTAAAGCCCCCAGCAGGCCCCCGCCGCCAAAGCGAACAGCGTGCCGCGCGGATCGATGCTGCCATGGACGCTGGGTGCATGCATCAAAAGGATGCCCGTGATCGCCAGCGCCACCCAGACCAGGTCGCGCAGGCGGCGCGAATCCAGCACCGCCACCGCCAGCGGCCCGGTGAATTCCAGCGCCACCACTACGCCCAGCGGCACGGTCTTGAGCGCGGTGTAGAAACACAGGTTCATCACCCCCAGGATGACGCCATAGGGCAGCACCAGCTTCAGCGCCGCCCACGACCAGGTCATGCGCCAGAACCGCTGCACCCCCATAAGGATCAGCGCGGCCAGCACCACGCGCAGGGTGACGGCCCCTTCGGCGCCCACGCTTGCGAACATCTGCTTGGCCAGCGCGGCGCCGACCTGCACCGACACCATCGCCGTCAGCGTCAGGCCCAGCGGCAGGGCATTGGATGATTTGTGCGCCCCCGTCATCGCAGCGCTACTGCGACGCCCAGATGATCCGGTGCACGAAGGCGACTTCGCTCAGCGCAAAGCCGCGATCCTCGAAAGCGGGGTTGAAGCTTTTCAGCTCGATGCGCTGGGCCGTGATGCGGCCCAGCTGCTTGGCCATCACTTCGCCGCCATGGGTCTTGAGCACCACCCGGTCGCCGCGCCGCAAGGACCCCGAAGGCGACACCACGATGCGGTCGCCGTCGCGGTACACCGGCAGCATGGAGTCGCCGGTGATCTCGAGTGCATAGCAATGCTCGTCGGCAATCTCGGGAAAGGCGATGTCTTCCCAGCCGGAACCGGCGGGGAACCCGGCGTCATCGAAATAGCCGCTGGCCCCCGCCTGGGCCATGCCGATCAGGGGCACCATGCGGGCCCGTGCCGCCCGTCCGGCGCCTTCGCTCACCAGGGCGACAAAGTCCTCCAGCGACGCGCCGGTGGCCGATAGGACCTTGGCCAGGCTTTCGGTCGAGGGCCAGCGCAGCTTTCCATTGGCGGTGCCGCGCTTGGACTTGTTAAAGGTGGTGGGGTCCAAACCGGCGAGCTTGGCGAGCCCCGAAGGCGACATGCCATGCCGGGCGGCGAGGGCGTCGATGGCGCGCCAGATTTGCGGATGTGTGAGCATGAGATTAGGAATCAAACCGGTTTTTACGGCTATTATTCCTATAATAGAGGCTTGGCCGGTACCCGTCCAGAGGGCATTTGGCCGGCAATACACGCAGGAAGGACGCGCGCAGTGACCATTTTCGACCTCGGCGCCCGGTTGGTGCGGCAACTGCCGCCCGAGACCGCCCACAATGCCACCCTGGCGCTGCTGGGGCTGGCGGGTCCGCTGCTGCCCGCCGCCGCCCCGGATGATCCGCGGCTGGCGGTGCGGGCCTTCGGGCTCAATTTCCCCAACCCCGTCGGGTTGGCGGCCGGTTTCGACAAGAATGCGCAGGTGCCCGACGCCATGGCGAAGTTCGGCTTCGGCTTCGTGGAATGCGGCACCGTCACGCCGCGCCCGCAGATCGGCAATCCCCGTCCGCGCCTGTTCCGGCTTCCCGAAGACCGCGCCGTCATCAACCGCATGGGCTTCAACAATGGCGGCCGCGCCGTGGCGGCCAAGAACCTTGCGCGCCGAACCGGAAAAGGCATCGTCGGCATCAATGTCGGCGCGAACAAGGACAGCACCGATCGCATTGCCGACTATGCGCTGTGCTTTGCGCAGCTGGGCGAACTGGCCGATTACGTCACCGTCAATGTCTCCTCGCCCAACACGCCGGGCCTGCGCGGACTTCAGAACCGCGAGGAACTGACGCGCCTGCTGGACACCATGACCGAAACGCGCGCGCGGCTCTCTGTGTCTCACGGCGCGCCTTCGGCGCGCGGGCACAAACCCATCCTGCTCAAGATCGCGCCCGACCTGGACGAGGCCGCACTGGACGAGATCGCCGATGTTGTTCGCGCCAGCGGCATCGAGGGCCTGATCGTCTCCAACACCACCATCGCGCGACCGCCGCTGAAATCCTCGCACGCAAGTGAAACCGGCGGCCTGTCGGGCGCGCCGCTGCTGGCGCCCTCCACCCGCGTACTGGCCCAGATGCACCAGCGCCTGAACGGCGCGGTGACCTTGATTGGCGCGGGCGGGATCGCATCGGGCGAAGACGCGTGGGCCAAGATCCGCGCCGGCGCGTCGCTGGTGCAGCTTTACACCGCGCTGGCCTTTGAAGGTCCATCGCTGGTGACACGCATCAAGCGCGAACTTCTGGCCTGCATGAACCGCGACGGTTTCGCCAACGTGACGGACGCAATCGGCAAAAATTGACGGCGCGTCACGTTCCGCTACAGTTGATGCGATGGACAAGTCCCGCCGCGAGCTGACCAAGGCCCAGAACCGCGAAACCATTCTGACGGCGGCGCGCGGCGTCTTCGCCAGCATGGGCTTTGCCGCCGCCAGCGTCCGCGACATCATCCGCGCCACGCCGCTCGCCTCGGGCACCTTCTACAATTACTTCAAGTCGAAGGAGGAGGTCTTCCAGGCGCTGCGTGACGAAGTCGCGCTGGCCATCCGTCCGCGGCTGCGCGAGGCGCGGCTGTCGGCCACAACCACGGACGAATTTGTCTCCGGCACCTTCCGCACGTTTTTTGCCTTCATTGCCGAGCGGCGGAGCGAGGCGGCGCCCGAAACCAGCCGTTTCCGCATGGATTCGCCTGAAGTGCTGGCAGGCTTTGCCGAACTGAAGGACGACATCGTGGCGGCCAGCGCACGCGGCCTGTTGCCGGCGGTGGATGCAGGCCTGCTCAGCGCGGCGCTGTCGGGCGTGGCGATGGAAATCGGTGAACAGGTCAAGGCCGGCGCAGATGTTGATACAGCCGCGGCTTTCGCCACCGCGCTGTTCCTGGGCGGCCTGCCGGCGCTGCCGATTACGCCAGACGTTCCGGTTACGCCAGACCCTTAGCGGCCTGCAGATACTCCGCCCAGATGCGCGGTTCTTCGGCGCCAAGCTTGTGCAGATAGTCCCAGCTGAACAGCCCGCTGTCATGGCCATCGTCAAAGCCGATGCGCACCGCATAGTTGCCAACCGGCTCCAGCCCGTCGATCTTCACCTCGGCCTTGCCGGTAAGGATGGTCTTGGGACCGCCATGGTTGCGGATTTCGGCGCTGGGCGATTCCACGCGCAGATATTCGGCGCGCAGTTCGAACCTTGCGCCGTCATCGAACGCCACGGTCAGCACGTCGCGCGCGGGGTTCAGGCGAATTTCGCTGGGCCATGGATTGGAGGGGGCCATCAGAGCCGCTCGGCATCGCTGAGCGCGCGCGCTTCGTCGGCCAGCATGATCGGCACGCCGGCGCGAATGGGATAGGCCAGCCCCGCCGCCTTGGACACCAGCTCCTGCCTGTCACGGTCGTAATGGAGCGTGGTCTTGGTCAGCGGACAGACCAGGATTTCAAGAAGCTTGGGATCGGTATTGGTCATACTGTTCATCTATCACAATCCGCCGCCTCTTTTCCTCCCCCGTAAACGGGGGAGGAAAAAGCGTGTCTCAATTGATTGTCGTGGGACCGGCGTCGCCGCCCATCTCCAGCAGCGCCATCAAGGTCGAAGCGCGGTCCTGGAAGCTGTTTGCCTCCAGCAGCGCCTGTTTCTCTGCCGGATCGAACGGGCACATCATCGCCAGCGCATTGATCAGCGCCTCGCCCGGCGCGTTCATCACGCTTTTCCAGTCCGCCTTCATGTCGCGGGTGTTCAGATAGGCCTTCAGCGCCGCCAGCAGCCGTTCGCGCGGGAAATCCTCGTCCGGGGCCTGTGCCAGGTCGCCGGCAAAGGCGCCGAAGTCGCAAAAGCCCGCGCGCCACGGCGTGATGGTGTCCATCTCGCCGGTCAGGCGGAAGCGGCAGATGCCCTGCAAGGTGATCAGATAGCGATTGTCCTCGGTTTCGCGGAACGAGACGATCTTGCCGGCGCAGCCCACCTGGGACAGCTTGGGCTTCAGCACGGTGTCTTCATGCTCGGTGGGCTGAATCATGCCGATCAGCCGGTCGCCCATCAGCGCATAATCCACCATCTCCAGATAGCGCGGCTCGAAGATGTTGAGCGGCAGTGCACCGCGCGGCAGCAGCACGGCGCCGGTCAACGGAAACAGCGGCAGCGATTTGGGCAGGTCGGAATAGGAATGATAGTGGCGCGGCATCAGGGCTTGTCTTTCGGGGCGGGGTCGGTGGTGCCGATATCAGCCTGCACCTTCCAGACACCATCTTCCTTCACCCATACGGTCAAATAATGGCCGGTGCGGTTGCCCTTGGCGCCCGTCAGTTTCCACACGCCATCGGTCCAGCCCAGCTTGCCGTCTGCGGCGCCGGCCGTGGGCTCCCAGCTCAGCACGCTGTCCTGCGCGTCCGCCACCGGCGGCGCCTTGGCGGCCTTGCCGATCTTGGGCGGCCCGCTGGGCCCATAGAAGCGCGCGCTCTTCGAACTGTTGAACCAGAAGGCATAGGGCTGGCCCTTCTCCACCGACAGCTTGGAGAAAGCGCGGTCGGCTGCCATCACCGCGCTCTCCGCCGCCAGTGCAGGCACGGCAGAGGCGGCGATCAGGATGGCGGCAACCGCAAGCTTCATGAAAACAGAATCCCCGACAGCTTCTTGCGGCCTTCCACGGCGCGCGGATCGGTGAAGCCCATCGCTTCGAAAAGCGTGACAAGTTGTTTGCGCCCCGCTTCCTCGTTCCATTTGCGGTCGCGCTTCACCAGGTCCAGCAACTGCTCCACCGCGCCGTCCCGGTCGCCGGCCGCGTCCAGCGCCATGGCCAGGTCATAGCGCGCCTGATGGTCCTTGGGGTCAGCTTCCAGCTTGCCGCGCAGGGCCGCGATCTCGCCGCTCTCCGGCGCTGGGCCTTCCTTCAGCTTCAGTTCGGCTTGCACCGCGCGAATGGCGTCATCCTGTTCGCCGCCGGGCGCCACCATCTGCAAGGTCGCCTGGGCGCGCTCGATGTCGCCGCCCGCCAGATAGGCGCGCGCCAGTCCCGCCACCGCGGCAGGGAGGCCCGGCTCGTCCTGCAGCACATGGCCATAGGCCTGCGCCGCCATGGCGAAATCGCCGGCCGCCAGCGCGTCCGCGCCGACCGCCAGAACTTCGGCCGTGTGTTCGGGTCCGCCATGATGATGGTCGTGGCCGCCATGATCCGGGGCCTCGCCGCTCGCCAGCCCGGCCACAAAGGCCTTGATCTGGCTTTCGGGGATCGCGCCCATGAAGCCGTCGACCGGCTGGCCCGCCCGGAAGGCATAGACGGTGGGAATGGACTGGATGCGCAGCTGCTGCGCGATCTCGGGATTTTCGTCGATGTTGATCTTGACCAGCTTCACCGCGCCGCCGGCGGCATCCACCGCCGCTTCCAGCGCGGGGCCAAGCGTCTTGCAGGGGCCACACCAGGGCGCCCAGAAATCCACGATCACCGGAACCTCGCGGCTGGCCTCCAGCACGTCGGCGGCAAAGGTCGCCAGGCCGGAATCCTTGATGTGGGGGCTGGTGCCGCTGGCCGCGTTCTGGACGGGCTGGGAGGTGACGGGACGCCCGCCGGGACCGATCAATGCCATGTCTGAGTGTTCCGCTGTTTTCTGGCGGAAAGATGGTCATTCCCAGCCGGAATTGGAAGACCCGCTCAGTTGCCTTTGCCAGGCCCAAAGGACGGGCGTGACGGCAAGTTCCATCGCCAGGGGCGCAATGACCGACAGGCCCCAGGCATTCAGCCGGACAGCCAGAATCAGCCGGGCCACCCCGCCCAGCACCACAATGGCAGTCAAAAGCCCAAAGGCGCTGCCCTGGCGCTCGACCGAGGGAATCAGCGACCAGTACCCCAGCCCGATCCCCAGCAGCAGCCCCGACAGATAGGCCACATGCGTCAGCGCCGAGGGCGCGCCCGTCACTGCCAGCAAGGCAGGCTGGAACACGCCCAGCGCACCAGCCGTCACCGGCACCAGACCGGCGACGGCGATGGCAAATTGCAGCGCGCTTTTTTGATTCAAGGAACCAGCTTCGCGATCCAGTTCGGCAGCGCGAAGGCCGCGGCGTGGATCGCCGGGTTGTAGTAATCGCACTTCAGCTTGGACTTCTTGTAGGCCTTGGCCGCCTTCTTGATGCCGTCTGCCGAGCCCAATGCCTTGCCGCCCTTGCTGGCCCAGCTCAGCGCCATGAAGCCGCCGATATAGGTCGGCACCACGCTCAGATAGAGACCCGACTTGGGAAAGAACCGCGCCAGTTCGGTAAGCGCCTCGGTGATTTCCCACGGCTGGTAAAATGGCACGCCGGTCTGGAAGGTGGCATAGCCGCCTTTCTTCAGGGCGCCCTTCACCCGGTCATAGAAGGTTTCGCCGAACAGCGCCTTGCCCGGACCCACCGGATCGGGGCGGTCGGCGATGATCAGGTCGAAGCGGTTCCTGGATTCCTTGCGGCCCAGATATTCAAAAGCGTCCGCCACCACCACCTTCATGCGCTTGTCCTTGAAGGCCTTGGCATTGATGTCGCCGAACAGCTTCTTGCACAGCTCGATCACGCGGCCGTCGATATCGACCAGCACGACTTCCTTGACGCCCTTGTGCTTCAGCGCCTCGTCGGCGATCGACAGGTCACCGCCGCCCACGATCATCACCCGCTCGACCTTGCCATGCTCCAGCATAGGCAGGTGGGTGAGCATGTCGGCATAGGCGCTCTCGTCGCGGTTGGTGATCTGCACGATGTCGTCCAGCGTCATCACCCGGCCATTCGCGACGGTGTCGAAGATCTTGATGTGCTGGAACTGGCTCTGCTCATCTGCCAGCACCTTGGTGATCTGCATCGACTGGGCATAACCCTTGTGCAGGCGTTCCACCTGCTGGTCATCGGAAGCCTTGTGGGCCTTGCTTTTGGTGGGCTGGGGCTGCGGACGGGCCATAACGTTTCCTTAAGAGATGTGACAGCGTTCTGGCGTATAGGGCTGCTTCGCGGCGCTGTCTACCGCGCACCCAAACGCGTCTAAGGCCCGTTTGACGCCACTTTTGCGCCTTGCTTGGCTCTCGTGCGCTCAGACAAAAGGCTCCACAGCAACGCGCTGCTGGAGCACGGTGCCCAAAAAAATTTCCCCCGGGGGTAATTTCTTCTTGCATAGGGGGGGCGTTAGCCCTATTTCCAACTCGACCCGGCGAGGAAAAAGGCCGGACAAAGCGGTATACGGGTGACCCCCGTCTGCCGCTTTCTTCTTTAGGCGCGTCCGGAAGTCCGTAAGGCCAAGGCGTAGGTGTCAACTCCAAGACGGGTAGGTGCTTTGATGGCTCGACTTAATCTGGTAGCAGCGAACAAGATTCCCCAAAACAAAATACGCGCCCTCAAGGCGCCGCGTCCTGTCGTGGTCATGCCGTCGAATGACGACCACAAGGATCACTTCATCAACCGCAATGGCGTCGTCTATGCCGGCAGCCATGTGATCATCGACCTGTGGGAAGCCACCGGCCTGGATGATCGCGAGCGGATTGAAACCGCGCTGATCGACGCCGTGCAGGCCGCCGGCGCCACCCTGCTGCACATCCACCTCCACAAGTTCGAGGATGGCGGCGGCATTTCCGGCGTGGCCGTGCTGGCCGAAAGCCACATCAGCGTCCACACCTGGCCGGAAAAAGGCTTTGCCGCCTTCGACGTGTTCATGTGCGGCGACGCCCAGCCCATGAAGGCGCTGGAAGTCTTCAAGGCCGCCTTCAACCCCGGCCGCGTCGTGGTCGGCGAACACAAGCGCGGCGTGCTGTAAGCCGCTCGCTTCCTGAATGACAAAGGGCCGGAACCGATGTTCCGGCCCTTTTTGTTTCTGGCCCTTTTGTTTCCAGAACGGATGAGCGCGCGATGATCCCCTGGGTGCAACTTGATACGGCAACGGTGCCCGGCGGCGGCGAATTGCGGCTGATGCAGCGCGGGCACGAATTCGCGATTTTCGCCGGCGCCACCCCGCTGATGAACAGTCGCATGAGCAGCTCCGAAATCGTGCTGGCGGAAATCGCCTGCGAACGCCTGAAGGGCAAGCGCAATCCCCGCATCCTGATCGGCGGCTATGGCATGGGCTTTACCCTGCGCGCCGCGCTGGCCGGGCTGGGCGGCGATGCGCGCCTCGTCGTCGCCGAGCTGGTGCCTGAAGTGATCGCCTGGGCGCGCGGGCCCATGGCCGAACTCACCGCCAATGGTCTTTCCGACAGCCGCGTCACCGTCCACACCGGCGATGTCGGCGCGCTGATGGCATCCAGCCGCGCCGGCTTCGACGCCATCCTGCTGGACGTGGACAATGGCCCCGACGGCCTCAGCCGCAAGGCCAATGACAGTCTGTATTCCGTGCGCGGCCTGAACACGGCGCGCCAGGCGTTGCGCCCCGGTGGCATGCTGGCGGTGTGGTCCGCCGCCCCCAGCGCCGTCTTCGTCAACAAGCTCGGCCAGGCCGGCTTCACCGTGGAAGAAATCAAGGCCCGCGCCAACAAGGGCAAGGGCGTCCGCCACATCATCTGGGTGGCGACCAACCCGGCGACGCGCAAGTAGTGGTACAGCCTCACTGTGGTTGATCAGCGAGCCCCGGCCGGACGCTTTTTACTAGGGGCCAATTCCTTCGCTCTTTTCATTGCCAGTCGCCAACGACCTTTCTTCGATGGGTTCAGAAAGATTGTTAACCGTCGATACGGTGAGCGCAGGACCTGCCGATGCTGATGTAGCGGGGTCGCCCGGCGGAGGATCAGCAGCATCGGGCTTGGCGCCGTCCTTGATTTTTGGAGGTGCTGCAACATACGGCCGCAATTGTTGGCCGACCTGCTCGTAAAAGTGCGGCACTGCATCCTCCAGCGCTTCAATAAACGTCTTTGCGCCTGAAAACTTTGATGCCATGTCCCGCACGAGAACGATCTCGAAAGATGTAGGCGCCATCCCTTCACGTCCCCGTTCGAGGGCGTCTGTATTTTCCCTCACTTCTGTCAGTGACGCCTGGGTAACACTGGCACGCCCTGGCCACCGGGCGCGGACATACATTTCATTTGAAGCCGTTTTGGACAGCTGCCGAACCAACCAATTGATTCGACTCGACGCCCGCTGTTTGTCTTTTGGGGCGGCCACTTCCATGGAAATAGCCAGTGATCGGCGCTGTAAATCTGCGCAAATCTTTATAGGGGCCGCCGAGTCAGGTACGTCGAGAGTACACCGAAGCTGAAGATCATTGATCAAGAGGTCGCAATCCTCACGAAATCTCGCAACGGAATCGTCTGAATGTGCTCTGGAAAGAATTATGCGCACTTGCGTGCCAATTTTCTGAGCCATGAGAAGCGAGACGTTCCGTGTCACCTGCGCCCAAGCGACAACCGAGTGCTCAACTTCGGGAGCGTTTTTTGAAAGAGGTGCGCCAGATTGGATTTTTGAAATGAGGTCTTTCCACTCTGAATTCATTCTATCAAAGCGTGATATCCCGACTGACTCATGAGAAAGATATCGAAGGACTTCCTCTAGGATGAACACCTGATCCTGATCTTCAATTCCGAGATTGCCTAGCAAGAGCATTATTTCTGTGACGATATACGTCCAGGACCAATGGTATAGTTCGATCCCCTTCAATGCCGATTTAGACAGGCTCAGTGGATGATGTGTCGGGAGAACGGTAAATTGGTTGGAAATAGTGATGATGGCATCGATGCCGTTCATCTTGGCCAAGGCGGCGTATTGAACTAGCTGTTCCGCGTCGAGTTCAGCCCGACCGATTTTTGCCTCGACCAGACTGCGCCAGGGCTGGCCCTTCCTCTCCAACGAAATGAAACCGTCGGGACGGCAGCGTTTTCCTTCAAGACATTTGTGAAATTCAATCTCGGTAAAACACTGGAGGCTCGCTCTAGCACCGACATTTTGCCCCACAGAAGACATCAGTGCTCGGGCAAATTCTGGAACGGCTGTCATTGCTGCGAGAACAATGGAAACCGCTCGAACCTCCTTGCTTGTGTCAGCGACTACGGGAATAAGTCGAGCCTTTTCCCCGCATGACAAGCTATCAGGCAAATTCGGCATGGATTAGCTCCCCAGCTATTCGAGCGAAGCGTAAGCGCGTTTAGCCCCTCTGGCAAACCGGCAGGTGGGGACACTCGGGTCTTGGGTAATTACTGCGCAAGTGATCTCCAGCCTATCCCGATGTGCAAAAAATATTCTAACGCCGTGTCGGCGGCTCTTTGCCGTCTATCCCCATTTTGCGCCAATCCACGCGCTTTCGCGCCGTGCGATAATGGCGGCATGAGAACGCCGCGCCGCCACCTCTCCACGCTTTGTCCACCGCCTGCAGGGGAGGGGGTGACCGCAATTCATCAAAACAAAGAATCGGCAAGGCTCTGCAATTGCTCGCAGGCAGCAAGGCGCGGGCGGCGATTTTGGGGCAGGGCGGCCAAGTGCCTATCCCCCATTTGTCCCCTACTGCACCCCGGATTTGATCTCCGTCCAGGCGCCGACAATCTTGTCCTTGTTCTTCAGCGGGCGCTGGAAGGTGCCGCTCTTGAGGAAGGTTTCCAGGTCCTTGGGAATCTGCAGCTCGGTATAGACCTTGTCGGGCACTTGCTTCATCGCTTCGGTGTTGGCCGGTTCATCGGCGATATGGGTGATCATGTAGACCGCGGCCTCGTCGGCGATCCCGGCATCGATCAGCGCCAGCGCCTTCTCCTCATTGGCGTCCTTGTGCATCACCAGCCCGCAGACATAGGTGAACATGCCGCCCGGCGGGTTCAGATAGGCCACCGGCTTGTGCTCGCGGTTCAGCGACGCGAATGTCGTGCGCCAGCTCATGGCGGCAACCAGTTCGCCCGACGCCAGGCCTTGCGCCAGCGCCGTGTTCTCCGACGACACCATGCGCAGTTGCGGCACCAGCGCGCGCAGCTTGCCCTGCACCTGCTGCCACTGCACGTCCGTCATCTCATAGGCGTTGATGCCCATCATTTTCGCAATGAAAGGCACCACGTCATCGACCCCGTCCAGCACCGACACGCGGCCCTTGTATTTGGGATCGAACAGGATGTCCCAGCTCTGCGACTTGGCATATTCCGGCGCCAGATCGGTGCGGATCGTCAGCGAGGTATTGCCCCAGTAATGCGGCACGAACCAGACCTTGCCCGGACCGGCCTGGATCTCCGGCATGTTGCGCAGGGTGGGCGACAACTTGTTCCAGTTCTTCAGCTTGGCGGTATCAATGGGCGCCAGCAGCCCCGCTTCCTTCCAGCGCGGCACGCTG